>NZ_BTGG01000006.1:0-293221 GCF_042848195.1 Alteromonas sp. MTD1
AAAGAAACCCGCCTTACGGCGGGTTTTTTGCTTTCTAGCGTCCTAATTTCTTCGTTTCAAAAATCAGCGTTATTGATTTAATGAAAGTCTCTAGAGGGAAGTGTGATGTCTTCCAACCAAGGGGTACGATCAATAAGTTTCCCTGCAATAATATGAATCACACCTTCTTTTGAGCACTCTATAATACCGTTCACTTGCAGTAATTTAGCTTTCAAAAAGGTTTGCTGCTGAGCACGTGCTGTGGCCTGCCAAACAACTACATTCATATTTCCGCTATCATCTTCTAAAGTTAGAAAAGTAACACCCGCAGCGGTACCAGGGGCTTGTCTGCCTGTTACAGCGCCAAGTACCTTAACTACCGATTTATTCTTTTTACCCTTTAAAGTATTCGACCAGCTAATATTGTTAAGTTTATGCTTTTTCTTTAGCAGTGCGATTGGATGATTTTTTACAGAAAGACCGGTAGAAGCATAGTCCTCTAACAGGTTGTCTGCGTCAGAGGGTTGTTTAGATAAGCCATCATTGTGTAAGTCTTCATGCTCTTCAAACAGCGGTAATGAACCCTGCGTGTCCATCATCTTCCAACGTGTCTCGTATCTATTGCCACTTATACTCTTAAGCGCATCAGCGCTAGCCAGTGCCTGAAGGTCGCTGCGTGTTAAGCCCAACTGTTGAATTTCATGCATGGCTACATAACCATGAGTAGGGCGATAGGTAACAACAACAGAAGCACCTGACTCACTTAGCCCTTTTATAAGGCATAACCCCAGCTGAATTTCTTTTTGCTGACCATTCACAACCATGGTGTGCTCAACACTTGATTGGTTAACACAAGGCGCGTGTACAGTTATGCCATGGCGCTTTGCATCTTGCATTAGTTGAGAAGGTGAGTAGAAGCCCATAGGCCAGCTATTTAGTAGCGCAACATAGAATTCGACAGGGAAGTAGTGCTTAAGCCAACAAGACACATAGGCAAGCACAGCAAAAGAAGCAGAGTGTGACTCCGGAAATCCATAGCCCGCAAACCCTTTAATTTGTTCGAATAGGTTATGGGCAAACGTAGGGTCGTAACCTCTATCGGTCATCCCTTTAATAAGCTTGTCTCTAAACTCGAAAATACGTCCGTCTTTCTTCCAACTGGCCATTGCTCGTCTTAGCTGATCGGCTTCACCACCACTAAACCCAGCGCCCACCATAGCAAGCTGTATAACTTGTTCTTGGAATATAGGTACGCCCATTGTGCGGGCCAGAACACGTTCAACGTCTTTTGAAGGGTATGTGATAGTTTCATTGCCATGGCGACGAATAAGGTAGGGGTGCACCATATCACCCTGAATTGGCCCAGGTCTTACTATGGCTATTTGTACAACAAGGTCGTAATAGGCACGGGGCTTAAGCCTTGGCAACATTGACATTTGAGCTCGAGACTCTATTTGAAATACGCCCACTGTATCGGCTTTACAAATCATATCGAATACTTGTGCGTCATCACCTAGTTTAGTGATAAAAGGAATGCTGACGTCTACAGGGTATTGTTTATTAATAAGCTCGAAAGTACGCCTAATTGCACTTAGCATTCCCAAGGCCAACACATCTACTTTCAATAACCCCAGTGTTTCAATATCGTCTTTGTCCCACTGAATAATGGTTCGTGCTTCCATGGCTGCATTTTCAATGGGCACTAAATCGTAAAGCGGTCCTGCACTAATAACAAAACCACCAACGTGTTGCGATAGATGCCGCGGTGTACCTAACAGCGCCTCGGTTAACGTAATAAGCTGCGTTACTTTGGGGTCTTCTGCATTAAGGCCCAAATTGGCTAGCTGAGATTTCCACGGAATAACGCTGTCTCTGCGATTAATTTGTTTTACGATAAAGTCGAGCTGAGACTCACTAAAACCGAGCGCCTTTCCGACATCTTTAAATGCTGATTTAAAGCGGTAGCAAATAACTGTAGCAGCAATGGCTGTGCGCTCTCTGCCATACTTTTCGTAAATATATTGAATAATCTCTTCACGTCGTTGGTGTTCGAAGTCAACGTCTATATCTGGTGGCTCATTACGTTCTTTTGAAATAAAACGCTCAAACAGAACGCTAATTTGTCGTGGATCGACGGCGGTAATTTCAAGGCAATAACATACGACCGAGTTGGCTGCAGAGCCTCGCCCCTGATACAAAATATGCTGCCGCTTAGCAAATTGAACAATGTCGTAAATGGTTAAGAAAAAGTATTCATACTCTTGCTCTTCAATAAGCGTGAGTTCTTTCTCAATAATGGCACGTATATCTGGTGTAATGCCTTCTGGGAAGCGTATTTTTATTCCGGCCTCAACACGCTCACGTAAATACGAAGTAGGCGTGTAGCCATCGGGCACAAGCTCCGCTGGATATTGATATTTCAGCTCGCTTAATGAAAAAGAAAATTGTGCGGCTAGTGTGTTGGTATTCGCTACCCACTTTTCAGGGTATAGCTTTTGTATTTTAGGCAATGTTCGCAAACTACGCTCAGCATTACTTATGGCATTTCTGCCAATGCGTTCTACAGTAGTATGTGCCTGTGTGGCATGTAAAACATGTTGTAATGGCAGCCTGTCGGCATGGTGCATAAGTACACCCGTACACGCAATAACCGGAAATGCATAGGTGGCCTGTAGCTGATTATAATGAGCGAAACGATGGTGATCCCGTCCGTCCAATAATCGTTGAGCCCCAATGTAGGCATCTATGGCGGTGTGGTTTTGTAGCCACTCTCCCCAGTGCTTATCTTTCTCCTCATTGCCATTGGGAAGCCATATTAGTTTACAGTGTTTAATGGTACGCAAATCCCATTCTGCTAACTGATACTCGCCTTTTTCTGAACGACGTCTTGCGTTGGTGATAATACGGCAAAGCTCGCTGTAAGCCTTTTTATTGGGGCACAAAAGTATAAAACTCAAAGCTTCATCAAAAACAAAGTAACTACCCACAATAAGTTTTATAGGTAGGCGCTGTCGTGTGATTTCATCGAAAGCACGCACTACGCCTGCCACTGAGCACTCATCGGTAATAGCTATAGCGTCGTAGCCTAAAAAGGACGCTGTGGTAACCAGCTCTGCAGGTGATGAAGCACCGCATAAAAAACTGTAATGGCTTTGACAAAAAAGCTCACTGTATTGCATTTGCAGCTCTCATAACTTACGTAGCGTTAGCAAAAAACACCTTGCGCCCACCATTCAGCATTTTCATCTTTAAAAATTAGCATGCGTACTCCCTGCGATGTTTGTGCAATAAAGTAGTCTCGTTTGTGGTCGGTATTGTGCCACCATTCGCTGTTAAGCCTAACGGGCCCAAAGCAAACCTGTGTGGCCTGCGTTAAAGGCTTTGGTGGGGTGAAAGTAAAAGTAGGTACTATATCGCTTTGATAAGGTTGGTTAGCCGTATTGCGTTGTGTCACCGTCATGCCATCAAATTGATGGCTGTCTGCGGCAGCAGGTTGATAGGTACTATTATCGCCTAGCTTTGCGTTGAGTCGTCCAATAAGTTGCTTTTGTGCTACCTCGTTGAAGCGATGATTAAAAAAGTCGCCGTTATCACTGTCGATGTCTTCAAATGATTTGCAGCTTAAGGTAAGTCCTACGGCGGGCTCTGGCAGCACTGCGTTTTCTATTTTCAATGTTAGTAGTGTTAGCCAGCTTTGGGCAGACGCTTGGGGCATTGCGGCTTGTATGGCAATATCCATTACGGGCGCTTCACGAAAGTGAATACTGAAAGTAAGCGCCGAGGTATATAGATTTCTTGCGCGTAGATAATGTGAAAGGCGTTCTAGCTGCTGAGTAATAAAAGGGTGTAAATGCTGTGTATTTTCTATATCAAAAGGCAGCTGTATAAAGTTGTCGAAATGGGTTTGTGGTCTAAATAGCGATGCTTTTGGGAAGATTTCACCGCGCAGTGCCGTTAAGTAAGTAATGGTATTGTTATCGAATCGACGACCTAATTCATGCACTGGCATAGCCAGCAGGTCGTGTACTTTTGTAATGCCTACTCTTGCGAGTGCTTCAATAACTTTAGGAGCAAGTGCCGTTTTAGATAAGTGGCAACTTTCAAGCGCGCGCTTAATATCGTCATGATGCTCGAAGTATGTATTAACGCCATGTGTCGCTAGTACTTTTGCTGCTTCAACCGACCACGCTGTTGCAAACTGATAAGACGTATTTGCATGCATTAATTCACGCGTTAATGTTTTCCATAGCGCAGCATGACCACCGTAATAGTGCGTTAAGTTATCGAGCCTAATGGCCATACCGTTATGGCTATCTAGTACGATATCTGATGCCAGCGGATACAGCCGATGCGCTAACTGTATTAATAGATCGCTTTCAGTGCTCTCATTGAATGGAATAATATTTACGTTAGGGCACAATGCTGCCGCTTGCGCTAGTCCATGACCTACCTCTATGCCTGCTTTCCTAGCATCGTCATTTAGCTGTTTGATGCCATTATTTTTTTCACAGTACACAATAACGGGTTTATCAGCAGATGAACCTAGCTGTTGAGTAATAGCTTGCTGATGCTGATCGAGCGTTAACTGATAGTAATAAAGGTAGGCCCACAGCATAGCTAGTTCACAGAATGTAATGCATGACCCGCCAACTTGTTATGCTCCATAGCCCATTTAATCGCATGATTGTCGGGGGTCCAGTTGTGGGAAATTGTTATGTTACTTGTTGGCCATCCGTGCCGCTGCTTACGTACATCAGCTGTTACTGTAGATGCCTGTGCCTGCAAAGATAGTTCGAGTGTAATGGGCAATGCATGGGACATACTGCCATGCTCATGATTTACATTGGCGCATTGCGGTAATGTATACAGTAAACACAACGCATCATTGTGCGTTGCGGCAACTTGTAAACGTCTGGCCGCTTTTGTACAAACACGGTTACTCCACAATATTACGCAGTGACAAGCTGTACTTTTCAAGCATTGCTCTGCTGCCCACAGTGATTCCTGATCGGCAGGTGTATTCACAACAAGCACTTGTTGTAAATCTAAGCCTAAGTTTGCTAACCATGGCGCTTGTAATTGTCCTGGTGGGTTAATAAACACCACCATTTTGTGCGTGCGATGCTTACACAATACGTGCTTAAACAAAGACAACTCGCCAACACCTGTTAATGACGAAATACGCACTAACCCCGACGAAGCTACTCCGCCATTAAGTGCGCTATCAAGGCGAGCAAAGCCGAGTGAAAATTTGGCTTCACTGTTTTTCTTCTCTCGCGCCCGCCAGATATGCGGGTGCTTACTTAATGTTGATAATATTTCAGTCATGGCATTCAAAATAAACTGTATTTTTATACAGTATTATAGTGAGCCAATATTCCTTTTCAAGATAAAACCCTGCTAAGTAAGACAAGAGAGTGGCAATTTGGCTTTAACTTTATGAAAAGCTTAAGAAGGTACAAGATTAAATTTAGTAGAAAGAAAAAAGCCACGCTAAAAAGCGGGGCTTATAAAAAAGTAAAGTTATGAGGTAAAGCTATGAGGTAAATTTACAAGACAAGTTAAGCGTTATTTTTCTCTTGTGACTCTGGCTGCTCTACCTTGCTCGATTTAGTGGTACCCGTTACCGATGCGGTTACTGCCTGACAAAAAGCAATAAAACCGTCGGCTGTGTTTTTTGACCACGCCATACGAATGTTACCAGGTAGCGCTTTAACAACTTCTTTTATTACCTCTAGGGTAATATCTTCATTTGCTAGTACTTTATTTAAAGACTCTTCCAGCGAGTCGCCTTTTTCACAACATGTCATTACTATGGTTGAAAAATTGCGCATCAGAGGGCTAAGTGCGTTGTACTGCTCTTGATTAATAAGACGGCTTTTGTAGGCACTTTCAATACGTGAAGATAAGCTCTTTTCCAGTGCGTCTGTCACCATTACCAAGTTGTGATAGGCGTAATTAATCTTGCTGTTGGTTTGCTTGTTAGTATGACGTGAAAGCGCTAGTTCTTTTTGTAAGTTCTGTGCGCGTAGCACAAAATAAATTAACGCTAAAATAAGTATTCCAATAACACTGAATGCGACAGCCATGCTTATTGAGCCTTTTGTTCTTCTATAAATTTATTAATATGCTGCTCTAATATAAAGAGTGGTACCGAGCCGTTTTCTAATACCGCACGGTGAAACTTGCGCACGTCAAATTGTTCGCCTAATGCTTCTTCAGCCTTGGCGCGTAACGCCTTAATTTTTATTTCGCCTATTTTGTAAGATAGCGCTTGTGCGGGCCATGAAATATAGCGGTCAATTTCGGTATTTACGTTGTGTTCAGAAAGCGCCGTGTTTTCCATCATATAGTCAACAGCCTGCTGACGGCTCCAACCCATGGTGTGCATACCAGTATCCACGACTAGACGGCATGCTCGCCACATTTCATAACTTAGGCGACCAAAGTCGTCGTAAGGATCTTCGTAAATGCCAGCTTCAATACCTAAAAATTCAGAATACAGACCCCATCCTTCACCGAACGCTGAAATATAAGTGTTGCGGCGAACCATTGGTAAACCTTCAAGCTCCGCGGCAAGTGAAATTTGCAGGTGATGACCCGGTACGGCCTCGTGCAATGTTAATGCAGGTAGAGCATACAAAGGGCGCTTATCAAGCGCGTATGTATTTACCCAGTAATATCCAGGCTGGTCGTCACGACTTGGGTGAATGTAGCGGCCTGTGGTGTACTTTGGCGCAATACTGTCGGGTACTGGAGCAACGCCATAAGGTGTTCTAGGAAGGTATTCAAACAGTGCTGGCAGCTTTGCATCCATCTTTTTGGCGATAAACGATGCCTCTTTTAGCAGTTCTTCTGCACTGGTTGCGTAAAACTGTGGGTCTTCACGTAAAAAGGCGATGAAATCGTTAATATCGCCATCAAACTGAAGTTCATCCACAATGCGCTGCATTTCGTTTCGTATGCGTTTTACTTCAGACACACCAAGCTGATGTATTTCCTGTGGTGTCATATCTGTGGTGGTGTAGTGCTTGGCTCTATTAGCATAATACGCCACACCATTTGGCCAATTGTTTGCTGCTATATCGCTTCGCGCATTGGGAATGTACTGCTTTACCATAAAATCATAAAACCGCTGGTAGGCAGGAAGCACGCTGTTTTCAATAGCGCTTACACCTTGCTGTGTTAATCGCTGTATTTCTGCTTCAGTGAAGTAGTCGGGAAAGCGTTTAAACGGTGCATAAAAACCGCTTTCGGTAGCATCATCAACAATATAAGCCGCAATCGATTCTTCGAAGCCCTGCATAACGACTTTGGGTTGTGTATAGCCTTCTTCTAGCGCTTGCTGCATATACGCTATCTGCTGATTAAAGTAAGGTGTTAATGCATCTAGGCGACTAATATAAGCGTCGTAGTCTTCTACTTGTTTAAATGTAGACATATTCGGCAGTGAAGCCATTGCGCCATGAAAACCATATTCGGAATTAATTGGCACTAGGTAAGCGCGGTACGTGTACTCATCGACATAGTTAGCTAAACGATACTGCTGCATTAACAAAGCAATGTACGCCTGGGTCGACAAATTCTCTTCGTTGTAGTTAGAAAGGGCTTTCTGAAAGCTGCGCCACTGCGTGTTTTGCTTTGCGAGCCCCTCTGGCGAAATATCTGGAAGTAAATGGACCGATTCGTTATGACCCTGTCGTGACGCAAGAAGAGGGGACACCGAAAGCTCGTACTGCCAAATATCATCTAGAAGCTGATACAAGCTTTCATCATTATATGGCTTTGCAGATAGGCCAACGCTGCCGATAAATAGTAGTGCTGCTAAAACGTAGCGATACATAGTGTCCTCCGGTAACCTTTACCGGAAATCGGTGGTTACTCTTTCGTTGGTGTATATATTGGACTAGGGAATGTAGCTACTTTATCAGATTTATTTTCTAATTTAGTAATTTTGGCAGAACCTTTTTTCTTTACTGTGTCAATGCGCAAAATATTGTGCATTGGAACGTAAGTTTTTGTTACGTCTGAAAATTCAGATTTAAGCCTTTCATGGCTAGGATCTACAACTACGCTAGTGTGGGTGTCCCATACAAATTCGCCAATTTCAACAAAGCCGAACAATGCACCTTGAATTAAGGTTTTTACATACAGTTCGTAACGTTCGCCGTTGCTAATAAATTGCACTCTGTAAAGGGTGTCGTCTTGTGACATGTGCTGCTCTTAACTCTTACTAATAATGATAGGAAACGATGGCTTAATAGCCTCATTTCATACGTGGTAATAGGAATTAGGATTTTACAATGACACTAAAATACGGGCAATGGCATGAAACATGTGTTGAACGTTACGCTACACAATAGCCACAGCACCAGCTGCTGCGTTATTATGTTATCTAAAACATATAATGGTGAACCACAATGATAAAAAAACTCCTTATTGGTAGTGCATTGACGGCTATGAGCTTAGCGTCAATTGCACACGACCATACCGCGACAGACAATACTTTTGCTCCTGATACTCAGCGTATCAAGTCTCATCTATTCTTTTTAGCTGATGACTTATTAGAGGGTCGTGATACTGGCTCTAGAGGACACGAAATTGCGGCATTGTATATTGCCACTGAGTTCGCCAAATATGGCCTGAAACCAGCGGGCACAAATGGCTACATTCAAGATGTTACGTTTAGAAAAGCTAATCTCATCCAAGAGTCGCCAGTATTTACCTTCACGCAAGACGGCGAAACGACAAGTTTTGAATACCCTAAAGAGTACCTTGCAGGACCAAGCTTACTAAGTACCGATGCTCACGTAAAAGGTGAAATGGTATTTGTGGGTTACGGTATTGTTGCAGATGAGCTGTCGCATAACGATTACAAAGACCTTGATGTAAAGGGCAAAATTGTTGTGACTTTAGCGGGCAAGCCAAGTGACTTTCCATCGGAAGAAGGGGCACACTTTGCTTCTGGATACCAAAAGCAAAAGTATGCAGTAGAAAATGGCGCTATTGGAATGATTACCATTACTACGCCTAAGAACGAGAAAGTGCGCCCTTATCAAAGTCGCTTGAACTACATTCACACACCACGTATGGCATGGCTAAATGATGAAGGTGAGCCAGCAAACAGCTTTGCGCAGCTAAAAGGCGGCGCATACTTGAGCGAAGGCGCGGCACGTAAGTTATTTAACGGTGCTAAGCAAAGCCTAGATGAAATTTATGCACAGCTTAATGCCGACAAAGTACCTACAGGCTTCGCGCTAAACGGTGTTGTTGATATAAGCAAGAAAAGCACGCACGACACCATCACTAGCCCTAACGTAGTAGGTATTCTTGAAGGTTCTGATCCAAAGCTTAAAGACGAGTACGTTGTATTCTCTGCGCATTCAGACCATATTGGTTTTGCTAAAACCGTGAAGAAAGACAACATAAATAACGGTGCAATGGACAATGCATCGGGTACATCCGTTATGTTAGAAACGGCGCGCTTGTTTAGCGAAATGGAAGAAAAGCCGAAACGCTCTATTCTGTTTGTATCGGTAACAGGTGAAGAGAAAGGCCTATTGGGCGCAGATTATTTTGCACGTAACCCCACTGTGCCAGTAACGTCAATGGTTGCTAACGTAAACCTTGATATGCCAATTTTGACCTATGAGTTTGCTGACGTTATTGCCTTTGGTGCAAATCATAGCGATCTTCAAGCGTCGGTAGAAAAAGCAGCAGCAAACGCTGACATTCAATTAAGCCCAGACCCATGGCCTGAACAAGCACTATTTACGCGCTCAGATCACTATGCGTTTGTTAAGCAAGGTGTGCCTGCCGTATTCATGGTGCCTGGTTTGAAGTCGAAAGATCCGGAAGTAGATGGCAGCAAAGTGTTTGGCCAGTTTTTATCAACGCACTACCACAAACCAAGTGATGATATTAACCAGCCATTTAACTGGAAAGCTGCGGAAACGTTCACTAAGGTAAATGCACAAATTGGTTGGACGCTAGCTAACCAAGAAGACAAGCCAAAGTGGAATGAAGGTGATTTCTTTGGTAATACATTTGCTAAATAACAGCTTATGTTGTTACTGAGCTTTAGTAAAAAAGGCGTCATATCGACGCCTTTTTAATTAGATAAACATTTGCTTAAATGCATTCCACTGTTCGTTAAACTGCTCAGTGGGTTTTCGCGTAAAACCGCTTCGAATAAAACCGTTAATACGTCCATCGGTATAGCAAATAAGCATATTCGCGATAATTGCTTCATCGGCCGATAGCGTTTTACCTTCTCGTAGCTTGCGTTCTCGAAGTACCTGCTTTAGCTGTGTTTCAAGGCGCTCATACAGCTTGGCTATACGTGCACGCAAACGCTCTTGTTCGCCCATTAGCGCATCGCCATTCAATATACGTGTAATGCCAGGGTTCTTTTCTGCGAAGCCAAGAATAAGGTGCAGAATGAGTTGGCAGCGAGTAAGAGAATCTTTTTCTTCATTCACAATCTTGTTTATACGAGTGAATAAAGTTTCTTCGATAAACTCAATCAAGCCCTCAAACATACGTGCTTTGCTAGGAAAGTGACGATAAAGGGCGGCTTCAGATACCCCCACTTTTTCTGCAAGTTTAGCCGTAGTAATACGTTGACCTGGGCTGGTTTCTAGCATTCCAGCAAGTGCTTGCAGAATCTGAGCTCTGCGATTTGTTTTTTTGACTGCAGGCATGACGAAAGTATTTCCTCCGCGACCGAGTGAAACACACTCGGACTCCATGTTAAGTTGGCTTGAACCAATATGTTGTTATTTATTATTTTTATTATCGACACCAATGCAGTGTCGGTTAGTTTTTCCGCGTAGCTGAATATTGTTTTGCAACAATGGCAAGCAACTGTGTTGCAAGTTCTGCTTTACTGGTTGCTGGTAGCTTTTCATCGCCGTCACGCCAAATAACGTGAAGCGCGTTTTTATCGCTATTAAACCCTAAACCTTCAGCTGTAATATCGTTCGCCGCTATCATATCGAGGTTTTTCTTAGCTAGCTTGTCGCGCGCATAAGCCTCTACATCTTGGCTTTCTGCAGCGAAACCTACGCAAAATGGTCTGTCTTTTCGAGCAGACACAGTAGCTAGAATATCAGGGTTTTTTATAAAAGTAAGTGTTAACTCATCGCCGGTTTTCTTTATTTTATTATCAGCAATGGTTGTTGCCTTGTAGTCAGCTACCGCAGCAGTACTGATAAAAATATCTGTTGAAGGCACTAATGCCTCGCAAGCAGCTAACATATCGTCGGCGCTTATTACATCTTTTCTACTACATAGGGTTGGCGTAGAAAGCGCAACCGGACCCGCTACAAGTGTGACATTAGCACCAGCTTGTGCAGCAGCCTCTGCAATGGAAAACCCCATCTTTCCAGAGCTATGGTTTGAAATATATCGAACCGGATCGAGCGGTTCTCTTGTAGGGCCTGCCGTTATAGTGATATTAAGCCCATGTAATAAGCCAAGTGTCGCAACGCGCTCTGTTGATTCAACAAACGTATCGTTAACGAATTCAGCAATGACCAATGGCTCTTCCATTCTGCCAGCACCTACGTCGCCGCAGGCTTGCTCTCCACTTGCTGGCCCAATGAAATGAACGCCATGTTCGCGCAAAATATCGATATTTTTAGTGGTAGCATGCGCTTTCCACATTTGTTGATTCATTGCTGGGGCAATAAATATCTTTGCTGTAGTTGCAAGGTACAAGGTGGTTAGAAGGTCATCAGCCATGCCATGTGCCAGTTTTGCAAGCGTATTTGCTGTAGCCGGTGCAATTAACAAAATGTCTGCCCATTTTGCCAATTCAATATGACCCATTGCAGCTTCTGCTGCAGGATCGAGTAAATGCTGATGTACGGGGTTACCCGATACCGCTTGCAATGACAACGGGCTCACAAACTCAGCAGCTGAGTCGGTAAGCACTACGCGCACATTGGCGCCAAGGGCAGTGAGTTTTCTTACCAGATCAGGTGCTTTATAGGCAGCAATACCACCGGTAACGCCTAATAAAACATTTTTATTAGCTATCGACATAGTTCACACACACATTTCAAATTACCGTAAGCCTACCATGCAGTTCATAAATCGGGTAGCAGCACAAAGGTACTAGGAAGCAATAAAACGTGTACTTTATATAAGCGGTTATAAGTCTTGTTCTGCAAACCCGCCATAAAGACAGTCGATGACGTGCACTAATTTCTTTATAAAGTGACAAAGGGGCAAGATAAGAGAGTAGTTAATGTCAATTAAAGTATGGCCTGAAAGCGAACGGCCGCGAGAAAAATTGCTTAAACATGGAGCGAACAGTTTAAGCGATGCAGAGCTTATTGCTGTGATTCTAGGAAAGGGAACGAAAGGGCGTTCGGCTGTTGCACTCGCGCACGACATACTGAATAAATTAGGATGTTTGCGCGGCGTAGTTACCGCATCGCAAAGTGAGTATGCGCTGATTAATGGCGTTGGGCCATGCAGATATGCACAGTTACAAGCTGGTTTCGAGGTATTTAGGCGTAATTTAGAGATTCAACTTTCACGACAAGATGCTTTTCACAATGTCGATGACACCAAGCGATTTTTGCAAGCTAAGCTACGTGATTGTGAACAGGAGCAATTTTGTATGCTAATGCTCGACAGTCAGCATCAACTTATTGCATTTCGTGTAATGTTTACAGGCACCATAAATAGCGCTGCTGTGTACCCGAGAGAGCTGATCAAGCAGGTAATTATCGACAATGCGGCAGCCGTTATCTTGGTCCATAATCATCCTTCAGGCGTAGCAGAACCAAGCGATGCTGATATTCGGTTAACGCGAGAGATCGCAACGGCCATGAAAGCGATCGATGTACCAGTGCTAGATCATTTTGTTGTTGGTGACAAAGAAACTGTTTCATTTGCGCAACGAGGCTTGATACGATAATAAAGTCTAATTGATTTTTTTGAGTGATTTGTAGTCAAGACTGGAAAAATGAATTAGAATGGAAGTTAGTGGGTTATTTTTTTAAAAGGACTGTTATGAAAAAGTCAATTATTGCTTTAGTTGCTGCGGCGGCTTTGGCGTCTGGCGCTAACGCGCAAGAAGAGACAGGTAATACTGCTGCATCAGGTTCAACTATCGGTGGTATTGCCACACAGACTGTTGTACTAGGTGCTGTCGCTGCTGGTGTTGCAGCTGGAATTATTGCAAACAACAATTCAGACGATCCTACCGAAGGTCCAGGTCCTGGCCCAGGTCCAGATCCAGAGCCAACTTGTGAAGGTACCGATCCTTTGGTTGATGGCGTTTGTGTTGGTACTACAACTACTGTAACGGTAACGGGTACAGGTACAGCAACTACTACGGTTACAGTTCCAGTAACTTTTACTTACGCACCTACGCTATAGTAAAAACGTTAGAAATTCGGAAAGCCGCTATTATTAGCGGCTTTTTTATTGTAATAAATATTTCTTTTTACGTTTGATGTTACTGGCACTGTTTTAATGAAACTACATATTCGTACGACCCTTGCAGGGATTGCAGCTCTTCTGTTCTCTTTTGGCTGTTCTAATACCACAAACGCTTACTACAATACTCTACTCCTTGCTTTAGAAGACCGCTCAATAAATCTTACTGTTGATGAAATTAAAAATAGCAAAGCAGATCTTATTGAAATTAAAGCTGGTGTTCGTGACTCAGCTGCGCTAGCACTCGCTTACATCGAAGACAATAAACACAAATGGGTGTCGGGTGATAACGCTGTATTGACGATGCACCATGGGTTAATCACACATACCGACGGTCTTAAAGCCGACCTCTATTTCACTGGAGATCTTAATAATAACCCTTTAGCTAATGATCCATTTTCTTCACAGCGCTGGGAGAGAAAAGTAGATGTTGAAGACGTTGGCTATGGCTTAACGGTAGAATCTTCATGGAAGGTTGAGGGCGAAATAACAAGGGAGTACATAGGATTTCAGGTACCTTTAATAAAAGTTGTTGAATCAGTTTCGTTTCCCGCTCACTCACCTTTTATCAACTTAGACTTGCATTGGGAAAATACTTATTATTTCCATCAGGCTACAAAAGAGCTAATGGCTTCAAAGCAAAAATTTAGCCCAAAAGGCGATGAATACGTCATGGTTTATTTGAGCCGTATTGTACGAGAAATGGATAAGCAAGGAGCTGCTAAATGAAGCAAGTTTTTTATAGCCTTATAGCTTTCTTATGTTTGTCTTCTGCATCAGTTTTTTCTAAAGAGTACGACGTACTAAACGTAACACTTAATCAACAGACATATAAATTTGAGAGACCAGTGCGTCTTGCTAGTGTACTGTCTATAGTTGCTAATCAAGACGATTGGTATTGGCCTGCATCCGCTGTTTACAATTTGAATGCAGTTGCCGCAGAACAGGAAAGAGAAGCAATAAAAGCTGAAATTAGTGCACTGCTTCCTCTTATTGAACGACACTCTGACAAATATTCTGCACTTGGGCATTTGTATCGACAAGTATCTTCTTGGAAGTTGGCGACTCGAATTCCTATGCCAGTTTCTTATGATAAGGCCCGCCTCTTTTTTACAGATAATCCCATGTTTCAATTTGGTGACTATTCAATACAGCTTAAACGTCGTCCCGAAGTCATTCATTTTTTGGGTGCTATTAGGAGGCCTGGTACTTATAAACATCAGAGCGGGACGCCTGTTTATAAGATGGTTGAAGATGTAAAGACTCACATTCATGCCGATCAAAGCTTCGTCTATGTAATCGACCCAACGGGAAATATAGAAAAGCGTGGGGTTGCTTACTGGAATTTAGATGCATCTCAACTCATGCCTGGAAGTCAGGTATACGTTCCCATCACTTCAGAGCTTTTCAGCGATAGAATAGAAAAGCTCAATGAGCGTGTTGCAGCGCTTGCAGTAAATAGGCTTCTACCATGATTAATGCGCAAAGAAAAAATAAAAAAAAGATACTCGCGCTTGCTATTGGTAGCGTAATTTCAGCTACCAGTTACTCGGAAGCGTCTTCGTTAGTTAATGTAAAGCCATCACAAATGGTTCAAGGTGGAAACGGTCTTATTCAAACACCCACAGCGCGCATGCGTGACGAAGGTGGCATGGCTATTAATTACACCGATAATGGCGAGTATCGCTTCTGGTCTGTAAACATTCAGCTGTTCGAATGGATGGAGGCAACAGCAAGATATACTGATGTTCGTACAAGGCTTTACAGCCAATCCGAATCGTTTAGTGGTGATCAAACCCTCAAAGACAAAGGTTTGGACGTAAAATTTAGACTATGGGAAGAAAGTTATTATCTTCCAGATATCAGCGTTGGGTTTAGAGATTTCGGCGGTACAGGTTTCTTTGAAAGTGAGTATATAAATGCGAGTAAATCAGTAGGGCCGTTTGATTTTCATTTAGGGCTAGGTTGGGGGTATTTAGGAACCCACGACGATTTTACAAGTCCATTCTGTGAGATAAAAGATAGCTTCTGCGAACGTCCAAGTGGTTTTTCCGGTCGTGGTGGAAAAGTAGACTACGATCAGTTCTTTAAAGGGCCAATGGCGGTATTCGGTGGTATTGAATATCAAACGCCGTGGGAGCCACTTACACTAAAGTTAGAGTACGAAGGCAACAACTACGTTAATGACAGAGCGGGTGAATTACAACAAGACTCCCGTTGGAACATTGGCGCTGTTTATCGTTATAAAGACATTGACCTCTCACTAAACTATCAGCGTGGTAACACCATAGGTTTTGGTCTTACTTATCGCTTTAATATGCATACTGCTTCTCAAGCAAAGTTCGATGAGGAGCCGAGAGACTTAATGAGAAGGCGTGTGCCTTCATCTGTTGAAGAAGTCAATAAATCCCGTTTATATAATGATTTATATCGTGACGGTGGCTTTGTTTTGCACGATGCAAATCTTGAAGAAGATAAAGCTATTTTTTATGGCACACAAACGAAATACCGCAACCAAGATGAGGCCATAGAACGCATAGGAAGAGTTGCAGCCTCAGAGTTACCGGACTCAATTGAGACTTATCATATCGTTGATAATCGCGGAGGACGACCTTTAGTCGATACGCAAATTGATGCTGAAGCATTTATTGCTGCTGCGCGTTATGAGTCAGTAGAGTCAGATATAAAGCAGACTTATCATAGAACATCGCCTTCTAAAGAGGTCATTGACGCCTATGACCCTGAAAACACAAACGGGTTCTTCTACAGCACCGATTTTTTCTGGGTTCAGACTTTTGGTAATCCTGAAGAATTTTATCTTTACCAAACAGGTTTACTGTTAAATAGCGGCTATGCGTTCAACAGTAAGTTTTCCGTAATGGGAAGCGCAAGAGTTACCGTGTTGGATAACTTCGATAAGTTCAATTTCTTGGTTGATGCTGAAGACGTTGTGCTACCAAGAGTAAGAACTCGTGTTAGAGAATACGTTAATAATGACGTATGGATTGACACAGGCTTTGCCCATTATAAAGACAACATTTCTGAAAATGTGTTTGGGCAAGCTTATGCGGGTTATCTTGAAACTATGTTTGCAGGTATTGGTGGTGAAATTCTATATCGTCCTGTCGACAGTAATTTAGCATACGGAATTGACTTGAATTACGTTAAACAACGCGATCCGAACAATCAGCTACGATTAGAAGATTACGATGCCATTACAGGTCACGTAAGTGTTTATTACAAGCCAGAGTTTTTAGAAGGTTCGCAATTAAGTGTAAGCGCGGGGCAATTTCTTGCTAAAGACAAAGGCGTAAATATCGATTTTGCTAAACGCTTTGATAGCGGCATCATTGTGGGGGCATTTGCTGCATTTACTGATGTCTCAGCAGAGGATTACGGCGAGGGTAGTTTTACAAAAGGATTTTATATCTCTATACCAACTGATCTTTTCCTATTAAAGCCTTCGAAAGGAAGGGGCTTTATTCCATGGATCCCAATTGGACGCGATGGCGGGCAAATGTTAACCCGTCCTACACGACTGATAGACATGACAGAAGTAAGGTCGCCTTTCTACGACTAACACTTTCTTCAATAAAAAAGGAGCTACCGCTCCTTTTTTTGTGCCCTTTTTTTGAGTATTACTGTGCTTCTTAAACTGACAATATCTAAGAGTTACAAATCGGTTTCTTTAATTATTTCAATAATTTCAGTGGTAGAAATAGAGGGAGTACGTGGCAAATAAATCACGTCACAAATATCTTCAAACTCGTCAAATTTTCCTTCCCAATCATTTCCCATAACAAGCGCATCTGCTTTGTGCTGAATAATATATTCTCGCTTTTTCTCTAGCGACTCTTCCATGAATACGGTGTCTACAAAACGAAGCGCCTTAAGTATGGTTTGACGGCTTGTAAAAGGGTAAACGGGCGCACGCCCTTTTTTGGCAATGCTTAAAGCATCTGATGAAAGGCCAACGGTAAGATGATCGCCCATATCCTTCGCTCGCTGTAGTATTTTAATGTGACCAACATGTAGCACATCAAAAGTGCCAAAAGTTATTATGCGGCGCAAAGCTCTCTCCACCCAATTTCTGTCTTTAAAATGCAGCAATTATTTCTACTATTATCACTATAACGACCTTGGCCTGAGTATGTTTAATATTTTTGCATTCAAAGCTAAAAACTAAGCGCGCTTACGTATATAATGTCGCGAAATGGTGAGCGTGCTAATTTTTTGAGCATAAAACAGCTAAAAAGTAACCTTTTTGTAGTTTCTTATTGAAATGATCCTGCCTTTGCTGTATAAAATGCGCCCTCTAATTTATAGTAATACGTCATTTGACCCAACGACTGTTTGAGCGCTTGGGATTATCTGACGCGACAGTTATCGTTGTTCTGGAGACAAATACAATGTCAAGAGTATGCCAAGTAACAGGTAAGCGTCCAACGGTTGGTAATAACCGTTCACACGCACGAAATGCGACTCGTCGTCGCTTTTTACCAAACCTTCAAACACACCGTTTTTGGGTTGAGAGCGAAAGCCGTTTTGTAAAACTACGTTTGTCTGCTAAAGGCATGCGTATCATCGATAAGAAAGGTATTGATTCAGTACTTACTGATATCCGTGCCCGTGGTGAGAAAATCTAAGGAAGCCGACAATGCGTGATAAAATTAAACTAGTTTCTTCAGCAGGTACAGGTTTCTTCTACACTACTGATAAGAACAAGCGTAACATGCCTGGCAAAATGGAGATCAAAAAGTTTGATCCTGTTGTGCGTAAGCACGTTATGTTCAAAGAGGCAAAAATCAAGTAAAGCCCTTTTAGAAAGAGCACTTGCTTTTGTCTCCACGAAAACCCGGCCTTTGCCGGGTTTTTTGCGTTATATGCATTGTGTAGAATTATTGCTGCTTCGCGCTTAAAACCATGCTGGTGGCCAAATAAGCGTTAGCATCTGCCTACACCAGCCTTTATGATAGTGGCATCAGTTAATAATCCTTAAGGCTAAAATGTGGCGAGACTTTCACAACGAGCCATGAATAATGTCGTGATCATTGCAATGTTGATCATGATCGCGCTCTTTAACCTTGAGAGCTTCACATCTTCTCCTGAAGCACCGGCTCAAAGAATGCTGCTGCCCCAAGATGCCTATGTGTTGAAAATAGAGCATGATGGCAATGCACTCGAGCGCACAGGTCAGCAATGGCGACAGCGAAGCAACAACAAGGTACTGGGTATTACACCAGACAGACAATTTTCTGAATGGCAGCGCGCTATACTGGTGCCTACCAATGAAGTACCAGAAGATGTGGTATCGCAACAGCCGCTTATTGTTGTGGTATGGGTTGCGGGCAACACCAATGGGTTGGTTTATGCCTTTTATCCAAGTGCTACTATGACAGTAGTAAATGTCGACAATAATTGGTACACGCTGTCGAATGCGAAGCTAGAAAATTTATTACCGTGGAACACATAAATGCCCGAGTTACCAGAAGTTGAAGTAAGCCGTCTAGGGGTATCACCGCATTTAATTGGCAACACCATCGAGCGAATCATAGTGCGCGAACGCCGTATGCGATGGCCTATTCCTGATGAAGTGGCTACCGCGCAAGGCCACAAGGTCATCGCAGTAAAACGCCGCGCTAAGTATCTGCTTATTGAAACCTCAGTGGGTACCCTGGTGATGCATTTAGGTATGTCTGGCAAGCTAAGAGTTATTGATGCAAACACGCCAGTGATAAAGCACGACCACGTTGATATTGTGCTTGATACAGGGAAATGTCTGCGCTTTAACGATCCAAGACGTTTTGGTGCAGTATTATGGCAAGCGCCAAATGAAGCCCTGCCACTTATGCAGAACCTTGGTCCTGAACCATTAACTGATGCATTTGACGACAAACGCTTATTCACGCTTTCTCGAAACCGTAAAAGCCCCGTTAAGAATTTCATCATGGACAATGCTATTGTAGTGGGAGTAGGCAACATTTACGCTAACGAAGCATTGTTTTTGGCTGGTATCGATCCGCGTCGTCAAGCAGGAAATATCAGTGCAGCACGCTACAAAGCGCTAACTGCAAGAATAAAACAAGTATTGGCTAAAGCCATTGAGCAGGGTGGTACTACGTTAAAAGACTTTGCGCAAACTGACGGCAAGCCAGGGTATTTTGCACAGCATTTAAATGTATATGGTAGAGCAGGTGAGCCTTGCGAGGTATGTGAAAAAGAAATTCAAAGTAAGGTTATCGGGCAGCGAAACACGTTTTTCTGCACTCACTGCCAGCGATAACTTATTTGTGCTTATTGGCTATACCTTTTCGTGTAGCCTATCTCTTCTCATTAAGCCTATTTTGTAGGGCTTGCTCCACCACAGGGTGGCAAAACCCGCTAACCGCGCCTCTATGAAGCGCCACTTCTTTAACCAGCGTGGAAGATATAAAAGAGTTTTCTTCAGCTGGTGTTAAAAACACGCTTTCTAATTTAGGATTTAAGCGCCTATTCATATTGGCTAGCTGAAATTCATATTCAAAATCTGACACTGCGCGTAAGCCGCGAATGAGAATGGTCGCGTTTTGTTGGTCAGCAAAGTCGGCTAGCAAGCCCGTAAAACCCACTACTTCTACATTAGGTAAGTCGGCTGTTACCTGCTTAATCATTTCAACCCGCTCTTCTAACGTAAATAACGGCTTCTTGCTGGGGTTAGAAGCAATGGCCACTATAACGTGAGAAAAAAGCTGTGAGGCGCGTTCGATTAGGTCTGCATGACCATTTGTAATAGGATCGAAAGTACCAGGATAAAGTGCTCGTGTATGCATAGGGTTGTATCTTTTGGTTATGACGCTGTTTTTGATTCAACAGCATGTAATGTAACACACTGGCATAATATACCAATGACGGCTAAATCAAGGCCAAATGAAGGCTAGTCAGCTTATTCGCCATTGTAGCCCTCAAGGCAATATTTCCAGTCCTCGTCACTCCAGTGAAAAATAGTGTTTTTGGTCTTTTCTTTATGAAGCGATCTTAGTAAACGATCGACATTGCTCTGTTTCCAGCTTTCACCTGTGCGCTTCTCACATCTATCAAAGTCGATCAGCCATATATTGCGTTTGTCGTCCATCATAATATTGCGAATATTGGCGTCGTGATGGTGCACCTGACATTTATGCATTTTCGACAACGCTTTGCCTATATGTCGCCAATCGTCTGCTGACAAGGCAGACTCACATAAAATATGATGCAGATCGCGGCTATTGGGAATCGCTTTTGTAATGAGGTCGCCTCTATAGATTGCACCTCTACGATGGATTCTAGCTGCAACTGGTTCAGGTACACGAAGGCCTTTTTCACGCATATATTCAAGTAAACGAAACTCTTTAAATGGCCTAGACTTTTCTACGCCAGTAAAAAAGTATTGGTCGCTAAGCAGTTTGCCTATCAACCCGCCTCGATTGAAGTGGCGTAATACCCATTGATGCGTTTCGTGCGTGATAAAAAGGGTGGTACCGCGGCCTTTGGCTTTACCCGTTACTTTGTTCTGCGCTTGCCATAAATTGGGATCGAACAAATCCTCGTTTGGGTTATCAACCACAGTGTCGTCGAAAATAAAATGATGCCCAGCACCGATGTCTCGTCGTATTGTCGCCATGTTGCCCACAACGTAGAGTAAATTTCACATTCTAATGATTTATTTTAGTTTTTCAGCAAACACAGAGCGCTAGTATAAAAAAGATTTGCTTAGCTCACTTATTGGTACTGATCGATGTTCACGATGCGCCTCTCTGTGGTGTTAATTATTTTTGATTAGTCGCTGTAAAAGGCATAGCTGTTAGAAAAGTTAGGTTCTAGAAAAGGCAGCAACTTGTTAAGCATGTCATTATTTCATCAGGCGCCTGCTAAACATAAAAAAGTGGGTCGCTGCTGCAATACAGAAGTATTACTAAATATAACCAAAAACAGAGGCTTGCCATGATATTTTGTATAATGTTTGACGTGTTGGGTCAAAAAACTACAGCTGCTGAAATAGCATTTTCTACCGCTGTTATATAAGAATTCTGTAGCCTAATCCGCGAAGCTAATTTACCAAGTTGCTAAAAAACGAAACTACGGAGTGGAAAAAATTTCCATGATGTCGAAAAAACGTACTGTGATTAAATTTGTACGTTAATTTACTTCTCGGTAAGGTAAAACCTCTAACTTTTATCTACACTTAACACTGTGCAGTGTTCCTCCGAGAAAACAGGGAGTCGTTACTAAATGAATAAGCCCGCTTTGCGATGGCTGGCTACTGGGTTTGAATACGCCACTTTTCTTAAAGTTCTGCTTTTACTAGCAGCACTCGCCTTCTGCGTGCCTAAAGCAAATGCGTCAGACCTTAACGTCATGGTAAATGAAAGCGTAATGCTTTCTGCGCTTAATCGTACAGAACTTCGACAAATTTTTACCGGCCATCGCCAATATTGGAGCGATGGCACCAAAATTACAGTATTTGTACTGCAAGATAATGACGAACTGCATAAACAGTTCTGTCGTGAAATTCTACAAATGTTCCCATATCAATTATCTCGCCTCTGGGACCAAATAACTTATTCCGGTCAAGGTGTTACACCAATACGCGTATCTTCCTACGAAGAATTAGTAGAGGCGCTTGAGGGCACAAAAGGTGCCATTGGTTATATAGGTAGCGATGAAATTGTGAAGCTGCGACGCGTAGAGGTAAATGAATCATGAGAACAAAAATAACAATCGCGTTGTGCATGCTTAGCGGGGCTGTAAATGCCGCCCAATCAGACTTCTCTTGGCATGGTTATGTATCGCAAGGCATTACACAGTCGCAAGGCAGCTCTTTCATTACCGACAACGATGCTGTTACCGCTGAACTTACTGAAATTGGCTTGAATGGATACTATCGTCTGGCTGAAAACATTTCTATTGCCGGGCAAGTTAACTACTTAGACGGCGGTAATCGCTTCGAGCAAGGTACGCGTTTAGATTACCTCTTTATTGATTGGAAAATTCCAGAGCTGGCATTTGGTTGGAAAGCGCAAGTGCATATCGGTCGCTATAAAAATCGCCATTGGCTTTATTCTGTGACTCGCGACGTTCCTCAAACTCGATATACATCTGTACTTCCTCAATCAGTGTATTTTGATGGTTTTCGAGATGTGGCGTTAGGCAGTAACGGTATTCAAACCAGTTTTTCTCACTTCTCAACAAACAATATTTGGGAAGTAAATTGGAGTTACGGACGCTCTGCTATTAACGACTCTCAGCGCGATTTTTTGTTGGGTAATGAAGCGAGAGGCAAAATAAAGCAAGAGTTTGTTCACCAAGCAAGCGTGTTCTGGCAGCCGTCCAGTATGAAGTGGAAGCTTGGCGCAAGCTGGCTGAACTCCGATTTTACCTATTCCCCGGCTCAGCAAGATAATCGTCTAGCAGGTAACTCTAACGTCGAGCGTATTATGCTTACCGCCCAGTACTTTGCTGAAAATTGGGAAATCTCAAGTGAGCTTTTGCGGGAAACACAAGATAACGAAGGGTTGTTCGCGCCTAACTTCGCAAGGAAGACTCGTGGCGAAGGTGGTTTTGTACAAGTTCGATACATCTTTAACAGCGAGTTTAGCGGCCTAATTGGTTACGATACTTATGTGAGCGACGAGTCTGATCCAGACGGCAAAAAGCTAGAAGCTATGTCTGGCGGTACTATCCCCGCTTACTTTGGTTATCAAGACACTGTAACGCTAGGGGCGCGCTGGGATATTGCGCCAAAATGGCGTTTGCAAGGCGAATATCACTGGGTTGAGGGTGCAACGCGAGTAGTAAGTTTGCTAAACAACAACGTCGCGTCTCACGCTGATAAAAGGTGGGAAATGTGGTCTTTACAATTGATGTATAAGTTCTAGGGGCGCCCTTATGAAGGTAAGGGTTTCATTTACCACTAAAACTATCGTTCTTCTGTTGGCGATGGTGCTTACTGTTAGTGTAGTTATCTCTGCTGTACTGATTAAAGAGTCGGAAGCAAGGCTATTACTGCAACAAAAAGAAAGTCAGGTAAACAATCAGCGTCGAGTGCAACTTTTCCAAGAAATATTGCACAATCGAATGATTACGCTGATTGACGTTGTCAGTCACAGTACATCTACACAGCTAAACGATCTTAATTCACTACAAGAAACATTAAATGGGCTTAGTGAATACTTAGCGCTTAATTTTCAAGTCGATAAACTCTATTTGTTCGATGAAAACGGTCTACGCAATATAACGTCATCACAGCCCGATAGTACCGTTACAAAGCTTGTCAATGTTACGCGCGTAACATTTGATAGTCGCTCTGTTATGGCATGTGACTCTATTTGTACTCATTACATTTCTATTCCTGTTATGTCTGCTGACGAAGTGGTACCCGTTATCGTGGTATCCACCTCAATGCGCGAGCTATTATCGTTATTTAGCCGAGCAACTGATGTGCATAAGGTTGCAGTGGTGCAGCCTAGAGAAACGTCGTTGGGACGTTTCGAGCTTTCTATTGCAAGTCAGCTTTCTGCGGCTAATCGTGCTTACATGGAAGATTTGTTCAATGAACTTCCCCAAAATTGGCGTATTGATGATTTAGTCATTAGAGGCGTAAATGCGAAGCTTGGCGAACAACAACTTCTTGTAAGTTTGTTGCCATTTAATAATACAGAAGGCGATACACCTTATCTGCTCATTGTGCAGGACATTTCTACAATGGTTGCGCAAAACAAGCAGTATCAGTACATCGTAATTTCATCTGCCGTCGTTCTGTTTGTTGTGTTTTCGTTGCTTCTGTATTTGTTTTTAAACCAATACCGAACACGATTATTAAACGTCAGCGAGCGTTTGCCGATGTTGGCAGAGCATAAGTTCAGCGAGTTCTACGCCAGTGCGGCGAAGCAACGAAAGTCTCCATTATTTAACGCCACCGACGAGCTAGATGTGGTTGAAGATGCGGCCAATAATTTAGCGCGACAGCTCGAAAGCTTCGATGGTCAAATGGCAATTAATACCGCTAAACTAGAAAAAATGGCGATGTTCGACACGCTAACCGGCCTTCCAAACCGCAATATGCTTACTTTCCAAATAGAAAAGCAATTAGCGGGCTCGATGCGGGATGACAAGCTCGTCGCGCTGATGTTTATGGATTTAGATGACTTTAAAAAAGTAAACGATAGCCACGGTCACGAAGTCGGGGACAAGCTGTTAAAAGCTGCCGCAATGCGAATATCAAAACCTATTCGAGAAACCGATATTGCATCTCGATTCGGTGGCGATGAGTTTGTGGTGTTGCTATCGAATATTGAAAATAAAAAGCAGGTGGACATTGTTGCTCAAAAGCTTATCGATGAATTTGAATCTCCTATCATCGTAGATGGCATCACGTTTTATGTGTCTATTAGTATTGGTATTGCTATTACCAGCCACTCGCGTGCTACACCAATCGATTTGCTAAGGCATGCCGATATTGCTATGTATGAGGCGAAAGCGAAGAAAGGTGCTGAATACCGCGTTTACGATGCCACTATGAACCTTAAGGTAATGCAGAAAGTTGAACTTGAGGCCGAGGCACGTGAAGCGATGCGCGAAAATCAATTTAGTTTAGCGTTACAGCCTCAAGTGCACATGCATACAGGTAAACTTATTGGTTTTGAGGCACTGCTTCGTTGGCATCATCCCACAAAAGGGCATATCTCACCTGCAGACTTCATACCGTTACTTGAAAGCACATCGTTTATGCTTGAACTCGATTACTGGGTAGTCGCAAGGTCAACATCTTTAATTCGTGAACTTAAAAACAGCGGTTATGGCGATGTAAAAATGGCGATTAACCTGTCCGCAGGTCAATTCTTAGATCCAAGCTTGCCTGAGTTTTTACAACAACAAATTATAAAAAATGACATCTCACCTAATCAGATATGTTTAGAACTTACCGAAACCGTATTGGTGTCTGATATAGAGCGCGCTATGGATATTATGCGAAATATTCGTGATATGGGATGCCTTATCGCCATTGACGATTTTGGTACGGGCTATTCATCGTTGAGTTATCTTAAATCGTTGCCTGCCGACTATATCAAGATAGACCGTTCTTTTGTTGCACATATCACTAGCAGTTCAGATGACAGAAACATCGTGCACTCTACTATCTCAATGGTACGTAATATGGGAATGCAGGTGGTTGCTGAAGGGATAGAAACAACTGAACAGTACGAGTTACTTTGTCATTTCGACTGTCATATTGGTCAGGGGTATCTTATTAGTCGTCCTATTCCAGAGGTAAATATTTGGGATGTACTCTGCGATAAGGTGTCTCAGGGCGTCTGGAAAGAGTCGGCGTAATTGGGTTATAGCAACCATGAAACCCCTAAGTGTGCTGAATAATTTACAGCATTAATCGATGAACCCATTAAATACACCGTAATGGTGTATACCCTGCAATGCGCTTTTATTAAAATACACTTTTTATACCTACACTCGGAGAATGGCATGTCTGCGGCATTTATTACGCATTTGCAATCGCAAATTGAAGCCACTAAACAAGATGGTTTGTACAAAAAAGAGCGCGTTATTACGTCTCAACAACAAGCAGATATTGGTGTGTCTAATGGCGACCACGTTATTAATTTTTGCGCAAACAACTATCTTGGTTTAGCCAATAACGACAGTTTAATTGACGCAGCCAAACAAGGTTTAGACAGCCACGGCTTTGGTGTTGCATCAGTGCGCTTCATCTGCGGCACGCAAGACATCCACAAAGAGCTAGAGTCATCAATCAGTGATTTCCTTGGCACTGAAGACACCATTTTGTATCCATCGTGCTTTGACGCTAACGGTGGTCTATTCGAAACCCTGCTTGGTCCGGAAGATGCCATTATTTCTGATGCGCTCAACCATGCCAGTATCATTGACGGCGTGCGCTTATCTAAGGCAAAGCGCTATCGCTACGCCAATAACGACATGGTTGCGCTAGAAGAGCAGCTTAAACAAGCCAATGCAGACGGTGCCCGCTTCAAAATCATTGCAACGGATGGTGTATTCTCAATGGACGGTGTTATTGCCGACCTTGCCTCCATCTGCGACCTAGCTGACAAATACGATGCCATGGTAATGGTAGACGACTGCCATGCTACTGGATTCTTAGGCGAGAATGGCCGCGGAAGCCACGAATATTGTGGTGTAATGGGGCGTGTAGATATTATTACTGGTACGCTGGGTAAAGCACTTGGTGGCGCGTCTGGCGGTTACACGTCAGGTAAAAAAGAAGTGGTTGAATGGCTGCGTCAGCGCTCTCGTCCATACCTTTTTTCAAACTCAGTTGCGCCACCTATTGTGTCTGCGTCAATTAAAGTGTTTGAAATGATGAAAGACGGTGACGCGTTACGTGCACAGCTTTGGCGCAACGCTAATCACTTCCGTACCCGTATGGAAGAGGCTGGCTTTACACTAGCGGGTAAAGATCACGCTATTATTCCTGTGATGTTAGGTGATGCGCGTTTAGCAAGCGAGATGGCAGATAAACTACTCGAGAAAGGCATTTACGTTATTGGCTTTTCTTACCCAGTGGTTCCAAAAGGTCAGGCACGTATCCGCACGCAAATGTCTGCAGGGCACTCGCTTGAGCACGTTGACAAAGCCATCGATGCATTCATTGAAGTAGGTCGTGAAATGGGAGTTATTTCATGAAGTCGTTGGTAAAAGCCAAGGCCGAAAAAGGCATTTGGCTACAAGATACGCCAAAGCCGGAAGTAGGGCATAACGACCTGCTAATAAAAATTCGCAAGACCGCTATTTGCGGCACCGACATGCACATTTACAACTGGGATGAATGGTCACAAAAAACCATTCCTGTGCCAATGGTTGTAGGTCACGAGTATGTAGGCGAAGTAGTTGGCATGGGCCAGGAAGTGAAAGGCTTCAATGTGGGCGATCGGGTATCTGGTGAAGGTCATATTACTTGTGGACATTGCCGTAACTGTCGCGCGGGTCGTGTTCACTTGTGCCGTAACACAGAAGGTGTAGGTGTAAACCGTCCGGGTGCTTTTGCTGAATATTTAGTTATTCCTGCGTTCAACGCCTTTAAAATACCCGACAATATCAGTGATGAATTAGCATCTATTTTCGACCCGTTTGGCAACGCAGTGCATACAGCACTAAGTTTCGATTTAGTGGGGGAAGACGTGCTTATTACTGGCGCTGGCCCTATTGGTATTATGGCTGCAGCGGTGGCTAAGCACGTAGGTGCCCGACACGTGGTTGTAACCGATATTAATCCATACCGTTTAGAACTAGCTAAGAAAATGGGTGCTACACGTGCGGTAGACGTTAGCAAAGAAGATCTAAAAGACGTCATGAACGAGCTTGGAATGACCGAGGGTTTCGACGTTGGTTTAGAAATGTCGGGTGTGCCAGTGGCACTTCGCGGTATGCTTAACAAAATGAACCACGGCGGCAAAGTAGCAATGCTGGGTATTCCTCCGCAAGACGTTGCTATTGATTGGAACCAAGTGATATTCAAAGGCCTTGTGATCAAAGGTATTTACGGTCGTGAAATGTTTGAAACCTGGTATAAAATGGCAAGCTTGCTACAAAGCGGCTTAGATTTATCGCCTATCATTACCCACACCTTTTCTATTGATGACTATCAAAAAGGGTTTGATACCATGGGCTCTGGGCAATCAGGTAAAGTTATTCTGGACTGGCAATAATGACAACATTCTCACACATTAGCGTGCAAGACGTAGCAAGCTTTGAAGGTGAAGTTACTATTGTAGATATTCGCGATCCGCAGTCTTTTGCAAACGGCCATATGCCAAATGCAGCGCCGCTTAATAACGACAACTTCGCTGCGTTTGTCGAGCAAGCACCTAAAAATACCCCTGTAGTGGTAGTGTGCTATCACGGCGTTAGCAGCCAGCAAGCTGCACAGGTCATTGCTCAGCAAGGTTTTGAAACCGTTTACAGCATGGATGGTGGCTTTGAAGCGTGGCGACAAGCAAATCCAGTGGTAACTGAATAAAAAGTTTAATTAGGCACAAGAACAGTGCCAGCTAAACGCAAAATAAAGGTGCTTTAAACGCACCTTTATTTTTATGTAGAAGTAACTTCTATTACACTTCAAATTCACTCGTTACAAAAAAGGTATGTACCGTTCATGGGTCAACCGCTTATCGCCTTCAATCAACAAAGCGCAGCGCATCTGCTCGCCAACTATTTAACCAGTCAAGGTTTGCCCGCCTCAGTAACAAGCAGCAGCCAACGTAATGAGTTTATTGTAGTGTTGGCAAACGCTGGACATAGACAGCAGGCACAGCAAATTGCAGAAGATTTTTTAGCAAATCCACAGCACCCTAAATATCAACAAGCAGCGTGGGATAAAGGGCAGAATGTTGACTTAGCGCCATCCGAATCAGCCTTCTCTATTCAAAACGTGGTCAGTGATGCCATCAAAGCCCCGTTTACGTCGGCCGTATTTTTACTTTGCGTTGTTGTCTACGTTCTTTCGTTTTTGGGGTTGTTTGGCCCTATAGCACAACAATTACTTATGCAGCCGTTGGGCACAGTTGCACAAACCAATGAATGGTGGCGTTTGCTTGGGCCAGCTTTTATTCACTTCTCGGCACTACATATTATCTTTAACCTTCTGTGGTGGAGTATGTTGGGCGCTAAAATAGAGCGCACCTTTGGCGTTAGTATGTTGTTTATTGTGTTTATGGTGTCTGCCATTGTGTCGAATATGGCGCAGTCATTCTTTACTCAACCTGTTCAGGGCAACCTTTTATTATTCGGTGGTTTGTCTGGGGTGGTATATGCCGTAATGGGTTTTGTATGGTGGTGCGGGTGGTTGCGCCCAAGTTGGGGGGTGTCGCTTCCTAATTCTATTGTCGGCTTTATGTTAGTGTGGCTTGTGCTTGGTTATGCCGACATTTTGTGGGTAAGCATGGCCAATGCAGCACATACGGCAGGGCTGTTCTCTGGGTGTTTATTCGCGGCTCTGCTTAGCTTAGGGTCAAAAAAAGCGAGGTAAAACCTCGCTTTTAAAAGTGCATAAGCTAAAAGATTATTTAAGGCTTAATCGCCTTGATACAAATATTTGGTGAAAATAACGTTCTTAATAACTTCAGCACCAGTTTCTTGCTTCATGTGATCTTGAAGTGCTTTTAAAATAGCGCGGCGAATGTCCTCACGCCCTGTAAGCGACTTCACTTTTTCCGAGGGCTGTTGCCCAAATATTTCAATGGCCGTCGCTCGCAACAGCGGCATGTGGTGCTCGGCAATCTCCAATTGACTAACATCCATCATTAGCTCAACAGAAACACGCACATAGCCAAGCTTTCTTGCGCTTTCACTAATGTAGTTAGTAACAATTTCTGGCTCTAAACCAATGTAAGCATAGTTTGCTTTTTCTTGTGCATGTACTGCATGAACGCCAGAAAAAACGAAACAAAGAACAATAAAACCGCGTGTTAATAAAGTCTTAAGCATGGTGAAAACCAGTTACCTAATAAGAATATGAGATCTATTGAGTAGTGTAGCAAAACTCAGTTCAAACGCACTAGTGTAAAAGTTGTAGCCTATGAAAATACACACGGCTTAAATAGCAACGCGCAAAGATACCGAAAAAAAACCATGATATGATATTAACAGTTTAATAATACGAGCTTTTCACGTGAGTTTTAACGCCGCCTTTCCTGTTGGGCTAGATGTACAATGGCAAACGCCACAACAACTTCCCGTCGGTAACGCACATTTAAAGAATTGGCTGTTAGATACGGGGTCGCTAACTGAACGCGTGCAGGCATTAAGCCGTAAGTTTTCACTAGAACTACTAGGGCAAAAAGCCTTAATGCCACACAACAGTGAATTACAGTTGCTTGAATGTAACAACAGCGTGTGTGATGACTGCGTTAATGAAAAGTCGTATCAAATCCGTGAAATATTATTATGCAATAACGGCCAGCCTTGGGTGTTTGCTCGCTCTGTTATTCCTCAAGTGATCATCGATGCAGAGCTTTCCAATTTAGGCAAAGAACCATTGGGTAAACGGTTATTCAACGATGCCCGCTTTAAACGCTCCGACTTTGAAATTACCTCAATGCCTGCAAGCCAATTTGGATATGCGCAAACGCAAAATAAAGAAAGTATGTTGTGGGGGCGACGCTCCCGCTTTACTTTAGATAACCACAGTATGATAGTGGCAGAGGTGTTTCTGCCTAATTCACCAGCCTACAGCACAATGCCAAGCAGCGAGAACCTATTATGAAGTCGCCACAGTGGAACGCCTATGCACGCCTAATGCGTTTAGATAAGCCGGTAGGTATTTATTTATTACTATGGCCAACACTGTGGGCACTGCTTATGGCGGGGCAAGGTTTTCCACCTTTAGATATCAGCATTATTTTTGTTGCCGGCGTAATTGTTATGCGTTCAGCTGGCTGTGTAATTAACGACTATGCCGACAGGAAGGTAGACGGTAGCGTAAAGCGCACCGCTCAGCGCCCACTAGCTACCGGTGAAGTAACTGCCAAGCAGGCACTTCAACTTTTCGCGGCTCTCATTGCCATGGCGTTTGTGTTGGTGTTATTTCTAAACTGGCAAACTATTGCTTTGTCGGTAGTGGCTTTACTGCTGGCATCGTCTTACCCCTTTATGAAGCGTTATACGCATTTACCGCAGGTGGTGTTAGGTGCCGCATTTGGCTGGGCAATACCCATGGCCTTTATGGCTGTGCTAGAAACTGTGCCTACTTATGCATGGTTGCTGTTTGTTGCTAATCTTCTATGGACGGTCGCTTACGACACTATGTATGCCATGGTAGACCGCGACGACGACCTTCAAATAGGCGTGAAGTCTACCGCTATATTGTTTGGTAAAAACGATGTGCTTATTGTTATGTCGCTTCAAGCGCTGGCGCTTGGTATATTGGCCTGCATAGGCGTTGCCATAAACGCCACATGGCCTTACTACGCGGCTATCGCCTTTTCGGCGCTTCTGTGCGTACGTCAATACCAGCTTATCAAGCGCAGACAACGCGAAGGGTGCTTTACCGCCTTTCTTGAAAATCATTATGTTGGCTTATCTATTACTATAGGTACTGCACTTCATTTTTACTTGGTGTAGCTGTACCAATACAGCGGGTAAAAAAAAGCGCCTAAAAGGCGCCTCTCATAATTCTTTTAGTAATTTCTTAACTCGTTCTGAGGTAATAGCCTTACTTCTCTTCAAGCTTAGCTTCCAACTCAGAAATGCGGCTTTCCATAGCATCAAGCTTTTCGCGCGTGCGAATTAGTACTTGGCTTTGAATATCAAACTCTTCGCGCGTTACTAGGTCTAGTTTTGATAGCTGCGACTGCAGTACCGTTTTAGCGCGGCCTTCTACTTCTTCGGCCATATTTTTTACGCCAGGAGGAATGGCGTCGGCAATTTGTTTTGCTAATTCTTCGAGTTTCTTCGGATCCAACATGGAATTCCCTTATAATGCGCGGCTCAAGATAAAAGCTATTCTATCGGTATCGACACGACATGCAATGAAAACCGTGTGTAGGCCAATATGTACGTTGTTTTAGGACCCCAATGAAACTAAATGAAGCTCAAGAATCTGCCGTCACTTTTGTATCAGGCCCATGCTTGGTATTAGCAGGTGCTGGAAGTGGTAAAACACGAGTTATCACCAACAAGATTGCACATTTAGTTAGAAACTGCGACATGCCAGCGCGCTACATTGCTGCGGTAACCTTTACCAATAAAGCGGCGCGTGAAATGAAAGAGCGTGTGGCGCAAACGCTAGGAAAACCAGAGGCCCGCGGTCTAAAAGTTTCTACCTTTCACACCTTAGGGTTAAATATTATTAAAGCGCACGTGAAAGACCTTGGCTTAAAGCCCGGCTTTTCGTTGTTTGATGATAAAGACTCAACGGCGCTGTTGAACGACCTTACTACCGATACCATCGATGGCGATAAAGATCAGCTTCAACTATTGCAAAGCTGCATATCTAACTGGAAGAACGATCTTATTCTTCCAGATGCGCTTTTAAAGCAGGCAAACAGTACAGGCGAGCGTGAATTTGCCGAAGCGTATAAGCGCTACCAAGACAACCTAAAAGCGTATAATGCGCTCGATTTCGACGACCTTATTTTATTGCCCACACTGTTGCTGAAGCACAACGAAGAAGCTCGTGCGAAATGGCAAAGCAAAATTCGCTACTTGCTAGTAGATGAATATCAAGACACCAATACCAGTCAGTACGAGCTAGTTAAACTGCTGGTGGGTGAACGTGCACGCTTTACCGTGGTAGGCGACGACGACCAGTCTATTTATTCATGGCGTGGCGCAAAACCACAGAACCTGCATTTGCTTCAGCAAGACTTCCCGCGCTTGAACGTAATTAAGCTTCAACAAAATTACCGTTCTTCAGGCCGCATACTGCATTGCGCAAATATTCTTATTCAAAACAACCCACATTTGTTCGACAAAACGCTTTTTTCTGAACTGCAATACGGTGAACCGCTTAAAGTCATTGAAGCCAAGAATGAAGAACATGAAGGCGAGCGGGTAGTGGCTGAATTGCTGGCGCATAAGTTTATGAATCGCACACAGTTTAAAGACTACGCCATTTTGTATCGCGGTAATCATCAAAGCCGTATTTTTGAAAAACTGCTTATGAGCAACCGCATTCCCTACAAAATTAGTGGTGGAATGAGCTTTTTTGGTCGTGCGGAAGTGAAGGACATCATGGCGTATTTGCGCTTGTTGGTGAACCAAGACGACGATAACGCCTTGTTGCGTATTATCAATACGCCAGGGCGCGGTATTGGACGCGCTACGTTAGAGAAGCTAGGTAATTTTGCTAACTCGCTGGGTGTGTCTATGTTCGAAGCTTCAACACACCCAAACTTAAACAGCGTACTGCCTGAAAAAGCCTTTCACGCTGTGTCTACGTTTTCACGCTGGGTAGTTGAGTTGTCTGACAATGCACAGCGTGGAAATACCGTAGACGCTGTACGCTCTATGATACGCACCATGGGCTATGAGGAGTGGCTTTACGAAACTAGCGCAAGCCCAAAGGCCGCTGAAATGGCTATGGCGAATGTAAGCACCTTGTTTGGTTGGGTGAATGACATGCTAGAAGGCAATGACTTAGACCAACCAATGACCCTCACTGAAGTAGTAAATCGTTTGATATTGCGCGATATGATGGAACGCGGTGAAGACGATGGGGAAGGGGACCAAGTACAGCTAATGACGTTACACGCTTCTAAAGGGCTCGAGTTTCCTATCGTGTTTCTCGTAGGAATGGAAGAGGGCTTGTTACCGCACCAAAGCAGCATAGATGAAGACAATGTAGAAGAAGAGCGAAGGCTTGCTTATGTTGGTATTACCCGGGCGCAGCGTGAACTTATTTTCAGCCTAGCGAAAGAGCGCAGACAGTTTGGTGAAGTCATACAGCCCGAACCAAGTCGCTTCTTATTTGAACTGCCAGCCGATGACGTACAGTGGGAAAATCAAAAGCCCAAAGCTACAAAAGAAGAGCGTCAGCAAAAAGCGCAAGTGGGTATTGCGAACCTACGAGATATACTGGGTAAAAAATAAACGTGGCCGTTTATTACTTCTGCATTCGCAGTGCTTGTGAGTGCTTACATACACTGTGAGTCAGGCTGGATAATTGCTATGGCGGAGGAGTTAGCTCGCAAGTTGCGTCATATCTAGCACTTTTGCGTGCTTTAATACCTTACCTTGGCCATAAACACACTCAATTTCATTAAGTGCTTCAAGCTGTGCGTTTGAATCTACACCTTCTGCAATTACTTGAAATTTCAAATGCTCAGAAATAAGCATTACAGACTGTATGAGTTTCAAATTACGCTGCGAACGTGGTAACGACTTAACAAACCTATGGTCAATTTTTATAAAGTCGAAGGGGTAAGCAAATAGGTAACTGAGTGATGCCAATCCACTACCAAAGTTATCAAGCACCAGGGTTACGCCCGCGCGTTTCAACTTTTTAATGGCAGGCAAAATAAACTGCGAACGACGATTTAAATCGTTTTCATCAAACTCGAAAACCAGCTGGCTTGGCGTAATTTCAGCGTTTTCGATTACGTCTATCATCTGGTTAACCATCGACGCCTGAAGTAAATGGTTTATCGACACATTTACAGCAATTTTATTTATCTTTTCATCGCTGTTTTCATAGTGCTTTAGTAGTTCGCACGCTTTAGTCAGCTGGAACAAGTCTAAGTCTAGCGTAAGGCCGCTGTGTTCAGCCACTTGCCTAAATTGCTCGCGCGCAATTTTGCCATACGCAGGATGGGACCAGCGAATATACATCTCTTTGTACAGCGTACTGTTGTCTTGAATGTTAACAACGGGCTGTAAGAAGTAGTCGAACTCTTCTTCGCGCAGTGCTCGCCTAAATTCATTCTCTAATTCAAGCTCTTCAATTAGGCGGTCACGCATGCTTTTATCAAACATAACGAAACGGCCGCGCCCCAGCGTTTTCGCTTGATACATAGCTGCATCGGCATCTCGAAGTACTTCATCTGCACTGCGGTAATACGTGTCTAGAGTCGCTATACCAATACTGGCGCCAGAATACATTTCGCGACCATCTAGCAAAAAAGGTTCAGAGATTGATTTGATAATACGGCCGGCGACTTCTTTAACATCGGCAGCATCTTCAAAGTTATCAAGTAACACCACAAACTCATCACCGCCTAACCTTGCTAATAAGTCATGGCCACGAATACAAAGTGTAATGCGACGTGCCACTTCAATAAGGAATTCATCACCAGCATGATGGCCTAGTGTGTCGTTAATTACTTTGAAACGGTCTAAGTCGATAAACAGCACGGCAAACATGTTTTCGCTGTAGCGCTGCTTGCTGGCAATGGCTAGCTCTAAGCGGCTGGTGAACATTGCACGATTAGGCAGGTCGGTTAGCGAGTCGTGGTGAGCGTCGTGAATAAGCTTAAGCTCTATTTCTTTACGCTCTTCAATTTGCTGTTTTAGAAACTTGTTGGCGCGATCTAATTCTGCAGTGCGCTCTGTAACGCGTGTTTCTAGCTGCATGTTGTAACGCTGCATCGACTCAGTATTGCGTTTGCGCTCTATAGCTACTGCAATATGGTGCGATACAAAGCGAAGCAGCTCTTTGTCTTTAGACGTGTATTTCGCGTGTCTGCCGTACGTTTGAACAGCAATAACACCTGCAATTTCACCGTCAACAACAAGCGGTGATCCAAGCCAAGAATTAGCGCTGTTAAGCATGGTTTGCGCAACCGATACGTCAATTTCGCCTAGTTCAGCCAGCTCTAATACCCGCGGCGGGTTTAGTAGTTCCGCTTGTCCAGTTCTTAGTACAAGCTCTGTTAAACCAAGCCCAAGTGGTCTTGGTTTAGCCTCTTCTTGCATGCTGTCGCTAAAGTACGGGAACTCAAGCAGGCTATTTTCTTTGTCTAAAATAGCAATGTAGCAGTTGGGTGCGCTTATCAGCCGCGCCAAAATTTCATGCAGGCTGGAATAAAACGTACGCATGTCGCCTTCAAGCGTGGCGGCTAGTTCCGATATTTCAAACAATGCTTGTTGTAGCGACTCTACTTTCTGGCGCTCTAAAATTTCTTCTTGAAGGTCGTCATTTATCTTTCGCAGCTGACGCGTGCGCTCGCGAATGGTGCGCTCTGTAAGCTCTCGGTTTTTTACACGGTCAACAGTGGTAACAATATGTTGCGAAACGAATAGCAGTACTTCTAAGTCTTCCTGCGTGTAGTGAATACCTTCATCGTAGGTTTGAACTACCATGGCACCAATCACCTGGCTGCCACGTTTTAAAGGAACGCCTAACAACTCGTAAGGTTGCGAACCTACAAGTTTAACGTTGTTTTCTGTAGCAAAAAGCTCTTCATCTTCGCGTTTGTAAAAAAGGTGATTACCCGTTCTTAGAATGTAACCAGTTAGGCCATCCATTAACTGATCGGCGGGTAACTGCTGAACCGTCTGTTCGTCAAATTCGTCAACAAAGTAAGCAAAATCGACAATGTTGTTTTCAGGTTCGTAGAAAGCAACAAAGAAATTATCGGCATTTAAGAATTCACCAATAATTTCATGAATAGCAGAGTAAAGGCGGTTTAGATGACTTACAGAACTGGCAAGCTCAGAAATATCAAAAAGCGCCTTTTGAACACGTTCAGCGCGCTTATATTTTTCTGTAAGTTGTTGAAGCTGTGGTATTAATTCCCTCAGTTCCTCTTCAGTCAACTCATGTTGCGTTGAATCAGATGACATTCCGTTCGCCGATATAAAAAAAGTAACGTTACCCCAGCGAGCTAAGTTACCCGATTAGCTGGAGAAACGCTACTTTTTCAAGCAACATAGTGCATGTTAGATGGCGTTAGATACCTTCAATCATGTACTCAATTGCTGCTTTAATTTCTTCGTCGGTACAGTTACCGCACGTACCACGAGCTGGCATAGCGTTGATACCGTTAAGGGCATTCTGCCATACACCGTCAAGGCCACGGTCGTCCAAGCGTGGTTGCCAGTCGGCTGCTACTTGAAGCTTAGGTGCGCCAAGTACACCTGCTGCGTGACATGCCACACATGCAGAGTTGTAAACGTCTTCACCCGACTTTGCACCGCCAGCTGCAGCTGCGTTACCTGCTGGCGCTGCGCCTGCTACGTGAACCTGACCCGATGGCTTAATGCGATCAGCAATTTCATCGTTACTCATTTCTTGTGCTTGTGCTGCAAAAACGGTTAGCGCAGTAGCAGCAACAGTTAACCAAGTCTTTAATTTCACATCTGTCTCCAGGCAATGATGAATTTGTATAAAATATAACTGGCCAGATTATAACGGTAAATTGGGACTGGACAACTATTTGAGGCTAATTACATAGAAAAAGTAGGGATTTTTAATAATGTGTAATAACCCCAGCCATAAGATTTTCATAAAAAAGTTGCTGACAGCCCATGGCCTAAGTATCATTACGCCCCGTTAGCAGAACGCGTTTATTAGCGTATTTTCATCTTTGTAAACATCAATCTACGCACCCGTAGCTCAGCTGGATAGAGCGTTGCCCTCCGGAGGCAAAGGTCGCGCGTTCGAATCGCGCCGGGTGTGCCATTATCCAAATTTTTCACTTTTTTTCAGCCTAATGCCTTCGTTGGTAACTTTCTTGTGCCTTAAAAATTAAACTTTGTTCATAACTCTGCTTGTAGGTCATTGTTTATATGGCGTTTGTTGGCGGCGTAAATCCTCTATATACGGCTTGCTGTCAGCGTTTAAAAACCTAAAAACTCACACTAATCATTTCTGCATACCCACAGTTCACCAATAAAAAGTTTATTAAGGCTATTTGAATACCCGAAAACTTCGTGCTAATTTAATGCAAATAATAATGGTTCTCATTTGCATCCTCATTAGTTGTAGGGTTAAACACATATGAAATTTTCTAAAATCGCACTCGCTTTAATCGTTTCCGGCCTTAGTTCAGCCTCAATTGCAGAAACATTCGAAGATACTAACTTCGAACAAATCACCGTTACTTCCTCTCGTTTCGATACCGACATAGATGAAATAGCCTCTAGCGTAAGCGTTATCGATTCTGAACAAATGGATAAAATGGTAGCAACCGACATTCGTGATTTAGTGCGATTTGAACCTGGGGTAGTTGTTGAAGGTGGCGGGCGCTTTGGTTTGTCTGGCTTCAACATTCGGGGTATTAATGCCGACCGAGTTTTAATGCTACTTGATGGTGCGCCTATTGCTGATGAGTTCAGTTTTGGCCCCGGGTTGTCTGCTCGCCGCGACTTCATTGATGTAGATATGATAGATCGCGTTGAGATAATTAGAGGCCCCGCATCCACATTGTATGGAAGCGACGCAATTGGTGGAGTGGTATCGTTTATTAGTAAAGATCCTAACCAGCTTCTAGATGACAACGAGCAAATGGGCGGTCGAGTAAAAGTTGGTTATGCGTCTGTTGCTAATGAGTGGATGACCAATGCGCAGCTATATGGCAAAAACGGCGATTGGCAATGGCTTTTAAACGCCACCGCACGAAACGGTTCTGAAACAGAAAACTATTTTGACGGCGAAGGCACAGGCCTTGAGCGTAACGCCACAAACCCACAAGACAATGCAACAGAAAGCGCGCAGCTTAAACTTATCTATCAACCAAACGAAGCACACCGACTAGAGTTCCTTGCCGACTACCTGCAAGGCGAAACCGAAACAAACGTATTGTCGCAAGTCGACACTTTTGTACGAGGTGTACGCATTACCGAAAGTCGCGGTATTGATGAACGTGACAGAACACGCCTTCAATTAAACCACACATATCGCAACGAAACAGCGTTGTTCGATAAGGTGCTTACGCGTTTGTATTGGCAAGAAACAGATAACGTTCAAGCAACGCGTGAAGGGCGCTTCGGTGCTGCATCAAGGCAAGAGCCAACACCTGTGCAGTTAGGCAGAACCCGTGATAGTGAATTCAACCAAACGGTTGAAGGCATAATTGCGCAGCTGGACAAACAGTTCACTACAGGAGATGTGAAACACCACCTTATTTACGGCAGCGAGCTTCAATATACCAACAGTGAAGCGCTGCGAGAAGGCACAACGTTTGTGGCCGAAACTGGCGCCATAGTGCCTGAGTTCTCGGTATTCCCTGCAAGAGACTTTCCTATTTCAAAAGCAAGAGAGCTGTCGTTTTTCGTTCAAGACGAAATCTCGCTGCTAGACGGTAAACTTACGCTAAGCCCTGGTGTGCGCTACGACGAATTTAAGCTAACCCCTTATCCAGACGAAATCTTCATTAACGCGAACCCAGGTGTAGAGGCAGTGCCTTTCGATGATTCGCAGGTGTCTTTAAAACTGGGCGCGGTATACGACTTAAACGAAACTACCAATGTATGGTTGCAGTACGCAGAAGGGTTTCGCATTCCACCTTTCGATGACTTAAACGTAGGCTTTACCAACTTTGCTGGTGGCTACACGTCACTACCTAACCCAAACCTAAAACCAGAAAGTGTTGAAAGTTGGGAAGTAGGGGTTAGACAACGCCTTGACGCAGTAAAGTGGAGCGTTAGTGCTTATCACAACAACTACGACAACTTCATCGAATCTAGAGCTACGGTTGGCTTCAACCCTGTTACTCAGTTACTTGAGTTTCAAGCCACTAACCGCGACTCGGTGGTTATTGAAGGTATTGATGCACAAGCTACTTGGTTCTTAGGCGAATCTTTCTCGGGCTTAAACGGCTGGGAGCTACAAGGCGCATTAACATGGTTAGACAGCGAAGATGAAGCCACGGGTCAAGAAATTGAATCAATTTTGCCACCGCAAGCGGTAGTGGGCATAGGTTATACCGACAGCAACGACATTTGGTCAGTTGAGCTTATCGGTACATTCGTACAGCGCTTCGATTCACAAAATCAGCCTGAAGACCCTACTGAACCTCGACTATTTGAAGCACCCGGATACGCGCAATTCGACCTGCTAGCCAACTACAACGTTAGCGAAGACCTTACGGTAAATCTGGGCATCTTCAATATTTTCGACCGCAAAAGCTGGAGCGGAACTGAGGTACGCGGTTTAGACGTAAGCGATGCAACAAACGTCAACTTCCTTACTCAACCGGGCATTAACGCGGCGGTGAATGCAACTTATTCATTCTAATTACGTGCAGTAAACACCTGCGCTGCCTGTTAGGGCGGCACAGGTGTAACTAAGCGCCTATTTAGCCTTTATCAGGAGCTAGGTTTATGAAAAAACAGCAGCTACTTTTCTACACTTTTATTGGTTTGCTTTTTACGTTTAGCGCGCATACCAGCGCTAACAAAATCAAAACAGCAACACCCGATTCGAAAGAGCTCAGAGCAGAAGAAAATACACACCGTCAAAAGCTAATTACTGCAGGCGGCACTATTACGGAAATTGTGTTTGCTTTAGGAGCCGGAGAGCACGTTATTGCCGTAGACCAGTCAAGCCAGTATCCCGAAGCAATAAAGCAGCTGCCAATGGTGGGCTATTACCGAGAGCTTGCTGCCGAAGGCGTGCTGTCTTTTACACCTGATAAAATATTGGCCATTGAAGGTGTTGGTAGAGAAGAGGTAATTAAACAAATAGAAAGTACCGGTGTACAGGTAGTTGTTTACAACAAGCCCACCAGTACCGATGGGCTTGTAGCGTTAATAAAACAGCTTGGCGATGATCTTGGAAAAGCGGAGCAAGCAGAACAGCTTATTGCCAAGTTTAATGCATCCCTGCCTAGTGAAACTACCAACAATACACCGTCAGCTAAAGCTGTATTTCTGTTGTCGGCGTCAGATCGCGGCCTAATTGCGGCAGGTACAGAAACGGTTCCTCAATTAATTTTCAACTACGCTGGAATTCAAAACATAGCGGCGAAGCACACTGGGTTTAAGGGCATTAATAATGAAGCGTTGGCATTACAACAGCCAGACTTCTTAGTAGCACCGCGTCATGTAGTTATGGGTGCAGGCGGTAAGGAAAAGTTCTGCCAAAGCCCAAACCTGTCACTGCTTAAAGCTGCGCAGCAATGCAAGCTATTGGTAATGGACTCGCTTCAGTCTTTAGGCATGACACCAAGGCTGGCAGACGCCATCGCTTCCGTTAAAAACTATCAGCTTGAAAACCTATGAACACGTTAACTCTTTCAGCACGGTCACAGCGGCAAACTATTCAGCGCAGCTGGTTTGAAAGTCATCAACGAAAAGTTGGGTTTTGGCTAGCAGGCTTAGTGGTTTTATTGCTTTTAGCTAGTGTGGCGTCGTTAAGCTTTGGGCCTGCAGGGTGGGATCTTCGCTTTGCTATAGCTTGGGCGTTGCCCGACAGTTGGCACACTATTAGTCAGCTGCAACTAAACATCATAAGTGAAATACGTTTACCCAGACTGTGCCTAGGCATGTTAATAGGCGCAGTACTTGCTCAAACAGGTGCTGCTACGCAGGCGCTATGTAGAAACCCGTTGGCCGACCCATCTGTTATTGGCGTTAGTTCAGGTGCGGCTGTTATGGCGGTTGGCATGATTGCGCTTGGCCCTTTACTGCAAACGCAGTTTGGTATTAAAGCCGAGCTGCTACTTCCCTATGCAGCTTTCACAGGTGCACTTATAGCAACACTTTTGGTGTATCAGTTCGCTAAAAGCGACCAAGGTGTGCAGGTTACGTCACTTATTCTGGTTGGCGTTGCAATGAATGCGCTTGGGTTCGCACTTATCGGCTTATTAAGCTTCTACTCAGACGACAGTTCGCTGCGATTAATTAACTACTGGACCATGGGGTCGTTGGCGGGCGCTAATTGGTCATCGCTGATTGAAGCTATGCCATTGCTGCTTTTAAGTTTATTAGGGCTATGGAGTAAAAGGCATCAGATGAGCCTACTGCTACTTGGCGAATCAGAAGCCAAATACATGGGCGTAAATATAAAGCACCTAAAAAACCAAATTGTTGTTTTTGCTGCCATTGGTGTTGGGGCCGCGGTGGCATTAACAGGGTTAGTTGGCTTTCTTGGCCTTGTTATTCCGCATCTTTCCCGCCTACTGGTGGGCGCAAATCTTAAATACATGATGCCTGTAAGCATGCTGCTAGGGGCGCTTGTGCTGTTGGCTTCAGACTGGATTGCCAGAATTATTGTTACGCCTGCCGAGCTGCCTATAGGAATAGTAACGGCCATCATCGGCGCGCCAGTATTTATTTGGATGCTAAGACGCCAACTAATGCCAAGCCGCGGCAGTCATTAATTAGGAAGGTAAACATGGAAAACATACTTTCACTTAATGAAATAACAGTAAAGCGCGGTCATAGGCGTGTGCTTAACAACATAAGCTGTCAAATTCGAGCGGGCAAGTTGGTGGTGTTGGTAGGTGAAAATGGCGCGGGTAAATCAACGCTAATTCACACAATGGCAGGCAACCTAAAGTACAAAGGCGAACTTGCCTTTAAAGGTAAGCGGGTAAGCGAGTGGGGTGACACTGAGCTAGCAAAAGTGCGCGCTGTAATGACACAGCAAAACGCGCTGAACTTTCAGCTAGGTGTGCCTGAACTTATTGCTATGGGGCGCTTCGCTATTGCCGAGCCAGAACAGCAAAAGCAGCAGCGGGTGGCCGAATACGTAAACCACCTCAACTTACAAAAGTTAGCCAACAGACACACAGGCCAACTTTCAGGAGGAGAGCTTCAACGCGTAAACATTGCCCGTTGTTTTGCTCAACTCGATGCTTTTAACAGTGAAAATGAAAGTAAATTGCTGCTGCTTGACGAGCCAACATCGGCATTAGATCTCAATTTCCAACATCATTTAATGCAGTTGGTACGCAAGTTTACCAGCACGGGCAATACCGCCATTGTCGCCATTCACGATTTAAACCTTGCTTCACTGTATGCCGACGAAGTGCTGCTACTAAGCGGTGGCGAGCTTATCAATTACGGCCCTAAAAGCGACGTACTTACACCAGAATTCTTAGAGCCTGTGTATCGCACTAACATGCATATACAGCCTCACCCAGACCTACAAATACCAATGATATTTTCTCAACCCAAGGAGCTCCTTAATGAGAACGCAAGCATTAACTGACGCAAAAGCATTACTTCGCGCTTGTGAAACGGGCGTTATTTCAACCATTTCATACAACCTGCGTGGGTACCCGTTTGGGTCGGTTTCCCCGTTTATTAGCTGCAGCGAAGGTAAGTTGTATTTCTACATAAGCGATATTGCGCAGCATGCTAAAAATTTAGAAAAAGACAGCCGCATGAGCCTAACGGTGTTCCATCAAGCAGAAGAGGGCGATCAAAATGCACATGGCCGTGTAACCCTAGTAGGTGACGCTACACCACTTAAAGGCGATAAAGCAGCAGAAGTGCTTGAGCAATACGTACTGCGTTTCCCTGAAGCAGAGGGGTACAAAAAAGCCCACGACTTCAAGGTTTGGCAAATGGATATTACTCGTGTTCGCTTTATCGGAGGCTTCGGCAAAATATTCTGGTTAGAACAACAAGAGTGGAATGCCCCGGCGAGCCCTTGGGACTTTTCTTCTGAAAAGAACATGATTGAGCACATGAACGACGACCATCAAGACGCAATGAGCTTAATTCTTGCGCACCACCACGGTGTAGAAGACGAAACACCTACGATGACAGGCGTAGTTACCGACGGCTTTTATATTCGCTCGAAAGACAAAAACTATTATGTGCCCTTTGAAAATGTGTGCAGCAAACAAGAAGATGTACGTATGGAGCTAGTAAGGCTAACCAACCGCGCAAGAAAAGCACAGGCTGCTTAGCACTTAAGTAATTAGCAATAGAAAAAGCGCTGCGTTAAGCATTTATAAATGCAGCGCTCTTTATTAGATAAACGCTTAAAATGGATTAACGGTGTAACCTTTTTGTTGCAGAAGTGCATGGGCGGTCATTGCTGACAATTGCATTTCAACGCCCTCTATTAGCTGACTACTTTTCACCGCATTAGCAGCAGCGCTTTGGCCGCAAACTATAACCTGTACATTGTTCTCCTGAAGGGCTTTGATTAGCGGCTCGTTCGGGTTTGAAGCGTTGTATTTTGCCCTGTACGACGCCTCATTTAATAAATCTAACGTCGCCTTCCCATGAACCACTAGCGCCAAACGAATATTTTCTTTTTTAACCCCGGCTGCCGCATGCATGTTAATAAAACGAGCAAGGCTTTCAAATTTTCTGTTTAACGTTGCTGTCCCGCCGGTACTTGCAACATCAAACGCTACTTTAAATTCACTTTCCTCACTTACAGAGTGATTTGGTACAGGCGCATGTTTGCCAAAGTTGCTAATTACAGGCCCATAGTTAAATGCCGACATCTGTGCGCTAACAGACAAAGAAAAGCCAAATAGAGTAATGAAGCAACAAACTGCAAGGTTTATATTTTTTACGTTAAACATAATGTGTATTCTCACTATTATTTTATGTTGACGTCAGATAGCACTTTTTAACACTATCAATATATCGTCAAAAACCTTTTTCGAATACAAGGCTACCGTAATGAAAATAGATATCGCCCTTTTAGACGGACAAAAATTACAGGCCAGTTTTGGCAAGCACCAAATAATCAGCGACCAAAGTGTATCTGCAGGTGGTGACGAAGCTTACCCTGAGCCCTTCGACTATTTCTTAGCTAGCATGCCGTTGTGCGCAGCGTTTTATATTCGCAAGTTTTGCGAAGCCAGAGACATTAGCACTGATGGTATTAGCCTTAGCCAAGAACACACTACAGTGGGCGAGGATAAATACAAAAAAGCGTTTTCAATTAAAGTGACGCTGCCAGAAAATTTTCCAGAAAAATATAAAAAGCCACTTCTAGCCGCTGCCAACAGTTGTACGGTTAAAAAAGTAATTCAAGCAATGCCTGAGTTCGATATTCAAATTGAAGAGTAGTTTGCTTTAGTCTGTCACTTGTAAACAAAAGCGCTGCTTAGGTCAGCGCTTTAAATAGCACGAAAAATAGCGTGTTTATCACTTTTTAGCGGTTACAAAATGCTGTGCAAGCATGCCCACTACCATCGCACCCACAAACAAAAGAACGTCTGACTGCAGCGATGCAATAGCCACTACCGCAGGACCCGGGCAAAAACCGCTAATTCCCCAGCCAATACCAAACATGGCTGAACCTGTAATAAGCTTTGAATCGATAACCTTGCTAGTGGGGATATCGAAGTTATCGGCAAATAAAGGTTTATTGCGTTTGCGAACCCAGTAGATCCCCGGTGCGGCAATGGCTATAGCGCCGCCCATTACAAAGGCCAATGTGGCATCCCAATTTGTGCTGAAATCTAAAAAATTTAAAACGCGGGCAGGGTTACTCATGCCAGACACAATCAAACCAAAACCGAACAAAAGCCCACTTAGTAACGATGCAATAATTACGTTCATCAATAGTGCTCCTGTTTTTAAAAGTGTCTGATTAGGTTGGTAGTAATGATAGCTGCAGCCATAAACGTAAGTGTTGCCACTATCGAGCGTTTAGACAGTCTAGAAAGGCCCGCCACACCATGGCCAGACGTGCACCCTGAACCAAGGCGAGTACCAAAGCCAACTAACAAACCCGCTACCACTAAATAGCCTGAACTCATTTGCGTTTGTACCTGCAAAGCGCCGGTAAACACAATGTATAAAACGGCCGATAACACAATGCCCACAAGAAACGCCAGCCGCCAAAATCGCTCAGTGCCTTTTTGAGTTATTGCGCCTGCTGCTATACCCGAGATGCCGGCAATACGGCCAAGCGTAAGTAGAAGTAGCACTACAGACAAACCTATTAGCAGCCCACCGAGCAAGCCGGCTAAAGGTTCAAACGGTGTTGTTGTCCAGTTTTCCAATTTTCTCTCCTATACCTTGTGCAATGCCAAATGAAACAAAAACCTCAAACGAAAAATTAATTAAGCTCATGATTTAATTGGTTTTTGTTGTTAATTTCTTGAGTAAATATTTCAAATGTAACAGCGGCATTAAATGTAACGCTTATATTTAAGATGTACATTAAAATAAATTTTGTTATATGATATATCAAAATGAAATATGGTGTCGACATGATTTTTCTTGGTTACATTGCCGCGGTATTAATGGGAGTCGTTTTAGGCGTGATAGGCGGTGGCGGCTCTATTCTTACCGTTCCTATTCTGGTTTATTTAATGGGCGTTTCACCAAATATTGCTACTGGCTACTCGTTACTTATTGTGGGGGCAACTGCGGCGTTCGGTGCAGTAAGGTACTACAGAGAAGGCTTAGTTGACGTAAAAGCATCTATTCTGTTTGCGGTACCCTCTATCGTTGCTGTGTATATGTCGCGGGCTTATTTAATGCCGGCCATTCCTGAAACTGTGTCTTTTCAATCGCTAACTATAGAGAAAAATCTAATCATTATGGTGCTTTTTGCCACGCTGATGCTGGCCTCGGCAACCATGATGTTGAAAAAGGCCTATAGCAAATCGGTATCCAAAACCAAGATTATTCAAAACAAGCAACCTAGCATTGGGCTGATAATCATTGAAGGCGCAGCAATTGGCGTAATTACCGGCATACTGGGTGCCGGCGGGGGCTTCCTGATCATACCCGCTTTGGTTCTTTTTCTGGGGATGCCTATGAAAAACGCGGTGGGAGCGTCGTTATTCATCATTGCTTTGAAATCGTTGCTTGGCTTTGTTGGCGATTTACAAACCGGTATTCAACTGCAGATGCCTTTACTACCACTTATGTTGGCGGCCACGTTTCTTGGAATGGCTGTGTCTACCAAGGTAGCAGGAAAACTAGACGGTGCAGCGCTGCAGAAATTCTTCGCATTTTTCACCCTAGCCATTGCCATTTTTATCATGTTCAAAGAGCTTATTTAGGAAAACCTTATGAACGTTGAAACTTTCTACGATGACCAAACATCCACGTTTACCTATGTGCTATTCGATCCCATTTCGAAAGAAAGTGCTGTAATAGACTCGGTTGCCGACTTTGATATTTTTTCAGGTCGCGCATCAACAGAAAATGCCGACAAGGTAATCAACTTTATTACCCAAAATCAGCTAACCAATAAGTGGATATTAGAAACCCACGTACATGCCGACCACATAACTGCGGCACACTACTTAAAGGCTAAAATTGGCGGAAAAATTGGCATTGGCTCGGGTATAAAAACGGTAATTGATATGTGGGTTGATATATTCGAAACGTCGAACGATACGCCGCGCGATGGTAGTCAATTCGACGTGTTGTTTGAAGAAGGTGACACGTTCAATATTGGTCGCTTTGACGTATGTGTATGGCATACACCTGGGCATACCCCCGCCTGCGCCAGCTATTTGGTAGATGGCAAAGCCTTCGTTGGCGATACTATATTTGCCCCTAACCTTGGTACCGCGCGCTGCGACTTTCCAGGGGGCAGTGCTGAGCAGCTATACAATACTATACAGCGCCTATTTACGCTTCCCGATGATACAACGGTGTACCTTGCCCACGATTACCCAAAAGACGGTGCTGCCCCCCAATCAACGGTATCAATAAAAGAGGCGAAGGAAACAAACGCGCAAATTCGCCCGGAAGTCACCCTTCAAGAGTATGTGGAAAAACGCGAAGCAAGAGACGCAACGCTTGCGGTACCCAAATTACTTCTACCCTCAATACAAGCAAACCTTCGAAACGGCCAATTTGGTTCGCCCTCTGAAGGTGGTAAGCAGTTCATTAAAATCCCTGTAAATACCATTTAAAGAGGTGGGAAATGCAATACGCTAACGTAACACAACAGCTATCTGTTGGCCCTCAAGTATCAGTTGAAGACATTGAGGCAATTCAAGCAGCAGGTTTTAAATCAATTATTTGTAATCGCCCCGACGGTGAAGGAGCAGATCAGCCTGATTTTGCTGAAATAGAAGCTAAAGCATTGTCACTTGGTTTGTCGTGCATATATCAGCCGGTGGTAAGCGGTAAAATAACGCCAGACGATGCAATAACGTTTGAGGCCAACCTACAAAAACTAGACGCCCCGGTGCTTGCTTACTGCCGTACTGGTACACGTTGCATTACCTTATGGGCTATGACGGCTAGTAAAACCCTTTCTTATGAGGCAATACTTAGTATTTCACAAAAGGCGGGATACGATTTAAGCGGGGCATTGTTGCAAGTAAAACCCGCATAATTCACTTTTTTAGACAGCTAACTGTGTTAACGTGGCCAGCACTAAGGGCTTCCAAGTTATAACGAAAGGCGCATGTCTGTAAGGAATTATCAAAAGTTTTACAAGCCTCTTCATGCAAAGCATTCTGCCGACTTTGGCCGCTGTATTTACTGCGGCTGTGAGGCAGCGAGGCAAGACTATATTCCACCCATAAAATTCATTCACGACTGGCGAGACGGAAATCGTGAAGCCGACTTTATTTCTGTGCCAGCGTGTAATGAATGTACTGACCTTTTAAAAAATGAAAACAACAGTACGCTAGGGCAAAGGCAAAGCGTACTAAAAAGAAAATTAGCCGAGAAATACAGCAAAGCCATAAGGGTGTTTAACCACTGGAGCATAGAAGAAATTGAAGAAATGGATGCGGCGTTTCAAGTAAGCCTTAAAGGCGGAATGCGATTAGGTAAAGAAACACTAACAAGAATTGGTTTTCCCGGTTTCGATTATGAAGTAGATGGCAGCTTTATACGCGCTGCACTACCACAGCAGGAAGTGTTTACGGTTTTTGGAGAAGAGTTCGATAGTTTTAGAGAAGCACTGGCGTTTGCTAGCAGTGCCTACCAAATAAAGAAAAGCCGACTAAGCCAGCTTTATTTCGATAACGATGAAAGCTTTGATAGAGCGATTGAGGTTTTTCATGGGTTGGTTGAGGGTAACCAATAAGAACTTAATTGATGGTTTTGCGCCCCGAAGTCAGAGGTTCGAACCCTATCGGGGCCACCATTATTCTTGGCCGTTTTTTAAGAAGTACAAGTCAGAAAACCCCATTTTTACGAACTCGGTATCTCTGAAGTTTCTTACGGTTTTTTTGTCTTTGCTGATAGCGGCAAGTTGCTGTTCAGTTTGAAGGAACTGGGAAAGGTCTATTCCTTCAGCATCGGCCACGGCTTCATGCATATTTTGATGGCGGCTGTAAGAGAAATTTATCTCTTTTGCCACACCTTTAAACTTATAACGTACTTTATGGGCCATGTTCTACTCACGTTGGTCGATGTAATTCAAAAACTGTTTAACCGCTATTATAAACTTAATTAGTGCTAATAATTAGCGTGTTAAAAAAGTGGGTGGCAAAACCACAGTGCAAGGTGTTTGAAGTATTCGATGAAGAATTTAGTCGTTTTAAAGAAGCGCTGACCTTTGCCTGCACTACTTAAAGAATAAAGAAAAGCCGACTAAGCTGGCTTTATTTCAACAATGATGGAAGCTTTGATAGGGCGATTGAGGTTTTTCATAGTCTCATCGAAAATAAGTGACTGATAGTAAAAGTAACGTTCCGTGATCTAAGAAAAATGCTTATATTCAAATGGCTTACTTAAATACTTAAGTTTGGTTAATTATACCAATCTGTCGACGAATTCCATTGTATCTGCGAAACTTTTAATGTTAGCTTATTAGACTAAAGGCTAACTATAGGGATGTGGTTCTAGATTAAAGTCTTCAGTGTTAATTTCTTTCGAAATATTCCAGAACTCCTTTCAATACCCCTATAGATAACGTTTTTAAATGGCTTCTCAAGTGCGAGACGATAAAAAATGAAGTTCTTTTCTGATGTGATGTTTTGGACTCTTTAGAATAATATGAATATTAAAGTTTCTCTCTATCCCCATTCGCTAGTTAACTTCTCAAAAGATTGCGGTCTTCTTTATATCCTCTACGAGAAAAAGCCTTTTTTATCTAGGTATTAGAATACTGAGGAAGCAAGGTATAGATATATGGCTGAGTCTAATGTAGCAAAGCTAAAAGTTGCTTTATACGTCTGCTCCGTAGACGGCGTCCTTTCGGATATTGAAGAAAAAACGCTAATCCGACTTTACAACGAGAGTTTTGATAAAAAGTCAACTGAGTGGTTTGAAAAGCACATTGAAAACTTTTTCTCGGAAGACATCGATGTAGAAGAATATTGCATGGCGGTAGAGCCTAAAAATAGAGAAAAAGTTTTATATATCGCCTCACAGGCTGCAGCATCTGATGGTTTAGATCTTCAGGAAAGTATAGCTTTCAAAAGAATATTAAATTTCTGGGGGCTAAATAGATGAGCAACCTCATAAACGCTGAGCCATCGCCTCGTTCACATATAGAGACACTGCGAAAAATGGGATACACCTTGCAGTCAGCTGTAGGTGATATCGTTGATAACTCAATAAGTGCAGAATCTAACAATATTTCCATAGTGGTTGGACTTAAAAAAGAGATTCCTTATTTAGCAATTATTGATGACGGCGCAGGTATGTATTTCGATGAGCTAATCTCGAACTTAAGAATTGGGTGTAAGGACCCTATCGAAAAAAGAGAAAAAGGTGATTTGGGAAGGTTCGGTTCAGGTATGAAAACTGCAAGTTTCTCTCAAACTAAGTATCTAACCGTTATAACTAAGTCAGAGAATGAAGAAATCTGTGCTGCTAAATGGGACCTTGACTTAGTAAAAGAAACGAATCAATGGCTCTTAAAATCGTTAGATCATAACGAGATTAAAGACCTATTAAAGCAATTCGAGTTTAATATTGGATCTTCCGGTACCATTATTCTTTGGGAATCACTAGACAAATACGCAACTCTCAGTTCAGAAGAAGCTGAAGAAGTTATTAAACAAGACGTGTCTGATCTCAGAAGCTTTGTAGGCCTTTATTTTCATAAGTTTTTTACTAACCCACACAACATAAAATTTGATATCAATCGGATACCTTTGCGCCCAATTGATCCTTTTCTGGTGGGAGAACCTGGCTATCACGAAGGACAAGAAGAAAACTTTAGGGTCAAAGGTGGAAAACTAAATATAAAGGTTCATATTCTTCCTCATGAATCAAAAATTAGAAAATCAAAGCTTATAGAGTTAGGTGGTGTAGAAGGTATTAGTGCGAAACAAGGGTTATATATTTATAGAGAGCAGCGATTAATAGTAGCTGGTGGTTGGCAAAATTTAGCTCGACTAAGTCAGTTGGGAAAGCTTGCAAGGATAGAGGTTAATGTTCCTTCCTCCGTTGATGATGAATGGTCGACAGACGTAAAAAAGTCGTCGCTTCAGATACCTAAAAAAGTCAGAGACCGACTACGTCACCTTATATCAAATCCAATAGAAAAGGCTAAACGGGTCGTTAAGTTTAAAGGTGAAAAAGAATTAGTTGGCGACTATTGGTCATTACAAAGAAACCCAAGGAACGATAAAAGCTTATATCTAATAAATCCCAAAAACGAAAAAATTAGAAATTTAATGAGTTCACTTTCTTTTGAGCAGAAGGAAAACTTTAAACACATCCTTTGCGAGATAAGTCACTCGTTACCAACAACTAACATCTATTACAACATGTCTACTAAACCGCAAGATATCGATCAGGGGTTAGAAGAAATGACTAGAATTTTTAAGGAACTAATGAATGAAGTTGGAAGTAACAGCTAAAACATTTATAGAAGAGCTATTAGAAAAAAAATTTATTGATAAGAACCCTACTCCAGAAGAGTTATTTGAGGAGCTAAACGCTGCGCTTGAGCATTTGATGAAAGTAGGACTTTCTGAAAAATCAAGAATAAGAATTACCAAGGACATTTACTCACATTACCAAGCTAAAAACAGCGAAGTTCCATTCTCGATAACTGATAGAAGTGCACCGAAATGGATTAAAAGTAAAGAAGCGGATATTAATTGGTTTTTCTGGCAAAGATTTAAATCACTTATTAAAAGCAAGCTTAGAGGAAGAGAGTATATAAATAGGCTTGAAGAGACAGTTAACAAGGTAATGGACGGGATAGGCGATCCATCTAATGAAAGCAATTGGTCACGAATAGGCCTTGTTGTCGGTAATGTCCAATCAGGTAAAACAGAAAACTATTTAGGTCTGATTAATAAAGCTATCGACTCAGGTTTCAAGATTATAGTGGTATTGGGCGGGCACTTAGTTGACCTCAGAGAGCAAACGCAGGCTAGGATAAATGAAGGAGTGATTGGCTTAAATAGAAACAAAGAGCCATTCGGCGTTGGCCTAGATGTTCACCAAGCAGGATTAGAAAAGAAGCCACAGCCAATATGCTTAACAGTTGATGATGATTTTAAGCAAAAAAATATGCATATTAATCTCGACAGTATAAGCGGCGCTGTAATTCTCGTCGTTAAGAAAAACTCTTCAGTGTTAAAAGGGCTCTTAGAAAGTCTAGTGAAAGATAACCAACTAAAGCCTGATTCGGGCAAAAAGTCTAATCACCAATTGATGCTTATTGACGATGAAGCTGACTACGCCTCAGTCGACACTAACTATGATAAAGATAAAGACCCAACAACAATTAATAAAAGAATTCGCGACCTTCTCAAGTTATTTAATCGTTCGGCATATGTTGGTTATACTGCAACTCCATTTGCAAACATTTTTATGGATCCCTCAAGTTACTCAGCTAAACTTGAAAAGGATCTTTTTCCATCTCATTTTCTTGTAAAAATACCTACGCCTGACGCTTATGTTGGTCACAAGCACTATTTCCTTCAAAATGATCTGAGTGTTGATTACGACCCCGTTGTAGAAGTGTCAGATTACCTCGATATATTTCCTGAAAAACACGGAAAAGATTTAGAAGTCCACTCATTACCAGAATCTATGATTGATGCGATTTATATTTTTCTTATAGCCTATTCTATTCGAATATGTAGAGGAGAAGAAAATCGTCATTGCTCTATGTTGGTAAATGTTAGTCATTATACTGCGGTTCAGAATCAAATTGAAAAATTGATAGCTGGTGAACTTGATTATCTGAGGGATGAATCAGATTTCTCTTTTGGATATGAGTTAGAAGAAGCAAAAAATAAAAGTAATAAAAGCAGGTATGTAATTGAACGATTTGAGAAATTATTTAACGAACATTATTTGAACGTAGATGATATTGAACATGATTTCTCAAAAGTTTTTAAAAATTTGAGAAGAGCAATTAAAAAAACTGAAGTCATCGCGACTAACTCTTCCAGCGATAAAAGCTTAGACTATGGAGCCTCTGAGGAGAATGGGTTAACTGTAATTGCAATTGGTGGTAATAAACTCTCTCGAGGACTAACCTTGGAAGAATTAGTTGTATCCTATTTCACCCGCACTACGAAAATGTATGACACTTTACTACAGATGTGCAGATGGTTTGGGTATAGGCCAACAACGAAGTCACTTTGTCGTCTCTTCATCTCAGAGGATTCATTTAATTGGTACAGGCAAATATCACAAGGGATTGAAGAGCTATACGAAGATTTTAGAATAATGAGCCAGTCTGGAAAAACTCCAGCTGAGTTTGGTTTGAAAGTCAGGTACCACCCAACATCTCCGCTTTTGATTACAGCTAAAAATAAACTTCAAATAGCAGATATTATACATAGAGACATTTCTTTCCATGGAACAAAGGTTTATAGGTTTGAATTTAAGCGAGACGAAATAGTTAACAAGAAAAACTTGGATTATTTCAAAAGTTTTGCAAACTCACTGTTGATGGAAAATGATTGCGAATGCTTGGATGATTATTCTAACTCTTTACTCATAAAGAATGTTGGATATGAAAAAATTATTGAGTGGGTAAATAATTTAGATTTAATAGGTTTACATTACGTATCAAACGATATTCTAACTAAACAGTTACATAAGTTCTCTGAAACTGGGCAGAGTAAATTTCGCGTATTAATTAAGAATATAAGCAAACGAAGTGGAAAATATAAGATAACCAATCCAGATAATGGATCTCTTGAATCAATAAAAATTAATGCTTTTAAACACGGCATACTACCATCTCTTCGCGTTTTGGAGTTAAGTAGGGCAGACACTTTCAAGTCAAAGAGTTTGGAACTGGGTGAGAAAAGCGATGAGTGGGCTGTCCTTGATAAAAATATCAGAGATAAACTAAGAGACAAACGTGGGAGTAGTTCATCAAGCTATCTTACGTTCATGAATGACGCTAGCAGAAACTTTCCGGTCCTTATCATATATACGATGGCTATTTTAACAAAGCAAGATAACGGCGAGTATAAGTGCGTTTTTGACGCACCTACAGTTGGCTACTCTTTAAGCTTCCCTCTTCCGCCTGAATACCGAGACAAAGGCTATACAATTAAGGACTTGAAGAGACTAAATAAAGAAAACTCTGTGACATATATGGGGAATGATATTCTTATCAAAGAAATGAATGACTTAGAAGACTGGAGAAGTTATGAAGAATGACTTCTTATTTAGAGATGCATTCACAGATAACCCTTGGGAGAACTGTAAGCGCAATACGTTTCCTGCTTACGGTCACCTATACTTTTCAAAAGACCCAAGGTTTACCGTTTCAATTAAAGGTAATAGCAGTTTTGTGTTTTGCGTAAAGTGTCCGAAGTTTATTCCAATAAAAAGCTTTAGTGATCTCAGCTTTGACAGTATTACGTGCTATTTATTAGAAACTGAATCAGCAAATATGATTGTATGTCAGCTAGAAAACAGCGATTTTTTTGAAGAGTTTAAATTACTAGCGAAGGATATGGCGGCTCATCTCTGTAAGTGCTCCGATATCGAAATACCAAAAAGATATCGCGAGCGTATGCTTAGTTGGAGAGAGTTTTTCAAACCTGTGCGTACGGGACTTGGTTTTGAGAAGCTCATTGGTTTTTATAGCGAGTTGAGGTTTTTTAGAGACTTTTTGCTTCCTAAATTGGGAGCATATGAAAGTTTAGAGAGTTGGTTTGGAATCCAAAAAAAACCGCAGGATTTTGTAACATCGAACACTGCTTTTGAAATCAAATGCATGTTTTCAAGAGAAAAAAACATGATAAATATTCAGTCGCTGGATCAGTTAGATACTGCAACAAAAAGTATATTTCTTATTGTTTATAGTGGGCATATCGGAGACAAAGGTGATGAGACATTAAAAGAAGTGTATGAAAGCACAATAGCTGACATGAGCGAAGAGGAAAAGCTATATTTTTTGAGACATACATCACCTTACTATACAAAAGCGTCTATAGAAGAAATTAATCAAAAGCTATTTCTTGGCGCACCAGTAATTTATTCAGTCGGAAAAAAATTTCCTGCCTTGACGCGGCAAAATGTCGATAAACGTATTAAACAAGTGAGCTACAAACTATCTCTCGACCAGTTGACTAGCTTTAAGGTAGATAAGGAAATCTTGGATTTATTATGAACTATAGAGACGAATTAATTAGTACCGTTAGCGAAATTGCAGAGAAAGATAAAGCATATGCAGAAGAAGCTTTCTTCTTTACAGTAACGGAGTCACTTTCCGAAGCGGGTATAATTGACAACGTCGAGTACTCTTCTTTCAAAAATACAGCGAAAGGAATGAAGGTAGATGGATTTAGCTGGAATGAGCTAGAAAGATCTTTCTCTGTAATATGTATTGATTATGATATTGATGATGACGCTCCAGCTTTGGGCGCTTCCGGAGTAAATAAATTAGCTAATAGTGCATTGAAGGTTTTATCGAACCTAGATGAAAAAAAGTTTCTAAGCTCATTAGAAGAGTCGACAGACCTACCCGTAATAGAGAGCTATCGATATTATGCTGAACAGGCAATAAAATTTAAAGTTATTGTTCTAACAACAAAAACAGCAAGTAGTAGACTCAAAAAGATTAAAGAGCAAAGCATTTACGGGAAGCCCGTTTACGTCGAGCTTTGGGATTCTGAAAGAATCTTTAATATCATAAATTCCGAAGCTGAAACTGAGCCGTTCGAAGTAGATTTTCAAAAGTTTAGTGAGGAGGTTTACGTTTTACCTGCAAGTTCAACAAAAGCAGGCTCAAAGTCTTATTTGTGTGCTTTGCCTGGAGTGATTTTATCTGAACTGTATGATGAATTTGGACAAAGGCTTTTGGAAGCGAATGTTCGCTCTTTTTTAGACTTCAGATCCGGTGTTAACAAAGGTATTCGAAAGACATTAGTAGAACAACCAGAGAATTTTTTTGCTTTTAACAATGGCCTTACTTGTACCGCTACTGATATTGAGTTGGAAAATACTGCATCTGGACTGGTGATTAGAAGAATCAACGATTTACAAATAGTGAATGGAGGGCAGACGACGGCTTCCATCTATTTTGCACCAAGAGAGAAAGGTGGAATTGGTAATTTTCTCTATAAAAATATTGACCTGACAAAAGTATTTATTCAAATGAAACTGACCGTTTTAGAGGACCTTGAGGAGCAGGACTCACTCAAAGCAACTATATCTGAGTCAGCGAATACTCAAAACGCAATACAGAAATCAGATTTGGTTTCTAACCATCCGTTCCATTTAAATTTAGAAAAGCTTTCTAGAAAAACTCCAATGCCTGCGAATGAGAGTGGTTTCAGTTCGAAGTGGTTTTATGAACGTTCTCGTGGCCAATACGGGATTAAACTGAGAGCTCTCAATGGGAGAGCGAAGAGTAAGTTTGAGCTTGAGTATCCGAAAAAGCAGAAGTTTAGTAAGACAGATATGGCCAAGTTTGAGAACACATGGCGACTCAAGCCTTATGAAGTCAAGCGAGGTGCGCAAGCTAACCTAAAGCTTTTGAGTCAAAGAATTGTAGAAGAGTTCGAAAACTCTCCCTCAGATTTCGGGCAGGCGTTTTACAAAGAACTTATTGCCAAAGCAATCCTATTTACCGAGATAGATTCGGCAATTGGGGCGTCTGAGTGGTACAAAGCGGAGCGAGGACTTAAGGCTGAAACGGTTACCTATACAATTGCCATGATGCGCTATCTACTACTCCAACAGAACTTAGAAATTAATTTGAATCGAATATTTAAGAATCAACGCCTAAGTGCCTCCATGATTCTTCAAGCTGTTAGCCTTGGAAAATTTGTCAGAGATAAAATATTCGATATTGATTTTCGATTTGGCGTTGCCAATCCTTCAGAGTTTTGTAAGTCAGAGAGGGCATGGAAAAGGTTCAAAGAAATCGATGATTATGATCTGACAATGCTAGAACCTGAAGATTACCTAAACCAAGACCAGCTGAAAAACTTAAAAGCGGAAAACGACGAGCTGAACGGAGTTGAAGAGCAGTTAAGTAAGCAAACCAGTATATTGGAGGTAACTTCTCAGGAATGGCAGATGGTGAAAGACTTTTTTATCCAAAAAGGTTTTCCGAAAGATCATAAAAATGTTGGCTTGCCATCTTTATGTTCAAACATCTCGCTTGGAGGGAAGCTTCCGACGGATAAACAGAGCAATGAAGCGCTTAAAGTTCGTTCACTCGCTTACGAGATGGGATTCGACTATATAGCATAAGTTTAATGTGAGGATGCTCTTTCTAGCTAATTGGTTAAGCATATCTTTAGTCGATGTAAGTTCGGTTCAGACAAATTGGTTCAAGAAAGCTGTAGAGAAGCCGCGCAATTTTTGAAGATAGAAGCGGAGGCACTGCATTACCAACCTGAATATACTGCTGGGTTCTATTCCCCACGAAAAAGTAGTTATCTGGAAAGGTCTGAACTCTAGCTGCTTCTCTAACAGTAAAGCTTCTACACTGCTTATAATCTGGGTGTATATAATAGTGACCGTCCTTTGCTATGTGGCACGTAATTGTAGTTGCCGGTAAGGACGCGGGCTGCACTCGGAACCTGTCTGAAAATTTCCCAGAGTTGAAGTTTTTATGATTAGGTATTAAAGCTTTTGGGAATTCATGAGCCTTTGGGCTGAGTCTATCCCAATTTTCGTTAACTCCAACAGCAGCCCAGCTGCTGCAGAATAGGTAGCGTTGTAAATCAAGAGGCAAATGTTTTCTTGTTTCGTGGTTACAGATGTAATCACCAAGATTTCTATCGTAGAACCATTGCAGCAGAGCTTTATTACCCAATGATCCGGAGCGATTGAGCCCAAAGTTACTCCCTTGCTTGTTTTCTGGTATTTTCAGTTCGGAAACTGTTTCAGCTATATGCCTAGCTACATCATACTGGCCGCTTTTTTCAAGAGAAGCTATTGTTTTGCAAGCCAATGATTTTATAGACTCTAGCCAAGCTTCGTCTGTATTTTCTTCGCGAGATAAACCGCTACGTAAACTTGGTAAATCAGACAACACGTCGCTGACTGAAATCGTATCAGAACATTTTTGTAATATATTGTCTCCCCAGTGATCCGCGATATCTGATCTAATACCTAGTAAAATAACTCTATGCCTGCGTTGAGGAATACCATAGTTTTCACTCTTGACGACATAGTCTTTTGCTTCTAGGTCACTACCTATTTTTTTCGCAGTAACAAGTGATACTATTTTGTACTTATGGCCTTTATGATTTATTGGGTTTAACATTGCCGAGCTTGAAGGGTCTTTGAGGTCGTTAAAGATCGACTTATATATATACTCGCCATTTACTTTTGCAGAGAGCATGCCTTTTACATTTTCCATAACAAAGGCTAGAGGTTGGAACAAGGCTATGACCTTTAGATACTCTTTATACAAAAAATTGCGATTATCTAAACGTGCATCGTATTTTTCATTAGATTTGTTCCTTGCAACCCCAGCTACTGAGTAAGCTTGGCAGGGAGGACCTCCAATTAAAACACAATCATCATCCCCCAAGCTTTTAGAAATTGCGGCGTATATTTTCTCGTCATCTTTGCCTAGCTCTAAATTTAGAGCCTCCTTCTCTGCGGCACTCACTTGAGGGGCAAATTTTGGTATTTTGTAGAGTAGCTCTTCTGGTGTGCGCCCCATTTTCCCTTTCAAAAATTCGTAGTACTCCTTGGGAGCTTGGTCGAACTGTCTAAAAAAAGCTCTCAATTTTAGAGTTTGGTGCGCACTAGGATCTTTTTCTATCGAAGAAATTAACTTGAATGGTCTAAAACCGTGTTCATTTTTTAGTGATGAAAACCCTTCACCAAGTCCACCAGGACCTGAGAATAAATCAATTACTTTTATTGGCTTTTGCATTGGAAGTTTTGACAATATTTGTATATTTATACACTATTTTACCTTAAACAGGTGCCCGTTGATAAGGGAAGAGGACAGTTCAATATAAGAAATTGAAGAAATAGCAGATATTTCGCAAAAGGAGCACTCCAAGATTAAGGTTCGCATTCAAACCTTCTATTTTGGTTTAGCTAAGATGAGAAATATAAAAGGGTATGTAGTCATGAAATGGATAGAAAAGTTGCTCGAATGCGGAGCACGATATCCATAAAGAGTGAATAAGGTAATCGAACCCAAACTAAATTCACTATTTTAATAGTTGCTCATTTTCTGATAAAGGTTAGCGGGTATTTAAAAACTGTTGTTATCAATTCTTTTAGAAGCTTTCATAAAAAACAAAAAAGTCTATCGAAATTCTTTCGAATCAAATAAAGAGCTTTCTTAGTGTATTTTTCTACCATCAACGCCAATCCTCCAACTGCTGCAACGCCTTAATACGGTCACGTTGCAGAGCGAAAGCTTCAAATACATCATCAAAGTTTGTGTTGCTTGGGCTTAAATTCGGAAGAGCCAAATTGGCTTGGCTGAAAAATTCTGCTTGGTTGTGCCGCCAGCCTTGTTTCCACCAAGAGAGTATTTGTTCACGAGAACTAGAAAGCTTTAAACCAGTGGGTAACTTGTCTGATTTATTGGCGTTTATGCTCGATTTCGTTGGTAGCAAATTCCAAAGATCGTTGTTAGGCCATCGCGCAAAAGGAAACGCGTGATCGATAGCGTAGCTAGATAGCCTCAAACGCCTACCTGACCAGCAGCATGCAACATTTTCACTCTTTAGTAATTCGTTAACACGCTTTCGAATCCTTGAAGTGGTGCGTTCTGGATCGTCCCATTTAAGTGCATTTAGATAATCTGCTTTAGTAAGTGGTCTTTGTTTGTTTTGGCTGTACCCAGCCATTAAAGAAGTCCATTCATTAATCAAAGTAGGTTCTATCCATACGCTAAACTGCGTTAATGAATCCCAAATATGAGTGGGAACATAGAACTTACCCAGTGAGGACAAAAAATCGAAGTCTAAGAGAAGGTCGGTTTTAGGTTTTCGAGTTTGATTAAGTTCAACATGAAAAACACCATTATTAGTGCCAGGTAACGTGGTGTACTTAGCGGGCATGTTTTTTACTGTCGAAACGATGTCTTTTAGAGTTCGGTAAATCGCTTGAACCGTTGCACTATCTGAATAGTGCGCGCCAATATAAAAGTCATTACTAGAAAAGGCTTTAATTTGCTGCCAGCCGTCTTCCTTGATAAATCCTAATCCTCTGTTCGCATTGCTGTTTTGCTGCATTTCGAACTTATCAATTAAGGGTTTGTAAAGCTTCAGCCAATAGAGCGCCACCAGTCCAACAGGTAAAACTACATGCTCGTTTGTTTGCTCTATTACAGCGCCTGGATGGCCTTCGGCGATTCTAAGCAGTGTTCGTAATAGTGCTATCTTATACGTTGATGATTTACTGTCGTTTATTACGATATTCCTGATTAAAGGAAATGCACCTGTACCATTATCAGGCAGCGTCAGTAAAACCGTTTGCCACTGAACATCAGCACGACCTAGCTCATCGTTTGACTTTTCAGGAGTAAGCAGTCGATAAGTAAGCCCGAACTGGCTAGCAAATTTAGCCAGTTCATCTGCTGAAACAGGGTACATGGTACGTTCGTCAGCGCAGTTGCCATGTCGCAGCGAGATAATTAACTTGCCATTAGGCTTTAGCAAAGAAGATAGCTTTCTAAAAGCCTGTTCTCGCGACGATGGCGCGAGGTGCATCCAAACTGCACTTAGAAGTATTAAATCAAATTTTGTTTGTAAGCGAAAAACTTCAGTCAGTTCGGGTAGTGTATCTGATATCCAGTGAATTGGGTTTGAAACGGTATAGCCTTGCGCGAGCTCTCTAATGCCAGTTGCGGGCTCGACCGCAACCACACCCAAACCCTTTGAGGCTAAATAACGCGCATCACGTCCAGAGCCTGCACCCACATCCAGCACAATTCCTTCTTTAGGTATGGCGTATAACCATTCTTTGTGAACAGACTCGAAGGGTACGCTATCGTATTGTTTCGCAAGTGTCGAAGCGTTAGTTGAGTAGTACGTTATATTTTGGGTCAAACCGCTAACTTTTTGCCAATCCGTTGAGTGTCTATTTCTAAATCATTTAGCAAGTAAACTCAAATCATCCTTCTTAAAACCAAGGAAGATACTCTAAAATTGTAAATAGCAATAATTATCATTTAAATTAAGTTTAAGCTGTTTTATACTCCTGCCCCGAAAACATACAAACACTTCAAAACCAATAGCAGAGAACACCATGAAATTAAGCAGTTTATTTGCACTAACGCCTATCGCGTTTGCTTTATCGGTAAATGCGCAAACAACGCAAAGCAATACAGTAGAAGTTAAAGAAGCAGACGTTGAAAAAATTCGTATTGTTGGCGTTCGCCAAAACCGCGTTAGCCGTGGTGCAACGGGCTTAACCATGGAAATTAGCGAAACGCCCCAGTCTATTAGCATTCTGTCTGAAGATTTAATGCAGTCGTTTGGCGCGTTTAACATTAATGATGCGCTAAAGCTTGCGCTGGGTATTAACGTAGAAGAGTGGGAGACTAACCGTACTAACTATACGGCCCGTGGTTTTGAAATTAAAAACACGCAAATAGACGGCGTGGGCCTGCCGAACGACTGGGGCATTGTTACCGGCGCTATTGAAGCGTACGGTTATGAAGAAATTGAAGTTATTCGTGGTGCTAACGGCCTGCTAACCGGTGTGGGTAACGCCTCGGGTACCATTAACTATGTGCGCAAGCGCCCAACCAATGAAGAGGGTGGTGAAATTGGCGCAAGCATTGGCTCGTATAACTTTAAGCGCGTACAGGGCGACTATTCAATGCTGCTTACTGAAGACGGCAGCTGGGCAGCCCGCGTGGTAGCAAGCGTTGAAGATAAAGAGTCGCACCTAGATGGCTTGGAAAACGATCGCAGCTTTGTTTACGGTGTAATCGACGGCCAGTTAACCGATAACGCTACGGTAACTTTTGGGTTGTCTTACCAAGATGCGAATACGGATGGCAACACATGGGGCGGGCTGGTGTTTAACTACACTGATGGTACCCAAGCCGAGTGGGACATTAGCGATACCACTACCCAAGAGTGGACAAAATGGGATACGGAAACCACCAATGCCTTTGTAGAGTTAGACTACGTGTTCGACAACGATTGGCAGCTACTGCTTAGCTATAACTACCGCGACTTTGAAGATCAAAGCAAACTGTTTTACGCCTACGGCGCTATTGATAAAGATACCGGCTTAGGCCTGGTTGGCTGGCCGGGTCGTTATGACTCAGAGCGCGATTCTCATCTTGTTGAAGGCCGTGTATTTGGTGATTTTTCGCTATTTGGCCGTAATCACGAAGTAAACTTTGGAGTAAGCCACGCTACCAGCGATGACGTATCTTTCGTTCACGCCTTTGACTATGCCACTACACCTGCTTACGGGCCAACACCCGCGTTCCCTTATGCGCTAGATGCGATTGCCGAGCCAGAGTGGCTGGCGGCTTCCGAGTATTCAAACATTGAACAAACCCTAACCCGTTACTTCGGTTCAGCCCGTTTTAGCATTACCGATGAAATGCATGTCATTGCTGGCTTTAACGCTATTGATTTTGAGCGTACAGGGCAAAATGCCGGGGCGGTTATCGATAACTCAGAAAGCGAAGCCAGCCCTTATGTTGGCGCTACTTACGCGGTAACTGAAGATATTAACGCGTACGTAAGTTATTCGGACGTGTACCAGCCGCAAGAACAGTACGACATTAACGGCCAGTACCTTGACCCTACTAAAGGTAAGAACTTTGAAGCTGGCTTAAAGGCACAATGGTTTGACGACAGACTACTTACCACTTTCGCCTTTTTCACAGCAGAGCAAGATAATTTGGCGGCCTATGCAGGCACTAACCCAGACACGCTTCAGTTCTACTACAAAGGCGTGTCGGTAGAGTCTAACGGTTTTGAAATTGAAGTAGCCGGCCAGGTAACCGATGCACTACGTATTAATGCGTCTTATACCGCTATCGACGTAGAAGACGAGCAAGGCAACGATGCTAACCTATGGGCACCGCGCGACGTAGTAACGTTCCAGCTAGGTTATACCGTACCGCAGGCTCCAGAAATTGAAGTGGGTGTTGGTGGTAGATGGCAGTCTGAGATCAGCAACGTAGACTACAATGTAACCCAAGGCGCTTATTTCTTGGGTAACGTTTATGCCTCACAGGCGTTTTCTGAAGACTTCACTGTTCGATTTAATATTAATAATATTTTCGATAAAAAATATATAAATAGCTTACATACGGTTGGCTTCTACGGCGCTGGAATTAACGCACAGTTGAGCGGCTCATATACGTTCTAGTGTGATGAGCAGTATAAAAATAAAAATGCGGCTTAGGCCGCATTTTTTCTGACTATTTCTCAACTAAAACGTTATGTGAAGAGAGTGAATTTAAAAATTTATTAACTGATTAACAGCACAACCGTTGCTACTCTTAACTGGGTTTAAAATGATGGAGTGTTAAATGAAGAAGCATTCGTATAAGTTGTTTTTGTCCACTATAAAGTTTTCAGTGCTTTCGCTATCTATTTTCTTCGGTGGCTACCTTGCTGCGCAAACCAATGACCGAAATTATGAAACTATTGATATAACGGGTGAAAAATCTACGCCACAGTTAAAGCGTGCATTCAAAAAGCAACAAATGGAATTTATCGAACTTTACAACACGGTAAATACCGACGCGCAGTTCGATGTCATTTGTAAATGGCGCAAGTTTACCGGTAGTCAAATAGCCAGAAAATTGTGTGAGCCACGCTACATGATTGACTTTAGGGCGCTTACTGTTCAAACGTGGTCAACGCAGCCTGGTATCGACTTTAACCGTTTACCTAACGACGACACGCTCCGCTTTTTAACACAAGATACCCGTGAAGAAGCTTATAAGCATGTGGCAGCGCTAGTGGCAACTCATCCTAAGTTGTTAGACAGCTTCTTAAAGCTTGATGCCATACACGAACGTATAAAAGCGCGAAAAGAAGCCGGAATGAATGGCGAATAACGTTGTTAGTTCTAAGCTGAAAGAAATTTTTTATGGACTAAAATATAGGCGTCTTGCTTAAAAGTTAGGCGCTTGCTATTGTGATGTTATATCAAGGAAAAAGGATTTTTTATGAAACACGCTTCAATTACTTCACTTCCATTTATTTTCAAGGCGCTTAGTACAGCTTTAATACTTTCTGCATCAAGCGTTGTGCTTGCCCAAGTAGACAAGCCAGAATCAGATAAGAGGACGGTTGAAACTATTGAGGTTACAGGTCAAAAGACCATTGCGCAGCTTAAAGCAGCGTTCGACAAGCAACGCTTTGAGTTTTTGGACTTGTATAACACTATAAACGAAGTAGCTAAATACGATGTGCTGTGTAGCTATCATCGAACATTGGGGTCGAGGATAGCCAAGAAACAATGTGAGCCACGTTATGTAAAAGACTTTCGTGCTATCGCAACGCAAACGGCAATAATGTCATCTTCTAAACCCGGCTTGGATATCAGCCGTCTTCCCACAGATGATCAAATCATTTTCCTTACGAAAGATCAGCGTGAAGATGCCTATAAGCACGTGGCTGCGCTAGTAGCTACGCACCCTGAATTGTACGAAAGCTTCTCGAAGCTAGATGCGCTGCATCAGCATATCGAAGAGCGTAAAGAGCAAGCTCGAAACGGCGAATAAACCTAATAAAAAAGCGGCGTAAGTGAGTAGCCCTCACTTCGCCGCTTTTTTTGTTTGTACTTTATTTTACTGATACTTCTTCAACTCTAAGCGCGATACCATTCCTTTGTGTACCTCGTCAGGGCCATCGGCCAAACGAAGTGCGCGTGCGCCAGCAGCAAAACGTGCAAGTGGGAAGTCGCTACACATACCCGCGCCACCATGAATTTGAAGCGCCATGTCTACTACATTTTGCAACATATTAGGCACTACTACTTTAATGGCAGAGATTTCTGTCATAGCGTGTTTAACACCTAAGTTATCGATTTTCCACGCAGCGTGAAGTGTAAGCAAACGCGCTTGCTCAATGGCCATACGAGCATCTGCAACGCGCTCTAAGTTGCCACCTAAACGAATTATTGGTTTACCAAAAGCTACGCGTTCGTTTCCGCGCTTAAGTGCTAGTTCAAGCGCTTTTTCTGCCATTCCAATTGCACGCATGCAGTGGTGAATTCGGCCCGGCCCTAAGCGTCCTTGAGCAATAGCAAAACCTTTACCCAAGCCCATAATTAAGTTGTCTTTGCTTACACGCACATTGTCGAAATGCATTTCGCCGTGACCATAAGGCGCATCATAATCGCCATAGGCATCAAGCATACGCTTAATGGTAATTCCCGGCGTATCTAGTGGCACAATAACCATGCTGTGGCGGCTGTGCTTATCGTTTTCAGGGTTGCTTAACCCCATGAAAATGGTGAAGGCAGCATTAGGATGACCTAACCCTGTCGACCACCACTTTTTACCATTAATAACAACATCGTCGCCGTCTTCAATAATGGTGGCAGCCATATTGGTGGCATCAGATGATGCAACGTCAGGCTCTGTCATGCCAAATACCGAACGAATTTCGCCATTCAGCAATGGCGTTAACCACTGTTGTTTTTGTGCTTCGCTACCGAAGTGATAAAGCACTTCCATGTTGCCGGTATCAGGTGCGTTGCAGTTAAAAATTTCTGGTGCAAACAAATACCTGCCCATGCGTTCAGCCATTGGAGCGTATTCAAGAGTAGTTAATCCCTGTCCAAGCTCTGCGTCTGGCAAAAACAGGTTTGCCAAACCAGCTTCACGGGCTTTCGCCTTTAACGCCTCTGTGCCGGGGTGAAGCTTCCATTCTTTCCAATTTGCGTGGTGATTTTCTTTGTGATGAAAGTCGTATACTTCGTTTTCGATAGGAGCAATGTGCTCGGCAATAAACGCGTCTAGCTTTTCTAGTAGCGCTTTTGTTTTGTCGTTATGCGAAAAATCCATAGGGCACCTTTAACATTGGCAATGTGATAAACGTTATTGTGCTATTGCACAGCTTATATCCCTAATAGTAGTGAATGTTGTTTAATGAATGAAATGAAATATAATCCTTTATCTCTGTGAATTTAATTCATTGCTTTTGGGTGTTTCCAGTGCCGAAGTAGCGTAAAAAAGAATAACCTTACGGTTATGATGAATTCAAAAAGCACCCAATATTTAGGGTAAGTAGAAATGTTAGAAAGCAGGCAGTTTGAAAAACTCGATTTAAATTTACTTAAAGTGTTTGAAGCGCTGTGGCAACACCGCAACATGACTCGTGTTGCAGAGGCATTACACATTACACCGTCGGCGGTAAGTCACGCCATGCGACGCTTTCGCGACATTTTGGGCGACCCACTTTTTGTAAAAGAAAAGCAAAGCATGCTGCCAACTGCTGCGTGCGAACGTCTTGCTCCGGCAATACTTAACGCGCTGAATGATATTCGAAAAGCGTTAGGCGAGTTTACCGAGTTCAACCCGCTTACTAGCCATCAACGGTTTGTTATCGCTATGCAAGAGTCGCTAGAGTTAGGTGTACTGCCAACCTTGCTTTCAAAACTGGAAAAGGTTGCGCCAAATGTTCAAATAGTAAGCACTCGCTTACATCGTGATGCAATGCTAGCCGACCTTACAAACCGCAATTTACACTTGGTAATAGACATTGGTCGTGCGGTGGCTTCCCCCATTTCACACTCGCTATTACGGCGCGACACCTACCGCGTAGTGATGAACAAACATAACCCGTTGGCTAAAGGGTTAGATAAACGAAAGTACGTGGCTGCGCGGCATATAACGGTTTCTAACCGGGCAAAAGGGGCGTCGGTTGAAGAAATTGCGCTTCAACAGCTTGGCGTAAGTCGCCCAGCGCTATGGCGTTGTCAAAATTATCGGGCTGCAGCCGACGTGGTTGCCAACACTAATGCACTGCTTACATTGCCAGGTTCGGTGGCAGACGCTGTTAGTGCACCAAACTTAATTAGTACCAAATTGCCTTATGGCCTGCCTGCATTGGAAACACACCTTTACTGGCATAGTCAGCAAGAAGGTGAGGCTGGACTGATGTGGTTAAAGGATTTGATGCTACACTTGTTTGCTGAATCTGGTCTTACCAGATGAGCTTTGATAGGATGCAGGCACGAACAGCAGGGCTTAGTTTATGAAAATTCACACGTTATCGGGTTACATTCAACACATCTATCTAGTGGAAGACTCGAAAGGTATTTTGTTGCTTGATGGCTGTAGCAGAGCCGATGTAGATAATGTGTGCCAATACATTACTAAAACACTGTCGCGCCCGTTAAGTGATTTAAAGCTTGTTGTGGTAACTCATATGCACCCCGATCACGCTGGTGGTGCAATGTTGTTGCGTAAGCGCACCGGAGCACAAGTGGCGTCGCACCCGAAAGCCATTAACTGGTATTCTGGTGTCGCCGGTCGCACCGCACACGGTATAGATTTATTGCTTACATGGTGGGTGGCAAGTCGCATTGGAAAGCCAAGAGCCCCCATTTGGTACAGTCCTATTCTGGCGCCTGACTTAACACTTCGCGACAATCAAACGTTGCCAGGTTTTAGTGATTGGCAAGTGATGTATACCCCAGGGCATACCGATCACGATTTATCACTAGTGCATATACCTACCCAGCAGGCCTACATTGCCGATGTACTTGTGCAGGTGAAGGGTGATTTGGTGCCGCCATATCCTTTGTGTCATCCTAATCAGTATCGCGAAAGCTTATCAAAGCTGGCCAATTCACAAATTGATACATTCTTTTGTGCACATGTGCCGCCTACGAAAAAAGATGATATCGACTTCGAACACGTCATTGAGAACGCGCCCCGAAAGCCAAAGAATCACTGGCATTCAAGCAAAAACCGCATTAAGAAAAAACTATTTGGGCTAACCAAAGACCACTAATTTTTGCCTGCCTTTCTTTTCATTTTCGAAGTGACAAACCCTGCAAAGCTTAGTTTTACGGGTTTGTTGCCTTGCTTTTTGATGTGTTAATAACCACATATACTGTATTGGATTAAGCTTAAGAAAGCAGATGTAGCAAGAGAAGCGCAAAGGTAAGGAGTGCAACAAGTTAGTATGCAAAACACAATAGCTTCTTCATTAATGGGAAAAACGCGCGCTGTGGCATCGTTCACCAGTAACACTCTGGCCGACGTGTTTAGCAAAGAAACCCACCGTTTTACCATTACAGGCTTAAGTCGCAGTGGAAAGTCGATGCTTTTTACTAGTCTTATAACGCTGCTAAAAAGCCGAAGTGAAGAAGGGCTAGCGTGCCTGCCATTGTTGCGGTATTTACCGCCTTCCCGTGTGCTTGATATGCACATTGAACCTATTGAAGGTTACAAGCCATTCCCTCATTTAAAAAACATAGCGGCGCTTGAAGCAGGTGATTGGCCAGAGGCCACCGAAGAGGCTTATGGGTTCAAACTTGTTGTTCGACTAAAGCAAACCGCGTCGATCAAACGCCATCTTATGCCACACAGTGACGTTGTGTTTGAGTTTATTGATTACCCCGGTGAATGGATTACTGATATTCCCATGCTTAATAAAACTTACGCGCATTGGTCTGACTCTGCATGGGCGCAGCTAAGTAGTGGGCCGCAGCAATACTATGCCCATGCGTGGAAGCAGGTGGTTAACGAATTCGACTTCGAACAAACACCTACACCGCAGTTAATTCAACAGCTTGTAACTCACTATCGCGATTATCTTGTACAGGCAAAGGCGAATGGCATTTCTCTACTTCAGCCTGGCAGTTTTTTATTAGAATCTAGCGACTTTAACTGGCAAGAGTTTGGTTTTACGCCGCTACCTTCAAGTATTACCAGCGATGTGTCGCATCCTTGGTATAGGGCTTTTGAAAAACATTATTCAGCCTTTCAAAAAAACTGGCTAACGCCACTAAAGCATTCCATTTTTAAAGAAACTGATAAGCAAATTATTTTAGTCGACTTGTTTGAAGGGTTGAATCACAGCCGGCAGCATCTTTATCAGCTAAAAGAAACGCTAAGCCATTTGGCCGATACTTTTGTGTATGGGCAAAGCGGATGGTTTTCGCGCACTGTGCTTAGAAAGCAACAAATAGGTAAGGTAGCCTTTGTCGCAACGAAGTCAGATCTTATCCCTGAAAATCAGCAGCAGAATTTATTAAGTTTACTTACACAAGTTACTGAAGGGGCTCGAGCTCGATTTAACGATAAGCCCATTCAGTTCGAGCATTTTTTAGTGTCGGCCATGCGGATAACTGATGAAGGCGCAAATAAAGACGCTATTCGTTATACCAATAACGATGGTCAGTATGTGGAATCTACCTTCGAGCCGCTGCCTAAAACCTTAAAAGAAATGGAAGAGGGAAGTCACTTTCCGGTGCCAAGTGTAAATGTGCCGGCCGACTTTAAAGCACGCATATTGGCAGGTAAAGGCATAGATAGATTGCTTCAGTTTTTACTGGGCAAAGGAGAGTAATTATGAGTGGCAAGTCATCAGAAAACCCGCCAAGCAGGCCGGAATATAAAACGAAAGTGACTACACAAACGTTAAATATTGCACAGCCCGAAACCAAGTTACCTAAGCAAATAACGGAAGACGTATGGGAGCTTGAAACCGCCTCAACCGGCGTGTCTTTAGGTAGTGCTACCTTAGGGCTTGGCGTGTTGTCGATATTGGGCTTTTTCGTTTTTGATGCCTACACCACACTAACAGCCAGTATGGCGCAGCACCCTGTTGGCACCAGTGTGTTAGGTGCAATGTTGGCAGGCTTTGTAGGCTGTTTTAGCTTTTTAAGTTTTCGAGAGTGGCGCGGTTACAAGCAAGTAAATACGGCAATGCACGATGCTAAGCAATTACGCGATATGTTAGCCAATAAAGGTGCAAACTTTTCGCCTTCCAAGGTAAGCAGCATTTTAAATAAGCATGGCAAGCGCTTTTCTAAAGACAGTTATGCTGCACACTGTTTTGAACGTTACTCACAGCAGCGTCAAAGCGATATGACGTCGGCAGAACTTTTGGGGTTATACGAAGATACCCTACTAACGCCGGTGCAGGAAAAAGCGCAAAAGGTGTTAAATAAAGAGTCGGTAACGGCGGGCAGCTTGGCGTTTATAAGCCCAAATAACCTAATTCAAACCTTGGCCGTTGTTTGGATAAGCTTTCGTACCATACGCCGTATGGCAAAGGTGTACGGCCTTCGCCCCGGTACTGCGGGTAATTGGAAGTTGCTTAAAGTGCTGGCGCAAAATATTGCGGCTCAGGGCATTTTCGACCTAGCTACCGATGAAGTGGCTAATCAGATTGGTGGCAGCTTATCGGCGAAATTTATGGAAAATTCCGCCGAAGCCATTGCTGCAGGAGCACTAAATGCTCGCTTGGGAAGGGCGCTAATTAAGCTGCTTAAATAGTTGTTAATGGGGCGGCTTAAGTAGTTATTGATTAAAGCTGTACCGCAGAAAATAGTGAAGAAGCTGGTGGATAAATGGTAGCAGTGAAGCAGTAAGCTATGACTAAATTTACCTGAAATTAAATAGGCGCTTACAGCGCCTTTTTAGTAGGTACCACCACGTTGGCAAAGATAAGCCCCGCCACTAGCGACATAAATATTAAGAACACTTCTTGGCCTAGATGATCGGCTTTTACAAAGTCTTGCCCGGTCATAAACGAGTTAAGCCCAATATAGGTTTTCGACCCTGGCACCAGCACAATAAGGCCGTGCATTGCTACAATGGTGGCTGGCTGGTTGGCAATTCTAGTAAATGCATTAGCAAAAATACCAAGTGCAAATGCACCAACGAACGCGCCTAGCCCTGGGCTCATGTAATCAGAGCTCCACGCTGTTGTGCTGTAGGCAATGAACGCCGCCGCCAACGCCCATGGAATGTGCTTTAAACGCGTGCGAAAAATAGCAACAAGGGCAAAGCACAGTAAGAACACTGCAAGCCACGTAGCCCAATAAGGTAGAGACTCAGCAGGCGTATAAATGTTTTCTCCAAAGGCGCTGAAGCCTACCGACACACCTAGAAAAGCACCAAAATACAGTTTAAATAGCTGCATAATGGCGTCCATAGTACGCGCCGTACCCGACACCATATTGCGCGACGACAATTCCGCTAGCCCCATGGTTAGCGCTAAACCTGGTACAAACACAATCACAGACGACAGCACCACCAATGGAATGTTTATGCCGGGGTCGATATAGCTGCCGATGGCACACGCTAATATACCGCCTACAAACGCTGTTGCTGGTTCAAGCATAAGGTTCACACGCTTAGAGCGCTGTGCCCATAGTGTCCATATGTAGGCTACAAGGCCTAGTGCACCCGACCAGCCAATTTCACTCCAGCTTGCCCCCATTAGCATGGCGAAGGCGCCAGTGGCCATAGCGAAAGCAACGCCGGTAATAAGTTTGCCGTAGGGGCTGCCCATGGCATCAATTTCATTCAAGCGTTTGTCGGCTTCGCTTAGCGACATTTTGCCGGCGAGTAGTTCACTGGCTAATTCGTCGGTTAGCGACAGTGCGTTCATGTCTAGCTCGCCAGGTAAAAGGCGGGCTGCATGGTTGTACTCATCTTCGTGACGGTCGCTCCAAATAACAAAAGTAAGCGATGTAGGGGTAGAGATAAACGACGCGTGTACGCCAAGGTATTGCGCTACTTCACCTAAATAGGCTTCAAGACGAAACGCAGGCGTACCGTATTTGTGCAGCATTTTTCCAAGCTTCACGATAAATCTACGAATTTGAATAAATTCTACGGTATCCAACGCAGTGTCCTTAATAGGTTATGGTAATAATATGAGGTAATTAAGATGAAAAAGCCAGACGCTACCTGTTAGGTCTGGCTAAAATTTGCGCGGATTGTACGGAGGGTTTTACCGGAAAGCAAAACATATTTTTTCTTATTTTAAGATAAAAAAACTAATGCATACTTAACGGCTTTTTTATTTGCCAAAATGAGATATTTTATTTTATTTCAAGCTGTTGCGTTAAAAGGCATCCAGTCTTTCCACACGGGCTCCAGCCCTTTATCTACAATGGCAGTTACCACCTCTTCCACTGGCCGGTTATCGTCAATATCAAACTGATTAAGTGCAGTAGAAGGCTGGCTGTAGCCCCCTGGCTGGGTTTGTGAGGCCGCACTCATCGACGTAATGCCTAACGGCAACGCGCCGTCTCTAAAGCGTGCCGACTCTCGTGTGGAAAGCGAGAGCTCAGCATAAGGGTTAAAAATACGGTGGGCACATATAAGCTGTAGGAGTTGTTGCTCGTTGGGTAGCAGTTTGTTTGCATATGTATTTCCACCTGTTGTATTGCCTTCGCAACTTCTAAGGCGCGGAAAAGAAATTGAAACACGGCTTTGCCAATAATGCTGTTGTAGTAGCTGTGCATGAAGTGCTGTCATGGTACTGTCTACCCGCCAGTTACCTAACCCCAACAGTGCGCCAATACCTATTTTATCTATACCTGCCGCGCCTATGCGGTCGGTTGCTTCAAGCCGCCATAAAAAGTCTTGTTTCTTACCTCGTGTATGAAATTTTGCATACTGCATTGGACAGTATGTTTCTTGGTAAACCATAACGGCATCAAGTCCAGCTTGTTTAAGCGTGGCATATTCGCTTTGCTTTAAAGGCTGCACTTCCATCATTAGGTAGCTTATCTTTTCCCTTATTGCACTTAATATCTTTTCAAAATAGGCCATGCCTACTTTAGTTTCGTGTTCGCCCGTCACTAACAGCACTTGGCTAAAGCCCATGTCTTTTATCGCTTGTATCTCGGTAAGGGTGTCGCTTACGGTCAAGGTAGTGCGCTTTAACTTATTGCTCATGGTAAAGCCACAGTAGGTGCATTCATTAGCGCACAAATTAGACAAGTAAAGCGGCACAAAAAGCTGCATGGTGTTTCCAAAACGATGGCGCGTAAGCGTGTAAGCACGCTCTGCCATGGCATCTAAATAGGGAGCTGCAGCAGGGGAAATTAGTGCCATAAAGTCGTGTAGCTGCAGCGTGGTTTTGCACAAGGCACGTTCAACGTCCTTGGTGGTTTTGCTGTTTATCGATAGCGCTAAATGCGACAAATCTTGGGCTAACAGTGTTTGAGCAACATTCATAAAAAGGTTACTCCACCGTGCTTTTATTTGAAGCGCTTTTATCTGAAGCGCTAATGTCTGAACCGCTTATATTTGAACGGCCTGTCCCTGATGAGCCTGCATTTGGGCTGGCTGCTTTTGAGGTGGCTGCTGTTGAGGTCTTCTTTTTTGACGAACTTAAAAACGCAGTAAACGGGCTAGAAGCTTCGGCAAACTTACTGCTGTTACTAAGGCCCGCTTCAAATGCCTGCCTACCGGTTTCAACAGCTTGTGCAAAGGCTTCGGCCATAGCAACAGGGTTGTGTGCAGTAGCAATCGCAGTATTTACCAGCACAGCGTCAACCCCTATTTCCATGGCGTGCATGGCTTGACTGGGCTTACCAATGCCAGCATCTACAATTACCGGCACCCGTGCTTGTTCCACAATAATGTTTAAAAATGGCTCTGTTTGAAGGCCTTGATTACTGCCAATGGGGGCGCCCAGGGGCATAACGGCAGCGCAGCCTACTTCCTCTAAACGTTTGCATAGCACAGGGTCGGCACCGCAGTAGGGCAACACATGAAACCCTTTCTTTACTAAGGCTTCGGCGGCTTTTAATGTTTCGATGGGGTCTGGCAGTAAATAACGTTGGTCAGGATGGATCTCTAATTTTATCCACTGGCTTCCAATGGCTTCATAAGCCAGTTCTGCTGCAAATAACGCTTCACTGGCATTCTTAGCGCCAGACGTATTCGGCAGTAAAGTAACGCCTAAATCCCGAAGTGCCGCCAATGTATTATCACTAGCGCTACTCTGTGCTACGCGCTTCATGGCCAAAGTGACAATAGCACTTCTTGATGCTGCAATAGCTTCTTTCATTACTTTCGGGTGACTGAATTTTCCGGTTCCAGTTAGCAGTCTAGATGTAAACGTATGATTGGCGAGTGTAAGCATAGTTATCCTCCTGCCACTAAAGTGAATATGTCAATGTTGTCGCCTTGTTCTAGGAAGGTTTTAGGCCAGTCTTTTTTGCTCACAATGGCGCTGTTCATCGCTATGGCAGTGCCAGTATCGTTAAGCTGTTTTAAGGCAATAAGTTCGGTGAGAGTAATGGGCGAGATAACGCTTAGGCGTTGGCTATTAACGTGAATATTAATGGTTGTCATAACATACCTTGCAGTAAGTAGACCGAGGAAGAGAGAAAGAGTGTATTTCACCTGTGGCTGCATTTGCAGTTAGGTAGTGCCCCCATTTTAAATTAGCGTTGTCTTTTCTAGCTAAGTACAGCAATGCCTGCGTAGTTTGGTGGCATGCAGCCATACCTACTACTGGGCCAAGAACCCCTTGCGTAATGCAGTTTTCTTGTACCTGAATACTGTTAACTAAGCAGTTGTAGCACCCGCCTTCTTTGTTAGTAGCAACGTTAAGCGCTTGCCAGGCACTTCCACTGGCAGCAGCAATGAATAGGGGTATTTGTGCATCAACACATGCCTGGTTTATTTGTTGACGTATTGCTACATTGTCGGTGCAATCTAGCACGCAGTTTGCGGTATTTATTAAACTTGGTAGGTTATTGCTGTCTGCATAAAGGCATTTTGCATGAATATCTATGTTCGGGTTTACTTTGTACAGCTCGTTACTAAGGGCTTTGGCTTTTAAGTCACCAAGGTGCATTTCGTTGTAGCTAACCTGCCGCTGCAGGTTGCTAATATCAACTATGTCGCCATCTACCAGCGTAATGCGTCCTACACCAGCACCTGCTAAATATCGTGCTGCCAAACTTCCAAGCCCACCTAACCCAATTACAACGACATGTGCGCTAGCAATGTTGTGCTGGCCGCTTTCCTCAATACCACTAACTAAAAGCTGACGGCTATATCGTTTTATGTCTTGGTTAGTTAGCAAAGCCTGCCTCCTTCGAAAGCAGCTTGAAGGCACTAACAGGTTTTTCTGCACGTGTGATAGCGGTCACCATGGCTATGCTATTTACGCCGGTTGCCGCTACATCGCGAATGCTGTCGAAGTCAATACCGCCAATAGCCACTGTAGGTGTTGGCTTACACAGCGCTACATATTTAGCTAACCGCTTAATGCCTTGGGGCTGTGACGGCATACTTTTGGTGGTAGTGGGGAATATATGCCCAAGCGCAATGTACGATGGTTGAAGTGCTTTTATACGCTGAATTTCCGCGTAACCATGGGTAGACAAACCAAGGCGTAGCCCTGCTTTTTGTATTGCTTTAAGGTCTGCTTTATCTAAATCTTCTTGCCCTAAATGTACGCCGTAAGCGCCAAATTCTATGGCAAGCTCCCAGTAGTCATTGATAAAAAGCTGGCACTGGGTGTTTTGTGTAATGCTAACCGCCTCTTTTATTTGGTCAGCAATATACTGCGGCGAGCCTTCCTTTACTCGCAGTTGAATTATTTTTACGCCTGTGGGCAATAGCATTTTTATCCAATCAACGCTGTCTACTACAGGGTAAATACCCATGTTTTCATTAGTAAGTGAGGCAAACGGGGCAGTATTAATTTTACAATTTTCGTGATTGCCGCAGCGCTGTTGCTGAAAATGCTGGTATTCGGCACAGCTAGTAAAAACAGCAGGAAATAGCGCTGATTGCTCTGGGAAGCCGTTGGTTCTTGCTAGGTGCGTACTGTTCGAGAGGTTTACGGTATTTGAAGGACGTGCTGTATTTGATAAAGACGTAGAGCACATTGAAGCCGGGTACAGTGAAGATACTGACTTTTCGCGCACGTGCATAACATACGCATTAGCTAGGGTAAGCGCGTCGTCAATGTCGTAACCGTTGACGACAAATGCACACAATGCACTGCTTAACATGCAGCCAGTTCCACGCAGTCGACCATTCGCGTTTCTGGGTTGCTGAAATACGCGAAAATAGCCGCTGGTAATGAAGTAGTCGTTAACGGTGTCTTGCCATTGCGCATGACCACCTTTTACTAAAATCGCATTTGCACCGCCTTCAAGCAGTGCGTGCGCCGCTGCTTGTAGGGTTTCAGTACTGTTTACGGAAAGCCCGGTAAGCTCACAAAGCTCATCCGTATTAGGTGTTACCAAATCCACAGTGCTTACTAGTGTGGAAATAGTGTTTTCACTTAAGTCAGTTAACATTGCGCCCGTTGAGGTGCGAAGCACGGGGTCCCATACCACAAAAGGTCGTGGGGTTTGCATCGACTGTATTCGCGTACACAGCAATAAGGCTTGCTCATCGTTAGCAATGGCACCTATTTTAATTGCTGCGGGCGTACCCTCGTGTTCAAGCACTTGCCACTGTTCGTTAAGTATCGACGCCCTAACAGGTACACTGTTTACCATCATCGTGTTCGACTGCACGGTGATTTGCGTAGTAATGGCACATGCGTGTACGTCTAAATCTGCCAGCGTAATGGCATCGCGGGTTATTCCCGCGCCGCCACTAGAGTCAACGCCACCCACGCACCATACGGTAGGACGTTTTTCACTGTGCGTTGTCATGGCAGTTCAACCTTGCTGTCGGCACTGTGATAAAGCTCGGCGCCAGATGCGTTGAAGGCCTTTGCCATGTCTTGCATACCTTGGCTTTTTACTTGTGCCTGTTCTGCTGCGTTTTGCTTAGCCTCAGCTTGTTTAGCTACTTCTTGTTTCGCCTGATTTTCTCTTGCCTGATTTTCTTTCTCTACGTCACGCACTTCCTGTGAAATTTTCATGCTGCAGAACTTTGGGCCACACATTGAACAAAAGTGCGCAACCTTTCCAGATGCTTGTGGCAAGGTTTCATCGTGGTATGCACGGGCAGTATGAGGGTCTAGAGCAAGGTTGAATTGGTCTTCCCATCTAAATTCAAAACGCGCTTTCGACATGGCATTGTCGCGTATTTGCGCACCTGGGTGACCTTTTGCTAAATCAGCGGCATGAGCAGCAATTTTGTAGGTAATTAAGCCCTGTTTTACGTCTTCTTTATTAGGTAAACCTAGGTGCTCTTTAGGTGTTACGTAGCACAGCATGGCGCAGCCGTACCAACCAATCATGGCTGCACCGATACCTGAAGTGAAATGATCGTAGCCTGGTGCAATGTCGGTGGTTAAAGGGCCTAGTGTGTAAAACGGTGCTTCATGACAGTGGGTTAGCTGTTCTTCCATATTGGCTTTAATCATGTGCATAGGCACATGACCTGGGCCTTCAATCATTACCTGAACATCGTATTCCCACGCAATTTTGGTTAGCTCGCCTAACGTACGCAGTTCAGAGAACTGTGCGTCATCGTTTGCATCGGCTACGCTGCCGGGGCGAAGGCCATCGCCAAGTGAAAGCGACACATCGTATTGCGCGCAAATTTCACAAATTTCGCGGAAATGTTCATATAGAAAGCTTTGCTTGTGATGGCTTAAACACCATTTCGCCATTATAGAGCCACCGCGAGACACAATGCCGGTAACGCGTTTAGCGGTTAAATGCACGTATTCAAGCAGTACGCCCGCATGAATAGTAAAGTAGTCTACACCTTGCTCTGCTTGTTCAATAAGCGTGTCTTTAAACATGTCCCAAGTGAGGTCTTCGGCTACGCCATTTACCTTTTCAAGGGCCTGATAAATGGGCACGGTACCAAGGGGAACAGGACTGTTGCGAAGCAGCCATTCGCGGGTTTCGTGAATGTTGCGGCCGGTGGACAAATCCATAATGGTGTCGGCACCCCAACGGGTAGACCACACCAGTTTTTCTACTTCTTCTTCAATAGACGAAGTAACCGCTGAATTACCAATGTTGGCGTTAATTTTAACCAAGAAATTGCGCCCGATGATCATAGGCTCAAGTTCAGGGTGATTAATGTTGCATGGAATAATGGCGCGCCCAGCCGCAACCTCATCACGCACAAATTCTGGGGTAATTGTTTCAGGTAAGTTAGCACCGAAGTGTTCACCCTTATGCTGCTGTGTAAGCTCAGCGCTTGTTATAGCTTGTCTGCCCATGTTTTCACGAATGGCAATGTATTCCATTTCTGGCGTAACAATGCCTTGGCGCGCATAGTGAAGCTGGGTAACGTTTTTTCCCGGTTGCGCTTTACGTGGTTTACGCTCTCGAATAAAACGGAAATCTTCGGTGAAGATATCGTTTTCTCGTTCTTTAGCGAACGAAGACGATACACCGTTAAGCGTTATCGTGTCGTTTCGTTCGTTTATCCAAGGCTGCCTTAGCGGCGCTAACCCTTTATGAACATCTATAAACTGAGCCGGATCTCCATAGGGACCTGAGGTGTCATAAACCGGAATAGCGGGGTTAGGCTCAAAGAGTGGATTTTCTTCTGTACCGCCAACCAAGCTGTCGTGCTGATGAATATGGCGCATGGCCACATTGATATCGGCACGGCTACCGGTTTCATAGTGACGAGTTGAATTTGGGTACGCTTCGCCCGCTAATTCATTGATAAATTGTTGCGCTTTTTGGCGCTGTTCGCGTCGAGTAGACATAGCATTTTGGCCTTTTGTTTAGGTTTGAAAATGCTTGTCAGGAGTGAAGGAGAATATAACGCAGGATTGAAGCAAGAAAGTTGTCGCGGTATGTGGCTTTTTGCGCGGTGGAAAACCAAGGCATCAAGATGTAAAGACATCCAAGCCACAGTGGCAACGCGTGCTAATACAACAGCACAACAACATTTCAACTTCAGCATTATATTTTCTTGTTCCCTTCGCAGGTATTAGCCTGATCAGGTTCAACGGATCCCGCTTTCGCGGTCTCAGCTTACTGGATATCCAGTGAAGCACTCCGACAAGTAACTTGCTTTTTACTATATAACCAACGCCCAAGATAAAACAAGAGGACGTGTAAAAGTTATTATTAAAAAATCATTATGTGCGCAACACGTTATCCTGCGCTTTGCTGCCCTTCTTTGTAAAGCTGAAGGGCAGTTACTGTATCTTGATTACGTTCGCTTATGGCTGACAACAGCAATAAGTCTTCTTTTCGCGCTTTCATTTTGGTCGCTTTTAACAACGCTTTTTCGGCAAGTACGTCGTCACCTGAGTTAAACGCTACTTGGCCAAGTGTTGAATATAATGCAACGTTTTCTTCGTCTTGTTTAATCCAGCTTTCTAGCAGTCGTAGTGAAGGTGAAGAGTCTGGAATATCAAGCTGTGAAAACAATGGGAAAAGTTCAGTGTTCGGGCCACGCTTTTGCCACTCAACCAAAAGCTGTTGAGCGTCGGCATGCATGCCTTGATCAAGCAGTTGTTGCACGTAAGCCGCGCGGTATGCGTCGTCATGGCGTAGCTTTCTAGGCAGGTTTTCCCAGTAGCTCTTAAGCTCTACAGCACCTTGTTTGCTGGCAATTTCGGCAAACTTACCTTTAGCTATACGCTTGCTCCATGCGGTGTAGGCATCTTTAGGTAGTGCCTTGCGCCAACCTGATAAGTTTTCTTCCAAGGTTTGCCATTTGCCAAGCTCTGCAAGGGTTTGCGCTTTTAACTGAACGACAGGCTTGCTGTCGCGCTCTTGCTCGTCAAGCGCGTCTAGCTTTTCCAGCGCCTCTGCATGTTTGTTATCTACTAAATCAATACGTGCATGCATTACCGTGGCAGCTACTTTAGCTGTAGGAAAGTCGGTGGCTTGTGTTAAAAAGTAACGCGCTTTCGGTAGGTCGCCATTCGTAAACGCAATTTGTGCCGATGCTAAGTAATTTACACCTTCAAAGTCACCGTTAGTGGTTTTGCCAAGGGCCTTCTGCGCTGTGTCTAAATCGCCAGCGGCCATGGCATGTAAACCATCGTAAAAAGCGCGTTTACGCTTGCGGTCGCCCAAACTACCAAACCACTTATGCGAGCCAGTAATAAGACTTAACGCCCACAGTGTTACTCGTGATAACACGTACCAAGCTACAAGCGCACCAATCAGCAAAATACCGAAGCTGATAATATTCATTTCAACGGCGGTATCACCAAGAGTGAATAGTACATAGCCTTGATCGCCTAACAGCATGGGGCCAATAATCAATGCGGCTACGAACGCGGCTAATACCGCAAGGGCAATAGCTAACCATTTCATAGTACGCTTGCTCCTTGACCAAATACTTGTTTAACACGGTTGTCTAACAGTCTTTCTAGCGGCTTTTGCGATACAAGTTCACTTGGAATAGGGCGCGAAACATCGGTTTTCAATAAGTTCTGTAGCGCGCTAACAAAGCCACTTACTTGGCTAGCTTCAATATCAAACTTTTCAATAAGTATGGTTTGAGCGTATTGAAGTGATTGATTGTAAAGCCCTGCATCGCCCCTAAGCGCTGCAGACTGTGCGTGCATTAGCTGCAGGCGAAGCTGCTCTTTTACTAAAAACTGCGCTTCTAAAGACAGTACGGGTTGTACTGGACCATCTATGGTTTTGATGGTGAGGAAGTCGTCTACCAAAGAGCGCCACACTTTTGCCAAGTTGTCTTTCCAATCATCGGCAGACTCTGACAACGTATTGTCTTCGCCGTTAGCATCAACAGGTTTCTCAAATGTGTCTAAAGGCAGTTTATCAATTTGTGCAACCATGCCGGTTAGCGCTAGTGCAACAGAGCTTGGCGATACTTGTTTTAATTGCTGCAACGTTTGAATATCTTCAGCAACAGCTGCACGAACAGGAAGTACAGACGGGTCAGCTAGCGACTTTAAGCGTTTGTCAGCATTTACTAACAAAAGGATGGCAGTGCGAACATCATTTTCCAGCCAAAGTTTTCTACCTGCCATGCGAACTAAATAGTCGGCTTCGGCAATTAACCAATCGGCAGGGCGGCGGCCTTCCATATTCTGAATTTGTTCAAGTGCCGATTCAGCCTGTAGCGCAAGCATATCGTTTTGCTTTTTAAGCGCAGCTACCGTCTCTTGAAGGGCGCTGTTGGTTTGTTTAACTTCGCTAAGCGAGTTAGCAAGCGTTGCTCGGTCTGCCGCTAGCTGTTGTATTTGGGTGGCGGTGTTTTGCTGGGTTGACTGAACGTTGTTGTGAGCAGATTGTTGTTTGGTGTAGTACCAATAGCCTGCGCCGGCTAGGGCAAGTACCGCCAATAATAATATGAAAACCACAAACCACAGTAGTCCGTTACCCGAAGACTTTTTAGCACTTTTGGAAGCTTTGTCAGCGTTAGTTGCAGTCGACTCGATAACGTCTTTTTCTGAACTTACGTGAACAAGTTCCTCATTATGAGGGCTGTTATCTTTATTGTTGGCCATTCAATACTCCCAATTGTCCTTTACCCAAGCGATAAGTGCTTGGTCGGTTGCGCGATGACATATTTGAACGCGCGAAGCCCCTAATCTGTTGAGTGACGTTGCTATGCGTTCACTTACGGTTACCCATGGTAACGTTAGCAATGCATTGCCATAGTGCGAAATAAGTTGCGTCGCCATGGCCTCGCTTGTAGCGATAATGCCGCTAACGTCGGCAATTTTCCACCGTTTTGTGTACACAGGCTGCGTAAGTAGCTCTCTTTTGTATACACAAAATGTGCTAATAATTCTTCCTTCTCTAGCTAAGCCCTCAGCTATTGCTTGCCGGCCGCCTTCACCTTTCATAATAACTACATGTTGAACATTTGCCTCATTGAAATAGTGCATTGCCACTATTCCCTCTGAGGTGTGTGACTCTGGGGTAACGACGTTCTGAGCAGCGTTTTTGGGTAACCCTTCTCGCAGTTTTCGTGCTGTAGCGTCGCCAACAGCAACAAAAATTGGGTAGCTATCGTGTGCAGACACATAGTCTTGCATTGCAGTAAGTACGGTTTTTACGGCGTACACGCTAGTCACAATCACCACGTCTATAGCATTTGTGGTAAGTAATAACAGCGCTGCTTTGTGCTCTGAAACCACTTGAACTATATCTGTTGTGGCTACGCCCACTGCGTTAATACCTGCAGCATCGAATGCTTTAGCAGTGGTATTGAGTTTGGGCAATGGGCGTGTAAACAGTAACATAGCGTATGGTATGGCTCTTAAGTTAGCTTAGTTATACAGCGCTTTAAGGATGTCACCTGCGCCCTGCGCTAACAGTGCTTCGGCTACTTCAACGCCTATGCTCGTAGCGTTATCTCGCGGCGCTGTTGCCGATGCAAAAAGCAGTTCTGAACCATCTGGTTTGCCAACCATACCAGTTAGCGTAAGGGCATCACCGTCAAGCGTTGCAAAGCTGCCAATGGGCACTTGGCAGCCGCCTTCAAGGCGCTCATTCATTGCGCGCTCTGCGGTTACACGACTATTAGTGTCTGTATGGTTTAATGCTTGTAGTAGCTCAATTAATTCAGCGTCATCATTTCTACACTCAATGCCTACAGCACCTTGTCCCACTGCTGGTAGCGAAATATCTGCCGGTAACGGCATACGAATACGCGATTCCATCTCTAGTCGAATTAACCCTGCAGAGGCAAGAATAATGGCGTCGTATTCGCCCGCATCTAATTTGGCAAGGCGCGTGTTTACGTTGCCGCGTAAGTCTTTAATAACTAAGTCTGGACGAAACTTTCTAATTTGGCATTGGCGTCGAAGGCTTGATGTACCTACAACTGCACCGTGTGGAAGAGCATCTAATGAGTCGAAACTATTTGAAACAAACGCATCGAATGGGTTTTCTCGCTCGCAAATAGCATGAAGCCCAAAGCCTTCAGGAAATTCAACGGGAACGTCTTTCATTGAATGCACGGCTATGTCGGCGCGACCTTCAAGCATGGCGACTTCAAGCTCTTTAATAAACAGCCCTTTGCCACCAATTTTGGCAAGGGGAGTATCTAGAATTTTGTCACCTTGGGTGCTCATAGGTACTAGCTCAACCGCCATTGTGGGGTAATGCTCCAGCAGTTTTGCCTTTACATATTCGGCTTGCCAAAGCGCTAAAGCACTTTTTCTTGTGGCAATTCTAATGGTGCGTGTGGTGTTGAGATTACTCATGGCCTTTCCAAAACTCTAAATTATTAAACTTTATCTATTTCTAGTGCTTAGTATACGCGTTTTCGAACACAAAGTTTGCATGTATAACGAGTTTTCTATTTGTAGATTGGATAAAAACCAGTCTATGCTATGTGTGAATTATGTAGTTGATAATTAAACGGAGATTAAGTGTTGTATGGACCATTCATCGGTACGACAGTTGTTAAGGAATTCGCAGCAGGATGAAGCCGAAACGAAAAGAAGGCGATTAACGCTTTATTTTATTTCGTATGTTGGCGGCACCATTATGGCCTTTATGGCGTGGCTCAACTATGGGGGCGGCGATACATTGCTGGTTGGCTCTCTGGCGGCATCAGCTGCGGTAGTCTACGCCAATGTTGCGCTTTCCCATGCGTTCCCGCGAAACGATACGTTTTATTATATTGCTGGCCTTATCGTAGTCTTTACCGTTAATGCGCTGGTGTACACCGGTGGTTTGAATAACACGGGCCTGTACTTTATTTTTCCACTCATTTTCATTCAAATTATAGTGGTGCGTTTTAAGCCTGCCATCGTGTATGTGTCGGTTACTTTGGGTATAGCCATAGCCCTATTGTTCAATCAAGAACTCATAGTTGCAGAATATCCGCCTGAACACGTGTCACGATTTTTAATTGCTACGCTTTGTTTTATTTGTGTTGCGTTTATTGGCGAGAACTTTTGGCATCAAAGCCGAAAAGAAATGCTGAAAGAAAACTTAGAGCGAATGCGTCAGGCGAATACCGACCCACTCACTAAACTGCCAAACAGACGCTTTCTTGATGCGGTATTTTTTGATAGAGCCATGGAAGACCCTGTATCGTATTTCCCTTTAAGCGCGGTAGTGGTTGATATTGATCACTTCAAAAAAATTAACGACACCTATGGCCATGACGTGGGTGACGATGTGCTTATTCATTTCACTCAGCTAATGAAAGAATGTGTAAGAAATACCGATGTCGTTGCTCGAACAGGCGGTGAAGAGTTTCTCATTCTTTTCCCTCACGCTACATTAAGCCAAGCGGTAAAACTTGCAGAAAAAATTAGGGAAAATGTAGAAGCAAACCCGTTTATTCAAGGCGACATTAACCATCCAATAACGGCAAGCTTTGGTGTAGCAACTGCGTTAACAGACTCCAATATAAACGCCGCCCTTAAACAGGCTGACGATAAACTTTATGTAGCGAAAAAGAACGGTCGTAACAGGGTGGTGGAATAACACTGTTTTGCTTCGCTGGCATTGAGGTATTGGTAATTAACGGTGCTATAAATGCTGTTATTAAAACTAAAAAACCGCTTTTTAAAGCGGTTTTTTGTGTTTCTAACAATATAGGAACTGGCGTACTACTTAAGTACCTTCTGCAGCCAAGCGCTTATGTCGTTTAATTCTTCTATGCATACGTTGTGCTGCATCATATAAGTTTGCCACGTCACGTCAAACCCATTACCTTTCAGTACTTCATACGCTGCGTTACCCATGAAAACAGGTACCACTTCATCTTGCTCACCGTGGGCCATCATTATGGGCGTTGTTTTATTTGTGTTCTGCGCATCGTTTACTAGTAAGGTTGGCTCGCACATATAGGTAGAGAGCGCTAGCACGCCGGCAAATTTGTGTTTAATTCGCGGTGCAATGTGAAGTGCAATAACACCGCCTTGCGAGAAGCCTGCCAACACAATACGGTTTGCAGGAATGCCATTGTCAATTTGCGCTTGAATGAGCTGTTCAACTTGTTCTGCAGATTCTTGTACACCCGCTAAATCGGCGCGGCTGTCAAAATCCATTGATTTTATGTCGTACCACGCGCGCATGCGCATGCCCCCGTTTATAGTGATAGGGCGTTCCGGCGCGTGGGGAAAGATAAACTTAACCGCAAGGCTACTGGGAAGCTTTAACTCAGGAACGATTGGCGCGAATCCGTGACCCGAGTCACCAAGGCCGTGTAACCAAATAACACATGCTGTAGGTGTTGTTGTTGGATTTATTTCCACGCATGGTAAAAGTTGCTTATTCATCTTTCTTTTCCTAATTATAAGCGCTTTTTTAGTTACTACAGGGCAGTAACTGAAGTGCAACTACTACAAAGCGATATCCTTTATCGCCCTAAAAAGCACGGTTTCTCTTGTTTTAATTTAGGTTCAGAAGCCACACCATATTGTTTAGTGGCGTGCAGCATAGCTCACACAATATTGGTTGTTACGGCTGTGATGCTAGATATGCTATCATTGCGATAAGAAATCACCATACTTTGATAGAATTTTAATATTTTATGGCTTCACTCCTTGGCAACTTATTTATACTTGCAGCACCTTCCGGTGCGGGCAAATCTAGCCTGATAAAGGCACTCATGGAAAAATACGAAGGGAACAGCACAACACCAATGCAGGTGTCTGTGTCACATACCACGCGTGCACCGCGCCCGGGCGAGGAAGACGGCGTGCATTACCATTTTGTAAGCCGAGAGCAGTTTGAAGCACTTATCGAACAAGGCGTATTTTTTGAGTACGCCGAAGTGTTTGGCAATTATTACGGCACGTCGCGCGTTACTATTGAACAAACACTGCATCGAGGAATAGACGTGTTTCTAGACATCGACTGGCAAGGTGCAAGACAGGTGAAGAAGCTAATGCCAGATACCTGTGGAATCTTTATTTTGCCACCATCGCTTAATGTATTAGAGCAGCGCCTAAACAATCGCGGTCAAGACAGTGAAGAAGTCATAGCTGGACGTATGTCTCAGGCTGTTTCTGAAATGTCGCATTTTAACGAGTTCGATCATGTAATAGTCAATGACGACTTTGCAACCGCGCTCAGTGAACTTGAAGCAGTGGTTACGGCACAGCGTTTACGAACTGTAAAACAAGAAATGCGTCATCAACCTTTGTTGGACGAATTGCTTGGTAGCGCGTAAGCTAAACCCAGTAATTAGATAATGTGATTTGCAAAATTAGCCGCGAAGGGCGTGATCAACGCGATCTTGCTGTGCTAATTTCAAACAAAACGCTAGGATCGCGATATACAACCATGTATACTACGCGGCCGTTTTTTGAATAACTTGCTCAACCTAATTTTCGGAGATATACATGGCTCGCGTAACTGTAGAAGATGCCGTAGATAAAATTGGTAACCGCTTTGACCTAGTGCTTGTTGCTGCACGCCGTGCACGTCAAATTGCCACTGAAGGCAAAGATCCTATGGTTGACGTTCAAAACGACAAGCCAACCGTAACTGCACTTCGTGAAATTGAAGAAGGCTTAGTTACTGCTGCTACACTTGAGCAAGCAGAACTTCAAGCTCAAGAACAGCAAGAACACGCTGAGTTTGCATCGGTAGCAAACATTTTATCTGAGCAGTAAAAAGTACCCTTTAAGGGCTTTTACGACAAATTTAGCGCCAGTGCTTTGAAAAAGCACTGGCGCTTTACTTTTGGCGTATTGGAATATAGCAGAATAAGACGTATTCTTAAGGTTGTAACGTTTTATAAGGGTCACGCTTAACAGTGTATTTGTTTGAAGGTTTAAAGCAGAAAGTTATTGAGTATTTACCAGCCGAGCGAGTGCAGCTGGTTCAAGATGCTTTTATTTTGGCGCAAGAGGCCCACGATGGCCAAATGCGTTCAAGTGGCGACCCCTACATTACGCACCCTGTAGCTGTGGCAGGTATTCTTGCCGATATGCACCTTGACCATGAAACTATCATGGCAGCACTTTTACACGATGTTATTGAAGATACGCATTACAACAAAGAAGATTTAGCCAGTGCATTTGGCGACACGGTTGCGGAGTTAGTTGAAGGTGTAAGTAAGCTAGATAAACTGGCGTTTGGCTCCAAACAAGAGGCGCAGGCAGAAAACTTCCGCAAAATGATGATGGCCATGGTACAAGATATCAGGGTTATTCTAATTAAGCTGGCCGACCGTACTCACAATATGCGCACGTTGGGCTCACTTCGCCCAGACAAGCGCCGTCGTATTGCCCTTGAAACCCTTGAGATTTATGCGCCTATCGCGCATCGCTTAGGTATTCACGATATTAAAAACGAGCTTGAAGATTTAGGTTTTCAGGCCATGTACCCAATGCGCCATCGTGCGCTCAAATCTGCTGTTCGTCAGGCGCGCGGTAACCGAAAGGAAATCATTGAAAATATTCGCACCGAGCTAAATACTCGCTTAACCGCTTATGAGATTGAGTCTGATGTTCTAGGCCGAGAAAAGCACCTGTATTCCATTTACCGGAAAATGAAAAACAAAGAACTGATGTTCAATGAGGTAATGGATATTTATGCTTTCCGTATTGTGGTGAACACGGTAGATAATTGCTATCGCGCGCTAGGCGCAATGCATGGGCTATATAAGCCTATCGAAAACCGCTTTAAAGACTACATTGCTATTCCTCGCACAAATGGCTATCAATCGCTGCATACGTCACTCATTGGGCCTCACGGTATACCCGTTGAAATCCAAATTCGTACACAGGAAATGGATCAGATGGCCGACAAAGGGGTGGCTGCGCATTGGCTTTATAAAGAGCCCGGCGACAATGGCACAACCGCGCAGCTTCGAGCCCGCAAGTGGATGCAAAGCCTGCTTGAACTTCAACAGTCGGCCAGTTCGTCGTTTGAATTTATTGAATCGGTAAAAACCGACCTTTTCCCAGATGAAATTTACGTTTTCACTCCAGATGGTCGCATCATTGAGCTACCTATGGGCGCTACAGCGGTCGACTTTGCTTATGCCGTACACTCAGATGTGGGTAATACGTGCGTTGGTGTGCGTGTTGAACGCAGAAACTTTAGCCTTAGTAAGCCGCTTGAAAATGGCCAAACCGTAGAAATTATTACTTCACCTAAAGCTAAGCCTAATGCGAACTGGCTGAACTTTGTGGTGAGTGCTCGCGCTCGTGGCAGAATTCGCCAGTATTTGCGCAAACAGCACTCGCAAGAAGCAGTGAACATGGGTAACCGTCTGTTACGTCATGCATTAGGCACGGTGAAACTTGACGATATTCCGCAAGAAGATATCGATCGCGTAGTCGCTGAAACCAAGCACGACAGCTTTGACGACTTGCTGGTCGACATTGGTTTGGGCAACGAACTTAGCGCCATTGTTGCGCGTAGGCTACTTGGTGAAAGTACCAATGACCTGTCGGACAAAAAAGGTAATGTAGCCATTCGCGGAACGGAAGGGCTTTTAGTGAATTACTCACGTTGTTGTCATCCTATTCCAGACGATGAAATTGTGGCTGTATTAAGTCCTGGTCGCGGTATGACCATTCACCAAACAGGCTGTAACAACATTCGTAAACTTGCACGAGAAGAGCCACAGCGCGTGCTTCCAATGCAGTGGGACGATGAACCACAGGGCGAATTTAAAGCGTCGCTACGTATCGAACTGTTTAACCATCAGGGCACACTGGCAACATTAACGAACACTATCTCTGGGTGCGATTCCAATATCATTGGTCTGCAAACTGAAGAGAAAGAGAGTAATATTTACTTTATTGACCTAGAACTCACTACACATAACCGTGTGCACTTGGCTCGCGTGATGAAGAAAATTCGTACCATGCCAGAGGTTCAAAGAGTGTCTCGTCACAGTCAATCTCGACACTAAATTACATTTTTAGGAACTCTTATGTCTAAGTCTATTATTCAGACCGATAAGGCACCTGCTGCTATTGGTACTTATAGCCAAGCAGCGAAAGCAGGCACTACCGTTTATTTATCAGGCCAAATTCCACTTGTGCCAGAAACCATGGAAATGGTCTCTGACGAGTTTGAAGCGCAAGCTGTACAGGTATTTGAAAACGTGAAAGCAGTGTGTGAAGCTGCTGGTGGTAGCACTAACGACTTGGTGAAAGTAAATATCTTTCTTACCGATCTTGGTCATTTCGCGTTAGTGAATGAGATTATGAGCCGTTATTTCAATACGCCTTATCCAGCACGTGCAGCCGTTCAAGTTTCAGCGCTTCCAAAGGGCGCACAAATTGAAATTGATGGCGTAATGGAACTGCCGGAGTAAGTCATGTCACCTGAGCGTTACCAGCGAATTAGAGAAGTGCTGGAAAAAAGGCAAACCGACTTAACGGTATGTCTTGAAAATGTGCATAAGCCACACAATGTGTCGGCGGTTGTACGAACGTGTGATGCAGTGGGCATTCATCGTGTACATACCGTGTGGGAAAAGCAGTATCAATTCAGACGCGGTACTGCCATGGGCAGCCAGCAATGGGTACGCCAAACAAACCACATGAATATCGCAGATGCTATGACTGACCTTAAAGGGCAGGGCATGCAGGTATTGGTTACTAATTTGTCTGAGACCGCTGTAGATTTTCGTGATATCGATTACACCAAACCTACCGCTATTTTGTTTGGACAAGAAAAATACGGCGCTACAGATGAAGCTAAAGCATTAGCCGATCAGGATATTGTTATACCTATGATGGGCATGGTGCAGTCGCTTAATGTGTCTGTTGCAGCAGCACTGGTACTTTACGAAGCACAGCGTCAACGCACTATTGCGGGTATGTACAACACACAGCATCTTGCAGAAGAAGAGTGTCAGGCACTGGCATTTGAAAATGGTTATCCGCGTTTGTTTAAGCTTTGTCAGCGTAAGGGGCTAGCACTTCCACCTATCAATGAATTAGGTGAAATTGCTGCCGATGATAGCTGGTGGCAAGAGATGCAAATTACTCAAGCCGAAGCGAACGCGTTAGAAGCATAATAGCAAATAGGTTAAACAGCCTTGCGCATCGAGTATCGGTATATCGAGTTTTGGTACAAAGCACAAACAAATAAAAAGCCTGCCTAAACCGCAGGCTTTATTTTTGGCCTTAAAAAACTGGACCAAAGCGTACTCGCCAACCTAGCCACAATCCTTTACACTTTCCGTTACTAAGGGCATGTTATCCCTCATCGTTTTTTATTTTTTATCAGTTATTTGAAAGAAGGACATAACTGAATGCAAGCACTCGCCACTACTCCTATTACTGCGCTTAAAGGCGTAGGCGCTAAGGTGGCAGAAAAACTCAACAAAATAGGGCTATTTACGCTTCAAGACATTCTGTTTCACTTACCGCATAGGTATGAAGACAGAACGCGTATTTACAGTGTGGCCGAGTGTCGCCCTTTTACGCATGTAAGTGTGCAGGGCGAGGTAATGAGTGCCGACATTCAATATGGTAAAAAGCGAATGCTGGTGGTTAAGCTAAGCGATGGTACGGGCACTATTACCCTGCGCTTTTTCCATTTTGGTGCTGTGCAGCGTTCTATGATGACGCCGGGCAACACGGTTCGCTGCTTTGGTGAGGTGCGAACCGGCAAGTGGGGCATTGAAATGATGCACCCTGAATTTAAGCTGGTAGATGAAGACGCCCCGCCCAGTGAAGAATCACTAACCCCAGTTTACCCGACTACTGACGGTGTAAAGCAGCTTACGCTTAGAAATTTAACGGAACAAGCATTAGCATTACTTGATAAAGGCGCACTGGCAGACCTGCTGCCGGAAGGCATATACGACGAACAAATTAGCCTGAATGAAGCGCTTCACCTTGTGCATCGGCCTCCGCCAGATGTAGATGTACATGAAATGGAAGAAGGACTGCACCCTGCACAATACCGTCTTATTCTAGAAGAGCTGCTGTCGCATCATTTAAGCGTTTTGAAAGTGCGCAAGCTGTCTGATGCACAACCAGGCATTCCAATTGAAGTAAACCAAACACTTATCGATAAGCTTCTTGCGCAGTTGCCCTTTTCGCCAACCGGTGCTCAGCAGCGTGTTGTTGCCGATATACAAAAAGACATGCAGCACGCCAGACCAATGATGCGCTTGGTCCAAGGCGACGTAGGCTCGGGTAAAACCTTGGTAGCTGCACTTGCCGCGCTGTCGGCTATTGGCGCGGGCCATCAAGTGGCGCTTATGGCACCAACAGAATTACTTGCAGAACAACACGCCAATAACTTTAGAGGCTGGCTAGAGCCGCTTGGCATTGAGGTAGGCTGGTTAGCCGGCAAACTGAAGGGCAAGGTACGTAATGAAGTATTAGCGCGTCTAGAAGCTGGCGATATTCAAATGCTGGTCGGCACACACGCAATTTTCCAAGAGAGCGTGAACTATCAACAATTGGCGCTTGTGATTGTAGATGAGCAGCACAGGTTTGGTGTACATCAACGACTAGCCCTACGTGATAAAGGTGAACAGCAGGGGCGTTATCCGCACCAGCTTATTATGACTGCCACACCCATTCCAAGAACGCTGGCAATGACCGCTTATGCCGACCTAGATACTTCTGTGATTGATGAACTTCCTCCAGGGCGCACCCCTGTGCAAACGGTGGTGCTGCCTGATACGCGTCGCGCCGACGTTATCGAGCGTGTACGCCAAGCATGTAAGGACAACGGCAGACAAGCGTACTGGGTGTGTACGCTTATTGATGAATCGGAAGTGCTTGAATGCCAAGCTGCCGAAGATGCAGCAGTAACGTTACGTACGGCATTACCCGACTTACAGGTTGGCTTAGTACATGGGCGACTAAAGCCTGCAGAAAAAGCGCAAGTAATGGCCGACTTCAAAGATGGAAAGTTAGACTTATTAGTCGCCACTACCGTCATTGAGGTAGGCGTAGATGTCCCTAATGCCAGTATTATGATAATTGAAAACCCAGAGCGTTTGGGCTTGGCTCAACTGCATCAGCTGCGCGGTCGAGTAGGGCGGGGCGCTGTAGAAAGTCAGTGCGTGCTAATGTATCAAAGCCCGTTATCAAAAACGGCTACTCAGCGTTTAGGGGTGCTACGAGAGTCGAACGACGGGTTTTACATAGCGCAGCGCGACTTAGAAATTCGTGGTCCGGGTGAGTTTATGGGTACTAAGCAAACGGGCATGGCAGAACTTAAAATTGCCGATTTGGTGCGCGATGCCGCATTAATACCAAGAGTACAAGAAATTGCATACACGCTATGGGACAAATATCCATCGCACGCGCAAGCAATTATTAACCGCTGGATTGGACACAAGGAGCAGTACGGCCATGCTTAGTCAGCTTCCTATCGTTGTTGCCAGTGCATCAGATGATGAATTGTACGAAGCCGACAACCAGCTAGCGCTCAGTATAAGCGCTAAATGGGGCTTCCCCGTACTATCACACAATGAAAAACCGTCGGAAGGGCTTTATTTACAAGTATACCAAGACGTACTTGGTCTTGCTGATGCAAGTGAGAAAAAAGTGCTGCCGGTGGAAGTGGACTTTGCCTCACCGGCCAGTTTGTACAGAAAGCAGCATGGTGGCGGGCGTAAAGAGCCGATAGTAAAGGCAATTGGGCTTAAAGGTAACGATGCATGGCATGTGGTTGATGCAACGCCAGGTTTAGGGCGCGATGCCTTTGTACTGGTAAGCGTAGGTTGTAGTGTAACTATGATCGAGCGGTCGCCGATAGTTGCTGCCTTGCTTGAAGATGGAATACGGCGTTTAGCGCTGACTTTTCCTGACCTTGCCAACCGAATGTCACTTCAGCATGGAAATAGTGCCGAGGTAATGCAATACTTCAAAGGTGAAAGCGTGGATGCTATTTATCTAGACCCCATGTTTCCACATAAAAAGAAATCAGCCTTGGTGAAAAAGGAAATGCGGCTGTTTCAGCAACTGCTAGGGCACGACCCTGATGCAGATGCGCTGTTGCCGCCAGCACTAATGCTAGCCACGCACCGGGTCGTCGTGAAACGCCCAAATAGTGCAGATGTGCTGGCCGGAGAAAAACCATCAATGGCCATTGAGAGTAAGAAACATCGATTTGACGTGTATTTGTGTCAGAAAAATTAGGAGAACCATATGATACAAGTTGGAAGCACTCTGCCTGAGGTGGATTTTAGCTTATTAGAAAACGGTGAAGTAACTAACCCTGGTACAAATGAACTGTTCACTGATAAAAAAGTGGTTGTGTTTGCTGTGCCTGGCGCTTTTACGCCAACCTGCTCGCATTCTCATCTTCCAGGCTATGTTGCCCTAGCAGATAAGATTAAAGCTAAAGGCGTCGACAGCATTATTTGTTTGTCGGTGAATGATGCGTTCGTAATGGATGCATGGGGCAAAGCAAACAATGCAGAAGAAATTTTAATGGTTGCCGACGGCAATGGTTACTTCACTAAACAAATTGGCCTAGACATGAGTACTGGTAACTTTGGCGGTATGCGTTCACTGCGTTATTCAATGCTTGTTGAAGACGGTAAAGTGAAAAAGCTTAACGTTGAAGACCCAGGTCGTTTTGACGTAAGCGACGCGCAAACCATGCTAGATAGCCTGTAAAAGCTAACATTCTCTTATGCGCCCATTGATGAAAACGGAAATGTGGCAAGCATAAGTACGCTAAATAATAAAAAAGCCCGCTGCAAAGAGCGGGCTTTTTGTTGGGATAGTGAAAAATTTGTATTTATGACCTTAACGTGTGAACTCTTTTATACAAGGCAGGTCTTTTTCATTAAACTGTCATAAGAGTATGATCTCTCACTTTCATTAATACGTTATATAACATGCGCTTAAAGTAGCATTAGTGTGCTTGTAATGCGTGCTAACAGCATTGAATAACGCAATGTTAACGTTTGAAATACGAGTTAAAACGCAGAGGGTGTGTGCGGTAAGCAGTAGCTGTTCGCGGCGTGTCACCTTTACTCTATTAATGATAATAAGTATCATTTGCGGCGATAATTAAGAATTAGGAAACAGTATGACAACAACACTAAAACGAATGAGCGCGCTAGTTTTTGCTTCTGCGATGTCTCTAGCTGTGGTGTCTCTAGCTATGGTGTCAAGTAGGGCCATGGCCAATGGTGAAATAGGCGACCACGTAAATAACCTGCATGCACATATCAGTGAATATACTGAAGAAGTGCATTGGTTAGAGAGCAAGTTCGGTAGTGTAGTTGACGCATACGCTGCGAAAGATAAGTCACTTAAAACAGATGCGCTTATTGAGTACTGGGAAGAAGTGGAATTCCATTCGGCCATTGAAACTCAATTTGTGCCAATTTATGCATCAATTTGGCAAGGCATATACGGCGTTAAAATGGCAATAGACGGTGGAAAGCCGTTGAGCGAAGTTCGCAAAGAGCAAGAGAACTTAAATCATGCCTTGTGGCAAGCGCTAGGCGCAGTTAAACTTGCCGCCCAATATCAGAAGAAAGGCTTAGTGGACGTGGTGAAAACTACGGAAAAAGAACCTACTACTGGCCCTGAAATGATTGACGATATTAAAACTCGCCTTGATCGTGTGGTGGCTAAATATGCAGAGCAATTACACGAAGTAGCAACAACGCTAGTTCACGACACCTATCTTCAGCGTTTCGAAGGTGTTGAAGGCGACCTAATTACAAAAGACGCAGCATTGGTTGAAGACTTGGAGAAAGACTTCAACGTTACGCTACCTCAAGCTATTTCGAAAAATAAAGGGGTAGACAGCGTACGAGCCGTAGTAGAAACCATGCAAACTAAGCTCGACCGCGCTCGCGCACTGCTAGTAGAAGCAGAAAAAAGTCGTAAAGACGTATTTTAAGGAAGCTTTATGCAAAGAAGAACATTCTTACAAGGCTTAGCGGCAGCAGGTGCGTTGGGCAGCATGCCCTTCGGTGCTTTGCAAGCCATGACGCAAACGGGCAGTGTGTCGGTTGAAACGCTTCCCAAATTAGAGGGTGATTTAACCCTTTACCTTGGTCGTGGTGAGGGCGGTCTTTACGAGAATGTGCTTAAAGCAATTGAAAAGCGTAATCCCAAACTAAATCTTAAAGTGCGCCGCGGCGGTTCAGCGGCGCTAGCCAATACTATTGTGGCGGAAACAAAAGCAGGTGTGAAACGCGCCGATTTGTTCTGGGCAGTAGATACGGGTTCTATTGGTGTAGTAACCGATGCAGGTGCGGCAAAGCCATTACCTGCCGACTTAACTGCCCAACTTAAAGATGGTTTTCAATATTCTAGCTGGTCTCCGGTAACAGGGCGCGTTCGTACGTTGCCATATAACACCAAGCGCGTATCTGAACAGCAAATCCCCGACAGCGTAATGGCACTTGCCGACAGCGACCTAAAAATTGGCTGGGCGCCTGCGTATTCATCATTCCAGTCTTTTGTAACTGCTATGCGTATTCTAGAAGGCGAAGCGGCAACCAAGTCATGGCTTAAGGGGATTAATCGTAATTCGAAAAAATACGCTGGTGAACTTGGTGTAGTAATGGGTGTTGAGCGAGGTGAGGTAGATATAGGTTTTGCGAACCACTATTACACCTTGCGCTTGAAATCAGGTAAGCCCGACGCCAACGTAGCGCTTGCCTATACCAACAACGATGCAGGATGTTTGGTGAATGCATCTGGCATCGTTGCATTAAGTGAAGGCAGCTTACCGGCTAACTTTATTCGTTACTTACTAAGCATTGAAGTTCAGGCGTACCTAGCTCGTGAAGCTTACGAAATACCCCTGGTACAAGGCGTAGACCAGCCTCAAGGGCTTGTAAGTTTAAGCGACCTGTCGCCGCCCGACATGGACCTGCGTAAATTGGCAGACTTGCGCCCCACTCTTAATATGATGAGGGATGTTGGCGTACTGTGACAAACTGGCCAAAGTCGTACCCACTGGCTCTACTAATAGCGCTGATGGCTTTATTGCCCGTCGGCGTTTTGTTTTCTTTAGCCCAAGACAGTGCGCAACTTTTCGATACCCATAACCTTCGCGTTTTAGGCAATACTTTATCTTTAGTGGTGCTAACCATCATTGGTGCTGTCGCTATCGGCGTACCACTTGCCTTTTTCACAGCCTACGTGCAAATGCCGTTTAAACGCTTTTGGCTAATATTACTTGCCGCGCCTCTTGCATTGCCCAGCTACATTGGCGCGTTTGCCATGTATTTCTCCTTTGGCCGCGGTGGTGAAATAGAAAACGTACTGGGCTTTTCTACTCCGCCTATAAGTGGACTTTGGGGCTCGGCACTTGTAATGAGCCTTTACACATACCCTTTCGTTATGATGACAACCCGTGCAAGCCTTTTGAGCTTAGACGCTAGCTTGGTAAATGCAGCGCGTACGTTAGGTTTGTCGCTTGGTGCAAGCCTATGGCGAGTTGTGCTGCCACGCGTAGTAAACAGCGTTGCAGCAGGTGCTCTATTGGCAGCGCTGTATGCGTTATCCGATTTTGGCACGCCTGCCATTATGGGGTTAGACACCTTCACGCGAGTTATCTTCGTAGAATACAACGCGTTCGGGCTTAGCCAAGCAGCCATGCTGAGTTTGCAGCTAATGGTTATTGTGTGCCTGATATTGTTTATAGAGAGCCGAATAGGTGGGGCAAAAGAGCGACCAGGTAAGCACCTTATGCTGTTTCCGGCACGTTGGCAGTGTAATGCCATGTTAGCCGCTGCGTTTCCTGTGGTATTTATGGCTATTATTTTGCCGTTGGCGGTATTTATATTGTGGCTTGTGCGCGAGGGCACAGGTGGGTTCGAGCTTGCTTATGCATGGAATTCTGCCCATGCGTCGTTTATTGCAGCCATTGTGGCGGTGTTATTAGCAATACCCGTTGCCAATGCGGCTATTGCAGGTAAAGCAGGGCGCTTTATGGAACGCATCACCTATTTTGGTTTTGGCGTGCCCGGCATTGTTATGGGTACGGCGTTGGTTTATGTGGGCCTTCAGCTTCCCGCGCTTTACCAAACCTTGAGCTTGCTGGTAATGGCGTATGTACTGCGTTTTATCCCGCTAGCGGTAGGTAGCGTTCGAACCACCTCTGAAAATATAGATTCTGGCTTAGTTAAGGCTGCCCGCGTATTAGGCGCTAGCCCGCGTGAAGCGTTTATGCGCATTACGCTTCCTCTTACCCTTCGTGGTATGATTGCAGGCGCTGCACTCGTATTTCTTGAAGCTATGCGAGAGCTACCCGCTACACTAATGCTTGGACCTACAGGCTTTGAAACACTGGCTACCTATATGTGGCGTGTATATGAAGCGGGTTACTTTGGCCGCGCGGCAGTACCTGGTTTATTGCTTGTGTTGTTATCTGGCGTAGGCTTAGTGCTTATGCTGTCGGGCGAAAGAAAAGCCCAATTTACTGTTACTGAGGATGATCGTTCGTAATGCTAAGTGTTAGTAATTTGTCTGTGAATTATGGGTCAACCCGCGTAGTCGACAAGTTAAACCTAGAGCTTGGGCACGACGAAATTCTTATGTTGGTAGGGCCGACTGGCTGCGGTAAAACCACTATATTGCAAGCACTAGCTGGGCTTATTCCTATTTCTGAAGGTTCAATGTCGTTGGGCAATTGGGAAAGCACGTCATCTAAACACGTACCACCTGAAAAGCGTAATGTGGGCATGGTGTTTCAAGATTTCGCTTTGTTTCCGCACCTTACCGTTCAGCAAAACGTGTGCTTTCGTTTAAAAGACACTGCCCTTGCTGATCATTGGATAAACCTACTGGGGCTAGATGCATTTCGCGATGCCAAGCCTGCGCGCTTGTCGGGCGGGCAAAAGCAACGCGTGGCGCTAGCAAGGACCTTAGCGCATGAGCCTTCGTTTGTGTTGCTAGATGAGCCATTATCGAACCTAGATGCAGCGCTTAAAGACAGTCTACGCTGGGAAATACGTGATGCACTTAAAAAAGCGGGTGTACCAGCCATTTGGGTAACGCACGACCAAGATGAAGCGTTAAGTGTTGGCGACAGAGTAGGTATTTTGAATAAAGGCGTGCTAGAGCAGTTAGACACGCCAGAAGCATGCTACTCAACGCCTTCAAGCCGCTTTGTGGCGCGCTTTATGGGTGAAGCAAGTTTCCTAACTGCCACCTTTGACAACAGCAGCAATAACCCAGATAACACGGTTGTTACTGATATAGGTAATGTTCCGGGTACGCCACTTCAAAACGCCAATGGCGATGTGGACTTGTTGGTTCGCCCTGATGACCTAAGCTTAAGTGCAACTCACCCTCAACCAAACGGCACGGTAGATTGGGTGCGTTACGAAGGTGAAAGTCGCTTGTATGCGGTTACACTAGATAACGGTAGCCAACTTAAAGTGCGTGTAAGCCATGAAAATGCCATTAAGCCCGGCGAACGAGCACATATGGCCTTAATTACCACACACCCACTCGCTGTATTTCCTCGGGGCTAAAACGTGATAAAGCGCGATGTAATTGTTATAGGTGCTGGTGCTGCCGGTCTTTTCTGTGCAGCACAAGCAGGTATGCGTGGAAGAAGCGTTGAAGTGCTAGATCATGCAAAAAAAGTAGGTCGCAAAATATTGATGTCGGGCGGTGGCCGCTGCAACTTCACTAATATGTATGCAGGCCCAGAAAACTTTCTTTCCCAAAACCCTCACTTTTGTAAGTCGGCATTAAGCCGCTACACCCAATGGGATTTTATCGGGCTAGTGGCCGACTACGGCATTGCTTATCATGAGAAAACACTTGGGCAATTGTTTTGCGACGATAGCGCAAAAGACATTGTAGATTTACTGCTTAAAGAGTGCGACAAAGCGGGCGTTACTATTACTACGCGTTGTGAAATTTTAAGCGTAGAAAAAGTAGAAAGTGGGTACTTACTTTCAACGTCGAACGGCGATTACGAATGTGAGTCTTTGGTGATTGCTACTGGCGGGTTAAGCATGCCTAAACTAGGCGCTACACCGTTTGGTTATAAAATTGCCGAGCAGTTTGGTCTCAATGTTTTGCCCACGCGGGCGGCACTTGTGCCATTTACGTTGCACGACAAAGACAAAGAAACGCTGGCAGAACTTAGCGGTATAGCCGTAGACGTTTACGCAAGCTGCAACGACACCACATTTAAAGAAGCTATGCTGTTTACTCACCGCGGCCTAAGTGGGCCTGCTATGCTGCAAATTTCAAGCTACTGGGAAGCGGGCGATAGCTTAAGCATTAATACGCTACCAAACCACGACACCCACGCATTTATTAAAGAAGCGCGTGAAAGTACACCCGATGCGTTGCTGGCCACATGCTTAAATAAAGTATTTCCAAAGCGCATGGTACAAAGCTTCATTGAGTATAATCAGTGGCGCAACGTACCAGTGAAGCAACTATCTCACACCGAATGCGACACCATTGCCAACACGTTAGAGAATTGGCAAGTAAAACCTAACGGCACAGAAGGCTACCGCACCGCAGAAGTCACCATTGGTGGTGTAGACACTAATGAACTTTCATCAAAAACCATGATGGCGAAAAACGTAGAAGGCCTATATTTCATTGGCGAAGTAGTAGATGTAACGGGCTGGCTAGGTGGCTTTAACTTCCAGTGGGCATGGAGCAGCGGCTGGGCAGCAGGGCAGGTGGTGTAGTAGCTCTTACAGTGTTTCTCTTAGAAAGTAACTTGTAACCTTACTCCAAGTGCCAACGCATGCCTGTTCTCAAACCCAGCGTTCTCAATGTATTGAACGTTGGGCTGAAGATAAAAATACTCATTAATGTTCTTAAGATACGTCAGCTCAAAGCTGGTTTCATGAGGTTGCGTTAACGCACGCTCTGCATCGTCTCGTTCGCCTCGCTGCACATACGCTATCGCGAAACCTGCAATATCGTTTTCGTTAATATTAAAAGGGTCTGTGTAGCTTATTCCTGTGCCGATGAACCAATCATGCAGATTGGCCTTTTCATTGGCATAGCCTATGCGAACAAAAGCTTGGGTTCGCTGATCGTTAAATTGATGTTCGAACCTTGCGTAAGCGCCCATATTCTTTGTTTGCCTGTTGTTCGTCTCAACGTCTTTAGAGTACTGCCACACACCTAACAACAATTTGCTACGTTGAAGTTCATAAGCGTATTCTGCAATGGTAAAGAAGCCCTCATCACTATTGAATTCTGGTTGTGGTGTATTTAGCGATGTTTCACTGCCCGGAGCGGCATCTAAAATAGCCACTTTAATACTTTGGTTATTATGAATATTAAATTTTGCTCTAACGCCAAAGCTGTAGAAGGGGTAAATAGATGGCCCATTTTCTCCGGTAAGCGCAATATCGTTGCCTATACCATGTGCGCTATTTATAAATAAGTTGGCACTTTCAAGTACATCAAATTCGGCGTTGATATCATAGAGGCCTACTAAAACTGAGCCTGCAGTACTTGTTAGTTGAACCGTTGCTTGACCAAGCTTGGTAAAAGCGCCGCCGCCGTCTAAGTTTGATAAAATGTGTATATCACCTGCTAACTCTTCTGATATTGAATTACCGTTGCTGTAAAGCCCTTGAACTGCGGCCGTTAGTGTCCATGTTTTTGATAATTCGACATCGGTATTTAATGTGATATCTAACAGATCAAGATACTCATTACCTCTGCGAACTCCACCAGAAACGTTTTGAAAGGTATCGCCGGTATATGACACCGACATTGTCGAACTAATACCCGCTAGCGCAATTGGTGAGGAAAAAATCATAAGTGCACTCATGCACATTGAGCGCAGATAGACCTTTGAACGTGATCGAATGACTTTCATAAAAGAGGGCAACAACAATTGCATGAGTCCTATGGATACCTTAGATTTTTTCTTACGGTTCAATTATATCATCGGTGTTGTATAGACTGCCGACGAAAAATGAACGCAGTAAACCATATGATTCAACCTAGCCAACCACCAACTGTCTCTGCATTTTGCTTGCCATCGCTTTTCATTATTTCGCAGTTAAAACAGGTGATCGAGACCATGATTGGTAAAAGTGTTCAGCGAAAGTCGCTAATGCGTAGAGTGGAAGCTAGCGATATGTTTGAAGAAGTTGATGAAAAGGCAATAACGGGTAAGTCACAAGCCCAACTTTACAAACTAAAGCCAGGCGTAAACATTGTTAACTTTGAAAGAAATTTAAGCGTGTAGAATGAAAACTATAGTTTGTCATACCACTGCCTGTTGTGAAAAAGCCTGAACACATGATGTCACCTTATTGTTCAGTCGTTCGAAATCAACAGGCTTTAAAAAATAATCGGTAAATCCCTTTGCTATGAACCCTTGTGCCTCTAAGTCTGTAGCAGCGGTTACCGCTATAATAGGCGTTAGTACGCCGTCTTGTCTTATACAGCGCGTAGCTTCAATTCCATCGCAAATTGGCATTTGGATATCCATCAAAATAACGTCGTAAGCGTCGTTTCTGGTTTTTTGTATTGCCTCTTTACCGTTGATTGCGGTACTTACATGCGCACCTTCGCTTTCAAAAATAAACGACAGCATTTCAAGTATTTGTGCAGAATCATCTGCTATTAGTATATTTAAACCGTCAAACATACGTCATTTCCACCACTATTAGTGTTTCAAATAACAGTAGTTTGCGGTCAAATAATGTTCAATTTTTAGCTTTATTTTTATACTAAAGTATAAGGTCGTTAGGTTTATAAAAAACGACAGCTGTTCTATTTTTGTACAAGGTAGTACTCAACGCTTCCTATAAAGCTATCTACAAGGATAAGGCAATGGCAAGGCATACCAATGGAATTTCAGACAGCGATAAAATACAACACCAGCATGCAACTATCACAAGTCAAAACAGCAAGATAGATGAGCAAAAGCTAGAAATTGATGATTTGAACGACCAAATTCTTGCAAGCCGATTTGATTTACCATTGCTCAAAATAGCCGAAAACGTCCTTATGGTGCCGTTAGTGGGGGCGATGGACTCGGTGAAGTCGCAAAAAGTGATGGAAGACATTTTAGTAAACATCAAAGAGCAGGCGACACGTGTTGCTGTTATCGATATTGCTGGTATTAATATTGTAGATAGCTCGGTGGCGGCACATCTTATCAAAATAGCGAAAGCTACACGCCTTATGGGCTGTAGAGCCATTGTTTCAGGTATATCCCCGCTAATTGCGCAAAATATCGTTAATTTAGGTATGGATGTTTCAGACCTCATTACCACCACTACACTGCAAGATGCTATGCGTGAAGCCTACAAGTTGATTGGGTACGATTTGGTAAAATTATAATGGCGACGTTAAATAGTAAGGTCTCCCAATTACGTGGTGTATCGGTTGTTGATCTTTGTATTGAAGATTTGAACAAAGATAAACTTTGCTATGCCTTTTGCAAAAAAATAGATGCCGCAGGAAGCCAGCAGGTAGTAATCGACCTAACGTTGGTTGATGTCATAGTAAGGGCTGATTTAGAAAAGCTTACAGCGTTAAACACAGGGCTGAAGATGATGGGGCGTAAAGTAATGTTTTGTGGTTTAAACCCTTACACAGCCGCAGTTTTACTGACTTTCGACGCTGAAGTTTCACTCGATACAGAGCTGGATGTTGATCATGCAATCAAAGCGCTTTCATATTCAAGCAAACACTGACGTTCACGCTCTACTGAACAATGTGACCTACCTTACCCGTCAAAAAGTGGTAGACGAGGTAGCTATCACTGAGATTGCTACTGTAACCTCAGAGTTGGCGTATAACATCATAAAATATGGGTGCAGCGGCACTATCACGCTCTCTTACTCAGATAGCCAATGCATCATCGAAGCCATCGATAACGGTACAGGTATGCAAATGAGTATTGAAAAAGCGTTTGTTGAGGGTAATAGCTCATCTGGAAGCCTTGGATTAGGCATGTCATCAATTGTAAGGATGTCAGACGAATTTAACTTATCGACCTCTGATAGCGGTACCTGTATTACGTGTGTAAAAGAGTACTGAACATGGTGTCTCATACCTTTAAGCTTAAACCTTTTACGTCACTAAAAGGCTGTGGAGATTTTGTATGCGTGTTCGAACGAGACAATGACCTGCTTTTTGCACTAGGTGATGTTGGGGGCTATGGAAATATTGAAGTAGGTAATCTAGCCGAGAGAATGCGCACATGGCTAAATGAAAACTACCGGCTATCTATAAAAGAGTTGTTCAATGGCTTATCGAAGGTAGAAGGGGTTGAAAAGTTTGGCGCCACTGTCTTTTTAGGGCGTGTTGATACTGCACAATCGCTACTGCATTATATGAGCATTGGCGATGTTAAAGCAGTTAAAATAGCGTCAGCTGGAGTTAAAAAACTATCAACACAACATGGCGTGTTGGGCTTTACTGCGCCCAGCTCGATGAAAGAATTTGTTACAAATCTAAATCAAAACGATGGCATAGTGGTGGCGTCAGATGGCATAACATCGTTTAATGATGCACTATCACACTTTTCCATGAACTCTGTTGAGACTGTGTGCGGTCACATTGTATCGCAACATACAAAAAAAGATGATGACGCTAGCTGCTTGGTGCTGAAAATGGCAGGAGGCAAGAGTAAGCGAAAAGTACTTGATAGCGCTATGGTTGAAAACGGCGTTACTCAGGAAGAATACAACCACATTGAAACGCACAATAGTACCGCTGCCAAAATCACAGCAAAACAATTATCTCTTCAAAATTCATCATTAGAAATTGCTCATCGACATAGTCCAGATGTTATAGCTTTGCCGGATGAAAACACGTTTTTTTGTGTGTTGGACTCGCAGCTTGCAGCTCGCAAAAAGATAAGAGAATTAAAAGACTATTTGCAGCTTAGTGATAAGCAGCGAATTTCAATGAAAAGCATTGCACTTGAAGCGATATCGACCTTGGGCGTAGACGTAAATGTGTATGTAAGCGAAAGCAGGATGTCTATCACATTTCCCTATAACAATGCTTTCTATCAACAGGTGAATTTAGTAATTGGTGGAGAGCATGTAGGTATTTCACCGTGCGGAAAGTGGCTTGTCGTTTGGGTTGTGTTAGCAAATAACGTAAACATTACATCTACTGTTTTTGACGAATTTAAAGAGCGTGTTCAACTGGGTATTAGTGAAGAAAACTATGCCCAATATCAACAAGACCAAAAGCGCGATGTGGTACTAGCTCAGCAGGCAAAGTTAGCATCTATGGGCGAAATGATTGGGGCCATTGCGCACCAATGGCGCCAACCGCTTAATGAGCTGGCTTTACGTATTCAAACGCTTAAATACAAAGTGAAAAAAGGGATAACCGACGACGATATCAATAGTTTTATTAAAGACAACCTAGTGACTATCGACTTTATGAGCAAGACGGTTGATGACTTTAGAAATTTTTTCCGCATCGATAAAAGCAAAGAAGTGTTTGATGTTGCCAAAACTGTCGAGTCGGTAGTCGTACTGCAACAAGCACAGCTACAAAGTAATGGAATAGATTTAGTTATAACAGGTGCGACGGGCGATGTTGAAGGTTTTAAATCTGAGTTTCAGCAAGTTATTTTAAATTTAGTGAGCAATGCCAGAGATGCATTAAATGCCAAGGGTGATTCCAATAAGGTAATTGAAATTGCTTTCGATCTTAACAAAATAACCGTTACCGATAACGCGGGTGGCATACCGCCTGATGTTATTGAGAGAATTTTTGAACCCTACTTTACTACCAAAGCCCACGGAGAGGGCACTGGAATGGGGCTGTATATGTCGAAAATGATTATTAACGACCATATGAAAGGCGAAATAACAGCTAAAAATGTAACTACAGTAAAGGGTAAAGGCGCTGAATTTACTATAAAGCTGCCGTTCTATGATTCGCCAAGAAATAAACTACCTAAAGCCACGGCAGAACCGAGAGTTTAAGCTCAATAAGACAATCAAAAAAACACTAATTGATAAAAGTTGGTACGTAAACAGGGTTAAAACGAAAAGCCCACAGCAATACCGGCAACTACAGCATCTTCATGATCATGATGATAATCGTAGTGTAGCTGTGGCGATACGGTGAAGTTGTTTATTTCAAACTCATACAGTAACCCTAATCGCCCAACGGCAATTTTGCCACCGCCATGAAACTCTACACCAGGGCCCACCTGTGCAATAAACTTGGGTGTTATATGTAAGTCGGCAACCAGCAAGTATGTATAGGCATCAAGATCTTCAAAGGCGTATTCAGCCACCACACCTACACCTAGAAAGTCGTTAATTCTGTATTCATAATCGATACCGAAGGTGAATGCATGTCCATGTTCGTCTGTGTACGTGGTGCCGGTTAATGCGGAAAGATGATGAGGTGAAGACTGCCAATGATGATGGCCTGCGCTGTTGGCACTAACGCTATTTGGTACGCAGAGCGCTACAACGGAAATCCCAATGGCGCCAATAAAAAATTGCTTGCTCATACTAACCATAACTTGCACAACTACCCGAAACACATTGCTTTGAAAAAATGCTGAAGCAGTAAAAGGGTAGAGTAGTTTTAGCGTTTATGCGCACTAACAAATGCACATAAAGTGCGTCGCTTGTGCAAAGTTATTGAAAATTAGTCGGTTATTTTTAATATGTGGCGTACTTATTTAGCATTCAACGTTTCTTTGCTCGAAAGTAAAAGTTCTCCATCAATATGAATATCTCGTTGTGGGAACGCAATAACAATTCCGGCTTTTTCAAAGGCTTCACATATTAAAAAGCGACAATCACTTCGCGATTTACGCCTTTCCATTTCTGAACTGGCGTTAAGCCAATAATACACTTCAAAATTAAGCGCATTGTCACCAAAGTCATCGAACATAACTGCTGGTGCAGGTGTGCTAAGTACACCGTCTAGCTTTGCTACGGCATCGTATATTAACCTTTCAACTTCTCTTACCGACGAACCATAAGCAACGCCTACGGTTACCGACGTTCTGGTTTCGGTATTTACCAAATTCCAGTTTATTACTGTGTTTTCAAGCAGCTTGCTGTTGGGTACTAGCATATGAACACCATCTACGCGGCGTATGCGGGTAGAACGGGTATTAATTGCTTCTACCCTACCTCTGGTATTATCAACCTCTAGCGTGTCGCCAATGCGGATTGGGCGCTCCCACATTAAAATCCAGCCGCTGATGAAATTGTTAATTATGTTCTGAGCGCCAAATCCAACACCTATAGCAACGGCGCCGGAAACAAAAGCAAATGCGGTAAGCGGCACATTCAAAATGTCTAACGCCGTTATTACCATCACCACAAGCACCAGAATTTGAACAACACGATTGATTAAATGAACGGCATCAGGTGTTGCCCCATTTTTAGAAAGCAGTCGTGGCACTATTTTCGATATAAATTTAAGAAGCCATACGGCTAGAAGGAACATGACGGGGATAAGAATTAGCATACCCACGGTAAATTCCCGCGACATAAATTCAAACGCGGGTTTATTTAAAAACGCTAGAATTCTTTCCATGCTGTTCCTTACAAACAAATTTCTGTTGTTACTGCGTTACTATAAGCTTGTCGATTACTGCATTAATATCAATATCGAAATCACGAGGGTTTACGGCTTTTTCGATAGAATCACTTACTTTTTTTGAGCTTAAGTCGAGCGTCTCTACCTCAATATGCCTTTTATATTTAGCGTTGTAAAAAATGGTCACCGTTGGCTTCAGCGGGTCTTCAAAATTAGTCTTTGTTACCACTGCAATTTTCTGGCTTGCCATCATTACAAGTGTGCCAATAGAGAATAGTCCAACGGCCTTAATGAATTCGTTTAGCAAGGCATCATCGAACTGCTCTGGTCCGGCTTTTTTCATAAGTTTAAAAGCGTGATGCGCAGTCATTGCTGGTTTGTAAACCCGCTCTGCAGTCATAGCGTCGAACACGTCTGCAATGCAGCTCATACGAACATACTGATTCAGCTGGTGTGCAAGCAATCCGTGAGGGTATCCAACGCCTGACAGTCTTTCGTGATGTTCCAAGGCAATTTGAACTGCAAGGCCGTCAATATCCGCTTTCTCAAGAATTTCTGCGCCGTATACGGTGTGATTTTTTATTTCTTCGTATTCAGATTTAGTTAGCTTACCGTTTTTTAATAAAATATCGTCACTAATACGCACCTTTCCCATGTCATGTAAAAGCCCAGCAAGGGTCAAGCGCAACGCTATATCGCTATTAAAATTGAGGTGTTTGGCAAAAATGGTGAGCAAAATAGACACATTTAAGGAATGCTCAAGCAAATAGGCGTCTTTGTTTTGCATCTTGGTCATGCAAAGTAGTGCGTCTGAATTGCGAGTTATGGAATCTAAAAATTCCAACGCCAGTGCTTCAAACTCTTTTGCGTTAAAAGTGCCTTCGCGCTTTAGTCTATCGAATGTTGTGCGTTGAAATTCTCGCGCCTTAGCGTACATTTTTTTAGCAACAGGCAATTCCCGAGCTAAAGGCGTGGCGTTTACTACTTCGCTGGATTTATCCGTATTATCAATCGTAGCTTCAGCAGTCACATCGTGGGAGCTTTGACCTTCGCTTCGGCTGGCGTCAATTTCGACTTCAAGCACTTTCAGCTTTTTCAGGTGCGCTATATTGCCAGTACTTTTGATAATGCCTTCAGATGTCATGATGGCTGACCGTTGAGACTTGGTAACCCTGGTCACATACATGCCGACTTCAAGCTCGTTAACACCGACTAATTTCTTCATACATTAAACTGCACTTGTATAAGAGCCAATAGAGACAACCTGAGTATTAATACTAGGTTACGGTTTTTTGCCTACAAAGCATTAGAGAGCTTATACGAATAGCACAGGATTTAGTTTCTGTCGCATTAAATCAAAGCGTGTTTGTTGGCGCTCGTTTCCTAGAAAACTGTGCGGGCTCCTCAATTGGATACTATACTTTAGTATAGGCCGTGATGTGTAAATGTGAACTTCAGCAATTTTAAGGTGTGTGAAGTTTACCGTTAAAAATGGGGCTCCGATGTGCTTAGACAGTTAATTTACAGAAGTCGTGCAAGCAATGGAATGAATGAGAAGGAGCTTAAAGACTTAACGGATAAAGCGTGTGCAGCGAATAAGCGTCACAACATTAATGGATTGTTGTTGTTTGACGGCGAGTACTTTTTCCAAGTGCTCGAAGGTGACGCAGACGCTGTTCATTCGTTGTTCAAAGTCATCAAAGCCGATAGCCGGCATAATAATGTCGTAAAAATAATGGATACAGTAACGCATAAGCGCGATTTCGGTTGCTGGTGTTTACGAACCATAACGGTAGAATCAGGTAGCGGCTGTTATTGGACTCCACCTGAACTTAATCTTCACCGAGAGAGTCGCGTTTTCGCATTACTTAACGGGTTTGCTACAGGCAAATGGCGTACCTGTTTATCTGATGAAGCGCGCAATGCACTTCGCAATAAGGTGCAGGCACCTTCTGTGGAAGTGTCTAAGTACCCATCTTCAAACATTCAGTTTGCGTTTCAGCCTATTGTTGATACATACAGAGGAATAATTTCATCGATAGAAGCACTGCTTCGCTCTGATGATGGACGTTATCCCGAAGACGTTTTGAATAGTATGTCGCCTTCGCAAAAGTACGAATTTGACTTAACCTCCAAGGCTATTGCCATCTCTCAAGGTGCCCGTCTTTTGCAAGAAGACCAATCGCTGTCGATAAATCTGTGCCCCGGCGCACTGACTTACATGGACGATGTAAGTGGCTATTTATTTGCTTTGGTAGAGTCCAATAATTTAAAGCCTCAGCAACTCGTGCTTGAAGTGACAGAAACGGAAATAATTAAAGAAAGCGCTCCTTTTTACCGAGCTATCGAAAAAATACGTTCCAAAGGAATACGCATAGCCATTGACGATTTTGGAGCCGGATATGCTGGGCTGTCGCTGTTAGCTGACTTCCTGCCAGACAAAATTAAAGTAGACCGCAAAATTACAACGGGTATTCATGAGAACGGGCCAAGACAGGCTATCACTGAAGCGGTAATTGAGTTCGCTAATTCAATGGGAACCCCGGTTGTGTTTGAAGGCGTTGAAACTATTGATGAATGGCTTTGGCTTCAGCATGCAGGCGTGCATCGCTTCCAAGGCTTTCTGTTTGCGAAGCCTAAACTTAACGGTGTTGAACAGCTCACTTTCGACGCTGCCGAACTTACGGTAATGGCTGACAATAGAAAGGCTGGTTAATAAGAACATAAGCGCATTCATGAAAAGTAAAATAAGAAAGGGCCATAGTTGGCCCTTTTTTATAAAGCTATGTTTGCATTAAAGCACTATATGAGCACGGCTGCCTAACCCTGGACCGTAAACAATAGCGTTTAACAGCAAACGGTTGGTTCCATGCGATGCTCCGCGGAAATTAGGTTGGCCAGAGAACAAAATAATTTGCCCTTTTCCGCTGGCTTCACGAGTAAGATAGGCGGTATTTGCAATACGCTGTTGTGCTTCAGGCCATAGTAAACCGCTCATGCGTACATTAAGCGTCTGTCCTTCAGGCAAGGTGAACCATCTATCCGCATTCTTTTTCTCTGTGCTGCTTTCTTTGCGTTTGAAAGGACGGTATACGCCTGCTCGCACAACGGCTTCGCTGCTGTCGTCTGACATTAACAAGGGTTGGTTGCTATATAACAGCGGAAGTACGTCGGGCGAACCTGCAGTTAACCAATGTTTCTGATCGGTTCTGCCTGCCACCATGGCACCGCTTGGCATAAAGATGCGAAGCCACTTGTCGCGGCGAAGCAGTTCTTCGTCTTTAAGCGGTTTTGGAAGGTCATCCCAGGGTACGGTGTAGTCTTCGTCAAAAGCATGCGTCATAGTTGCGTTGGTATCAACCTTGTCGCTAAGTGCCATGTATTCGCGCATAAGCGATATGTCGTAATCAACGGCGTTTTCGAAGCTATTTTCTATGGTTTTCACTTTAGCAATGCCGTCTTTTCCTGCAAGGGCTTGCGTACTGCGGCCATGAGCTATTAGCGTACCACCATTTTTAACCCACTCGTTTAAGGTCGCTTGTACGGTTTTGGTTAGTGCTCCATAGCTGGTGGGAAGCACAATTACATTGTAACGACGAAGGTCTGCACGGTTAATAGAACTTACATCAAGCTGACTGTGGCGAATGCCTAGATTGGTATCGATACTGTGCCATGTTGCACCCACGTCATAGCTTGAGAAGCTTCCGTGGCTAAGAATGGCAACCTGTGGTTTTGTTAATAGTTCAAAGTGCTCACCACCCCATTCAGGTAAATCGCCTTCGCCAAAACCTGTTGTAGAAGCATGAACTGCAATGCCCAGTTCGCCTGCAGTATTGGTAATAAGACTTTCTAGATTCGCGTTATTGGGGTTGTCGGTTACCGTTACGGCAATAGTGCCACGGCTAAAATGGTTACCTTCGTACTCCGATTCTTTATTTACAAACCTTACATACACGCCTTGTTCCATAAGGCGTGCTGCAAAAGATACAGAGCGGTCATCTGCGCCATCAACAAACCACACAATCGCGTTTTCTAGCAGTGTGTTTTCAGCCGAAGATGCCGTGTAAGCAGACAGGTTACGGGTTAAATGTTCAGGTACGGTTACTGTTTCAAGGCCGTACATCATAGATAGGTTCCACGCCGTAGTGTCGTACATGACCGATGAACCATCGCGCAGTGTTTTTTGGCGTTCCTCAACTAATACTGAGTTGTTAACGCCCGCATCGAATTCCATAATGGCAGCAATGAGCGGTGCTTCTGGCTGTCTATTTGGTACAACAATGCTGCCCTTTGGAATAACAAAATCGCTTTTGGTTTCACCCATTTGTGTAACGACTTTGTCTACTTCAATATCCTTGTCGGCTACATAAACATTGATGTCTTGTTCCTGTAGCTTACTTACTAGGGTTTCAGTACGGCACACATTACCATTGGCTAAGATGACAAAAGTGCGTTTGGCGAATTTACCTTTAGCTGCCACGTTTGCCTTTCTACCTTTCCAGTAATCTTGGTACATGGCTTTGCTGTGTTTATCCAGCGTTTTTAAGTTTGCCAGCGTAGACACAAACTGATGATGTACCGATTCGGTGTAGGTTTGAACTGTACCTTCTGGGCGTCTTACACCGTCTTCTGCCATGCGTGACTGTTCATAAAGAATATGCATTGTGCCGCGATATTCTGCGTAGTTTGAGTAACCTGGGTACCAATTTTCAAACCATTCACCCGTATAGTAGCGCCAGCCTTTTTCATCGAAGGCAGCAGACTGATCTTCGGCAAAGGTTACGGCCCATTTCTGTAGGTTTTTATCTATGTTCTGATTTAATGGCTGACGAGGTGGACCCATCAGATAAGTGTCTTGACTTCCCATCTCATGGCCGTCAATCATGAGCTGCGGGCGCCACTGATTGATTAGGGCAACGCGACCTACGGTTTCAGGTTGGGTTAGGTAGAAGAAGTCACGGTTAAGGTCGAAAAAGTAGTGATTAGTTCTACCATATGGCCAATCACCTCGGTGTAACAATGACTGATCATCGACGTTAGGCGCTGTACCGCGATACTGTTCGAGCGACTTTGCAAAGCGAGCACGTCCGTCGGGGTTCATCATTGGATCTATAACTACAATCATATTGTCTAGCAGTGCAGAAACGTCTGCGTCTTTACTGGCAATAAGGTGGTAAATTGCTGCAAGCGCAGCGTCTGCCCCTGATGTTTCATTACCGTGAATAGAGTAGGCCATCCACGCAACGGCAGGCAATGTGTCGATGAGTGTATTAGCTTCGCTGTCACTTGTAGAAAGCGGGTTGGCTAACTTGCCAATATCACCTTTTATCTTGTCGAGTTTAGCAAGTAGTGCAGGTGTTGATATGAACGCCGCTATTAGAGGGCGCCCCTCATGAGAACGCGCGTATTCAACAACATGAAGCCTATCGCTCTGTTCTGCCCACGTCATAACGGCGTTATGAATTTGCAACGGCGTAGCAACCCTCGAACCAACGTCGAAGCCTAAAAGTGTGTCTGGGTGCGTAATACTAGTATCGTAATTGCCGTCTAGTAGCTTTCCGTTGTAGTGAAGGTCTGGGTCGTTAATGGGTTTCATTAATACCGCGGCATAAGAGGGGGCTACTGCAAGTAGCATAAGCAGAGCAGCCCATTTCTTTATGGTTTGCATGTGTATTCCCTTGTTGTTGAACAGTCGCTTTCTTTGAAATGTGAGGCGCACTTTTTATTTTATTCGATAGTGTAGTGTATAAATTGTGCAGTCAATGCGGTTGCGATGAATGTAAGTATTGTTGAGCTATAAAAAATTGTTTTAAATTATTGGTTTACGAATTTTTTAAAAAAGTTTTAAAAAAGTTGTCAGGTTTTCTGAGGTTGTCACGTCTATAGGGGTAATTAACACGGTGATGTCCTACAGGTGAGTCCTTTAGGTGAGAAGTCATAGGCTGTGTTTATAAAGTTTATTAACCACTACAACGCCAAGGAATTTATGATGACTACATCAACTACACAACCGGTTTATAGCGCAGTATCTGCAACGCATTCTCTTAGTACTGGCAAGCCTAAAGTAGGTGAAGCTAAAGAATGGATGAAAAGCGGCTGGACCTTATATAAAAAAGCCCCTGTAAAGCTAACACTTATTACCATGCTGTTTGTTTTAGTGCCGGCCGTGTTTCAAGCGTTGCCAGCGCCTTATGGCGTAACGTTTTCAAAGTGGCTTGGCCCGCTTCTTATGGCTTTGGTTTGGCCAATAATGCATAACATAGCGAAGGACGATAAGTTTTCGTTTAAGCATAATGCAACGTGGGCAAAATGGGGGCGCTTGGCGCTTTGGTCGCTCAGTGGCATTGTGTTTATGGCCCTACATTTCGCTTTTGCGGGTTTGCTTATTGAAGGAGAGCAGTTAACTTCACTACTAGCTGGCCAAGCGGTTGATGTTGCACCTTGGAGAGTAGGTAGTACTTTTGCGTTTATGACGTTAGTGCAAATGCCGTTTATGTTTGTAGGCGCGCAAATTTTAATTGCCAACAAGTCGATATTGCGTGCTGTGAAAGACAGTGTGTCGTCTATTGTGCCTGCATATAAGCCAATGGCATTGTTAACATTAATTGCAATGTTGATTGCATTTCTGGCACCTTATACGGCAGTTTTATCTGCACTACTGCTAGGTCCCATTCTGACTTGCTGCCTATTTAGTGCATATAAGCAGTTAATAAAATAATACATTGCCACATGGATGTACGGTGAAATTACACGTTCCAATACACACTATCTTAACAGAGCACGCGCCTTTATTGGCGCGTGTTGCTGCCACCTTCGAAGCTAATCTAGCGCTTCAAGACGAACTTATTCAGGAAATGTCGCTTGCTGTTTGGCGCGCTTTCGATGCCGGCAGTTTTTCTCATGATGAGGGGTTTCGTGGCGAGGCAAGCATTAAAACGTACGTGGCTAGAATAGCGCACAACAAAGCCGTGGATCACGTTATAAAAGAGCAGAAACGTGTTGAGGTTTCAGGAGCTGAAAACGTGCAGTATGAAAATGCAGTATCAGAGGGTGATTGCACAGAACAAACCCTTGATTTAATGAGTGCACTGCACAAGTTAGAGGTGAAATACAGGCAGGTGATGGCGCTACAGCTAGAAGGGTTTAATCAAAGCGAAATAGCGCAAACACTTGGGTTAACTGAAAGCGCTGTAGCAAAGCGCGCAAGTCGAGCACGTCAGCAGCTTACCAGCTTGATGGGATAGCTTTGTATTAAGCGTAAATTTGAAATAGGTTTGGAAACACAATGAACGTAGATGACCAGCTTGCGAAGTGGCAGACGTCATTTAAACAAGCGACACCAAAAGTAGATGTTGCAGCGTTAATCGAACAAACAAACAAAGCACAACGCGCTTTGAAAATGAAGGCCGCGGTCGACTTGTTACTTGGTGTGGCTGTATCGCTGTTTTGTTTGTATGCGATGTTTTTTAAAGCAGAAACGAGCAATCAAATGCTTCTGTTCGCAGTGCTTGCACCTGTGCCATTAGGGTTTGGCATATGGGGCTATAAGTTCAGGCAGACACAGCTTTTAACCGACACTCTTGATACAAAAGCGATGTTAGATTTTAAACAGCATCAACTTGTGCAGCGTGTGACCTATTGGAAAGTAAGTCTATATGGGTTTGCTGTACTATGGACTGCACTTTTAGCGGTATCACTTTATAACTTCATAGTAGTTAACGCGTACCTAATATGGACAGTTCAACTTGTTATTAATAGTGTGCTTCTTTTATTTGTATATTGGCGGTACGTACGTTTAAAGAAGCAGCTGCCACAGGCGCTTGCTAACATTGATGCCATGCGGTAAATAACCGCATGGTCAAGGTTACTAACACGCTGAAAGATAAGTAGTTAGCCTATCTACATTTTGTTCTTTATCGAAGCCATGTGAATTAATAGCGCAGTGCAAACGACAGCCTTATGTTGCGCGGCTCTACAGGATGAAAGTGTAGGTCCTCTACACCTTCATTAGGCTCACCTTGTAACCGCGATGCATAAAAGTAATCGATGTCATGGTCGTCACTATCGAGTGTGTTTAATACCTCTAGTACAACGTCCCAGTTAGTTGCTCGATAGCGAATTTGTGTGTTAACAATGAATGTTGAAGGAGGAGATATTTCATCATTACTGTCTACAGTGCGCGAGCTTAAATAGCGTGCACGTAAAGTGTAACTTAATCCTTGCTTATTGCTTTGTTCATAATAGGTCAAGCCAGCACTTATTATCCCCGGAACTGTTCCCTCTATATGGTCGCCTTCACCATCAACACTGTTGCTAAAACGAGCGCGGGTCCATGCTGCCTCTATGTCACTAGTAACATAGTCATTTATCCAATAGTACGCGCTGAACTCCACGCCGTAACGCTCAGATGGTCGACTAGCTTCAGTAAACCCAGCGTCGCCTACGTAAACCAGCTCGCTATCGAGTTCTAAATACCATAATGCAGCAGACACATTGAAGGTATGGCTATCGGTAAAGTTTATGCCAGTTTCATAGCCAAGTGACTTCACTAAAAGTGGTGATGGCTCAGTAGACTCTCCGCTTACTGGATCTACATTAAGGGTTGCGCCTCTAGCATCATTTGAGTGAAAGCCTTGGCCTATGTTGATAAAAGTAGTGACTTCGTCGCTTGATAAGTATTTTAGTCCCGCTTTTAGGGTAAATAGGCCGTCGCTGTCATCGCCACTATTAACGGGTAAGTCACTTTCTACGTCAACAGACAAATAGTCATACCTTCCACCTAAGGACAGGCTAAGTGAATCAGAAAGAACAATATTAGATTGTGCGAACAAAGCGCCGCTTAAGCTATCTATAGCGTCTTCTCTAGTAGTGCTAAAACGTTGTAAATTCTGTGTACGGTAAAGCCCAACGTTGCCAATGTCGTCATATTGAAACTGGCTACCTATTGTTACACTGCTTCCTGGTGTAATAGACAAGGGAAGTACAGTAAAAATCTCGCCACCGAAGATGTTGCGCTGGTCAGTTTGTTCGAACTGGTCGCCTCTTGTTGGGTCATCAAGAAAATAGGTAAAGTTTGAAAACAACGAAAGATCGCTATCAATGGCATAAAGTGATGCATTGAAGGCTTCACTTTTATAATTTGCCGATAAGCTGTACCGCGATGAGGTACCGCCAACTTGTGTATCCAGTGAGCCAAGTCTATCTATTAAACCGGTTTCAACGGCGCGCTCTGGTATTTGATCAGCGCCATTCCAACTGTTGTCGTAGGCCATTGCAGTTATAGATAATTCGCCATCAGCAAGCGGTGTAACGTAACGAATGTTGGCATTCTTTTTACGCACATCCTCACTTACGTCTGTCCACGGTCCATCATACGTTTGGTATTCAAACGCAGAGACGATGTTTCCGTGTTCAAGCTCTAATTGATTTAATGCCACACCGCGAAAAAAACCATATTCACCTACCGTGAACACCGCTACGTTCTGCTGAAGCGAGTTTCTTAAGCTGAATAATGCGCCGCCTGCACTCGAAAAATCGCCGATATTCGCATAATACGTACCTTTGAAAAAACGTAAGTTATCTATGAGCTCGGGGATAATAAAATTTAAATCGCTATAGCCTTGTCCATGACCATGGCTACGCATATTAACTGGCATGCCATCTACGTTAACGCTGAAATCTGTTCCGTGATCAAGGTTGAAACCACGAAGAAAATACTGGTTTGCTTTACCCGAACCACTATGCTGCGTGACCATCATGCCTGGAATAAACTCAAGAATTTCGCCCGTACGCAAAGTTGGTCTTTCAACAAGCGTATCGCCGCTCACCCAGCCCTGCGAGGCAGAGACATAAGCGCCATTCTTAGTGCTAACATCACCCTTTACGCGGATGTGCTCAATGTCAGTTATTGACGTTCCATGAGCATGAGAAAAAGTGGGAGTGATTGAAAGAGCGGTGGCAATCCCTAACCACAATTTTTTGTAATTCATTTTGCAGTCCAATTGAATAATGTAATAAGCAAAACGTTTCAATACCTGAAACAGACGCATTTCATTAAAAAAATAAAATGCTGCTCTCAATGTGTGCTCTAAACTCACAACAAGTAAAGTGTAGTGCCCTTTTTCGTTTAAGCGTTAGTAAAGCTCTGCTTTTGCTACTTTTTTTACTGCTTTGGTTAAATCGTCAAGGGCACCTGAATCTAAAGTTAGCCAATGCCAGAACAGCGGAACGCCAAGCGCTTTGTCGGGAAATAAAGGCACTAGTTCGCCGTTAGCCACTTCGTTTTTAACCTGAAGCGTTGGCAATAGCGCCCATACCACGCCATCGAGCGCCATTTTTACAAACCCATGGGATGAAGGGTACCAATGGCAAGTGGTAAAAGACGGTGCAATATCCAAGCACTCTCTTTGATAGTCGGTAAGTAGGGTTACATCGAACTCGTCATATAAAAGACCCGGTGTGTTCATAACAGAGTCTGGCGTGATCCCTTTATTCAAATGACGCGAGATAAAACGAGGAGAGGCAAATAGCTGGTATTTCATTGTGCCAAGCCTAATCGATTGGCCTCCAGTAACAGGCGTTCCCGTTTGGCTGATGCATGCCATTACGTTACCTTGTTGAAGGATATCGCGGGTTTGTGTTTGATCGGCGTTAACAATATGAATGGGATTGGCTCGTGTATCGCTAAAGTGCGCAATAACTTGTGAAAACCACGTAGCCAACACATCATTATTCACCGCTACATTTAATGGTGACGCGCTAGACTCAAGGCCGCTTTGAATATTCAATGCTTCCTCAAGCACACTCACTTTTTGAATATGCCCCAACAGTACCTTTCCCAAAGGTGTTGCTTTAAGTGGCTTCGTGCGAACCAGTACAGGCCCTCCCACGCTTTGCTCTAGCCGCTTTATTTTTTGTGAGACTGCAGATTGTGTAAGGCTAAGTGCTTGCGCGCCTTTCTCAAACCCGCCGTAGCGCAGCACTTCGTTGAAACAGCGTAAAGCATCGTAGTCCAGCATACAGAGTTACCTTATCCGTGCCACTTTTGAAAAAGCAGTGGGTGTAAAAAAAGCGTTATAATTATTAATTTTTCTTATTAAAAACAAATATCATTAATTTAATTTAGTCTATAAGGTTGATTAAAATAAAGCCAATTCATTAGCAGTTAGCGCTTTAAACGTGAAGGTACACGTTGTAAGCAAAGCAAAAACTTAAAGCATATAGAGGCGATTAATTATGTTGGCGGCGGTAACAAGCGGTCTTGTTATGGGTGGTACCCTTATTATTGCAGTAGGGGCGCAAAACAGTTTTCTTATTGAACAGTCGATGAAGCGTCAATGGACAGCACTTTTTGTCATTCTGTTCATTTTAAGCGACGCCATTTCAATTAGCCTTGGTGCAATGGGCTTTGGGCTTCTACTACAAGAATACCCGATGCTGGTTACCGTCACTAAGTGGGCTGGCGTGGCTTTTTTATTGTACATTGCATTTAACAAAATAAAGTCATCAATGGCAGACGACTCTCTTGTGCTAGAGATGGCAAAAAAGCAGCTGTCATTTAAAAAAGCATTGTTGATAGCATTAGCGGTTACTTGGCTTAACCCGCATTTTTACTTAGATACGTTATTGTTAATGGGAAATTTGGCCAGTCAGTGGCAAGAAAATAAGTGGTGGTTTGTCGGTGGTGCCATCGGTGCGTCGGTGGTGTGGTTCGTTGGTTTAAGTACGCTTACCGCTAAATTTGCTCATCATATGCAACGCCCTAATTTCTGGCGTTGGTTTAATAGGCTTAATGCCGCTGTATTGGGTATGGTAAGTGTTCAGTTAGCAAGCCTGTAAATTAGTGTTCGTATCATTAAAAAGCCCGCTGCAGCGGGCTTTCTTATAACAACATCGTTTGCTTAATGATAACCAAGCTGGTTGCGTAGTTCGAAAAGAAACGCATCAATTCGCTGCGCATTTTTTCCTAAATCGCTTTTTCCAACGCGAGACTTGCTTCGAACGTCTACCAATGTATCGTCGTTTTGAACGGTTAAACGAACCACCACATCATCCTTAAAGCCGAACCACGTCGTAGTGTCTGTTGCTTCAAGCGTGTTTGGCAATGCGCCTACCGTTACACGTTCCCACCCTAGTGCATCAATGGTGCGTTCAGCGGCAATGTAAACTTCATTAATGCTTTGAGGAAGAAGTTGTGTTTTAATCTCTGGGTAGGCTTCAAGTTGCTGCTTAGTTACATCTCCGCCTTCGTAACTTACTGGGTTAGGAGCGCCCTCGCGTAGTGGTGCGATAGCAACGAACTCAGGTGGATTAGTCACGTCGGTAGTAATATCGTGAATGGGCGGAACTGCACTGGCTTTGCTCATCATGCTTACAGGCATGCCTACTGCAACAAGCGCCATAGCTGCATAAATAAAGGTGCTTCCCCAGCTTACACTTTTGCGATTTATCAAAACCTGCAAAATGATTAGAATAAGGGCTGCACCGCCTACATACACGCCAAAACGAAGAGAGGTAAATGCAGTGCCAAGGCTTACACCCGCGAACTGATAGAGTGGTCCAGGTAGTACCACCATTAAAAAGCCAACAATGCTGGCAAGGGCAATTAATACTTTCAAGTGAGCTCCAGTTTTTATTATCGTTGTTACTTTAACTTATTCTTTTCGATAATAGTTCAAAAGACTTCTCACAATCGTATCGTGCAAACTATTATGTAACAAGCTGTCGTAGTGTGCTGTTGAGTGCTTTCAAATCTAAAGGCTTTTGTAAAACGGCGTCAAACCCGGTAGCTGTATAAATTGCTTCGTCATCAGCCATAACATTTGCCGTTAATGCAACCACAGGGATCTTTGAATTATCTTTTTTCATAAGCTTACATGCTTCTATGCCATCCAATATCGGCATTTGAATGTCCATTAGTACAATATCGAAATGTTTCTTTTTAAACTGATTAAACCCTTCAGCACCGTTCTCGGCTTGCGTAGGCGTTGTGCCTAGTGCTTCAATGGCTTCTGATATAACAAGCCGATTAATGTCGTTGTCTTCTACTATAAGTACAGACTTATCGTCCAGGCTGACGTGCACTTCTCGCTCGTTTTCTATCGTATTAACTGGGTCTGTTGAACGTGTCAGCGGAATGCTTACTGTAAAACTGCTTCCTTCACCAAACGTACTTTCAACTTTTATTGTTCCGCGCATTAAGGTTACCAGCTGATGTGTAATTGCCATACCTAGCCCTGTTCCACCGAAGCGCCGTGTTATTGTGGAATCTGCTTGCTCAAAACGCTGAAACAGGTGCTGCTGCTCGGACTGTGTCATACCAATACCGGTATCTTTTACGGTTAAGGTTATTCCAGAACTGTCGGCGTTATCTTCAATATTAAAATACACTTCGCCGCTTTGAGTAAATTTAAGTGCATTGGAAACAAGGTTGTCGATAACTTGTTTTAGCCTCACTGGGTCGCCTAGCCAAAAAGGGGGGCTTACGTTGTTACTTTGCGTAAAAGAAATGCCTTTATTGTGTGCGCGTATTGCAACATCAGACAGGCTAAGTTCAATGAGTTCATTCATGTTGAAGGTAGTTTCTTCAATAATTAGTTTACCCTTCTCAATTTTGGATATATCGAGAATGTCGTTAACAATAGCGTTTAGCGATTTAACGGAATACATAGCACGTTCGATAAGTTGTGTACTTTTAGGAGGCTGTTCCTCGTTACCTATGAGCTGAAGTGTGCCGTAAATACCATTCAAAGGGGTTCTTATTTCATGGCTCATATTAGCTAAAAACGTACTTTTCACATTGGCAAGTTCTTCACTCTTTTGTTTCGACTCAGTTAATGCGCCTATATAGGTGGAGACGTTGTGCGCCATATTGCGTAACGTAGAAGATAGCTTCTCAATTTCTGATGTAGAAGGGGGGATAGAAAAGTCGACCTTTTTAGCGTTGTTATAGTGCTGTGCCGCTTTAGTAAGTTGCCTGATAGGTTCAATGACGCGACGGTTAAGCACGAAAATCGACGTTAAAACGACAATGAGCAAAGGAAATTCTGCGAACATGACACCAAAAAAGTGTCGGTTTTTAGAGAAAGCGTGATTTTCCGTTCTTACAGCAAGCAATGCCTGCTCTTCGCTGTTGAATTCATCTAGTAGCTGCCTTATTTGCTGCATTAACGACAGGCCTAAATCACTTCTAACAAGTCGTAGTGCAGCGGCTTTTTCATTGTTATTGGCAAGGTCAATGGTGCGCTTTAGTTCGCGTAATTTCGCGTCAATTAGGGTGCTTAAGTTTAAAAGGCGAGTTTGCTGAGAAGGGTTATCTTTGGTTTTGTTTTGAAGTGTTCGAAGTAGCTCTTGAATACGATCGATACCAATGAGATAGGGAGTTAGATAAGAGTTATCCTCAGTAAGTAAAAAGCCGCGCTGGCCAGTTTCAGCATTTTGAATTTGAATAAAAAGCTGCTGGCTTAATTGTATTACTTCATGAGTATGGGTAACCCATTTTTCATTGTCTTTAGCGTCTGCGCGCCCAGCAATAAGAACAACAAAATTAATTAACAACACAATTGACGCACAAGCTATAAAAAATGCGAGCGCTTTTTTTAAGTCTATCTTGGTCATTTTTTTAGCCCTAACGCTTCCAGCGTTTTTGTGCTTGAATGTTTATCCTAGTCAAGTAACCCAATAGAGTAAAGTTGTGATAAAAAACAAGGCTGAACAGGCTTTGCATCTTCAATTTAATGAAGTGCTGATTGACGCAATAGACACCCTGCAAGAAGAGTTGCAGGAGGGTATAAGTGAATATGCACTTATCTCATTACTGCAAGCACCACCGTTTAACCTTTTTGATGAACGTTGTTTATCTGACCAGTCTACGTTGTTTAAAACTCACTTTATCTTGTTTCACTGCCTTTATCGGCTGCAACAACACTACTTAAAAGCGAACAAGGGATACTTAGAAATACATGCTTTGCGTATTCAGCTAAAGGTGTTTAATTGCAAGCAAGAGCCCACTAGCGACGAGTATTCTAGGCAAAACTCGGTTAACGTGTCGGAACAAGATGAGTTGGCAAAGTATTATTTAGACTGGTCGAATTACAAAACGACAGACAAAGAAATAGACGCATTACTGGCGAGTTTCTGGGAAAGGTTTGTTAAAGGTGGGCATGACAACCTAGCTAACGCGAGTAGTGAAGGTATTAATGCGGCAAGAAATCAGCTAGCGATTCCTGTAGACGTAACGCTATCACGCAGTGTATTAAAGCAATATTATAGAAAGGCCCTTCAACTAGCGCACCCAGATAAAGGGGGCTGTAAAGAGCGTGCACAAGCCGTAATTGCTTCATACAAATTGCTAGTACCCCACGTCACTGCCAGCGATTAAGGTATTCTAAACAGTCTCATCAGTGATTTACCTGAAACCTTCGTTGCTTCGCCTTCCTTATCTTTCATCTTTTTCGTTTCCGCCGCACAATTGCAGCACTTGGTAACACGGAATGAGCAAGCATTTTTAAGCTACATAACGTTACGTGTTCGCATGTTCTATATTTAACCTTATATATCACGTAGCTCGGCGTCTTTTGTAAACGCAAACGGTGCTTTAGCGTTGTCCGAGCAAACTACTGGGAATTTGATTGACTATGAGTCGCATTGTTGATGTTGTCGCAGCGTTGTTTGCGCTGATGGTTATTACTGGTTGCTCAAATGAAAGTGAGCAGTCGCAGAGTGCGCCTAAGCAAATGCCAGCCACTGCGGTGTCTGTTGTTACTTTAAAAAAACAGCCAGTAGTACATGAAATGATATTGCCTGGTAGGGTAAGTCCTTCTCGTCAATCGCAAGTGCGCCCTCAAGTAGACGGTGTTATTACCGAAAGACTTTTTGAAGAAGGTGCTCAGGTTGAAAAAGGGCAGCAGCTTTATCAAATAGATGAAGCGCGCTATTTAGCCCAATTAAACAGTGCTAAGGCAGACCTGAAAAGTGCACAAGCTAACTTAAAAACGCTGGAAGCTAAAGCTAGACGTTACGATGACTTGGTAGCGCAAAATGCGGTAAGTAAGCAAGAATATGACGACGTAATTGCACAAAAGGAGCAAGCGCAAGCGGCTATTTCTGTGGCTGAAGCTGCGGTGGATGTGGCGAAAGTGAATATGGGCTACACCAAGGTGTACGCACCTATAAGCGGTCGTATTAGTCGTTCATTCGTAACAGAAGGCACGCTGGTAACAACAAACCAAGCGCAGCAGTTAGCTACTATCACTCAGCTAGACCCTGTATTTATTGACATGCAAGAGTCTGGCTCGGCCATTTTGACCCTGCGTCAAGCTATGAGTAAACAGGGCGCTATGGATGTAGAGCTCACCGTAGACGAGGTAACAGGAGCGCGTTATGCCCATACTGGAAGCGTAAAGTTCTCTGAGGTAACCGTAGATGAGTCGACAGGCTCGGTAACGCTTCGTGCTGAAATGCCAAACCCTGACAGCGTGCTATTACCAGGTTTGTTTGTGAAAGGTCATGTTATTACCAGCCGAGAAGAGGCATTACTGGTGCCTCAGCGCGCAACAACTAGACAGCCGGATGGCTCGTTGTCGATTTATGTTGTGAACGGCAAAAGTGAAGTAGAAGGGCGCACGCTAGAAGTTGGTAAGATTTATCGCGACCAATACGTTGTACTTGGCGGTGTGCAAGAGGGTGAGCAGGTTATTGTTACTGGCTATCAAAAAGTGAAACCTGGCGCCAAAGTTAACGCGTCATCATGGCAACCATCTTCACGCGGCTCACACTAAGCACAAGGGAATTCACTATTATGGCGCGCTTTTTTATCGACAGGCCTGTATTTGCTTGGGTATTGGCAATAATTACCATGATGGCTGGTGTGCTGGCTATCTACACGTTGCCCATTGAGCAATACCCTAAGGTTGCTCCTCCTACTGTTAGCATTAGTGCTACTTACCCGGGCGCTTCAGCGGAAACAGTGGAAAACTCGGTTACTCAAGTTATCGAGCAAAATTTATCGGGCATCGACAACCTACGTTATTTTTCGGCCAGCAGCTCGAATAGCCGTATGTCCATTAACCTAACCTTTGAGCCCGGCACCGACCCAGATATCGCGCAAGTTCAAACCCAAAACAAAGTACAAGGTGCACTGCCGCTGTTACCCAATCAAGTGCAGCAACAGGGTGTAACGGTCACCAAATCAAATAGTGCGTTTGCGTTAGTTATTGGGTTTTATTCAGAAGACGACAGCATGACGCAATACGATTTAAGCGACATGCTGATATCGCAATTTCGCGACCCTATTTCGCGCGTTAACGGCGTGGGCAATGTACGCGTTTTTGGTGCGCAACGTTCGATGCGTATTTGGCTAGACCCAGATAAGCTGTATAGCTACAACCTAACGCCAAACGATGTTCAAGCTGCGGTGCAGGTGCAAAATACCGACGTATCTGCAGGTCAGTTAGGCGGTATGCCGTCTATCGAGAACCAGCAAATTAACGCCACTATTCAGGCGCAAAGCCGCCTGCAAACAACAGAAGACTTTGAAAAAATTGTGCTGCGTGTGAACACCGACGGTTCACAGGTTCGTGTGCGCGATGTGGCTCGCGTAGAGCTTGGGGCCGAAAGTTACGATGTAATTGTTCGATACGACAGAAACCCAGCGTCTGGTATGGCAGTTAGTTTGGCATCGGGCGCAAACGCACTAGATACCATAGAAGCGGTAAAAGCCCGTGTTGAAGAGCTTCGCGCTAACCTTCCCGACAGCGTAAAAATAGTATATCCACTAGACAGTTCGCCGTTTATCGAACTGTCTATCGAGTCGGTGGTGCATACGCTGATTGAAGCGGTAGTGCTTGTATTTCTAGTGATGTTACTGTTTTTACAGAACTGGCGGGCAACGCTAATTCCTACCATAGCCGTGCCTGTTGTACTGCTAGGTACCTTTGCCGTGCTGCTGGCCTTTGGTTTTAGTATTAATGTTTTAACCATGTTTGCCATGGTGTTGGCTATTGGCTTGTTGGTTGACGACGCCATTGTGGTGGTTGAAAACGTTGAGCGCATTATGGAAGAAGAGGGGTTATCACCCGCCGAAGCCACTAAAAAATCGATGACCCAAATTACGGGTGCCTTGGTGGGAATTGCCGCGGTATTGTCTACCGTGTTTATACCAATGGCGTTTTTCAGCGGCTCTGCTGGCGCTATTTATCGCCAGTTCTCTATTACCATTGTGTCTGCCATGGGTTTTTCCGTTTTAGTTGCTATTGTGCTCTCGCCTTCGCTGTGCGCGACCCTGTTGAAAAAGCACCCTGAAGATCACGACAAAAACAAAGGCTTCTTTGGCTGGTTTAATCGAAACTTCAACAAAGGGCGCGACCGCTATCAAGCTACTACTACACATATGGCGAAACGCGCTAAGCGCTATTTTGTTGTTTATGGTCTGTTAGTTGGCGGAATGGTATTTATTTTCAATCAGCTGCCGGGAGCGTTTTTGCCCGACGAAGATCAAGGCAGAATGATGGTGCTGGTTAGCACGCCACCGGGAGCTACTGCAGGTCGTACGTTAGAGTCGCTAAAAGAAGTAGAAAACTACATTTTAGATAAAGAGCAAGACGCCGTTAATGGCATGTTTGCGGTAGTGGGTTTTAGCTTTGCTGGACAGGCGCAAAATGCGGGTATGGCGTTTCTAAACTTTAACGACTGGAGCGTGCGAGACGAAAGCAATTCTGCTTTTGCTGTGGTAGGGCGTGCTTTCGGCGCTTTCTCACAAATACAAGATGCATCTGCCTTTCCTATTGTACCGCCACCCATAATGGAATTAGGAAATGCCACTGGCTTTGACATGCAGCTAGTTGACCGCGCAGGCAACGGCCATGAAGCGCTAATGAATGCCCGTAACCAGCTGTTGGGTATGGCAGCGCAAAACCCTAAACTGGCAGGTGTGCGTCCAAACGGACTCAGTGATGTACCGCAGTTTAAAATAAATATCGACAGCGAAAAAGCGTCGGCACTTGGGCTTAATTTAAGTGAGATAAATAGCGCACTGCAGATTGCGTGGGGCTCAAGCTACGTGAACGACTTTATTGATAAAGGGCGAATTAAGCGCGTGTATATGCAGGCAGACGCGCCGCACAGAATGACGCCGGAAGATTTAGATAAGTGGTTTGTTCGAAACAGCGACGGCGAAATGGTTGCCTTTAGCACTTTTGCCACTACTCAGTGGGTTTATGGCTCACCGAAGTTAGAGCGTTTTAACGGCGTATCGTCTGTGAACATCCAAGGTAGTGCAGCGCAAGGTGTGTCATCAGGTGAAGCTATGGCCGAAATGCAAAAGCTGGTAGCGCAACTACCACCGGGTTTTGCGGTTGAATGGTCGGGACTGTCATTTGAAGAACAACAAGCGGGTTCGCAGGCGCCAATGCTGTATGCCATTTCAATATTGGTAGTATTTTTATGCCTGGCTGCTTTGTATGAAAGCTGGTCGGTACCTTTTGCTGTAATGTTAGTAGTGCCGCTAGGTATTCTTGGCTCGGTAACTGCTGCATTTATGTTTAGCCTGCCTAACGATGTTTACTTGCAGGTGGCATTTCTAACCACGGTGGGTTTGGCAGCGAAAAACGCTATTCTTATTGTGGAATTTGCCAAAGAGCAGTTTGAGAACGGTGTAGACTTAATGACTGCGGTGTCTAACGCCGCGTCTCAACGTTTTCGCCCTATCCTAATGACATCAATGGCATTTATTTTAGGGGTAACGCCATTAGCGTTGGCAAGCGGTGCTGGCGCAGCAAGTCAAAATGCTATTGGTATAGCGGTAATGGGCGGCATGTTTGCGGCCACTTTCTTGGCCATTTTCTTTGTACCCATGTTCTATGTAATGGTAGAAAAACTGTTTCACGGAAAGGAAAATACGTAGGCAGCTTATCAAGTGTAAAGTAAACACTTCTTTACCCCTATTTAAGACCAAAAGCGTAGACCAAGTAATGGTTTACGCTCTCCCGCTTAGCGTTTGGCTATGGCATTATGTCCTAGCGATAAAAACCATGACACACAGGGTTTAACGAGAAAGGGTAAAAGGTATGGCATTTGAACTACCGCAAGCACCACATTGGCCTTCGTTAATTAAATCGGGTTGCCGTGTTTTTGTTGGCGGCAATGCCTCAGTACCTTACGCATTAATTCAGCACCTTATTGATAATAGCGAAGGCTTTAGCGATATAGAGTTGGTGCACATGCTTGCATTAGGCGATACGCGCTGGGTGCAAGACAAATACAAGAACTTGTTCAAAGCCAATACATTCTTCATTGGTGGCAAGGCTATGCGTCAAGCTGTTGATGAGGGGCGTGCCGATTACACCCCTGTGTTTTTATCTGAAATTTCCAGTTTGTTTAGCGACGGAACCCTTCCTCTTGATGCGGCTCTTGTGAATGTGAGTCCGCCTGACGAATTTGGTTATTGTTCATTAGGCGCAGCGGTAGACATTGCCATGTCGGCGCTGCGACAAAGTAAGAAAGTGATTGCGCAAATAAACAAGCAAATACCGCGTACGGCAGGCCATTCCTACATTCATATAAGCGAAATTGATGCCTGTATTGAAGCAGAAGAACCCTTAGTGGAAGTTGCGCCGCCACCTATCGACTCGGTTGCTGAACGAATTGGGCAGTATGTGTCAATGCTGGTGGATGACGGTGCTACTTTGCAGTTTGGTATAGGTAAAATTCCCAGTGCCACATTAAAGTATTTGTGTAATCACAAAGACCTAGGCATTCATAGCGAGATGCTTACCGACAGCATAATAGAACTTCTTGCATCGGGGGCGGTGACTAATAAGAAGAAAACCTTCCACCCAGGAAAAGTGGTAACCAGTTTCGCCATTGGCACCCGTAAGTTATACGACCTTATCGACAACAACCCTCATATTGAATTTTACCCCAGTAGCTATGTGAATAAGCCAACCAATATTGCTAAAAATGACAATATGGTGGCCATAAACAGTGCGTTAGAAGTTGATTTAACTGGACAGGTTGTGGCCGATTCATTGGGGTACGACTTTTACAGTGGTATTGGTGGGCAAGTAGATTTCGTCACTGGCGCGTCTATCAGCAAAGGTGGCAAAGCCATTATTGCACTGCCGTCTACCGCAAAAGGTGAAAGTGTTTCGCGCATTACGCCACGTATTAGTGAAGGTGCAGGCGTGGTGACCTCACGCGGCAACGTACAGTACGTAGTAACTGAATACGGTATTGCGTCGTTGAAAGGAAAGAGTATTCGAGAGCGTGCGCTAGAACTCATACGTGTTGCACATCCGAAGTTTAGAGCAGCGCTTTTAGAAGAAGTACGACAGCATTATTGGGTGCCGCACTACCAAGAAAAATACCCTACAGATATTGCTGAGTTAGGAGCTATACAGCTTAAAAAACTCGATATTCAGGGCGAAATATTTTACATGCGGCCGCTAAACCCGGCAGACGAGCGACGTTTGCAAGAGTTCTTCTATTCACACACCAAAGAAACGCTAAGATTGCGTTATAACTACGACCCTAAGCAAATGTCGCGAGAAAAATCGTGTAATTTAGTGTCGGTAGATCAAAGCACCGATGCAGCACTTTGCATTGTTCGCCAGGAAGGGTCGCGCATTACCATTCACGCGGTAGGGCGTTTTTATTACAACCCGTCAGATAACACTTGTGAAGCGGCGTTTGTTACACGGGAAACTCAGCAAGGAAAGGGTATGGCAAGTCGTCTTTTAAACGAGCTAATCAATGTGGCAAAGGCGCGAAAGATAAGCAAAATGATGGCGTATGTACGGGGCGACAACAAGCCTATGATAGCGATATTCGAGCAAGCGCAATTTAAACGAAGATTCACCGGTGACCCCAGTGATGTTGAGTTGGTTCTAGATGTGGCGTCGCTAGCATGACAGTAAAGATTTACCGCGGATTACACGGCACCAAGCACGACCTAGGTAACGCGCACCCTGAATCACCAGACAGGCTATTTGCGATTGATGATCAGCTATTGGCTTCAGGTTTAGATATGGTGTGCGAGCACGCTGATGCAAAGCCTATTGCTGAAGCGCATTTGCAGCTAGCCCACGACCCAAACTATATAAAAAGTGTGTTTGAACGTGCTGCACAAGCTAACTTTGGTGATAAAGCGCAAACTTTGTATGCAGGTGAAAAGCAAAATATTGCATGGCTTGATGAAGATACTGGTCTTATGCGACACAGTCTTACCGCGGCGCTAGAGTCGGCGGGAGCAGGGTGTGAAGCCGTAGACTGGGTAATGAGCGGCGAAGACAGACAAGCATTTTGTGCTACACGGCCGCCTGGGCACCATGCCACTTATGATAGCGCCATGGGGTTTTGTTTTTTTAATAACATTGTTATAGCGGCGCGCTACGCGTTGCAGCATTACGAGCTAAAGCGTGTCGCCATTGTCGATTTTGACGTGCACCACGGTAACGGTACCGAAAGCATTGTTGCAGGCGATCAGCGTATTATGCTGCTAAGCAGTTTTCAGCATCCATTTTATCCACATACCGGCTCGCCAGTGCTCGCCAGTAACATACTGTCTGTACCGCTTGAAGCTGGCACCACCGGTGACGTGTTTAGAAATAAAGTGCAGCATTGGTTCGATGCGATTAGAAACTTTAAACCAGAGCTTATTTTGGTATCAGCGGGGTTCGATGCTCACGCCGAAGATCCAATGGCACATTTGCGACTGGTTGAAGATGACTATTTTTGGATAAGTCAGCATTTGCGGGCGATAGCCGATGAATGCTGTAGTGGACGTATAGTAAGTATGCTTGAAGGCGGTTATGACTTAAGTGCACTAGGACGAAGCGTGGTGGCGCATATTAAGGGTATGAGCCAACACCACTCTGAGTGAATTACTGTTTAACTCCACTTTGTTGTTAAATCTGGCAAAAGCAGCCTTGTGCATCAGCATTAATTACGGCTCCTTGATACGGAGTTTGTTTGGTATACGTAACAACCTGATCCACCATATCTTTGCCTGTGAAACAGCCGTAGCCTGTGGCATAAGGGCCTACATATCTAAGTTGATAGTCTTTATCAACAATCACGAGTGCAGGCACCGAGCTAAGCATTTTTTTGAGCATGGCCGCCGACTCAATATTTATTGAAGTAAGCTGATATTGCTCGTTTTCAAAGCGATTGAGCAGCTGTGTCTGATGTGGTTTGGTGAGGCTATTGCAATAGCAGTTTGAGGCAGTACCAATATGTACAATGCTACCTGCTTCTACGTTTTGTTCCTTCAAAAAAGCAACAAAATTACTGTCGAAGTTCGGTGATGTTGAAGCGTGCAGCAAAACACCATCCGGATCGAATTCAGAAAGCTGGCGCTGCCCATGAAGAAGCAGCGCCACAAGCATTGAAACAGCCCATCCTATAAGCAGAGCCCAGTGAATGGCTTGTCGCATGATGTTGCAAGCTTAAAGCTTAAAGCTTAAAGCTTAAAGCTTAAAGCGTTCAATAGCACCACGCATTTTACGCGACACTTTAGTAAGAATTTCAACTTCCGACGCTAATGACTTCGCCGTTGCTACTTCTTCAGAAGTAAATTCGCTGAGTCGCGCAGTGCTTTGTGCAATGGATGATGATGCGGTTTTTTGCTCCATCGCCGACGAGGCAATTTCAGTCATACTTTGGCTTGCATCACGAATCAAGCTCATAATTTGTGTCATAGAATTTGAAGCGGTCTCACTAGATAGCACAGCCTCATCAACCAGCTGTATACACCTTTGCATTTGTTCTACTGAACTTGCAGTTTGGGCAACAAGCTGTTCGGTAATACTGGTAATTTGGTCGGCACTTTCTTTTGAACGAATAGCTAGCGTTCGCACTTCGTCAGCAACCACAGCAAAGCCTCTACCGTGCTCGCCCGCTCTCGCAGACTCAATAGCAGCGTTAAGTGCGAGCAAGTTTGTTTGTTCCGCTACTGCTGTAATAGAACGCATGGCCTCTGAGATATGCGCGCATTGTTCATTAAGCGCAGAGTTGGTTTTAGCCGCGTCATTTAAGGTTTTACGTAATGAATCGACCGTGCGGCTTGAACTTGAAATTGACTCACGCGTTGCTTGAGATGAAGACTCTGCCGCAGACGCTTTGTCGCTAGCCACAGCGGTTTGTTCTGACGACAGCTGCATGGTTTGGGCGATTTCTTCTGAAGACGTTGAAACCATCGCAATTTCTTGGTCAGTTTTATGTGTTATTTCAAACATTTCATTGGCTGAGATTTCCATTTTGCCGCACCCACGAACTACGTCATCAGTAAGCGAAGATGCCAGTTCTACAAGATCCTTTACCTGTTCGATAAGCTCAGCGAATGGCCTTACCACTCTGTTTTTCTTATCTATCTCAACGGTAAGGTCAAGTTTTCCATCGTCTAGCTGCATACTGTCTATCGCTAAGCGAAGTTCGGCTGCACCTGCGCCTTCTTGATGCGCTTGCTTGGCCATATACATTAGAACGCCCCCTTCAGACACTGCAAAAGCAGCATGCATCAGTAGAAGCGGGAAAGTTACGTGGCCTTCTTCGAAAATAAATAGCGGTGCGCCGCCTGATTGCAGAAAGAAAAAGCTAATGTGATGCACAGCTACCACACCAGTGCCGGTAGCTACCACTTTCCAATCACGAAAGTAAGATAAAAATGCCAGCAGCACGAATATCTCGAAATGCATTTCGATTAAACCGAAAGACTGATGTATATGCAGTGCCGTAAGTAGCTGTGCGCCAATGGCCATAGCATGACGGCTTATGGCAGAGTATGGGTCTTGAAAGCTTAAAAATAAGGGGACGGCAGCAATAGGAATACCAAACACAAACGCAGGCAATAGCTCACCAGTAAATATACCTATGGCCACTGCCATAATAAGCTGTGCCACTATAACAACGCGAAATATTTTATGACCTTCCTGAAGCCAAGGGTACTGCATGCTATTCTCCGACCAATATTCTGATGTAATTGTAGGTTATAAATTTAAGGTGTGCTAACTTCCAAAGTTTTACGTAACCGAGTGATTTAAGACCAATTAACTTTGGTTTAAAAAAACATCAAGAAGTGTTTTTTGTTTCCTGTTGCATGTAGAAAAATAAACAACAAAACGTTAAATATGAAAAATCGGGTAAGGAACTAGAGGCATGCCAAACATTGCATTGTTATCGACCGACAATCTTGAAGACTTTTTCGTGTATGACGAACTGTTGATTCCGTATTTCAACAAGCAGGGCTGGGGGGTAGAAACGGTTTCCTGGCACTGTGCATCAGAAAACTGGTCCCGTTTTGATTATGTCATTGTGCGCAGCACGTGGGACTATCAGCAGCACGCAGACGAATTCCTTTCATGTCTTAAGGCCATTGATGCGTCGAAGGCTAAATTATTAAATCCACTTCGTTTAATGCAATGGAACATTGAAAAGTTCTATTTGAAAGACCTATACAATAAAGGTGTAAACATTGTAGATACACTGTGGTGTGACGCCTTTGACTCAAGCGTAATAGAAGACGCCTTCGCCCATTTTGCGACCGATACCATTGTGGTAAAGCCTGTATTAAGTGCCAATGCAGACGATACTTTTAAGCTATCTAAACAGGGCTGGGCAGCGCAATTAAATACTCTTGCGCGCGTGTTTGCATCTCGACGTTTTATGATTCAACCATTCCTAACGAGCGTTGTGGAAGAGGGGGAATACTCGTTATTTTATTTCGGTGGGCAGTTAAGCCATTCCATAAAAAAAGTGCCCCAGCGTGGTGATTTTAGAGTGCAGGAAGAGCATGGCGGTAGTTTGTTTTTGATAAACGCTGATGCCGCCCAACAAGAAATAGCGACTCAAGCGTTAAATGCTATGCCGCTACCCGCGTTATATGCCAGGGTGGACCTGATTAAACAAAGTAACGAATGGGCAATAATGGAGTTGGAGCTTATTGAACCTTCGCTGTACTTTAACTTAGATGATGCTTCGCCTGAACGTTTTGTAAACGCCTTGTTGGCGTATCATGAGGTTGCACAAAAATAAAAAGGCCCCAACAGCGCAGATTCTCCGTTGGGGCAAAGGCTAAAAGCCTGAAGGGTTAATGTCTTACCATTTGTTTAGACGACACCGAGCGCTTACTCTGTATAACGCTTCGCTGTGGCGCTTTGCTAGGGCTTGCTACGTTTCTGCTCACCTTGTTACTTATTTGTCGACTCACTTTGCTACTTTCGCGCTGCGTTTTTAGTTGCTGAGGAGCTCGTCGTTCGTTATAGGTTTTCACCGCTTTTGATTGCCTAGCAGGCACGGTGCTAGTCTGTCGCTGAGTTCTAAAACTGTTATCCACTCTTGCTAATCGCTCAGACTTGGCGCTGGTAATGCGCTGTGTTTTCGCAGTTTTTGCTGAAACGGGCGACAGCCGTTCGGATCTACTTTGCTTAAGCTTTTGAAGCGTTGCTTCTCGTGACGGTGATAACCGACTTTGCTTTGTTTGCTTCAGCTGCGCAGTGGTCTCTAGCTTATGCTTACGCGGCGTAGTGTTGCGCAATTTGTCGCGATGTACGTTTACCGCGGCCTCTTTCTTTCCAGAAAGTCTGTTGGCTTGTAAAGCGCGCGATGTGTTGGCACTTATCTCTCGCTTCGTTACGGCAAGGTGGTTTCTTGGCGACGTAGTTGTGCGTACTACCGAAGAATGTCTGCTTTTACTTTGCGCGTGCTTGGTGTAACGCGCCGGTGCATGATGAACAACCCGTGAAGAATAGCGTGCTCGTCGATGTTCACTTCGATGTTGCCAGCGTTGATAGCCATTGCTTACAGCACGTTTACGCGGGCTGCCGTGATAAAAGTGGCGAACCGGCTGTCTATGCACCACCACATAGCGGTTATGCCAGTGAAGACCGCCAAAGTAGAAGAAACTCGACAAACGAACGCGAGGCGCCCAAAACACATTATGGTGATGGTGATAGCTTACGCGATGGTGCCAGTAAATAGGTGATGTGGCATGCCACCAATTACCATACACAACGTGTGGATTGTAGAACGGTACATACACAACCTCACGCTGGCGGGGGGCAATGTAGATTATCTCTCGTTCACGCTCACGCTCTCGTTCAACTTCAATGTAATCGTTGGTGACAAGGTTACCTGTATTATGTGCATGCTGTCGAAGTACCTGAACGCGGTCTAATACGCGTGCTTCGCTAATCAATACACTATCGCCTAACTGCTGCAACCACTCAAGGTCGCTAGCCATGGTATTGAGTAAGTCGGTAAAGGGCGCTAGTGCTTTTACGCTTGGGTCCCAAGTTACGCTCTCTAATACATTTTCCACTTGCTCGGGCGTCAAATGCTGATTGCTCTGACGCCAGCGGTCGGCAGCAACCACGTCAAGCGGATAGGTAGCAGCAATAAGAATATGTGACAGTAGCGTGTCGGGATATAGCGCGATTGGCGCAAGCATGCTGTCTAGCTCAGCGTCTGAAAACTGCTGTTCACTTGAAACAACAGACATGTCGGCACCACTGAGTAATGGCTCGGTTTGCGCGAGCGCAGGCAACGAGGCTGTGCCTGAAAGCGCTAAAAGTACTGATAAGGTTATGTTTTTCATACAGTCTCCTTACATTGCTCTGCAACTTCACTAAGAAATTACGATGGCAACGTGGTAAGTCTGTATATGTTATAAACAACCTTGCATTAACCTAACCTGAATAAAAAGCCCGCAATTGAACGTGTTTTCAAATGCGGGCTTTTTAAATTGTAGTTATGAGCGGGCTACTTACTATTTAAAAACGTGTGGGTCGAATGCGTGCCCTAGCTTCTCAGTTTTTGTTTTTAAATAGTGTTTATTGTCTTTGGTAATGCCATGATCTATAGGCTTTCTAGCCACTACGTCTATGCCCAACGCCTTCAATGCGCCTAGCTTCTTAGGGTTATTGGTCATTAGTTCTACGTGCTTTACGTTAAGCGTGTCTAGCATCAACTTACAAATGTCGTAGCTTCTTAAGTCTGCGTCGAAACCAAGGTGCTCATTGGCTTCTACGGTATCCATACCGCTGTCTTGTAAGTTGTAGGCACGTATTTTATTTAAAAGGCCAATGCCTCTGCCTTCTTGGCGAAGGTAAAGCAAAACGCCATGCCCTTTATCAACGATATTCTGCATCGCTTTTTCAAGTTGAAAGCCGCAATCGCAGCGGGTGCTAAACAGTGAGTCGCCGGTTAAACACTCTGAATGAATTCGAATTGGCACAACATCGTCTTCTTTCCAATTACCATAGGAAAGTGCAACGTGCTCTTGGCCACTGGCTTCCACAAAGCCGTGAATTTTAAAATCACCCATTCGTGTGGGCAATTTTGCTGAACTGACGAATTCGTATTTAGGCTGTTTGCTACTCATGTTACTTCTACACTTTGGACAGTAAGCAGTAAGTGGGGATAACTTTGTTTTTTGCAAGACAGTTATCGCCAACTTTGGGGCTTAACATATCGGGTTTTCTACATTATACGCGTTTTATCGTTATTTAGCGCGCTCATGGGCGCGTTGAAAGTTACAGAGGCGTGAAATCTTTAAGTGGAGCGGGCTTAGCTACGCCAAAACCTTGGGCAAAGTCTATGCCTATTTTGCCTAGCTCTATCATTATGGCGTCGCTTTCAACAAACTCTCCAACGGTTTGCATGCCCATGGCTTTGGCAACGTCATTAATCGACGCTACCATGGCGGTATCTACACTATCGTTTAGCATGTCTTTTATAAACATACCGTCTATTTTTACCTGGCTTACGGGTAAGCTTTTTAGGTAGCTATAAGATGAAAAGCCACTGCCAAAGTCGTCAAGTGCAAAAGTACAGCCTAGACGATTGAACGTGCGCATAAAGCTAAGCGTGTCTTCCATTTTTATTATGGCGACAGACTCAATAACTTCGAAACATATTTTATGATAAGGAATGTTGTAGGTTTCAAACGCGTTTAACACAAATAACGTGAAGTCTCGGTCTGCTAAAGAATGGCAGTTCAAGTTAATACTACAGCGTTTAAGCTGTTCTAGGTGCTCAGGGTTTTCCGCAAGCCATGTAAACGTATTGGTGATTACCCACTTATCTACCTTCACGTTCATTTCAAATCGTTCGGCCGTAGGAAGAAAGTTAGCGGGTTCCACAATGTTGCCGTTGGTTTCTCTTAAGCGCAGCAGAATTTCGTAGTAGTGACCCTCGTTAGCTTGCCTTAATGGTCTAAGCGACTGGTAGTAAAGCTCGAAGCGACCTTCTTCTAGTGCATTGTTAATCGATGAAACCCAGTCTAACTCTCGTTGGTATCGCTGCATGCTTTCATCATTTTTATTATAACGATGAACCTGATTTCGCCCTTGTTCTTTAGCAAAATAACATGCCGCATCGGCCATACTTAAATACTGACCTGGGTTAACCGTGCTGTCATCGCACACCACCATACCAATACTTACGCCTAGGTTGAAAATGCGGTTGTCCCACATAAACCGATATGCTTGAACGGCATTAAGTATTTTTACTGCATTTACATAAACACAGTCATCATCTTCACCAAAATATATGATGCCAAACTCGTCGCCACCTAAGCGTGCCACCAGTGTGTTGCTGCTAACGGTGTTTTCTATTAATCGAGCAATATCTTTAATTAGCACGTCACCCGCTTTATGGCCGCAGGTGTCGTTAACAACTTTAAATCGGTCGAGATCGAGGAACAACAAGCACATCGGAACATCGGGCTCTTGCGCTATTTTATCTTTGAATTCACTTTCAAATTGCCTGCGGTTGTACACGCCGGTTAATGAGTCGTGAGATGCGAGATATTGCAAGCTCAAGTCAGACTGCTTTTTCTCTGTAATATCAATAATAGAACCATACAGATATTGCCCTTCATCACTCTCTCTTGACTGGCACGACAGTGAAAACCAAAATTCGCTGCCGTCTTGTCGTTTGCCGCGTATTTCCTTACCTGTAACATGACCTTGTTGAGAAAGTTCACCAAGCAGCACGTTTCTGTCTTCTGGGTTGGCGTAAAAGACCTTAGTGCTGGCGCCTTCCGACAACATACTATTCTCGTCCTTAAAACCAAACACTTTGCACATGGCTGGATTCACTGAAATGAGTTTGCCGTTCCACGTAGACGTATAGTGACCTTCTGCAGAATTTCTGAATAAGTCGTAGAAGTGATTAAGGTTGGTGATGGTTTCTGCTTGTTTAGATAGTCGTTGCTGATTAAGCGTTCGCTCTTTTGTAATAACGGCAAAGCCAAAACACATGAAGCCCATGGTAAGGAAAAACAGCATGCCTACCGCTACGTCAATGGTGTAGAGAAGGTTGCCAAACAGGTTTTGCGATACTAGCGCGTAAAAAACAAAAAAAGAAAGCCACGCCACATTATAAGTGCGGCTTACCGTTATGCTGGCATTTTTGTAAAACATTAATGAAAGGGTGACCTGATAAACACCCATCGCGGCGGTAAGTACTAGCAGTATAAGAGTAACGGCGTAGGCATCTAGCATGAAACAATAAGCAACAGCGGCGATAGGCGCTGCATAGTTTGCTAGCCGTAATAGTAGTGGCAGTGGTGAAAATAAATGGTGTGTTACTTTTGCAAGGCATAACAATAACAAACCAAAACATGCGGCGTATGCCCATTCGCTGGTGTTAGTAATAGACTGCCACATCGCTAACCCGCCTTGCGTGATAAATAGCAGTGCCACAATAGTGAGCGACGACATAGTTAACCAAAAGCGTGTAGGTATGCGTTGGTACAAATAAGAGAAGAAAAAGTAGAACGTAAGCACTGCCATCACACCCGACACCGCCCCTAGCAATGTGAGTAAATGGATGTCGTGTTGCCTTAGTAAGTCACGGTTCCATAACGCAATAGGGAAATGCTGTAGCCCTTGATCTTTAATACCAATAAGCAGCTTGGCATCTTGTTGCGGCTGAAGTGAAAACGACAACCTAATGTTGGGTAATGGTTGTTTTAATGAATAATCGCCTATACCCGCCCGATAACGGTAAGACTTAATAATACGCTGACTGCTATCAAGCAAATAAATTTGTAGGTCGTCTACGTTAAGGCGGTCAATGTTCAACACCAAAGGTACTTCGCTGTAGCCTTCGTGGTTAAGTACTGTGGTAAGCCATAGCCTATTGTTGCTTGACGATACGTCAACGGCATGACTGCCTTTCAGTACATCAAAATAGGTTGCAGCATTTGGTGCTACGGTGATGGACGCGTGTTGATTAATAATCTCGCGCGAAAAAGATTCGTTTACCTCAAGCTGCCCGTTAGCATTCGCAGATGTACAAGAACACACGTAGCTAAATAGCAAAGCTACAAGGGAAATTAATAGCGGTTTAGGAAGCAGATTCATGGCAACCTTCGCACTTAAACGTGTGTTTTCTATGAAATAATACTAATCCACATCACGTTATAAAAACAGTTTTGTTTCATTTTTACTCATCAACATTATGAAAGTAACGCATAAGTGCAGCGGTATCTTGTTGAGTGCCAATAGGCTCTAACCATATAGATTCACACAGCCATTCAATGCATAACACGCATTGCAAGAAAGGTTCGCTTGATGTGCTTGAAAGCACCACTTGAAAACGGTCTGCCCCCCAGTCTGACTCACTCGCATCTAACGAAAATAGTTGTTTGAAAGTATCTACCCACTGCTGAGTTTTTAGCGGTGTTGAAGGGAGTGGCTGCATAATTTCAATACTTGTTTGTCCAACACGCATGCTGTTTAGCACAGTGCTTCTTGTTAACTGCTGCATGATAAGCTGACCTGGTTTGAATTCTTAGGAGGCATTGCAATATCGTCGTTGTCCCATTGTGCGTTATACGGTGTAGACGAAGCTTTAAGCACCTGCTGTGCAAGGGTTAAGTCGCCGTTTTCTGCACGCTCAATTGCTTGCTGCAAAATATGCGTTCTTGGAATAAAAGACGGGTTAAAAGCAAGCGTATCACGGTTTACTACAGCCCCTTGGTATGCCGTATACCAGCTATCAAATTTCTCTCTATTTACAAAAAAGTCGCGAATTGGTAGCTGCGATTGGGTTTGTTGTGAAAGCGACAGTGCAAGTCGTCTAAACGACAGCGTGTAGTCTTGCTGCTCGTCTTCTATCATTGCGATAAACCCTTGCATTAAGCCAACGCCTTCCTGTGTAGCCGGTAAGCCCATTCTTTCTGTCATTGCCTTTTGGTATTGGCTTATAAACGTTGTTTCAAATAGCGAAAGGGTTTCTTTGATTTCCTCAATACTCACAAATGGCGAGAAGGCGTGGGCAAGCGCATTTAAGTTCCAAAGTGCAATACCAGGTTGCTGGTTAAACGCGTATCTGCCGCTGTAGTCAGAGTGGTTAAATACCGCATTGGCTTTGTAGTTATCGATAAATGCATAAGGGCCGTAGTCGAAGGTTATTCCATGAATAGACATGTTGTCGGTATTCATTACACCGTGAACAAATCCGTGGGTTTGCCACAAAGCAATCATTCTTGCGGTTCGTAATACAATGGCTTTTAACATTGCTTTATGTGGATTATAGGCACTTTTACACTGTTGAAAATGGTGTGTAAATGCGAAATCAAATAACGCATCAAGTCTGTCTGTTTGACGAGCGTGATAGAAATACTCGAAATGGCCGAATCGAAGGTGGCTTGGTGCGGTGCGGATCATCATCGCACCCATTTCAGGTTGTTCTCTGTAAACGGTTTCGCCACTTGTAAACATGGCCAGTGAACGGCTTGATGGAATACCTAAGTAATGCAGAGCTTCGCTGCCAATGTATTCCCGTAACGTTGAACGTAACACGGCACGACCATCAGCATGACGAGAGTAGGGTGTTGGGCCTGCGCCCTTTAGGTGTAGGTCGGTCGTTTCTCCGTGGCTATTGGCAACCTCACATAACAACAGCCCTCGTCCGTCTCCTAATTCTGGGTTCCATTGACCAAATTGGTGGCCACCATACTTTTGTGCAAATGCCTTTTTTGTAAAGGGGGTAACAGGAGATAAAAGCCACGGAAGCAGCGTTTCTGAGCTATCAATATGCTTATCTAGGCCAATTTCTTGGGCAAGCGACGCGTTAAAAAATGCAAGCTGCATTTCTTTTAATGGTGTGGGTGTTATAACCTGACCTAATGATGACAACGAATCTGCATAGTTATGGGTTATTGTCATCAAAGATCCTTAGTAATGAAGTGCATGAAAGAGTGCATTTAAAAAAAGCAATACATTGAAGCTTAGGAATTAAACCAGCATCCATTAATTGCTGTATATATTACAACACAATAACAACAGCGTTAATAAAGCGTTTTGAGGGAAGGGATATGCTAACACTACATCATTTAAATAATTCACGTTCACAGCGAATATTGTGGCTGCTTGAAGAGCTTGGAGTTGAATATAAAATTGAACGTTATCAGAGGGATAGTGTTACCAATTTGGCGCCTGATTCGCTTCGAGCTGTACATCCATTAGGGCGCTCACCAGTACTTAGCACACCAAATGGTGCCATTGCTGAGTCGGGAGCTATTATTGAATATCTCATTCACAATCATAGTGACTCGCATTTTAAAACGCCTACCGAACCAGAAGCCTTACAGCAATATTGGTTTTGGCTGCATTTCGCTGAAGGCTCACTCATGCCGCCATTAGTGGCAAACTTGGTATTAGAAAAAGCGCGTCAAAAAGGGTCGAAACCTTTCTTTATTAAACCTATTACCAACAAACTGGTAGATGGTATTTTAAATGCCTATTACGGCCCTAATTTAGCGCAAAGCCTGCGCTATGTTGAATCTTATCTATCTAAAAACGACTGGTTTGCTGGCGACGCACCAACGGGCGCTGATGTGCAAATGATTTTCCCACTAGAATCGTTAGTAGCTAGCGGTCGCGCCAAAGACTTCGCCGCCATTCAAAGCTATGTAAAGCGTGTTCACGCACGAGAGGCTTACAAAGCAGCGCTTGAAAAAGGTGGGGAATACGCTTACGCATAGCGCTGTGAAGTACTGCAAGCGTGAAATGGTAAAACGTGAAATAGTATAATTAGTGCACTGTGAGCGACGACAGGTAACCGCCTAGTCGTCGCGGCTTATGTAGTCGCTAATAAGCTGAATAAACGCTTCGCCATAACGTTCTAGTTTAGTTTGCCCAACACCGCTCACATCTAGCATGGTGTTCTTGGTTGTGGGTAGTTTGCATGCCATATCTACCAGTGTGGCATCGCTGAATACCACGTACGGTGGCACCTCGTTTTCCTCTGCCAATACTTTGCGTAAATGCTTTAGGCGCGTAAATAGGGTTCTGTCGTAATTAGCGGGCGCATGCTTGGCTTTCTTCTTATCGGGCTTAAATTCTAGGCGCGGTACGGCTAGTTGAACCGCCACATCACCCTTAAGTACCGGGCGAGCCGCTTCGGTCAATCGCAATGCGGCATGCGCCGTAATATCAACGCGAATAAGCCCTTTGTGTACCAGCTGATTGATAATATTGGCCCAGTAGCTGTCAGACTTGTCTTTGCCAATACCATAAGTTGAAAGCTGATGATGGCCAACTTCTTGAAGTTTTCGCAGCTGTTTGCCACGTAATACGTCAATAACGTATTGGCTGGAAGCCTGCTGTGAAAGGCGCAGAATACAAGACAGTACTTTTTGCGCTATCACTAACCCATCAACCATTTTAGGTGGGTCTAGGCAAATATCGCAGTTACCACAGGCGCTATCGCTAAATTCAGAAAAGTAATTTAATAGAACTTGTCTGCGGCAGGTTTGTGCTTCTGAAAAAGCCTCCATAGCCGCAAATTTTTGTAGCTCAATATGATTGCGTTCGGCAATTTCGCCTTGCTCAATCCACTGCTTTACGCGCGCTGCGTCTTTCTCATCAAATAGCAGTAGCGCTTCTGATTCTAGTCCGTCTCGTCCCGCTCTTCCGGTTTCTTGATAGTAGCTTTCAACGCTTCTTGGCACATCGTGATGTACCACATAGCGCACGTTCGATTTATTAATGCCCATACCAAACGCAACAGTCGCCACTACAATATCGACTTTGTCGTTTAAGAATTGTCGCTGAACTAATTCGCGTTCATCAGAGTCCATGCCTGCATGATAAGCTGCACAGCGGAAACCTTGGCGACAGAGTTTGGCAAATAGGTCGTCTACTTTTGCTCGGCTATTACAGTAAATAATACCGCTACCGTCCTGCTGTTTAGCGTAGTCGACAACCTGATCGAAGGCCTTGTATTTACTCATAACGCGATAGCGTATGTTTGGGCGGTCGAAACTGCCTTTGTATACAAGAGGCTCGGTTAAATTAAGCTGAGTAAGAATATCTGCCTGAGTGGCGGTGTCGGCTGTGGCAGTTAACCCAATAACAGGTATGTTAGGAAAACGAGACTTAATTTGCCCCAGCGCGCGATAGTCTTGCCTGAAGTCGTGGCCCCAGTGCGATACGCAGTGTGCTTCATCAATAGCAAACAAACATATGTTGGCATGGCTAAGTGCTTGCTGAAAATAGTATTGCATTAGCCGTTCTGGCGACACATACAAAAGGTCGAGCTTGCCAGACTGAAGGTCGTCGTTTATACGTGCTTGATCTTCCGGTTCAAGCGTAGAGTTCAAATACGCGGCTTTAACGCCTAACGCTTTAAGCTGTTCCACTTGATCCTGCATTAAAGAAATAAGCGGGGATACCACAACCGCCGTGCCTTCACGTACCAACGCTGGAATTTGATAACACAGCGACTTGCCGCCACCTGTTGGCAATAACACAAGTGCATCACCACCGTCACAAACATGGTGAATAACTTCGTCTTGACCATCACGAAATGCACCATAACCAAACACGTCTTTTAATACACGTTCGGGTGTGGGTTTGGTATCAGATAATGGTTCTGAAATGTTGTCGGCAAAAGCAGATGTCATGCGTGAGATTTTACGCTTTTTTCTTGTGAGCTTCACGGGCAAATGCAAAAACTAGACTAAAATTCAGCGTAAATTTATGCGATAAGGGTGTGACACGGCTATTTTCAAAGCGAGTGGATGAATTTTGTTCGGTTAATTGATAAAGCCAGTCGGAACGCCAGCAAAATTGTGGTTGGAGAGTAATACGATATAAGAAGAGCGGTGATCGCACCGCGTTTGGCACCGGTACTTATGTGCTGGGGTAAATAACCATATCGTAGGTGTTTGTAATATGGGAAAATACTCACCTATAAGCATGAGTTGAAGTCAGTGTTTTTACAGGAGGTACAGCGTGGCTGAACCATTACCAGATTTAATTGAAGAGATTGTTACCGAGAGTATGGGTGACGATCCGGCCACACTATTAGCCACGCTCAGTGGGCAAGATGACGTAAATATTGCGTCGTTACTTGAATCTTTACCTGTTGAAAAGCGTCTTGCTGTATGGGAAGGAATTCCCCGTGACCGCAAATTAGATGTGCTGGTTGAAATGCGTAGCGACCCGCGTGAAATTCTTATCGACAATACACCGCATAATGAATGGGCCTCTATCTTTGCAGACATCGACGCCGAGGATTTATTGGAGCTTTTAGACTCTTTACCGAAGCGCCTCGTTGATATGGCCTATGAGTCACTTGACTCAAAAGAGCGAAAGTATTTTAGAGAGGCAACCCAATTTTCTGACAATCAAATAGGTCACTGGGTTAATCACGAGCAACTGGTACTGCCTTCAAACGCCAAAGTGCGTGAAGGTCTTCGTTTGCTACGTCGTGATATACCGCAGCACTGCGACAGCATATTTTTGGTAAATCGCTCTGGACAGTTTTCTGCTTTGGTCAAGATAAATCATTTATTCACCGCGCAAGACCATGTGTCGTTGTTCGATTTATCTGAAGAAAATGTTACCACTATTCAAGGTGAAGACGACGCCACTAATGCTTCGTTATTGGTGCAACGTTCGGGCCTTGCTTCGTTACCCGTAGTCGATGAAAACAATAAGTTACTGGGCCGTTTGGATGTTACTTCGGCAAGCGAATTGGTAAACGAATTCTATGAACGCCAAGTGATGGCGTCGGCGGGTATGGATGAAGACGAAGATTTATTCTCGCCAGTGGCTAAAAGTGCCAAAAACAGAGCCTTGTGGTTAGGCATTAACTTGTTAACCGCGTTTTTAGCGTCGTGGTTTATAGGGCTTTTTGAAGGTACGCTTCAACAAGTTGTGGCACTTGCAGTGTTGATGCCAGTAGTAGCGAGTATGGGAGGCATTGCCGGTAGCCAAACACTAACGCTTATTGTGCGAGGATTGGCGCTAGGGCAGGTAACCCCTGCAAACTTGCGGGCGCTAATGGTAAAAGAGTTAAAAGTGGGTGGCGTAAACGGCGTTATTTGGGCCCTGGTTATTGGCATAGTGGCGTACTTCTGGTTTACCGACGTTATGCTTGGCGTGGTAATTTGTCTGGCAATTTTATTTAACATCGTAGCGGCTGCATTAGCTGGCGTGTTTGTGCCGGTAATTTTGGATAAATTGAAAATAGACCCAGCGCTTTCAGGCTCGGTAATTCTAACAACGGTTACTGATATTGTTGGTTTCGTTGCGTTCTTAGGATTAGGCACACTTTTCTTACTGTAAATATGTTTAAAGGGCAGCTCAGTGTGCTATAGAGCTGCCTTTTTTCATTTTTAAGAAGCGCAATATCACATTTGTAAGAACACGATTAACTAAACACGCCCTTACATCCTCTATCTTATTGCTTTTGCCGCATCGGAAAGTAAAAAAGGTTGTTAAATCACCTACCGTGATAAACAATACGCGCCTTTCTCCCCCTAGCATATTCGGAGTCTTCCTTGTCTAAGCAAGCAAACGCTGCCCAAGTTGGTGTTATCTGCGCTATTGCCGCCTACAGTATGTGGGGCGTTGCACCAGTTTACTTTAAACAGCTAATGGTACTTCCGGCTGCGGAAATTCTAATGCACCGCGTTATTTGGTCGGTGATATTGCTGGTGGGTTTAATTGCAGGTTTAAAGCAGTGGCCGAAAGTGATGGCAGCGTTCAAAAATAAACGCGTGATGCAGATTTTGTTTGTAGCCGGCTTGCTGCTAGGTGCGAACTGGTTACTGTTTATATGGGCTATTAATAACGATCATATTCTTGATGCCAGTCTTGGTTATTATATTAACCCGCTTATAAACGTGTTCTTGGGTAGGTTATTTTTAGGTGAGCGCTTGCGCACATTGCAACGAGTAGCGGTTGGACTAGCCGTGGTTGGTGTTGCTATTTTGGTTATATCCTACGGACAAGTTCCTTGGATTGCACTTGTGCTTGCAGGTAGTTTCAGTGTTTACGGTTTATTGCGCAAGCAAGTTGCAGTTGATTCTTTACCCGGCCTTTTCATTGAAACGTTAATGCTGTCGCCTTTAGCGATTGGGTATTGGATATTCTTTGGTTCAGAATACAGTAACCTATTTAATAACGACACAACGCTAAACCTGTTTATTTTGGCTGCAGGAATTGTGACTACAGCACCATTGCTATGCTTTACGGCAGCGGCACGACGTATCATGTACTCAACCCTAGGATTCTTTCAGTACATTGGCCCTTCGCTGATGTTTATTCTTGCGGTTTACCTATACAACGAGCCACTTGAGGAGTCGCGTTTGGTAACGTTCGGTTTTGTATGGTGTGCTTTGCTGCTATTCAGCGCAGATTCCCTGGTGAATTACCGTCAGCAGCGTAAATTAAAGCGCGCTGCTGCGTAAGCGTAGTTAAAGTAAAGATGCTTGCTCGATACTAGATGTGTCGGGCTGTTCGCACATTACTTGGTTTCGGCCGTTATTTTTTGCCGCATATAGCTGTTTGTCTGCACTGCTAAGCAGTTTGTCTACACGCTGAGTGCGCGCGCCACACACGCCAATACTGCACGTTACTTTTATGTCGGTTGTTGGTAGCTTGATAACTTCGGCTTCAACTACTTTTCTAAAATCATCCAGTCGTTCACACGCTTCATCAAGAGGCGTGTTTGGCATATAGATACAAAACTCTTCGCCGCCAAACCGCGAAATTATTTCGTCGGGAAAATAAAACTCGATAAGAGCTGCCATTGCTTTTAACACAATATCACCCGCATCGTGGCCGTGGGTGTCGTTTATCGATTTGAAAAAATCCAAATCGATTAGCGCGAGAGCATGATCTTCAGATAAGGACTGGTGCTGAACGGTAACCGTGTAAAAGAAATGGCGACGGTTAGGTAACCCAGTTAAATAGTCGGTATTAGCTACGCGTCTTATTTCTTCAACGCTTTCAATATATTCAACGTTTTGCATAACACGGCAAAGAAATTCTTCATGGCAGTAAGGAATGCGTAAAAAGTCGTTAGCACCACTTTTGATGAAATGGGCAGACATCAACATACCTTGTCCACCTGCTACGCCCATAATGGCCAGTTGCTCTTTTGAAAAAGACTTACGCAAAAACGCAACAAACTTGGTACCTGTCATATCGGGCAACGTGTTATCGGTAATCACCAAACGAATGTTCTGATGCCCCGATAGCTGCTGCATAGCGTCGTTAGCAGTAAGTGATTCAAAAGCAACAAAGTTGTGTCGTTGAAGTAATGAAATGGTACGCGAGCGCAGCACACGATTGGTGCTCACTACTAAAACGCCTGTCGATTTATTCTTTTCTAAACGACTAATAAGACGGCTTAGGTAGTCATAGTTTTGTGAGTTTTCTTTGGGTACATAATCAACCACATCACGCTCTAGCACTTTATCTCGGGTGGCATTGTCGAGGTTTTCTGTGGTGGCGATGGTAGGAATATAAGCACTGGCAGTAAAGTCGATAGCTTGACCGTGAGGGGCATCAGGAAGCGAATAGGCAACAATGGCGCACAAAAAGGTTTCAGGCACATTTTGAGAAAAGCGTGCCTTTCCTTCGGTAAGCGACGTTGCGCCCACAGGTGTTAAGCCGGCGCGACGCACCAGCTTTGCTATAAGTTCAAGGTTGCCTTCACCATTTTCGATGATCAGCACGTGTTGCTGCATACATTCCAACTTAGGTTTGGGCTACCCTGCCGTTATGTTTTACGCTTTTTCCAGCTTAGCGTAGGCAAGGACTAGCCATTTACTGCCGAACTCATCAAAATTTACTTGAACACGTCCGTGTTCACCGCTGCCTTCATAATTCAGAACTATGCCTTCACCGAACTTGCGATGTACAACGCGCTCGCCTAATTGAAATCCAGTCTCTTCAAAGCTTGCGTGCGATGTTGCTTGGCTAAATCGGTTATGAACAGGGCGTGAGATGGTTGATTTTAAACGTACTTCTTCAACGCAATCCGCAGGCATCTCACGAATAAAACGCGATGCCGTATGATACTTATCTTGACCGTACAATCTACGACTTTCTGCATACGTTATATACAATTTTTGCATGGCACGCGTCATACCAACATAGCAAAGGCGGCGCTCTTCTTCCATTCTGCCTGGCTCATCGTTGGTCATTTGGCTTGGAAACATGCCTTCTTCAACACCGGCTAAAAACACCAGTGGGAACTCGAGCCCTTTTGCGGTGTGAATAGTCATCATTTGCACAGCGTCTTGGTCAGTGTCGGCCTGTTGCTCGCCAGCTTCCAACGATGCGTGTGCCAAAAACGCAGCAAGCGGTGTCATTTCTTCGGCTTCTTCAGGCACGATAAAGGTTTTACATGCAGTAACCAGTTCTTCTAAGTTTTCTAGACGCGCCTGTGCCTTCTCACCGCGCTCTGCCTGATACATAGCGTATAAGCCAGACTGGCGAATGGCTTTATCTGCCTGCTGATCAAGAGGTTCATCAAGGGTTGCTTGTTCTAGTTCGGTGATAAGTAACACAAAGCTTTGCATTGCATTTAATGCACGGCCCTTAAACCCACCTTCGTTGATAAGCAGCTGACACGCCTGCCACATAGAGCAGTTGTGCATACGTGCAGTGTCTCGCACTTGAGAAAGGGTTTTCTCACCAATGCCTCTACTAGGCGTATTTACAACACGTTCAAAAGCGGCATCGTCGTGTGGGTGGCTAACCATGCGCATATAGCCCAGTGCGTCTTTAATTTCTTGGCGCTCGAAGAAGCGTAAGCCGCCATAAATACGGTAGGCTAAACCTTCGTGCAGCAGCGCTTCTTCCAGCACTCGAGACTGGGCGTTGTTACGATACAAGATAGCAGTATCGCTTAACGCATTGCCTTGATTCAGCCAATCTTTAATTTTAGACACAATAAAACGCGCTTCATCAAGCTCATTAAAGCCTGCGTAAACTGAAATAAGCTCACCCTGTGCGTCTTCGGTCCACAGCTCTTTGCCTAAACGCCCAGTGTTATTGTCGATAACGGTATTCGCGGCTTTAAGAATATTGCCTGTCGAGCGGTAGTTTTGTTCAAGGCGAATAGTAGCAGGGTCATTAAAGTCTTTAAGAAAGTGCTGAATGTTGTCTACGTTAGCACCGCGCCAGCCGTAAATAGACTGATCGTCGTCACCCACAATCATAATGTTGTTGTCGCCACCGCTACATAACATGCGAAGCCAAGCGTATTGAATGTTGTTGGTGTCTTGGAATTCGTCCACCAGTACTGCACGGAAACGGCGTTGATAGTGCGCAAGTACCTCTGGGTTTTTCGCCCATAATTCATGAGCGCGAAGTAACAGTTCGGCAAAGTCTACCAGACCTGAGCGGTCGCAAGCATCTTGATAGGCCGCATATACTTCACGCATGGTTTTTTGAATATGATCGCCGTGGGTTTCAATGTGTTGAGGGCGTAACCCTTCGTCTTTATTGCCGTTGATATACCACTGGATTTGTCGCGGCGCCCAATGTTTTTCATCCAAATTCATGGCTTTTAAAATACGGCGAATTAAGCGGTATTGGTCGTCTGAATCAATAATTTGGAAGTTTTCGGGTAAGTTAGCTTCGGCGTGATGGGCACGCAATAAACGGTGTGCTAAACCGTGGAAAGTACCTATCCACATATTGTGAAGGCTGCGACCCATCAATGATTCAATTCGGCCACGCATTTCTTTTGCGGCCTTGTTGGTGAACGTTACCGCTAAAATAGAAAATGGTGCAATATTTTCTACTTCCATTAGCCACGCTATGCGATGAACAAGAACACGGGTTTTACCGCTGCCTGCACCGGCTAAAACAAGTGCGTTTTGCAGTGGCGCTGCTACCGCTTCACGTTGTTTATCGTTTAGCTCGTCTAGCAGTCGAGATACATCCATAGTGTGGCACCTATATATTGAATTTCATTACAGCATGTACGCTTTTCGGCGAGGCCAGTATTATGCCAGCTGCCTGTTAATTTATACAGTCCAGTTTTCAATTGCCTGTCTTTGATACATGGTTTGACCGTGCGGGCATAGCGCTTAGGTAGAACGCGTAAATTGAAATAAGTAATAACGAAACAATTCGATAAGTTGATCGAATTATCAGCTCGAAAGGTACAACTTCGGTATTGCCGCTTACTATTCTCAGGTACACTTTAGCGTATGCTTGCTGGCTAGTGATACGGATTAAAATCGACAAGAAGCTAGCTGCACATGCACTAAATCAAGCACTAAATAGTAAAAGACAAACTTAAGTACACTTACTTTGGAACATGCCCATGACCGCACAAGCTATGCCCATTGATTTTTGGTCAACGTTGAAACAAGAAGCGCAAGTTGTAGCAGACAACGAGCCTTTGCTTTCAAGCTACGTCCACGCGAGTGTGCTTGCTCATCATAACTTTGAGTCGTCGCTGAGTTTTATACTGTCTAACAAAATGGCAGACGACGTTATGCCTGCATTGGCTATTCGTGAAGTGTTCGATGAAGCATACTTGCTAGAGCCGGGCATAAGCGAAGCGGCTATGGCCGATATTTTAGCCATTAAAGCCCGTGACGCCGCGGTAAATGACTTCCTTACACCGCTACTTCATTTCAAAGGGTTTCACGCGGTTCAAGTGCATCGTATGGCGCACTATTTGTGGGTACATGGCCGCCATCAACTGGCGCTTTTCCTACAAAGCCGCAATTCAGCAAGTTTTGGCGTAGACATTCACCCTGCTGCTCGAATCGGCAGTGGCGTTATGTTTGACCATGCTACGGGCATTGTGGTGGGCGAGACTGCAGTGATCGAAGATAATGTATCTATTCTACAAAGTGTTACGCTAGGTGGTACCGGTAATGAGTCTGGCGACCGCCATCCTAAAATTAGGCAGGGCGTGTTAATAGGTGCGGGTGCGAAGATACTGGGTAACATAGAGATTGGCGAAGGCTCAAAAGTAGGTGCCGGAAGTGTAGTATTAGATAATGTGCCAGCCCACGTGACGGTTGTCGGGGTACCAGCGAAGGTTGTAGGCCGACCCATTTGCCAAAGCCCATGCGAGTCGATGCTTCAAAATGTGTTAGAAGACAACTCCGAAGTGTAAACCCTAAAGGGATAGCATTTACTGATCCTTTAAGCGCAGTATACGCGCGGTAACTCTCACTATCTTCAAGCCAGACTATTGGTCGATAAATTCTGGTGGCTAGTTGATAAAAAGAGTAAGTTCGGTCAGTGAATCAAGCTGCACATGTGGTAACAATCGCGCGGGTTCACTGTTTAAATTCATGGGTCTGTTACACGCAAACCATGCGGTTTGATATCCAGCATTTAGTGCTCCGTACACGTCTTTAATGATATTATCGCCCACATGCAATATGTGCATTGGCGCAATATCTAGCAAATTGGCGGCTTCGTTAAACATATCGGGCGCTGGCTTCATTGGTCGTTGTAAACTTGCGTGTAAGCTTGCTTGAAAGAAATCATCTATTCCAATCTTTTTAGTGTCTACATTGCCATTTGTGATGGCAACTAGGGGTATGTGGGCACTTACTTTTGCAAGCGTTTGAAGAATGTTTTCTTCAATAGCGAAATTGCTTCTTGCATCGTAGAAGCAGTTGAAGCATTCATCAACGGCCTGATTCAACAGCGGGTCTTCGGATGGCGTTACGCTTAAAGCGTCAGGCGCTGTTCCAGATAGCGCAGCGGTAAGTACTACGCGACGTAACTGACCCATATCAGACGCCAGTCTGTTGTCTTTTACTATGGCTTGTTTTTTTAGCGCAAACCAGTCATTTGCAGCCAGCTTGGCTGCTACTGGATGATGTTTAGCGATATGCGCCTGAAGGGCTTTTTCCGCTTGTCTTATAATGGGTTCATTGTTGTAAAGCGTATCGTCGAGGTCGAAGGTCATCGCCTTCACCTTATTGATAGGTCTAAAAAACTGCATGGTTTACGCCTTTATTTTTTATGTGCACGGGGGTGCGCGGCATCATACACGTTTGCAAGATGTTGAAAATCAAGGTGGGTATACACTTGCGTGGTAGACAAGTTTGCATGGCCTAACAGCTCTTGTACTGCGCGTAAGTCACCGCTTGACTCTAATACGTGCGTTGCGAAAGAATGGCGCAGTTTGTGAGGACTTACTTTTTGCGAAAGCGATTGCTCCTCTGCCATTTTATTTAGCCTGTTCGCCACTTGCCTATTGGAAATACGTGTTTTTCGTTTGCTAACAAATACAGCACTTTCATAGGGTGATGCGTAGGCTGGTCGTACTTTTAACCACGCATTAAGCGCCTTTTGTGCATGCCTTCCAAGGGGAAGAATACGTTGTTTGCTGCCTTTACCCATCACCTTTACTGTGCCGTCTTTTAAACAGTCGGCTAGGTTCAGGCCGGTTAACTCGCTTAATCGAAGGCCGCATCCATACATTAATTCGAACATAGCGATGTCACGAAGCTGCATGCCTTCATCGTCATCAGTGCTCGATACCTTCGAGCCTAGTAATTGTTGCATTTCATCAACGCTTAACTGCTTCGGCAAAGGCTTACCTTGCTTGGGCGCTTGTATACCTTCAACGGGATTGCTGAATAGCTGTTGATGATCGATAAGATACTGACAAAAGGTACGAAGAGCAGATAGGCGCAGCGCTATGCTGCGCGCGCTGTGGCCAGACATTTTTGCATCTGCCATTACGCGCTTAATATCGCTTGGTGTAAGTCCTGACCATTCATAAAGCCCTAAAAGCTTACCCACTTCGCTAAGCTGACGCTTGTAGTTAGAAAGGGTATGAGGCGATAGGCCTCGTTCAACTTGAAGGTGAAGTAAAAACTTATCTAGCCATTGCTGGCATGGTTCACTAAGTAACGCGTCCGTAGACACAACCGTTAGTATCCCATCATTTCTGGCAAAATAATGTTTAACACTTGTTGAAGCTGCTGAAGAAGCAAAGTGTCCATATCGGGGGTGAAATGGCTGGCATCGCTACTACTAATGCCCAATATGCCGATATCTCTGTTATCGCCCAGTAACATCAATGCCACTGATTCAGCTTGGTTTTCACCAAACAAAAGCTGTCGTTCGTGTTGCGATAAACGTCCAAAAAAGAAATTGGTGTTTTTAAAACGCTTTTCGGTGAAAAGGCGTTGCTGCAGTTCAGGGATTGCGTGTGGCCCTTTAAAACTTTTTATTATTGCTGACGAAAGCTGAAGGCGCTCTTGAAGCACATCTTCTAGTGTGAACTGTACTTCGGCAACGCTCTCACATCGCAATAGCTGCACGTTTAGGTCGGTGTAAACGCGGTAAATCTTTTCGTTTTGTTTGGCAATGGTTACCAGCTGATTTAGCTTGTGCGTTAAGTGACGTACCTTTTTGCGAAGTTGGTCACTTTGAATCTCGACCAGCGATACACTGCCTTTTTGCTCGTGTGGAAGCCTTATTTTTTCAAGAAGGTCGGGATGTTGAGCAAAGAACTCTGGGTTTTCTAACAGAAAATCGCGTATCTCTTCCACAGAAAGCGATGGCGTATTATCAAACGGCTCAACTATGTTTGTGGCGCTAGAGTGACCTGTTACTTCGCTCATAAATTAATGTGTCCATCGTATACGTGTTCTGCAGGCCCTGTCATTTTAAGTACATTATCTGGGCCCGGCCAGCGTATACGTAAGCTGCCCCCGGGTAAATCTACCCGCACGTCTTTGCTTAATTTACCCTGTATTTGACCAATTGCAACAGCGGCACACGCTCCACTACCACAGGCAAGGGTTTCACCAGAGCCACGCTCGAATACACGTAATTTGATATGCGAGTCGTTTAGAATTTGCATAAAGCCAACGTTTACGCCCTCGGGAAAGCGCTCGTGCTTTTCCACTAGTGGTCCTATTTCAGCTACGTTGGCAGTGTTAACGTCGTCTACTTCCATAACGCAGTGAGGGTTACCCATTGACGCAGAACCAATAAACAGCGTGCTTTCACCTACGCGAAGAATGTAGGTATTTTCCTGCTTGTTAGCTTTAAGAGGAATGTTAGCTGGCTCGAACTCAGGCTTACCCATATTCACGGTAACTTGGCCGTCTTTTTCAAGGTACAGCACCATTTTGCCAGCTTTTGTACTTACCACAATTTTATTGCGGTTAATTAAACCTTTTTGTTTTACGAATCGGGCAAAGCAGCGCGCGCCATTACCGCATTGCTCTACCTCTGAGCCATCGGCATTAAAGATGCGATAATGGAAGTCTTGTTCGGGGTCGTAAGGCGGTTCAACCATCAACAGCTGATCGAAGCCTATACCAAAGTTACGGTCGGCCAGTTGTTGAATTTTTTCTTTTGAGAAAAATACATTTTGAGTAACGTTATCAATAACCATGAAATCGTTACCCAAACCGTGCATTTTTGAAAATTGAACCTGCATTAACAGCGCATCTATCTTATTAGTTTGTCTCTAGTTTACGGAAGTTTGTACTCACCTTTCCAGAGATCTTTTTGATTTTCTCTTTCACGCACCACAATTGCCTTGTCACCATCAACCATAATCTCGGCTGGACGGCAGCGGCTATTGTAGTTCGAAGCCATTACAAAACCATAGGCGCCAGCACTGCGTACCGCAAGCAAATCCTTTGGTTCAATGGCTAAAACGCGGTCTTTTCCAATAAAGTCGCCAGTTTCACATACTGGCCCTACAACGTCGTAAGTGCGCGGCGTAGCAGCGCTGCCTTCTTTTACAGGAATAATTTTTTGCCAAGCCTGATATAACGACGGACGAAGTAAGTCATTCATTGCTGCATCAACAATGGCAAAACTTTTCTCTTCACCTTCTTTAATAAACTCAACTTCAGTAATTAAAATGCCTGCATTGGCTGCGATTGCACGGCCTGGTTCAAGAATAAGCTTTAAGTTCTCGCGGCCTACCATTTTTTCTGCCATGGCCTGTGCGTAAGCTTTGGGATGGGGCGGCTGCTCGTCGTTGTAGGTCACGCCCAAACCACCACCAACGTCTAAATGCTCAATAATGATACCGCGTTCAGCAAGCTCGTCGATAAGTACTAACAAGCGCTCTAACGCATCTACAAATGGGCCAATTTCAGTAAGCTGTGAACCAATGTGGCAGTCCATACCTACAACGTTTAGGTTGGGAAGTGAAGCTGCTAGTTCGTAGGTAGACAAAGCGCGCTCTCGCGCAATACCAAATTTGTTAGCTTTAAGACCGGTAGAAATGTACGGGTGCGTTTTTGCGTCTACGTCTGGATTAATACGCAGCGATATAGGCGCTTTTACACCTAATTCACCCGCTACTTCATTAATGCGGTGAAGTTCTGGCTCAGACTCAACGTTAAAACACATAATACCTTGTTGAAGGGCATAGCGTATTTCATCATGCTTTTTGCCTACGCCTGAGAATACTACCTTTTTTGCGTCGCCACCGGCTTCAATGACACGGGCTAGTTCACCTGCAGATACAATGTCGAAACCAGAACCTAGTTTTGCTAAAACGCTAAGCACACCAATGTTCGAGTTAGCTTTTACCGCGTAACACACTAAATGTGGATGTTCGCCGATAGCGTCATTAAAAGCATGCCAATGACGTTCTAGCGTAGCACGTGAATACACATACACAGGTGTACCGTGAGTTGCAGCAATTTCGGCAACCGGCACTTGTTCAGCACACAGTTGGCCCTGGTTGTAAGCGAAATAATCCACTAATTAAGTTCTCCAGAGGTAAATGCGGGGGTATCAGTGTCTGAAGAAGGAACAGCGCCACTAGCGTTATCAGAGGGTGTTTCAGAAGGTGCATTTTGCGTGGGCGCATCTGGAATATAAAGCGCCCCTTTGTAACCACAGCCACATAATGCTGTAAGTGTTACCAGAAAAAATACCGACTTTTTAAGCACGAAAAATCCCGCGAAGATTACGACAAATGCCGCTATCATCGCATTGCGGTACTAAATTGCAAGAGCCAATAATCGTTCTTTCGTCTTATCACCATATTGCACGGTTTTCCACAGAGCATCGCAAAGGCTTTTGGTATCAGAAAAGTCGCCATTTTTCAGCCAATCAATAAGAATATTGGGGTTGTCTGGAAAGGCAATGGCTTCGTTGTCTGGCGCTTCTAACCACTCTTCAACAATGTCGGTATCTAGCTGAAATAGTGTTTGGCACAAGTCTAACTGGCTGAGCGTTAACACATTTGATAATTGCTCGAACTGACCGTGAAGCGGCTTTATTAAGAGTTTTTTACCCAGCTGTAATGCTTCACTAGACAGTTCAAAGCCGCCGTTAGCGATTACGCCACTGCAATGTTGAAGCGCTTTTTGGAATTGTTTTTTAGACGTTGGATACCACGTAATATGCCCAGCCGTCTTTTGCTCCTCGATATTGGGATGAAAGCATTGAAACTGCTGATCGCTTAACGGTTCGAGCATTTGCTGTATGTCTGCTACTTCTTCAAACGGTAAGTATACCAGTACGTGGCCTTTAGCTGGCGTGAGGGCAGGTTTGTCTACCACAAACGGCGGTATAATTGGCTGATTAAAGTGATACCAATGCACGCCTAGCTGTAATTTTGTTGGCGCAAAGATTTTCATTAACAAGGTGTCTAAAAACGTGTTACCACTTTTAGGAACATCGTAGGTAAATGATGCTTGGTGGCTAATAGAGATTGACGGGGTTTCTTGTCGTCTTGCAGCCCACGCTGTTACCGGCTCGAAATCGTTGATGAGCAGGTCGTAGCCTGAGGTGTCAAAGGCTTTTACGTCTTTAATAAACTGGCTAATGTTGGCGTCTTTTACCGTGGCCCATTTATCTACCTTTCCACTTTTTGTGATAAAGCTTAGGCCTGTGAACGTTCGATAACTACCAAATACATCCATATCGAAATATTTGTTGGGCGGGCGACCAGTAAAAACAAAGTCGACGTCTATGTCGTCACGTAGTGCCAATGCGGCAGCCATAATTCGAGCGCGTGCTATGTGGCCGTTACCTGTGCCTTGAACGCCATATAATAATTTCATATCAACCTAAAATGTAAATGCTGGTAGAAGCGATAGTGATGCCAAGTAAGGTGCCTGCCAACACATCTGACGGGTAGTGTACGCCAAGTAAAATGCGCGACATGCCAATAAGCGAAGCCCAACTGTAAGCAATAACTGCAAAAGGCGGATAATAGTGCGCAACAATGCTCGCCATTAGCCATGCTGCCGCTGTGTGGCCCGAAGGAAGCGAAAACTTATCTGATGGTGTTACGTGTGCCTTTAAATTGATAAGGAAGTCACATGGGCGAGGGCGCTTAAACATTTTCTTAAGCAATACATAAATAGGTAGCTCAAGGGCATATGCCATCAGTGCCGTATAGAGGAATATTTCGCCGTGCTCTGGTTCGAAGGCCCAAAGCAGCATGCCGATAACGAAATAAAGGTAGCCGTCACCTGTTTTAGACAACCAAATAATGCTGCGACAGTCTCTTTTTAGCGTCAGTTTGTACAGGCGATAAAATAAGTCAGTATCGACCTTATTCAAGGATTTTATAAGCATCGCCTCGTCCTCTTTCGGTTATTTAATGCACAGGCTAAAGTCGCTCTGTGACCTGTGGGTGACGAAAAAAAGAAACTTTTCTTACAATCAAGCACACAATGTTGTCTGCACCATAGGTTTAACAATGTGTGTTAGCAATATGTGTGCTCATTTAACGCATGCGTTAAATATAATGATGTTGTTTGACTGAAACCGAATAATTCTGCGAGTGACGAATAATCAGAGGTTTGCATTACTTCATTTAATGCTATGCTAGTTATTAAGAGGTCTAAACTCCTCTCTCTCGTTATCAATGTATGTAAGGCAGAGCAATGGAATACAACACATCTGAATTATGCGATTTGTTTGCTGACAACGTAGACGTGGTAGACCCTATTTTCGCAAGTTTTGGCGGTCGCTATTCCTTTGGGGGAGAGGTCACTACAATTAAGTGCTTTGAAGATCGAGGGTTGATAGACCGAGTGCTCGCTCAACCCGGCGCGGGAAAGGTACTTCTTATTGATGGCGGCGGTTCAACACGACGCGCGCTTTTTGACGCCTCGTCGGCGCAAATTGCCATTGATAATGATTGGGAAGGCATTGTTTGCTATGGCAGTGTGCGAGAAGTGGATAGCCTGGCTGAGTTAGATATCGGTGTGCTGGCTGTGGCCGCAATTCCGGTAAATGCAGAGAGTGAAAGTATCGGTGAAGTTGATGTGCCAGTAAATTTTGGTGGCGTTACATTTTTACCCGAAGACCATCTTTATGCAGACAGTACTGGCGTTATTCTTTCGCCCGAACCTCTCGATGTTGATTAGATTTTCATAAAAAAAAACGGAGGTTTTAGCCTCCGTTTTTCTTATCGCTGTGCCTCTTCAAATACCTCGTTAAGGTACATAGCAATGCGGATGCCAGCCATTTGTAAACGTTTCTTCGCCGTGGGCAAATGGTTGTAAAGGTAGTCATAGCTCATGTTATTCGCATTTTCTGGGTATATAGTGTCGCGAATTTCAGTGCTTTCTCTTATCCATATCATAACGTCAGTGGTTGCCCAATCACGAATATCTTGTGAAGTAATGGTTTTGCTAAGCCACTCAGTCCATTCTGTATAAGACAAGTCGCGCTGATCTAGCATTTGCGAGTCCCACACGCGGTGTAGATTAGAGTCTTGCCAGAAGAAACGTACTTTAACATCGTTACCACCGCGGTCGGTGCCGTTACCCGCATGAAGTGGCTGATGCAAATCGCCAACAATGTGAACGATAAACTGAAGCGCTAAGCGTTTCTCATCAATAGTTGCGGTTTTGCTTTTCAACGTTTCGGTAAATTGCTTTAGTGCGGTTACTGCATCGCCCTGAGGAGGCGCACCTACCTCATGGTATTCTTTGCCTTCAGGCACAGAAACATAGTGCCATGGGCTTGCCGTTTTTTGCCAAAATTCACTTGGGTTAGAGCGCATTTCGTCGGCATGTGTCGATGCCTCGGCAAGCGAACCATGCGGTAATAATTCCATCAGTGCCGCTTGTGAAAGTGGGCTTAAATACTGCTCGGCAATAGCCCCTGTTACACGGTGACCTGTTTGCCCCCATCCAAAAGCGGGTGTTGCGGCACATAATGCCATTACTGCGCTAAGCGCGACTGCGCAAGTCCTGTTTGCGAACGCGAACATAGTTATTCCTCTGCGTGTTTCTTAGTGTGGTAGCCCCAACGTGCTACCAATGATTGTTCAATACCTAGATGGTCAAGTATACGTGCTACAACAAAGTCTACCAAGTCATCAATAGTTTTAGGGTTGTGATAAAACCCTGGCGCAGCTGGCATTATGGTTGCGCCCATTTGTGATAGCTTTAACATATTCTCAAGATGAATTGATGACAGTGGCATTTCTCTCGGCACTAAAATAAGCTGACCGCGCTCTTTAAGTACAACATCGGCAGCGCGTTCAATTAAGTTGTCGCTTGCGCCAATGCTTATGGCAGACAGCGTACCCGTTGAACACGGGCAAACCACCATTTTAGCTGGTGCGGCCGAGCCCGACGCTACCGGGGAAAACCACTCCTCTTTACCAAATACTTTTATTTGGTCAGGTTTAGCGTCGCAATGTTCGGCAAAAAATGCTGCAGCATCTTCAGGACGCGCTGGAATTTTTATATTTTCTTCAGTGGCAAACACTACTTTTGCCGCCGAAGAAATTAATACGTAAACCTGATAATCAGCGTTTACTAGCGACTTAAGCAGTGTAAGCGCGTAGGGGGCACCTGATGCGCCTGTGATAGCAAGTGTGACTTGCTTGTCGTGTTTCATTTTATTGCCTCAATGATATGCGCCAATGTCTAGCGACAGTGGAAAGCACAGATGCTTGGTGTCCATGTGTAGGGCATTCTGTAACAAGCTTAAACACCGCTATCTGTGCATAAACGTAACTATTGTCTATATGTTTGCTACTTGTTTTCTAACGCTTGCAAGATGCGCCCATGAATACCTTCAAAGCCACCATTACTCATTATAAGAATGTGGTCGCCTGCCTGTGCTACGTTTGTAACCTTCTGAACGATCTGTTCCACATCTCGAAAACACTGTGCGGGTGCGCTGCTTCGTTTTACAGACTCTACCAGAGACCAATCCATACCCTGTGGTTCATACACAAATACGTCATCGGCTTTCTGCCACGAATTAGCCAGTGTGTCTTTATGTACCCCCATTTTCATCGTATTAGAACGGGGTTCAAGCACGGCAAGTATGCGCGCGTTACCCACTTTTTTTCGAAGCCCGTCGAGGGTTGTGGCTATTGCGGTTGGATGATGTGCGAAATCATCGTATACCGTAATATCATTCACTTGCCCTTTAACTTCCATGCGTCGTTTAACGTTTTTAAAGCTTGATAGCGCGTGAATGGCGTCTTTTAATGTCACGCCTGCATGGTGCGCCGCACCAATAGCCATTAATGCGTTATCGACATTATGCTGCCCCATTAGTGACCAGTTTACAGTACCCACTACTTCACCGTTGTGTAACACATCAAATGCACTGCCATCTTTATTGTGCAATGCTGCTGACCATGTTTTACCCAAAGATTGACGCGACGACCAACACCCGCGCTGCAAAGTATCTTCTATGGAAGGGGTATCGTTCGGGGTAAGTATAAGACCGTTTTCAGGCACCATTCTTACTAAATGATGAAATTGCGTTTGAATGGCATTAAGGTCGGTAAATATATCGGCATGGTCGAACTCTAAATTGTTGATGACCAGTGTTTTAGGCCGATAGTGCACGAACTTAGATCGTTTATCGAAAAAGGCACTGTCGTATTCGTCAGCTTCGATAACAAAAAATGGGCTTTCGCCAATACGAGCAGAAACCCCAAAATTCTCAGGTACGCCGCCGATAAGATAGCCAGGGTTGAGTCCTGCACTTTCTAATATCCACGCCACCATACTTGTGGTGGTTGTTTTACCATGAGTTCCCGACACGCCTATAACCCAGCGGTCTTTTAAGAGGTTGTCTAGTAACCACTGTGGGCCGCTGGTGTAGGGCAAATTACGGTTTAAAACGTATTCAACAGCCGGATTCCCACGCGACATCGCGTTACCTATTACTACCATATCAGGTACAGGGTTAAATTGGCTTTCATCATATCCTTCGGTAAGTTCAATACCCAAGGCTTCAAGCTGCGTGCTCATAGGAGGATAAACATTGTTATCCGAACCAGTTACTTTGTGACCTAGCGACTTAGCGATAGCGGCAATACCGCCCATAAAGCTGCCGCAAATGCCTAAAATGTGTACATGCATAGCGCATTCTCTAAGAATTATCATGTGATAGGGTACTGTATCAGAACCGCGTAAGGCTGCCATCATGCAATTTATGGGTTTTTATTGCTTGGCTGTGAATTTATGAAACGCTGTTGGGCAGTGCCTTAGCGGTGTACTTGCCTAGCAACTTTTTGCAATCGCCCTTCAGCCTAAAACTGGTATGTTGTGTAGTAGGTTATTGATATGCATGTTTCACTTGAGGTCGAACACGGTTACAATCTAATCATCGATGACATAAGGCATGCACGCAGATGTTTCTGCAAAGCACAAAAAATAGAACCAATGCACCGATAAATGTAAAAAGCATCGCGACCACTAAGGAACGTGGAGCCGCTTTTCACATAAACACCCTACACACGAAAAAAGGCTTACATTCAATGAAACGTTTAAATTCCCAATTGCAACAAGACGGTGCACCGCTTGAGTTAATTCTGCTCATTCGTACGCTGTTAGCAGGCTGCAAAGAAATCTCTTTCCGCGTGAGTCAAGGCGCGCTAGCTGGTGTACTCGGTTCTACACTATCTGAGAACGTTCAGGGCGAGACACAAAAAAAGCTCGACGTTATTTCAAATCAAATTCTTAAAGATACGCTTCGTGAGTCTGGCTATGTAAAAGCAATCTCTTCTGAAGAAGAAGACGACGTTGTACCGTGCAATCCAGAAGGTAAATACTTAGTAAGCTTCGACCCGCTAGACGGCTCTTCAAACACAGAGATTAACAGTCTTATTGGTACTATCTTCTCTATTACTCACGCGCCTCAATGGATGGAGCCTGACGACCCATCGGCGTTTTTACAGCCGGGTACACAAATGGTTGCTGCAGGCTATGTGCTTTACGGCCCGTCTACTATGCTTGCGCTGACTACAGGTCGCGGTACGCATATCTATACGCTTGATAAAACCCACGGCGGCTTCCTGCTTACGCATCCAAACATTCAAGTGCCGGCAGATACGTCAGAATTTTCCATTAACGCATCTAATCAGCGTCACTGGGAACCTTCAATGCAGGCGTACATTGCAGACTTGCTTGCAGGTAAAGAAGGGCCGCGCGAAAAGAACTTCAATATGCGTTGGGTTGCCGCCATGGTGGGCGATATTCATCGTTTACTATGCCGCGGTGGTATTTTCATGTACCCATATGACAGCCGCGACCCATCTAAAGCGGGTAAGCTGCGTCTGCTTTACGAGGCAAACCCTATGGCGTTCCTTATGGAGCAAGCGGGTGGTAAAGCCGAAACAGGTGATGGCCGTATTCTTGAAGTTATGCCCGAAGAAATTCATCAACGCGTTCCTTGTATTATTGGCTCAAGTAATGAAGTAGATATGTGTGTGAGCTACCGTTCATAAGCAAATAACGGTAAAAAGTGGCAAAATTTAACGAAAAATAAAGAGATTAGTACGACAAGAGTCGTAAACCGTTTTTATTTTGCCGCGCTCGCCGTATACTTAGCGCAAAATTTCTCACATATCATTGAAAGGACCATAGAATGAGCTTAAGTGCTATTTCTGCTGGTAAGAATGTACCAGACGAAGTAAATGTAATCATCGAAATTCCAGCGCACGCTGACCCGGTGAAGTACGAAGTAGATAAAGACACAGGTGCACTATTTGTTGACCGTTTCATGGCAACGTGCATGCACTACCCAACTAACTACGGTTACGTTAACAACACCTTGTCTGAAGACGGTGACCCAGTTGACGTACTAGTAATGACACCTTTCCCTCTTCTAGCGGGTTCAGTAATTAAGTGTCGTCCAGTTGGCGTACTAAACATGACTGACGAATCTGGTAAAGATGCAAAAGTACTAGCTGTACCAGTAGACAAGCTTTCTACTATTTACCGTGACGTTAAAGAAATTGAAGACTGCCCAGCGCTTCTTCTTAAGCAAATTGAACACTTCTTCGAGCACTACAAAGATCTTGAAGAAGGTAAGTGGGTGAAAATTGACGGTTGGGCAAATGCTCAAGCGGCTAAAGACGAAATTACCGCAAGCATCGCGCGTTTCGAAGCAGAATAATTCACGCTGCTACACATTAGTGATAAAAAGGGCTGGTTGATACCAGCCCTTTTTGTTTTTAGCTAAGATTCTGTAAAGCGTATTTTGTAAAGCGCTTAGTTGAAAAAGCAAAGTGAAAAGAAAAGTAGAGAAATAAACAGATATGCAGTTTTTAAAAGCAACACGGTTATTAACTTTGGCCTTGTGTGTGATGATGACAAGTCTGTCGTTGTCTGCAAACAACGAACCTGTAGAGGTATACTGGGAAGACTTGGTGCCAGAGGGTTTTAATGAGCTTGCCCCACCAGCTGTACAGCACAATGGCGAAATGAGTCAGCTTCAACCCGATGCACCTGTAGTTGAAACCTACGACAAAAAACGGGTAAAAATTCCAGGCTTTGTTGTTCCGCTAGAAGGTGACGGTGAACTTACCACTGAATTTTTGCTTGTGCCTTACTTTGGCGCATGTATACACGTACCGCCTCCGCCATCAAATCAAATTGTGTATGTAAAATTTGAAGACGGCGTGCGCATAGACAATATCTACGATGCCATTTGGGTTACTGGCACCTTGTCTACCGATGGGTGGAAAGGCGATATAGCGTCGGTGGGATACCGCCTAACAGGTGAAGCTGTAGAAGGTTTTTAAACCTAGCTAGCCTTAAAGGTTAGCTTTGCGTGTAAATTTGCTCGGCGCGGTTGAATAAAAGCCAAGATGTAAGAATATACTTGTCGTTACTCTTTGGAATTTGACCGCGATGCGTATGGGTAAAATACGCAGGCGCAATAACCATTCTTCCCGCCTTGGGTTTAACCGCACGATTTTGATAATAGAACTCGGTTTCTCCACCTTCTTCCACATCGTTTAAGTAATACATAAACAGTAAAATGCGGTGCAGTGCGTCGTTGTGCTGCATTTGTGGGTACACTTCAGAATGCCAATAAGGGTAACCACCATTCCCCGCTGTGTAGCGCTGCGCGTTAACATCACCTACGCGAAATAGGTAATTCACAAGGTTGGCAAGGTTGGGCTTACCCACTTCTTCAAAGTTCTCGCCTGTTACTTTTACGGGCTCACCGGTTTTAGGGTGACGCACCGTTAGGCCAATTGGGCCTACCAACGCGTAAAAATACTTCTCTATGTAGGCTACAAGTTGCTGACCCGTATGCTGCATTACCTGCTGGAATAAGTCTTGAAACTCACTATTTCGACTTATCGACACATCCATACTGCGTTTTTTATCTAAATCAACACCGCCGCCAGTGCGCCCTTGTACTACGTTGGGGCTACTTTCAAAGCGCGCCATTAATTGCGTACATAACTCTGGAGGAAGTACATCGTCAATTACTTCAATAAAATCACTCATGGGCGCCTCGCTAACTGCTGGTGGTACGTTATTTGGTTTCTAGTGTTTTAAAATGACTTTGAAGTTCTGCTTTTATGTCATCAGGAATGGGCGCAGAGCGCTGTGTTTTATAATCGAAATGCACCATGGTGGTGATGCCTGTCGAGCATAACTTTTCGTCTTGCCAAAGTTCCTGAAATACATCGAAAGCGCTGTTGCCTAAACGGCTTATATAGGTTTTTACCGTAACGGGTTTGCCGTAAAAAATCTGGGCAAGAAAGTCTACTTTGTAGCTTGCTAAAATAAGCGGCCAGTTCTGTAAATCAAGCTCGGGCGTAAACATGCGAAAAATGGGCTCGCGCGCAGCTTCAAACCATGCAACTAACGCGGTATTACTTACGTGCTGCAGGGCGTCTGTTTCACAAAAACGTACGTCAAAAGACGTTACTAAAGGTGCTGTATCTGTCATAACGTGTGTAGGACTTTTTTGGTTTTAATATCACCACTTTAGCACTAAGGCGACGGCTTTTCAGCGCAAAATCGCCATGGCTTAACATTCTTTGTTTAGAGTATGGCAACCAATGTGCACAAGTCCTAGGGCTTCACGGAATTAAACCAGAGTGTTTGTAGAGCATGCCTAAAAACATTTGAAGAAAACCAACGGTAGAAAGCACAAACGCTTTTCCTTACAATCGCGCATCACTGTGTTTAATGCGAAATGATTTAAGCGAACAAATTATGACTGCAATTGGGATTGACTACGGTACATCAAATTCTGAAGCTGTATATTTTGATGGTAGCACCCATCAACACATCAAGCTTGACCCACTAGATAAGAAAGGGAATAAGATTCGCTCTTCGGTATTTATCTATTTTGAAGATGAATTGCCGCCACCGCCTGATGCTATGGTAGAGGCGAAAGTGTCGCAGCTACAGCGCGCTATCAATGATCAAATCGATAAAGCGAAAGACGGCTACTATTCGGCTAAAGATCCAAAAGAGCAGGCCATGTACAGCGACCGCATCGATTCATTGCGCGGCGACCTTCACAACAAGCCAGCACTGCAAAGAAAAGCCATTGCGCAGCTTATGCATGCTATGTCGCTTGATGAAATTCCATTACTTCGTTTGGTAGAACACGGAAAATTTGCGTTTGGTGAAGAAGGCTTTCGTCGCTTTTTAAAAATGCCTGATAAGGGCAGATTAATTTACTCGCCAAAGAACTTTCTTGGCGCGTCGCTTGATGGTGATCAAAAGCAGGCGTTTATTGGCATTATTGCAAAGCAGCTTGCGTATTTTAAGCAGTGTGCAGAACAGCAGTTAGGTAAGCAGGTTCACAGCGCGGTAATAGGTAGACCCGTTAAGTTCCACGGCACGCGTGGTGAAGAAGGTAATGCCCAAGCTATACAAATTATGACCGAAGCTGCTACTAAAGCTGGCTTTACTGGTGTGAATTTCTTGGATGAGCCTATAGCCGCGGCATATAAAATTGAACAAACACTGCCAAAAGACACCACCACACTTATTGTTGATATCGGCGGCGGTACAACCGATATCTGCAGTATTAAATTGTCGCCAGAGCGCTCAAATCTGCTCGATCGAAAAGACGATGTACTGTCGGTAACGGGGCGTCGTTTAGGTGGAATGGATTGCGATAAAAGCTTAGTACTTAAAGCTATTGCGCCTGAAATGGGAATGGGGCTTAAAATGATAAACGGGCTGCCTGTTCCGCCTACCTATTTTTCCGACATGTGTGCAGTAGACAATATTCCTGCGCTTACTCGCTTTTTCTCAGATGACTATGGGCTAGATATTTCACAAACCATGTCGGTCATTAAAGAGCCTGCACAATTAGAACGTTTGCTAATTGTTCAAGAAAATAAACTGTCGGCACGGGTAGTGAATTCGGCTCGCCTTGCCAAAGAGCTGCTATCCAGCAAGCAAAATATAACGTTACCGCTTACTTATATTGAAGATGACTTTACTGTTGAAATTTCACAAGATGCGCTGAAAAAAGCATTAAAGCCGTGGCTTGATAAAGTAAAAGCGCTAGTTGTTGAATGTTTAGCAAATAGCACTGAAAAGCCCGAGGTGGTAATGATTACAGGCGGGATGAGCTTGTCGCCTATTGTGGTTGACGCCTTATATGAAGAGCTTCTAACAGGGCTGCCGCGTTTAGAGAACGATGCGTTTAACTCGGTGTGTGAAGGGTTGGCGATTCAAGCGGCGAAGCATCAGTAGCACAATGAAAAAAGCGTTAACCCACAAAGGGCTAACGCTTTTTTTGAATCTGATGTTGCCTTGGTTAGTTAGGCTTATCTACATGGTGCCTAACCGATAGGGCAAACTAGGGTAGCGCTAAGTATTTAAGGCCCTAGTGCTTAAGGATGTTGTGCTCTTTAAGGTACATCGCGATTGCCTCAGGAGACTCAAACGCTTTTAACAACATCTCTTGAGCACGCGCTTTCACGTCATTGTCTTCCGATGAAGACAGTAGGTGGTACCAAGTTTTAACAAGGGCAAGTGGTGGCGTTTGATTCATTCTTTATTGCTCCGGCAATGCTTAATGCAAATACGTTTACTATCCTATCTTAGGAAATCCCAAAACAAGCTCTGACCAGCGCCACTTTTATGAATTTTTGCGACAAAACACACGTTTTCACTGCGTAATGCCGCTTAGATTGATAAAAGCACGCTCTTTTAGCTTGTTACAGCATGGGCTTTAAGAAACGACCTGTATGTGAAACGTCTTGTTCAGCCACATGCTCCGGTGTTCCCTCTGCAATAATCTGGCCACCTCCGGATCCACCCTCTGGACCCAAGTCCACAATCCAGTCAGCCGTTTTAATTACATCAAGGTTATGCTCAATAACCACCACGGTATTACCGTGATCGCGCAGCCTGTGAAGTACCGCAAGTAGTTGTTTAATATCGTGGAAATGAAGACCTGTTGTCGGTTCATCCAGAATATAAAGTGTTTGGCCAGTGTCTCTTTTTGACAACTCTTTTGCCAATTTTACACGTTGCGCTTCACCACCTGATAACGTGGTTGCAGCTTGTCCTAGTCGGATATAAGACAAGCCAACATCCATCAGCGTTTGCAGTTTTCGGGCAATCGAAGGAATCGCATCGAAGAACGTGCGAGCGTCTTCAACGGTCATTTCTAATACTTCATGAATGTTCTTATCTTTGTATTTAATCTCCAAGGTTTCACGGTTGTAGCGTTTGCCCTGGCATACATCACAAGGAACGTATACGTCGGGTAAGAAGTGCATTTCAACCTTAATGACACCGTCACCCTGACATGCTTCACAGCGGCCGCCCTTAACGTTGAAACTGAAACGTCCTGGCTTATAACCGCGAGAGCGTGACTCTTGGGTACCAGCAAACATTTCACGAATAGGCGTGAAAATGCCTGCGTAGGTTGCAGGGTTTGAACGTGGTGTTCTTCCAATGGGGCTCTGGTCGATATCGACCACTTTGTCTAGATGTTCCAAACCCGTCATAGATTTATGCGGGGCAGGTTCAGACGTGGTGGCTTTGTTAAGCTCTCGCTGAGCTATCTTATAAAATGTATCGTTAATAAGCGTAGATTTACCTGAGCCCGACACACCGGTTACACAAGTCATTACCCCGGTAGGAATGCGCAGGTCGACCGATTGTAAATTGTTACCTGTTGCGCCTTTTAACTCTAACCAATGATTGTCTTTTACTGGTGTGCGGGAAGCTGGAACGTCAATCTTCTCCCTGCCAGAAAGGTATTTCCCAGTAAGTGAGTCTTCACTGTTTTTGATATCGTCTAGCGAGCCCTCAGCAATAATCTGCCCGCCGTGCACACCAGCACCAGGTCCAATATCAACAATGTAGTCTGCTTCGCGGATTGCATCTTCGTCGTGCTCTACCACAAGCACGGTATTACCTAAATCTCGCAAATGCGTAAGCGTTGATAATAGGCGTTCATTGTCACGCTGGTGCAAACCGATAGACGGTTCGTCAAGCACGTACATTACGCCTACCAAACCCGCACCTATTTGGCTCGCTAAACGAATACGCTGCGCTTCACCACCCGATAGCGTGTCGGCACTACGCGACATAGACAGATAATTAAGCCCCACGTTTACTAAGAAACGAAGGCGGTCCATTATCTCTTTTAAAATCTTTTCAGCAATTTGCGCTTTTTGCCCTGCAAGGCTCAGTGTTTCGAAAAAATCGAACGCATCGGCAATAGACATATCGGCGATGGCAGGTAAGTTTGTGCCTTCAATAAACACGTTTCGCGCTTCCACGCGAAGGCGTGTACCATCACAACTGTTACAGGGCTGTTGGCTTAAGTATTTTGCTAGCTCTTCTCGCACCGAGTTAGACTCGGTTTCACGGTAGCGACGCTCCATATTCGGAATAATGCCCTCGAAAGGGTGCTTACGCTCCATAATATCGCCGCGCTCGTTAATGTACTTAAACGAAAGAGACTTGCCCTTTGAGCCGTATAGCACGATGTCTTTGTGCTTTTCATCTAGGCTTTCAAAAGGGTCTGTTAAACTGAATTCGTAATGGTCAGCCACTGCTTGCAGCATTTGGAAGTAGTAATAGCTGCGTTTATCCCAGCCTCTAATAGCGCCGCCGGATAAACTTAATTCAGTATTGCCAACAACGCGGGCAGGGTCGAAGAACTGTCGTGTGCCTAGACCATCACATGTAGGGCAAGCACCAGCAGGATTGTTGAAAGAGAACAAGCGAGGTTCTAGTTCACTTAAGCTGTAGCCACAGTGCGGACAGGCAAAATTAGCCGAGAATACAATTTCTTCAGCGTCTTTATCGTCCATGTCGGCAACTACAGCGTTACCGCCAGCAAGTGAAAGGGCGGTTTCAAACGATTCAGACAAACGCAGTGCCATGTCGTCGCGTACCTTGAAACGGTCTACAACCACTTCAATGGTGTGCTTTTTATGCAGGTCTAGTGGCGGTGGATCGGATAAATCGCACACTTCACCGTCTATACGAGCGCGAATAAAACCTTGGGCAGAAAGATTCTGCAAGGTTTTAACGTGTTCACCTTTTCGATCTTTCACAATAGGCGCCAGCAGCATTAGCTTGCTACCTTCAGGCATTGCCAACACCTTGTCTACCATTTGGCTTACCGTTTGTGCATCCAAAGGCACATCATGGTCTGGGCAACGCGGCGTTCCTACGCGAGCGAACATCAAACGTAGGTAGTCGTAAATTTCTGTAATGGTGCCCACGGTTGAGCGAGGGTTGTGCGATGTTGATTTTTGCTCAATGGATATTGCCGGCGACAGGCCCTCAATATGATCAACATCTGGCTTTTCCATCATGGAAAGGAATTGACGCGCATAGGCCGATAACGATTCAACGTAACGGCGCTGGCCCTCAGCGTACAGCGTATCGAATGCAAGAGACGATTTGCCCGAGCCAGAAAGGCCGGTAATTACCACCAGTTTGTCTCGTGGCAGTGTTAAATCGATGTTTTTCAGATTGTGGGTGCGGGCACCGCGAATTTCGATTTTATCCATTGAAGCCTAAGTGAGAATAAAAGTGTGAGAAAAAGAATCAGTATGCCATAGGTGTCAACTAAAGTGATATGACAATCAAGTTATACTGCGTGTTTAGTGTGGAGATCACATTGCATTGTCTACAACGCGTGGAATTCGATGCGTTGAATTAACTTACTAGAAGTGTGCGAATTAATCCGCGTTAAGGTACGTGGGAAGCAATACAATTTATGCTACACTCCTGCACCGTATTTTTGCCGCAGAGTAACTTACTCTGGGGCGCTGAGCTTCAGTTTTGATTTTTTGAGGAATACAGCTGCTTTGAACGCTTTGGAATTACGCGCTGCGTTGGCGCTAGCATCGGTTTATGTTTTGCGCATGATGGGTTTGTTCATGGTGATGCCCGTGCTCGCTGTCGCTGCCATGGACTATCCTGATTACTCTCCTTTGTTCGTTGGGCTGGCCGTTGGTGGCTATGGCTTAACTCAGGCGGCGCTACAAATTCCCATGGGCATGATGTCTGACAAATGGGGCCGCAAGCCAGTCATATTGCTTGGGCTTAGTGTTTTTGCCGTGGGCAGCTTTATTGCCGCGCAAGCTGATAGCATGGCGATGATGATTGTAGGGCGTATTTTGCAAGGCGCTGGTGCAATCGCTGGCGCCATTATGGCGTTAGCCACCGATGTAAGCCGAGAAAGCCAGCGGGCTAAAGTACTTGCCATTATTGGTATTGCTATTGGCTTTTCCTTTTATTTAGCGGTAATTGTTGGGCCGCTTATTGCCAATAGTTATGGTTTGGCGGGCGTATTTGCTATCACAGGTCTGCTAGCGGTGCTATGCATGCCATTGGTGAAATGGGTTGTACCTAATGGTGAACAGCTAAGTAGCGGCGACACGCTTCCTCAACAAGGCCAGTTAAAACGACTTTTCTTATCTCCTCAGTTATGGCGTTTAAACGTAAGCGTTATGTTGCTGCACATGCTTATAACGCTGCTTTTTGTGCAGCTTCCCGTTACGCTTTTAAACTTCGACATCTCACTAGCAGAGCACTGGACTGTGTATGTTCCTGTGTTAGGTATTTCTATTGTTGGCTTAGTGATAATGATGGGAATAGCGCGAGGAAGAACCCCTAAATCTTTGCTTCTTGCCGGCGTAATGTTGATGGGCTCTGCATTTACTATGCTGGCGTTTCAAGCACAAAGTTGGTGGATGATAACCGCTGCAGTTGTACTTTTCTTTACCGGCTTCAATTATCTAGAAGCCAATTTCCCTGCGCTTGTTTCAAGCATTGCACCTGCAGGTCAAAAGGGAACAGCTATGGGCATTTATGCCAGTTTCCAATTCTTTGGAGCGTTTCTTGGTGGTGTGCTGTCTGGCGTAGTCACCGATATATGGACACCTGAAATGGCGTACCTTGTGGGCGCAATTAGCACTATTTTATGGTTAAGCATATTAAGCGGCATGAAAGAAGTTAGCCGCGTAAAACGTGTAATGATGCACGGTGATTTCAATGAGACCAAGCACCCTAAGATTACGCACGACCTACTACTGGTGCCCGGTGTACTAGAGGCAACGCTTAGCCCTGAAAATGGCGCGGTATATCTAAAGGTTGACCGCGACTTTGATGCCGTCGCGGCTAGAAAAGTCCTTAACGGCTAAAAAAGCTCTCAACGGCTAAATAGTCTGCAACGGCTAAAGAGTCTTCAACGACTACAAAGCCCTTAACGGCTAGTTTAATCCCGCAATACTGTCTACTGGGTCGTCACATTGGTGCAATAGTGACGACTTAACGCGCTGTGTAGCTTTGTGAATCGCTTCTTTTACAGCACCTTTTGCCACTAAGGCGTAGTCGTCGTTGTCACTGTTTGTATTCACTTTTACGCTTTGCCCTCTGTACGACACTTCGGGTGAAAACTCGTCTGCATAGTGCGGTTTGTATTGAACATTTATTACCACAATCGCCATTAGGTTGTTGCCCAGTGTTTTTACAAACGCTTTTTCAAGGGCCACTTTAACGCTGTTGTTACTTTCAACCGTTGGCGCAACATTCATGTCTAGTAAGCTTTGCTCTAAAAAGCCGTACAGCGCATCTTCCGAAACACTATTACTACCTACCAGTAAGTCTTTGCTAGCGCGTATGTCAGTAAGTTCATCTAAGTGAAGCGGACACGCTTTTGCTTTAGACATACTTGCTTGGTAACCCTTTCGTTGAGCTTCAGGTATTAGCGTAGAGTCGAGTACAGGCATTGGTGTCGACTCGCACGCTACAATCGCCGTAACAGATGCACAAATAAGTGCCGTACGGAATAACTTGGCAAAAAGCTGAGAGAATGGCGTAGCGTGAAAATGCGAAGTCGTCATAAGGAGATTCTTCTTGTTTGTTTTGCTGGGAGGCGTCTTTATGCACTTGCCCTACTTATTTATTCTTAAGTATAAGAAATTATTTAAGGGCGTTAAACACAACAACTGTTGCAAACTGTTTCAGTTGGCATAGCATGTAAAGTCTAACATTTAGACAGCACGGACAGTGTCCCTATAATGAAAACTAGTCGAGCGCTTTACCTTTTCTTAGGCGTTATTACGCTTTGTGGCTGTGCTATTAATGTCACACCATCAGCGTTTTTTTATCAAGACAGCGCCACTAAACCTCTAGACACAACAAAGCTTCACGCGTCTATTCAAAACGATAAAACGTCTGCGGGTATTACACGTGTTGAAATAGAGAACACGCAAGGGCTAATACTTAGAGGCGTGGCGGTTTCTTACCCTAATCCTATAGTAAATGTTGTGTTTTTTGCAGATAACCGTATGGCAATTAGCGAAAATAACAGTGTTATTCATCGCTTAGGGCAGTTGCCTGCCAACATACTATGGCTTGACTACCAAGGCGTTGGTGCCAGTGACAAAGCGATGAACTTAAGCATAAACGCTATCAAACAAGATGCGCTTACGCAGTATGATTATGCCGTGACAACGTTTGATAGTTCACTGCCCACTATTGTTCACGGCAGAGGATTTGGAAGTTATTTTGCCAGTCATGTGGCTGCAAATCGCAATGTTAATGCGCTAGTCCTTGATGGTGCGTTTAACGATATTTCCGACTTAATTGCTAACATAATGCCTGGTTTTTCAAACGCCATAACGCGTATGAAGCTGCATGACGAAGTACACAGCATGCAGATAGCGCCTATTCTTCGTCATTACGATGGCCCGCTTTGGTTACTTGTAGGCGAAGCTGACAAAATTACGCCTTACCCTATCAGCCAACAGCTATTAGAAACTGCCGCAAGTTCGCAAAAATATATTTCAGTAGTGCCAGGTGCAACCCACAAAGCAACGCTGAAATCAGATTATGCAATTGCAGAATACAAACAATTCATTACGCGTTTCACACAGTAAATTGACGCTTTTTTTACCTGTGGATAAATAGTGGAAAACCTTGTTGGTAACTCTGTTAATAGCTATGTGGAACAACAGATCACGATCTTACTCGGGATATCTGGTCCGATCACGGCTTTTCAGTAAAATCAAGTGGTACAGCAGGATAAATGCCGATCGTGATTGAATTTGATCGAACTTAGATGAAGGATCGTGCGATTTTCACGATTGGGGATAAAAACTTTCCAACACGATCAACACCCTTGTATTGTCAATAGATTGACGTAATGAAATTTTTAGAATTGAGCTGCCACTAAACTCCAGTAATAATCGATTAGAAGGTTATAGCGATTGAAAGAACTTACCGACTAGAACCGTCTGTCGATTACACCCGCACCATAGACTCTCGTTTCACAATGGTGGGTGTGTATTTGAAAGTAAGCCCGTCTTCAGGCGTACTGCCCGATGCATATTTAAGTGCAAGCTCGGCTGCCTTGGAGGCCATCATTTCAACTGGGTAGCGCAGCGTTGTCAGCTTAGGGCGACAATACTTTGCGAGTAATACATCGTCGTACCCCATTACAGAAACGTGCTCGGGCACTGCAATTCCGTGGTCTTGAAGCATTGTCATTGCACCCGATGCCATAGCATCGTTATAGGCCAATACGGCAGTAAACTTAGCACCAGTTGCTAGCAAGTTTTGCATAGCCAGTTCGCCACCTTCCTGATCAGGTGTGGCGTATTCAATCATGCTTTCCGGCAACGACAAACCAGCGGTGTCCACGGCATTTTTAATGCCCTCTAAACGATGATTTGGGTCGTCTATTCGATATTGACTGCTTATAACCGCCAAGTTTTGATGACCTTGGTTAATCGCATGCTCAGCCATAAGACGGCCGCCAGTTATGTTATCTAACCATACGCAGCGATTAGCAATTTCGGGAATGTAGCGATTTATCAGTACAAAGCCTGGTACTTGGTTCGCAAACCCAATCAGCGTATCATCGTCAAGCGCTTTACTGTGCACAACCATTGCTTCTACCCGATGCTCAAGTAGTGTTTCAATGGCTTGTAGCTCAGTCTCTTTTTCGATAGACCCAGCACTTAACAGTATTTGCACGTTGTTCTTGCGTGTAACAGACTCAACGCCGTGCGCCAGCATGGCAAAGAAGGGGTCGTGAAGTTCGGCGATAACAACGCCAAGCGATGCACTTCGTTTTGTAACCAATGCTCGAGCGTTAGCGTTCGGACGATAGCCCATTTCCTGCATTATTTTTTTAACGCGTTTGCGCGTGTCATCGCCTACCTTAGGTCCGTTATTAATGACTCGTGAAACCGTCGCCAGTGATACACCCGCTGCTTGAGCGATATCTTTTATTGTTGCCATGCTTGTTGCTATTTCTTATTAGGGTTTTTAGGCCAACCTTCGTGATGGGCACATTACAGGTAGGCATTATGTAAGTAATGAACCACTAGCGTACATTATATTTACATAAAAAGATAAGGTTCTACGAGTTTACAGCAGTGAAAGTAGTGCAAACTTTAGTACAAAGCCGTTACATACGTATTTATTGGCAAATACACTATTAAAAACAATGGAAAACGTATAACCTCAAAGCATTATTAGGTGAAAAAAAGATGCTACCTGTACAACAATACGCGGTGTTTTGAAATCAAACACGTACTAGTTGTTACGTCGCATCGTTTGCCAGCTCAGCTAAAGGTTAAAAAATTGTTATGAAAGTAGATGTTTCTACATTCGGTGAAATTGACGGTGCTACGGTTTATCAGTACGTGCTAAATAATACCAACGGAATGAAAGTTGCGCTTTTGAACTATGGCGGAATTATTAAAGAAATTGTGCTGCTTGATAAACACGGTAATCAGAAACACTGTGTTCAAACCTTTAACACGCTACAAGAATACATCAATGATGAGAGTTATCGCGGCGCCATCGTAGGACGATATGCAAATAGGATAGGGCAGGGTAAATTTTCGCTCGATGGGCAACTGTACCAACTGGATAAAAACGGCGGTGAGCACAACTTACATGGCGGACTTGCTGGGTTTCACAAAAAAGTATGGCATGGACAATACAGTGAACCAGAGAACAGTGAATCAGAAGACAGTGTAAGTGTAACCTTTACACTTAATAGTCCAGATGGTGAAGGGGGATTTCCTGGAAATGTGTCGGTAGCCGCTCATTACACATTGAACAATGACAACGAACTGTCACTTCACATTACAGCAAACACAGACAAAGCCACGCCGATGAGCTTTACGCAGCATGCATATTTCACATTGGGTAATGAAAAGACCATAGGTAATACACTGCTTTATATTGATGCTGACCAAGTAACCGATGCTGACGAGACACTGTTGCCAACAGGAGAATTAGTATCAGTAGAGGGTACCGAATTCGACTTCCGTGAACTGTCTGTTATTAAAGAAAAAGCGGCTAGTTCACCGGCTTCAGCACTTTACAAGATGGTGGGCGGGTACGATCACAACTACGTATTAAACACATCGGCAGAAAATGCGATGCAAGCCTTGGTAAAGGCTGAAGATACCGGCATTTCCATGGCGCTTTTCACCAATCTCCCTGGCCTGCAGTTTTACACCGGGTCATTATCTTCACCCCAACAACTTGGCGCATTTTGTCTAGAGCCTCAGCAATTTCCCGATGCACCTAACAAAGCGCAGTTTCCCAACTGTATAGTGCAGCCTGGCGAAACACTACATGCAAACTTTCGCTATCAATTCTCTGTTCAGTAACCTAATAGCTGCTTACTACATACCAAAAGAAAATTAAATGTTATTAAATTAACATTTAATTTTCTTTGCTGTGGGTTTGATAAACATCTATTCTTGATATACTATTGTTGGGTAAACGTTTAACCCGTTTCAATCTAAAAGTTTAAGAGCAAGTTTTGTAACGCCTTTCTGAGAGAGTGATTATGGCAACGCCATTCGACCCAACAAATGATCCGCACCGCCGATTTAATCCTTTACTGGGTGAGTGGGTTCTTATATCTCCGCATCGCGCTAAACGTCCTTGGCAGGGCCAGTCTGACGAACCGGATAACGAACAAAAGCCTTCTTACGACTCAACCTGTTACCTGTGCCCTGGTAATAAAAGAGTGAATGGCGAAGTAAATCCGGCGTACACAGGTACTTTTGTTTTTGAGAACGACTTTGCTGCTTTAAAGAAAGACACCGAAGTAACAAGCGAAAAGAACGGCTTATTTCAATTTGAAACGGAACAAGGCTGTAGTCGTGTAATTTGCTTTTCACCTGATCACAGCAAAACATTACCCGAACTAAGCGATGAAGAGCGTGTTGACGTAGTAAATTGTTGGAAGCAGCAAACTGCCGAGCTAAGTGAAGATTATTGCTGGGTTCAGGTATTCGAAAATAAAGGCGCAATGATGGGGTGCTCAAACCCTCATCCTCACGGACAAGTGTGGGCCCAGAAGCACATCCCTTCTGATCCAGCCAAAAAACTCGTTCAGCTAACGCAATATTTTAACGACAACAACACGCCAATGTTATTGGACTACGCTGAGCAAGAAGTCAGTAAAAATGAGCGTGTCGTGTGCTTAAACGAACATTGGGTAGTGGTAGTGCCTTATTGGGCAGCGTGGCCTTTTGAAACACTTCTTCTCCCACGATTTAATGTGCAGTCGATGCATGAATTAAACGACGAACAGTCTTTTAGCCTCGCTCAAATTATTGGCGATATTACTGCGCGATACGACAATTTATTTGAAACGTCTTTCCCTTACTCGATGGGGTGGCACAGTGCACCGTTCGATGATAACGCACATCCAGAGTGGACGCTTCATGCACACTTTTTCCCGCCGTTGCTTCGATCTGCCAGCGTGCGTAAATTCATGGTGGGTTATGAAATGATGGCCGAAGCGCAGCGCGATTTAACGCCAGAACAAGCAGCAAATAGGCTAAAAGCACTGTCGAATGTGCATTACAAAAAACGTGAGAACGCGAATGGATAATCAGACACTTTCTGCTACGTTTCAACAGTTTTATGGTGAGTCGCCAGCACTGGTTGCGCATGCCCCCGGCCGCGTGAATTTAATTGGCGAGCACACCGATTATAACGAAGGGTTTGTTTTTCCCGCAGCAATTAACTTTGGTACGTGGGTGGCGGCGGCGAAGCGTAGCGACGACGTTATTAACGTAACGGCCATGGACTACGACAACCAACAAAACGAATTTGCATTAACTGATATTAAGTATGATGAAAACCAAGGCTGGGCGAATTACGTTCGTGGCGTTGTAAAAGTACTGAAAGAAGCCATGCCCGATTTTAGTGGTGCCAACCTACTGGTAACAGGAAATGTGCCACAAGGTGCAGGGCTTAGTTCGTCAGCATCGTTTGAAATTGCAATTCTTAAAGCACTTAGTGCGCTTTATGCATTACCGTTAGATGGAATTAAAGCAGCGTTGCTGGGGCAGAAGGCGGAAAACACTTTTGTGGGTTGCTCTTGCGGCATTATGGACCAGCTAATATCAGCTATGGGTAATGAAGGCCAAGCGATGCTGTTAGATTGCCAGTCGTTAGATATTCAGCATTCTCCATTACCTGATTCACACCAGATAGTCATTATTAACTCGAATGTTAAGCGTGGACTAGTAGACAGCGAATATAACCTTCGACGTGAACAGTGCGAGGAAGGCGCAGCCATTCTAGGTGTTTCGTCTTTGCGCGAAGCCAATATGACTATGCTTGAAAAGGCAAAGTCTCGCATGTCAGACGTAGTGTACCGACGCGCTAAACATATCATTACTGAAAACCAGCGTACCCTTGAAGCCAGTGAAGCCCTTAAAGTAGGCGATATTCAAACGGTGAGTACTGCCATGGCACAGTCTCATGTGTCGATGCGTGACGACTTTGAAATTACCGTTCGTCCTATTGATTATTTGGTAGAAATTATTGATGAGGTGCTCGGCAATACCGGTGGTGTACGTATGACTGGCGGTGGTTTCGGCGGATGCGTTGTGGCACTTGCTCCTACCGACAAAGTAGACGCTGTTAAGCAAGTTGTAGCTAATAAGTATTTCGACGAAACCGGCTATCAGGCAGACATTTATGTTTGCACAGCTACGCAAGGTGCTTTTGCTTAAACAGTGAATTGATACACCAACTCATATTCCTTTCTTGTCAGAACAATCCTACCCGTACGATTGTTTGTGTCCCTTGAGCCGTATCTTTGATGCGGCTTTTTTTACATTTTTGCATATTTCTTGTTAATTTCTGTTAATGCGACCGTTCAAAGTGTGATACAAATATCGCACGCCGACCGCGAAGTTAATAACAAAACTCATTGATATCGCATATGGTTGGCACCAGCATCTGCCTAAAGGTGCAACACTGGTGTGGCATACTTAAAATTATAAAAAATACAATTTTCACCTGTGTACCCTACTACGTATATCGCTACGTAAGTGCCGCCGCACCCAAAAATGAACACTTTGGGAATAACTATGAAATTAGCATCATTAGATATCACTTTGTTCGTGATATATGTTGTAGCGCTTATCGGAATTGCATGGTGGGTGTCGCGCGAGAAACAGGGTCATGAAAAAGATACCAACGATTACTTCCTAGCTGGCTCAAGCCTTCCTTGGTGGGCCATCGGTGCATCGCTCATTGCCGCCAATATTTCAGCGGAACAAATCATTGGTATGTCTGGCTCTGGCTATCAGCTAGGTTTAGCCATTGCATCGTATGAATGGATGGCAGCCATTACCCTAATTATTGTAGGTAAGTTCTTCCTGCCGGTTTTTCTTAAACACAAAATTTACACCATGCCGCAGTTTCTTGAGCAGCGCTACGATCACAGGGTACGTAAAGTGATGGCGGTATTTTGGTTAGGTGTTTATGTATTTGTAAACCTGACCGCGGTGCTATGGCTTGGCGCCCTAGCTATTAACACCATTGCCGGCGTAGACATGATTTACGGTATGATGTTTTTGGGTCTTTTTTCGTTGGCTTACTCACTTTATGGTGGTCTTAAAGCGGTTGCCCTAACCGATATTATTCAAGTGGTATTGTTAGTATTTGGCGGCTTGTTTTTGTCATATACCGCGTTAAATCTTATCAGTGATGGTAATGGCGCCATTCAGGGCTTTATTGATTTAACCAACAAGCTTCCTGAAAAGTTCGACATGATTTTATCGAAAGACAATCCGCACTATATGGACCTGCCCGGTATCTCGGTGTTAATAGGCGGTATGTGGATAATGAATTTATCTTATTGGGGCTTCAATCAATACATTATTCAGCGTGCCTTGGCAGCTAAAAGTGTGCAGGAAGCACAAAAAGGTATCGCGTTTGCTGCATTCTTGAAATTGTTGATGCCGCTTATAGTCGTATTGCCTGGTATCGCTGCCATTCTTATTGTTCCAGACCTTGCAAAGCCAGACCAAGCCTACCCAAGCTTAATGACGCTTATGCCTATTGGCTTAAAAGGTATTATCTTTGCGGCATTGGTGGCTGCGATTGTGTCGTCTCTTGCGTCGATGACCAACAGCGTGTCTACCATATTCACGATGGATTTATATAAAGACAAACGCCCAAATGAAACGCAGCAACACTATGTAAAAGTAGGCCGAACAGTGAGCTTTGTTGCATTGGTTATTGCCATGGTGGTGGCAAAGCCGTTACTTGGAAACTTTGACCAAGCGTTCCAATACATCCAAGAGTTTACCGGTTTCTTTACTCCGGGTATTTGTGCTCTGTTTGTGCTGGGTATGTTTTGGAAACAAACCACAGCGAACGGTGGTTTGTTGGCTGCGCTAGGGTCGTTTGTATTAAGCATTTTATTTAGACAGTTTTGGCCAGAGCTACCTTTTATTGACCGTGTTGGCCTTATTTTCTTACTGTGTGTTGCCCTTGCCGTAGTGGTGTCTTTAGTTGAGAAGAAAGGTGTGCATAAGAACGCGGTGGAGCTTGGCGCTGTTGATTTTTCAACATCAAAAGGGTTTAACATTGCGTCAGTTGCCGTGGTGTTTTTGCTTATCGCATTCTACGGAGCGTGGTGGTAAGGATTGTTTTAGAACGAACGGTTCTAAAGTGCAGAAGACGCTTTGGCAAAATTCTGTTAGCTTTTAACGGGAAAGCTGGACTTTGCAGAAAAACTTCCAATATCGTGAATAAAATACGATATACTAACCGGCTAATACCGATACAATTTCGTGCTTGTTGCAGTACGCAGTAACAAGCCATTAAATACGTTACAGGAGACATCAATGGCAACGAAAGGCGTTAATAAGGTTATTCTTGTTGGAAACCTTGGCAATGATCCAGAAGTTAGATACATGCCTAACGGTAACGCCGTTGCGAACTTGAGCCTAGCAACTAGCGAAAGCTGGAAAGATCAACAGGGTCAGGTTCAAGAGCGCACTGAGTGGCACCGCCTTACTATGTATCGTCGCTTAGCAGAAATTGCCGGAGAGTACCTGAAAAAGGGCTCACAAATTTACGTTGAAGGTAAATTGCAAACGCGTAAGTGGCAAGATCAGCAAGGTCAAGACAAGTACACAACTGAAATTATCGTAGACCAAATGCAAATGCTTGGCGGTCGCGGTGGTGAAGGCGGTGGCAGTAACGGTGGTTATCAGCGTCAGCAAAACAACCAAGGTGGCGGCTATAACCAAAATCAAGGTGGTTATCAGCAGCAAGGCGGCCAACAACAGGGGGGCCAAGGTGGTTATAACCAAAACCAAGGTGGCGGTTATAATCAAGCCCCACAAGGCGGCAATCAGTCTCAGCCTAAAACACCACCAATGGCAGAGCCAGACTTCGATTTTGATGACGATATCCCGTTCTAGTTTTCCAACCTTTACAGTGTAAACTTAATTTATTTAAAGCCCTTATTTTTAAGGGCTTTTTCGTTTTTATGGTGTAAACTTTAATTTGACAAGGCCCTTCACTGATACTATAAATATACCAAACTTAAAATGTAAAGTTTAAGCCTATGAAGTTACGTAAAGTCAGAAAAGACGGTATTAATGAAGTTGGTTGTCTTGTGGTTGATGATAACGGCGTGCCTATCGACCGAATTTGTCGCTACACCCTCATCTCTCTTGATGGTCACGCAAATAACACCCAAGAGAATATTACACGCCATGTTATTCACATTGAGCGCTGGGCACAAAAGCTCGAAATCGACTTAACGGAAGAGGTTGCGCTTCATGGCCTCAACAGAGGTGAACTCTTTATTTCGTTGATAAGGCATCTAGGCCGATATGCAAAGCATGCTGACGTTGTTGTTCCTATCAATCAAAAACCCGTAGAGGCAGAGTATTTCAATCAGCGTATCGATGCGTGCTGTGGCTATTTCGATCATATGGCCGAACGAGCCACGAGCAAGCGCAAGCCGAACGACCCTATGAACAAACGAATCGAAGAGAATGTTCAACGCCTTGTCGCGCGGTTAAAAAAGCGTAAACAGAGCACGGTCAAAGCTTCTATGGTTACAGGATTGTCCATACAACTTCAGGCATCGCTTTTTAAAGGGCTAAAGGATCCTAAGTATTTCGGATGGAGCGCAGGTGCAGCATTGCGTAATCGTCTTATCATCCGCTTGTTTTATGAAACGGGTATCCGTCGGGGTGAGCTTTTATCGTTGACGATTGAGAACTGCCATACTACTAAACTCGCCCATGGTGAGCGACCTTTTATTCATACAAGACACAATGTGAAATACGATGATCCTCGTAATGACATCCCTCACGAAAAGACGGACGAACGAATCATACCCATATCGAATGACTTAGCGGAGTTAATTAATCAGTACAAAGTGGTGAGAAGCGTACCAAAAGCTGCTCGAAAGCAGCCTCCTTATTTAATCCTTTCAAGCCATGCTCCTTATCCACCGCTATCAACGTCAGCACTAAGCTCTGTATTTGACGCGATAAAAAATAAAATCCCGGACATTAATGAAATTGGCTCTCACCGATTGCGGCATACCTTCTTCGAAAACCTCGATCGCATTCTTGAGCGTGATGGTTATGACGATGAACAGAAGAAGAAAATCAAAAATAACATCGGTGGTTGGAAACCGTTATCACGCCAAAGTGAAAATTACGAAAAACTTGCTACATACGAACAAAGTATCGAAGCAATGAGCAGGTATCACAGTTTTCTTGAGAATAACTGATAGTTAAGGAGTAGAAGTAATGCAGTACAACGTAGTCTTGAGTGACGCTCAATTAACGACTGTCAGTTTTGAATCAAGCGATAAAGAGATTGTCTATGACCCTTTTCCAATTTCTCAAAGTGGACAACCACTGGATTTAACGCAAACAAAAGTTCATCTCTTGCCAGAGAGATTATCGTTAAACTTTGAACTTGTTGATCCACACCTTCGCGAGCACGTGAAAGCATTGGTTTCATTTGCATGTAAAAAACGCGCTAACACCTCAATTTACAATCAATTTAACATAATTAAAACATTAAGGTTATCTGGTAGCCATGGTGATGAGGAAAGCATACAAGAGCTGATCGAGCGCCAGGTTCGAGATGTTATGGAAAATGACCAAAGTGCTACGATCAAGTCGGTGTTACGCTCTCTTTATGGCTGGTTTGTAGAAGAAGAATTCCCCTTCTTCGATGAAGACTTCTTTGACCTGTATTTAGATGTGCTCAAGTTTGGTACCGATGATGGTAAAGGCAAGGATGTCATTATGGAATTGCCGAACAGAGGGCCTTTAACACTTAGGGAGCAGCACCTTTTTCGAGAAGCCATGGCCTCAATCGATACAAGCAACTTATCGCTTACTGAGTTACAAGGAATGGTGGCATTGAAGCTCGGGCAAGTACTAGGTGCTAGAGATACACAAGTAATAAAGTTAAATTTTGAAAACATTGGTACAAGTGACAATGGTTCATTTTTCATTAATGTTCCGCGCGCGAAGCAGCGCGGTCATAAACGTAATAATCAACATAAAAAAAGACCTATTACCAACTCACTTTTCGAACTAATAATGACTCTTAAACAACGGTACGAGTCATCATTAGGCAAGAAAACAGAGGATAAGTGGCCTCTCCTATGTACTTTGACTCCACGTACAGGAAAACCAACGAAATTAAGTGTTACAACTGATATCTTTTTGACTAGGAGGTTGGCTTTTGAAAATAAACTATCATTAGGCTTTAAAGTCACAAATCGCCGATTGCGGAAGACTTTTTGCACGCAGTTAATCGCAAAGGGAACACCTCTCAAAGTAGTCGCCGAACTAATGGATCATACAGATCTTCAGCAGCTCGAAGTGTATTACCGCCACACTCATCATGTCGCAAAAAAATTGGATGACGTACTTAAAACAGAAGCCAAGGACGTCATTGATGCATTTAAAGGAAAGGTAATTAGCCCTGGACAATCATCTCGATCAGGCCAACAGATATTCGCCCCAACGAAAAATCAAAAACTGCACCTTATTGGCAGTTGTGCAAGCAAAACGCCATGTTCACTTAACCCTCCGTTGAGTTGTTACGGCTGTGCATCTCTTGAGGCATTCGATGACGTTGACCATAAATCCGTTGTTGAACACTTTGTTTCTGAAGCAAAGGAAACCTTTGGCGAAGGTCATGCTGTCGAAATACTCAAACACAAGGACTATTTGGCAGCATCTAAGTTCGTTCAGCAATTAGAGGACGGTGAATTATGAGTAATGTGGTCGCGCTGATGCCAAGGCCTGGTAACGATGCTCAGAGAAATCTTTCCGAGTTGGTTACGTTTTATAAAAAACATACACCCTTCCAGCATAAACAGGATTGGTGTTGGGATAATCTATATTGGAATGTGAAAGGCATTTGTAAGAGTGAGGTAAGAAAAGCTACTAATAACTCTTTCCTATATTTTAACAGAGACAATCAGAAGGGCAGTAATAAAAAAGACTCCAGGGACGACATGCTGCCATTTCATCATCAGGAGCTTTCCGATGTTGCTAAATGCCACGTTACGGCACTTCAAATTGAGAAAGCAAAAAACGTGGGCTCGCTTCAGCTATGGATCAATGCATACCGCTATCTGGACAATGTACTTGGCCATTCTAAAAAGTGCATTAGCGAACTGTCGGCACATGACTTCAAACTGGCTGAATTAGAGGCTCAAAAACACCTAAAAGACAGTACTTTTTATCGAATAGGCGCGAAGCTGGAAGGGATTTGTAAGTTTATAAATCAGAAAAAGCTAACAGATCATAAGATTACATACCGTAAGTCCTCTAAGCGGGGGGAAACTCATACCAACAGTGACTCAAGAATTGATCATGAGTCAGTCACAAAGCGGTCAGAAAAACTACCGCCAAAAGAAGCCCTGATGGCACTTGCTGCGCTCTCCAATAAACCCTTGAAAGGAGATGACAGACTTTTCCAAGCTATGGTGGAGATCATGTTCGCTACAGGTCTTCGGTTTGATGAATTAGTCTCATTAGACAAGAATTGCGTTTACGACAAAGAAATAGAAGAGACTAATGTTTTAACAGGAAAACAAGAGGTCTTTACGGTTTATGAAATCCGATATAAATCAAAGAAAAGCGGTGGTTATCGGACGAAAACAGTTGCAAAAAGTCTCGTTCCTATATTAAAGAAAGGCGTAAACACGGCTAAAAAAATCCTGAAACCAGTAAGAGATACGATTACCGAATTATCACGAAATCAAATGGACTTTTTTCCTCAGCTTGAAGATGCTGTCGAGGCTACGATCCCAGATTCTTGGAAGTTGTTGAACTGGTCTAGTAACTCTAATTTCCAAACGTACTTGAAGAAACGAGCCGTAACAATTACCAAAAGAGCCCAGAACGTCCTAGGTAAGCATAAAACTGTTTCAACATTTCAAACCTCTGAATTAAAGGAGAAAACCGTGGAGTTGGCGCGGGAGTCACTTTCCGTTCTTTGGGAGTCTGTAAGGAACCAAACGGTTGCCGAGAGGCCACAAGACTTACTCTTTATCACACAGCACCAAAGGCATCATTCTGTAAAGTCTACTGAGCCATGGAGATTTACTATGGTCAGTCATACGCAAATCACAGACTACATCAGCGGTCGGCCCAGTCTGGGCGTCAAAAGTGTGTTTGAGCGTAACAATCTCACTTTTGAGGGGGTGCCAATCCGTATAACCTCGCATCAATTTCGTCATTTTTTGAGTACGATGCTGGAATTGAGTGACACGGTTTCTGACATTGAGGTAGCACGCTATTTTGGTAGGAAATACATGGGCGATAACGCGACCTACAACCACACGAATAAAACAAAGAAGGTAATGGATGAGGCGGACACAATCATCGCCTCTACAGCGTTATCTCGTGAACAAGAAAAAGAAGCAGCAATACTTTTCACCTTAGTGGATAGAGAAGAAGCGCTCGATACCATCCAGGATCTAACCACCACACTGACCACCTCAATTGGGCTGTGCAAGCATGATTATAATGACTCACCTTGCGGTAAGCACTATGCGTGCTTGAGAGGCTGTGCTGAGTATTACCGGGTTAAAGGCAACCCCTCTGAAATTGATGAAGTAAAGCGCATTCGTGATCAACAAAAACTGCATGTCGAAGCCGCGAGAGAAGCAGTTGAAGAGGAGTATCACAATGCAAATAACTGGCTACTCTCGCATGAGGAGTTATTGAATGGATGTCAGATGGCGTTGGCCATCGAGAACGATGACTCGATCGCAGTCGGTGAGCGAGTGCAGATTTTTCCTGATGGCAAAACGAAATGTGAGGCTGTATGAAAAAGAGTGCCAGAATAACCCCCGAAGCCGAGAAGGAAATCTGCGAAACCATTAAGAGAATGGCCTACCTCTCCAAGAACGGTAAAGTCACAATGACTGATATCGCAAAGGAAGTGGGTTTTTCCAGACCTGCGTTATACAAAAATGAAGCTATCGCCGCGCTATACAAGGAAATCAATGAGACTCAAAATCTGAAAGAGCATAATTCGCAGACAATAGAAAAGTTGGAAGCAGACCTGGCAAAGGCAAAGGAAAAAATTAAGCGTCTCGAAGCGACACTTGCTGAATATGACTTGAAATATGTTCGCTGGCTTTACAATGCGACAAACGCGAATATCACGATTGAGCAACTCAACGCACCGGTCCCTGAATCGCTTAAAACGGTTACACGTAAACGTGGCAAAAGATAATAAATGAAATTCGACGTAGAGAAAGAGTTAGTTGACTTCAATTTAGAGCGCATGGGCCATAAGGGCAAAGCGAACCTTATCAAGGTTGCTGAACTTTTGGGTATTCTCGATGGTGATAGTTGGGGAGATTATATAGAACACGGCTACATTGATCTCACAGCTATTGCTAAAGAGTGTGGTATCAGCCGCTCCAGCCTATATCAAAATCCACATATCAAACGCTATATAACGGGAAAAGCGGAGGTGTTAAAGATGCAGGGATTGCTTCTTCAACTACCCTATCAAAGCCCAGAAAAAACGCAGAGCAATGCCAAAGCAACGGTCTTATACACAGCCTCGGAGAAAGAAATCAAGGAGAAAAACGCGGAGATAAAACGCCTTCAGTCGCAAGTTGCTGAGCTATCAGCGGACAAAGATAGACTCAAAGAAGAGCTTAAAGCGACAAAGGCTGCATTGGAGCGTGAAGGTACCCGCGGCGATTATCTGGCAAAATTCAGTAAACATTTACGATGAATATCGGTTACTCCAGACCTATTACCGTTCGCGTCACACGAAATGCCTATCGAGGAAAGGAGGGTGCAGTTGTACATGGTGTTGAAGTCGACCCGGAAACGTTAGTAAAAGCCAATAGGTTTCAGCACTTAGTCATCTCTATCGAAGGAAGTGACCAAGACGCCGTTATATCTGAGCTCAAGAAAGGCATGTTGATTGACGTCTGGCCTAAAACGAAGCTGAAAGGCAGAACAGAAGATGGATTTGAGCGGTTTCTCATCACGACCAGTAATGTGGATATCTTACGTCCACAGAGCAAGTTGATTGTTGACTTAATCGGTGGCAGTAGTTGCTTCAAAGGAATTGGACCGATTAAGGCACAGAAGCTTTGGAATCATTTTGGTGAGGAACTCTTCAAGCACCTGGATAACGGTGATATTGAGACTCTACGTCAGATATTGACTGAGGAAGCTGCTAACAACGCTGCAAGTGCATGGCAGAAATATATCCTCCTCGACGAGATGCGCTACTGCAATATGACCTTGAAATTGCCCGTACCCTTGTCAATGCGCGTTGTAGACTTCTATCGAGATGAAACGATAGCAAAGCTTAATGAAGATCCTTATCGGCTTCTCACATTCGGCTTATCGTTCGAGGAGTGTGATGGCATTGCAAGTGATTTGAACTTTTTCCCAGATAGTGCAATAAGGTTGGCGGCGGCGGTCGAAGCTGCGTTATACAAAATACTCGACAAAGGAAGCACTGCTGCCCTTCAAAATGAACTTACAGAGCCACTCACGCAACTTTTGAAATCAAACGCTAATGCAGGTGATGATTCAGAAGAACTCGTCTCACAGGCGCTCTCTGAGGCTTATTTGACAGATAATTATGTGCGCTTGGCTGAAAAAGTTTACCAGAGCAATGGCGCATTCATGATGGAATGCTTTGTTGCTCAATGTTTATTCGAACTGATTAGAAAGCCGACACAACTTAGAGCGTCCCCTTCTCAGGTGAATGAAATCATTGAAATGTATGAGCACGAAAAGGGGTTCACGCTCACTTCATTACAAAAAGAAGCCGTTAAAAAGGCTACGCAACATCACTTCTTTATCATCAACGGTGGTGCCGGTGTTGGTAAAACCACAGTGCTTGATGCCATGTATCGCGTGTTTGCTTGTATTCATGTGAAGCCAATACAGATTGCCCTAGCAGGAAAAGCGGCGAAGAGAATGACCGAAGCTACAGGATATGAGTCGTTCACCATTGCCCGCTTTTTGCGGTCATTCGATTTCAAAAAGTATAAAGGGATGGAGCTCGTTATCGTAATAGATGAAAGCTCAATGGTAGACCTCCCAAGTATGTACAGGCTTCTCAAGTTTATCCCGTATGGTACGCGTATTCTGATGTTGGGGGATACCGGGCAATTGCCGCCAGTCGATTTTGGGCTAGTGTTACACGAGTTAATAGAAATAGATTTAGTGCATAAAATAACACTGACAAAGGTTAAGAGGCAGGGTAACGACTCCAACATTCCGGCAGCCTCAATTAAGATACGACAAGGTGAGCTGCCCGATTTTGGAAATGATGATGTTAGGTTCATCATGGCGAATAGTCATGGGGTTATTAAGAAAGAGGTCGCTGCACTCTATAAAGAGTTACCAGATTCAACTCAAGTCATCTGCCCAACAAACAGAATGGCAGATGCAATTAATGAATTGTGTGCATCTTTCAACAAAAAGCCGCGCTTGAAGGTTTTCGTAGATGACTATGACAGATATCAAGAGACGCAATTTAGATTGAATGACAAAGTAATGTGCTGCAAGAACCTCTACGATATGGACATAATGAATGGTTCGGTTGGCGAGGTCGCAGAAGTATACAAGAAACAACGAGTAGTTAAAGCCGAGACAGGTGATGATGAGATCGTAAGTTACGGCAAAGTTCTCTGGGATGATGGCGTGACGAGAGAGGTTACCATTGAAGTTGTAGATGCGTTGAAGTTGGCTTATGCAATGACGATACATAAGAGCCAGGGGTCGCAGTTTGAACGTGTGGTTATACCCATCGATGGTGGCAACCATACAAGCGTTACTATGTATTACACAGCTATCACCAGAGCTGAAAAAGAAGTGATTTTTGTTGGCAACCTAAAGCTATTACAGGCAGCCTTATTACGGAACTCAGCCAACGACAGAATGGTTAATCTAGGTGCGAAGCTACGTCACTGCTTTGCTTTGGAAGACTCTCATTAATTAATACAGAGGTATCTATTGGAACTTACACCACTATTAGCCAACCTTGCTCCTGACACCAAGCAGTTGTGCGATAGGGAATTCAATCGACAGCTCGATAGTACTGACGGGAACGTTTTTATTTTCCCTGAGGAAACCTTTCAGGGTATTAAACTAACATCACCAAACGAAGCTGGCTTGCAGGTGTTGTATTACTTTGCTGATTTAGGTTGCCCGATAAGTATGGCTCGGCTATGTGTAGCATTGCATCCCGCTGTGGGAGCGCAATGGCCAATAATGTGTTCATCACATAGTCTGGAATGGTTTGAACACACAGTGAGGGCCTTAGACTCGACGGTATACGATCCCTTGTTCTCCAATGTCTATGAAGCATTTGTTAATGGCGCATTAAATGCAGAACTTATGGCGGTATTAAATATATCGTACGATGGTTTAAATGAAGATATTGCGGTATTGGATATTACTTCACAAGCTCGAAACGGCGGAGTTTCTTTATTTTGCCCCAGAGGTGATTTTGTTCGGGTTTACTTAGGCACATAAAACTACTTCGTATACCGTGTTTTCTTTTGTTTTTGTGGCTTCTCTTTTCCTTAGAAATTTACGCGAGCTCGCGCCGCTTGAAACTAACAAGGACGGCGCTCATAGGAAATTTTACTTGAGTAAGTTTTTCTTAAGGGTTTTGAAATAATCAATTACGTCATCTAAGAAATCTGGTTCAGATTCTTTAATTTCTTTCCAAGGTATTTTCGTATTGATGATGACAAATATCTTTCCCTCTGAACGGTTTTGCCAGTCTTTCAACGTTGTTTCCACCTCTTTGTTGGAAGAGCTGAGAGAGTCAAACTGTACCTTTATATTTTCTATAATTTTATCAGTGTTAAGGTAATCATCATCGGGCATTTCAAGTGGGTTTATTTGCCTTACTGATTTCAATTTTATTAAGCTTTCAAGCAACAGATCCAAAGCTTCAAGTTCCGACCTATTTAATATTAGACTCTTGTTGAATTTGAGAGCTCTATCAGCAACTCGCCATGCAAAAAAAGCTGACAATGCAGAAAACATAGCGGCGAAAGTACTTACACCGGAAAAAAAATCCATGATATAGCTTTCCTTTAACATTTATTCAGCAACTACAAGCACAACGCTTTCAGAAACACTTTCCACAAGCTCTGTTTTTTTCAGCTTCTTGGTGTTATCTGGTTCGATATATCTCACACCATGATTGATCAACATTGGAAGTGCGTAGGCGATTTTTACAGCGTAGTTAACATTTTGTGCTAGCGTTCCGGTCACCTTAAAAGCTGCTGATTGGTCCAGCGTAGCTGAAGCGATACCAATCACCACACCATGGTTATTCATCATCGGGCTACCTGAGTTTCCTGGCTGAATGGGCGAATCTATCTGGAAATATCTAGTATCGCCCTGTATGCCAGAATTTGAATTAATGTAACCAAACGTTGCTTTTTGTTCATTGCCCTGCAATCCAATGTTTGGATAGCCGAGAACGGCAATTTCTGTTCCTTGTTTTGTTTTATTTTTAAGTTCAATTGATAGACCTTGTACCTTTTGGTCAACCTTTAGCAATGCAATATCATTACTACTATCGTTGTCTATCAGTCTGGCTGGTAGTGACTTACCGTCTAAAATAATAGAAATCTTCGAAGAGCCAGCTATCACATGACTGTTTGTGAGAATGTACCCATCGTTTGAAATGAAGAATCCTGTTCCTGTAGAGAGGCTTTTAGAAGGTCCGGTTTGTTGTTTATTTGGTTCAGGATTTGAGCGTGACATCTGCTCAACACTAGCATCATATTTTTGTTTCATGGCTAAGGCTAACTGCCCAGCTTCACTAGCTTTGTTTGCAATTGTAGCCGCTTCTGAAGACACTGACATAATCTTATTAATATAATTTTTAGGGAGTTGAACATTTTCAACTAGATTTCCAAATTCATAATACTGATGCCACAGCCCCTGTGGGTTTTTCAATACAACATATGATTCGGGTTTGTCGTTTACTACATTGACAAATCCCCAAAGATTTACCGCTGCTGTATTTTGGGAGTCGAAAAATTCCCCTGTTCCGAAAAACAGTTTATTTCCAAATGTTCCCGTATATTTTGCTTTACTTCCGTCTCCGTATTGTCGTGAAAAAATACCTTTTGACAAAGCTCGTTTGGAGTCGATTTCGACATATGCGAAATTAGTGTCTATGCTTCCGTCCGCACTGGTCGTAGCTTGAACCTCGTACAGCCCAACAGATTTACCGCCTTCCCTTTTATACATACCGTATTTAACATTATTGCTACCCTCAATACCTTGGTAATAATGCCTGTCGGTAATGCCTTCATTGTGATAAGCAATTTCAAACCAATCTAGGCTTCCAGCATTTACAGTCATTTTTCCTAAACCATGAACTTTGCCGTTTCGGCAGCTTCCGTCCCAATGAAGGTCTTCAGAATTTAATTTCGGTTCAGACTTTCCTTCAAAATGATACCCCTCTATCAATAACTCGCATTTTTCTATCTTGTTTCCGGGTTGAATCCAATATGAATGGTAAGTCCCCTCAGATATGTCACTTATCTTTGTCATATAGTTTGGGACTTCAAAGTCTGAAACTTTTCGGTGGGTTGAAGTAGCGTTACACCCTGTCAACAGAACGAGGACCCCAATAGCTAATAAAAAAATCTTCCTCATATTAATTCCTTTTAAAAATTATCAGTGTGTATAGGCGTAAATATATCATGTATATAGGGCTTAATCCTCTTTTTAGTATCAAAAGTTTTATGAATATATTTGAACTGTTCAAAAATGCGATTTTTGACTTTTGTGCGTCGGCACCCTATAGTGTTCAAAAGTTAAGAGTTTTGTGCAAGAGGATAAGCCATGGCATTTGTTGGTTTTGCAAGGGTAAGTACAAGTGACCAGGACCTTTCAGCACAAGTAATCATGCTTCGTGCAAACGGTTGTAATGAGATATTTGAAGGCACACAGAGTGGTGTATCGAAAAGCAACGAAGACAAAATAGAAGACCTCATCAAATATATTCGTAAGGGCGATATCGTCTTAGTGACAAAAATAGATCGACTCGGTCGTTCACTTAAATCAATTTTAAAAACGATTGAAAGAATTCATGAGAAAAATGCAACGTTGAAAAGCCTAGATGGGGCTATCGACACGTCCAATGAGTCACCATTTGCTAAAGCCACAATCTCATTGTTGGGGACATTTGCACAGCTAGAACGCGACCTTATTGTGGCCCGAACGAGTGAAGGCCGAAAGCAAGCGATGGAGGATGGTATCGCATTTGGTCGCCCCCCCTCCCTTAGTGAACGCGATAAAGCAGCCGTTTTTAAAAGTTACAATAAGGGAAAAACAATGCAGGACTTAGCGCTTAAGTTCAACGTTTCAAGAATGACGATATCGCGTGCTATTCAAGAATACAAAGCCTTATCAGGAAAAGAAAAGTTGAAGTAAAGCACTGTCTGAATATTGTCTCATTTCTTTTTGAAATTTTCTGATATTATACGAGCTTGCACTTGATCAGAGTATGCAAGCTTAATGGACTAAGGAAAATATTTTGGGCACCAAGTCATCAGCCAATTTACTTCGACAAATCAAATCCAAGGCCAGGTTGCGAACCACGCTCTCATATCAGCGTCAGCTGAGTTAGACGAATATCACGTTGCAGGTCGTCAGTGGTCTATTCAGGATACAAAAGATACAAAAGGCAATGTGTAAACTTTTCGGTTGGTAATATAACAAAGTTTACATAAGTTTATATTTCGACAGCCAGAAAAATTGATTTTTTTGCAAATCAAAAAAATAATATTGTGCTAGTATAGTAATTAAGGTGGCATTGGGCTGATGAGTCACACACACACCTAAGTTTACAGTAAAAAATGGTGCACTACCGTTCTAAAATCAGTAGTGCCTATCTTTTCAAAAAGCCGCGTTTAACGCGGCTTTTTCTTGCCAGTTAGTTTTTTGAAAGCTTACTTTCTATAGGTTTTCAACTTTTTTACAGCCCTACCTCATTTTTCAGGCTCAACAGCATACAAGTGCGTTAATTGAAGAGACTATCGCGTAAATATTGGCTAACATTGACAATAATACTGATTAATATTTTGGCACTGGAACTTCATTTACGTGCAGACGTTGGTTCAAAAGGTATTATTTGCTGTTGTGTTTTTTTATGCGGGCTTCGTTAGCGCGGATCAAGCAGAGGAAAGCACCTTCGAAACGACCACGGTAGTTTGGTTGCGTCCGCCAGAAGCTAATATGGCAATTGATGGTGTAACCATCGCTTCTGGGCCAATACTCGAGAATATGAAGCACCTCGCTTCGCACCTTCCCGAATTCCGTCATAGGTTCGAGACGTATCCCGTAAAACGTGCTCTATCACTGGTAAGAAAGGGAAGTAGCAACAATAACGTTTACTGCTTTTTTGGTGCTTCTTTAAATGAAGAACGAAAGGAATGGGGATATTTTTCAACGCCCACTTCAATTAATCTTCCTATTCTAGTGCTAGGCAACCAAGCTGTAATAACCCGCGAGCAGGCTGCTGGCACAACAGATATCAACGGCCCCTTTCCTTTAATTTCTATTCAAAATTTGCTTGAAGCAGACTTCAAGACTGTGTTGTACGAAGGCGTAACAAATGCCTATGGTAAAACGGTGAAGAAGTGGCAAACCTTAGAGAACGTTATCGTGCTTAACGGGCTTGGAAAGGATCTTGGGTTACATACCATAGCGTTGCTCAAAACCGGGCGCATTGACTTTGGGTACGTAGGTCATAGTGAATTGAATACGCTTTCGCCAAATGAGCTTGCTCAGTTCACCACGTTTCAAGCAGAAGAACTCTCTTTTAATACAAGAGGAACAAAGCGACTGTTTTGTTCACTAACGCCGCTTGGTAATAAGGTTGTGGCGGCTCTTGACCAAGCGATAACAAGCATTTTACTTAGTGAAGAAAGTGCCAATACATTGCGAGACATTAACTTTGAAGCAGAAGGCTATTCACCGATGTTCAAAACGTTATTTGAATCACGCTGGTCTACTTTTCAAAAGCTCGTTTCACGCGGAGAACTCTCTCGTCATTCCGTTTATTTCAACGTGGTTGAAGAGAACGTAGAATAAACGCCTAATCAATTACTTGGTGTTATGTTTTACAATCATTAATAACAATGGTTTGCGGGTTGTTTGGTAGGTTCAAAAAGCTACACTGATACTTCAAATAACAACTTATAAGTCACAATTATGAAAACGTTAACCCTACTTTGTGGCGCTGCACTCTTTGCCCTTCAAACGCTGTCTTTGACAGCAAGTGCTGCGCAAACGCTTTATAAACCTTTTCCCCATGACGTTATGCCTGAACTTAGTGATAGCGGCCAATTCTCTGTGGGCGTTCGAACTGTCGAAGTAGCCTACCCAGAGATGGTGCCAGATTTGATGAAAGGGATGGCAGATCGTTCGTTAACATTAGAGGTGTGGTACCCAGCAGAACAAGGGAGTGCTTTAGCGTCTTATAGTAATGAAACTCGCAGCGGTAAGCGTTTTGAAATTCAGGGGAATGCGTATAGAGATGCAGCTATCGCGATGTCGAAAGAAAAATACCCCATTATTGTTATTTCTCATGGCTACACGGGCTACAGAACGCTTATGTATTATTTGGGTGAGCATTTAGCGTCTCATGGCTATGTGGTTGCCGCTATCGACCACACAGACTCAACCAACGAAGACGTTAATTTTGCTGAAAGTCCTTATTCAGGATTTCCAAGCACATTGCTAAACCGTTCTAGAGATCAAGTATTCACCTTAGGCGCAGTAGCAAACCATGCTTTGTTTCAAGAAGCGGTAGACGCCACAAAAGCGGGCGTTATTGGCTATTCAATGGGCGGCTATGGAGCAGTAAGTACTGCTGGTGCGTGCTATGCATTTAACGACCAAACTGCGGCAACATTTACTGGCACTACCGCGCCAGAGATAGTAGCAAAGGTGAAGCAAGCACTGAATACCTGTGCTGGTGGCAACGCATCAAGCGACAAGGTTCTACCTGAGTGGAAAGCGGCACTGGCACTTGCGCCTTGGGGTGGGCAACACCAGCTGTTTGATGTGAAGTCGTTGAACGATATCCAAATTCCAGTGCTTTATGTTGCAGGTGACAACGACGATATCTCAGGCTACGACGGCATAAAATGGCTTTTTGATAACACCGGCAGTAAAGGTACAAAGCTGCTTACGGTTAAAAACGCACGTCATAATGTGGCAGGGCACCCAGCGCCAGCAGAAGCTTACGAAAATGAATTTGATTTAGGAAGTTATATAGAACCTGCGTGGGAGATTCAAAAGCTAAATGCCATAAATGAACATTTTGCGTTAGCGCTAATGAACTGCCATGTGAAATCATTGTCCCAATACTGTGACTTTTTAAACATTGAAGGCAGCAGCGCGCAAGTTCCTGTAGACGGTAAGAAACCCTCGCCGTGGAAAGGCTTTGACGACCGCTGGGCCCTTGGCTTAGAAATGCAAGGCAAGTAAGTTTTGAAAGGGCGCTAAGCGCCCTTTTTTATTGGCTTATGTTTGCTTACTAATAACGCTCATAAAGTTTAAATCAATACCATCCAGACCATAGGGACGTGATATGAATTACCGAAATTTGCTCGTAGCTGCATGTGCTTGCGCTTTATTAACCCCTTTTTCTCATGTTGCGGCCGAAAGTCATGACGACAGCCCTACCAATGTTGTTGAATCAAACAACGAGGAAATGCTTCTAAAGCGTTACTTTAAGCAGGGCGAATTTTCGCGCATTGTCGAAACGCTAGATCCAATTAAGTCAAAAACGCCACGGCAATACAATATGTTAGTGTCGTCGCTTATGAATATCGATTTGGACGATGCTGAGGAAGCGGCAGAGCAGTTTATAGATGCCCATAGCGACAATTATAAAGCTTACCACATGCATGCAAGTGTAATGGGGGCACAGGCATCTAGCAGTATTTTTTCGGCGTTAGGGTATGCAAAAAAAGCTAAGGAAAGTTTAGAGACAGCAGTAAAGATAGCGCCGGATAATGTTGAGGTGTATCAGGCGTTAATGCAGTTTCATATGATGGCGCCGTCTATTGCTGGTGGTGATATGGAAGAGGCTGCACTGCTTGCTCAAAAGATTTCAGACCTAAACGAAGTAGATGGGCAGTTTGCTTTTGCCCGTTTGTATCTTCAGGACGATAAACAAACAGAAGCAAAAGCGCTGTATGCGTCACTAATAGAAAATGAGAATACGCAAATTCGGGCGCGTATGGAGCTAGGTAGCTTTTACTTAGCAGAAGAGGAATATGCCGCTTCTTACGATGTTCTAGCACCGCTGGCGGTGCTCAAGTTGCCCAGCGTGTCGAAAAGCAGTGATAAAGCATGGGAGAGCTATCAAGAAAATAAAAGTACCTTGATGTACGGCCAATACCGTATTGGACATTTAGCGGTTGAAAGCGGCGACTACACGAAAGCGGGTATTGATGCGCTCGAAGGCTATTTGACGGAATATGCAGTGGCTGACATTGATACTGAAGGCTTGCCTTCAACAAATTGGGCGCAGTTGCGATTGGCCGAATTATATCTAAATGCAGATAAAATTGACGAGGCGCAACGTGTGGTTAATGAGTTAGGTGAGGAAAGCGACAAACGATTTGTGAAGATCCTCAAGAAAATTAAGAAGACAATTAAAAAACGAGCGGTATAAAGCCGAAGTCATTTTGCTGCTCGTTTTTATTGCATAAAGCGGTGTATTACACCGCTTTAACTGCGTAAATTAATGCAGTCTGTGGAAATAATACAGGCAGCTGCATACCGTATTTCATTAGCACTTCACCTGAGAAAATTTGCCCTTCGGTTTGCTGTAAAATAGACGGCGTATATTCTTTTAATTTTCCAGGCCATACACGTTCAATGGTGTACTGTTTATCAGCATCTAGCCCTGCAAAATAGAAACGGTTAGGTGTAGTACGCACTGTTTCAATAACGCTGTTATAGGCGAATATACCTTCTTGTTTGTCAGTAGAGACATATCCAAACTTAACATTCATGCCGTCGTCATCCATGCGATACAAGTTGCCGCTGTGGGTGATGTGTCGATATTTCTTATACAGCGATATAGCGTCCGCTAGTACTCGCTGTTCGTGGTCGGTTAGCTCTCGTGGGTCCATCTCTATGCCCATGTGGCCAAACATGGCGACAGCCGCGCGTATCTCTATTGGTAAGTTGCGCCCTGTAATATGGCAATCACGCGGACCAACGTGTGCTCCCATTACTTCAGAAGGGAAGAAGTATGAGCATCCGCGCTGAATGTAAAGGCGGTCAAGCGCATCGTTAGAGTCTGATGTCCAAAAACGGTCGGTATGAGGTAAAATGCCTAAATCAACACGACCACCACCAGAACAGCAGCTTTCAATTTCAATACCAGGGTGCACAGCTTTTACGCGGTCAATAAGGCTATACAGCGCTGCCATTTGCCCATGCATTGCAGGCTTACCGGCATGATTTCCTGGATGATTCACATCGCGATTCATATCCCATTTTATGTAGCTGATTTTGGGGTATGTCGAAAGCACGTCGTTTATCACATTAAACAAATAATCAACCACTTCAGGGTTGGTTAAATCCAGCACATATTGATTTCTGAAAGGCACGTGCGGGTTGTTCTGCGTTTGCAGCGCCCAGCCTGGATGCGCACGATATAAGTCGCTATCAGGGTTAACCATTTCAGGCTCAAACCAAATACCAAACTCCATTCCAAGACCTGTTACGTGGTCAATTAACCCGTCAAGGCCATTTGGATAGATAGCTTCGTCTACAAACCAATCTCCAAGTCCTGCTTTATCGTTTCTTCTTCCTTTAAACCACCCGTCATCCAATACAAATCGCTCAATGCCTAATGGCGCCACTTTGTCTGCAAGTGCTTTAAGCGTTTCTTCATTGTGGTCGAAGTAAATGCCTTCCCATGTGTTGTAGTGAACAGGTCTAGGCTTTGACTGTGCATCGTGCTTTAAAACGTTTGCGCGAATGAACTGATGAAACTGCTGCGAAAGCGACGAGAAACCTGTATCACCAAAGCCGGTATACAACACTGGGCTGGTGTAGCTTTCACCAGCACTGAGTACCACTTCGCCAGGGAAGAGAAGCTCGCCGAACTGCACGTAGCTGCGTCCATCCGCCATTAACTCTGCCCGTAACCTATGATTGGCCGACGCGCCTAAATGATAGCCGTAACACTCGCCCTGTAATTCCCCTGTACCAGGACTGAATGCAATAAGGCCGGGAAATGTATCGTGAGAGGTTTTTCCTCTGCGGTTTTCACGCACATAGCTTCCAAAAAACAGGTCGTGATCTTTGGTTTGAAATTCAGCAGACCATCTTCCTTCGAAGGTTTTAAGTTTTGTTACTGTGGTGGGAAGCGGCAGACAAGCCGCGTTTAAATAACCCAAATTAATCGCTGTTGAGCCAATGTTTTCTATGCGTGATGAATACTGCGCTACCGACGTATTTTCATCTAACGCAACAGAGGTAATTAGGCGCATGCCGCGATGGGTGTCTTCAGCTACAAACGCAACCGCATTATTGGTTTGATTAACCTCTACCAAAGTAAAGCCCGCAGACCATTGGTCGGCATCACCTGATACCTCAAGTCCTGGTTGCGCTGTCCAACCTTCACCATGAGTTGGCACCAATGTAATAGGTGGCTCAATAACCGGGGCGCACTTTGCCTCTTGTCGCGTATTTAATACGGACATCATTTGTGGTGTTGTACTTTCGCTTAACGCTGCGCCGTAATAAATGACTTTAGGCATTCGCCCCTGACAGTCGAAAATGAGGGTGGCTTTTTCATTCGATAAACGAACGAAGGGGGTTATTGACGACATAGAAACCTCAGCGTTAAAAAAACGTAAATTTGGCGTTGTAGAAAATTTGTTAAGCCTTTTTGAAAGCTAATGCTTAACGCGATCTTGCATATTTAAGCACGTTAAACACGGCGTTTCTAGTATAAATGGGTAAACGTTTAACTTATTGCAATATATGACGCTGAAAGCAACCTGGCTTAAGCATTTATATTCAAATAGTAGTTGAAATAAATTGTTAACAAATAAAAAAGGGTGCACAACGACACCCTTTTTGTATTGTGAATTTTTTGTTAGTCGTTTTTGTAAATCGCTAATGAAAACTCAGCCTTTTGGCGAAACACCACGCTATTAACGATTAATGCGAATGCAACACAACCGATAAGCGTAGCGAACATTAAGTGGATATAGTGTAAGCCAAATGGCGCGTATAACGGTGATGCCTCAAAGCTCATAAGTGCATAAATAGACACGCCAAAGACAACCGCTCCTATGGCTGCAAATGCATGCACATTTCTAAATAATAGGCCCACTATGAATACCGACAAAATAGGCATGCTTAGTAATCCGTAAAGCTTTTGAACTAGGTTAATAATGCTGTCTGCTTGCTGGTATACCGGAATAAGAGCAAGAGACACTAAACAAAGCAATACGGTAACATAGCCACTAAGCTTGGGAACGTTTGGCGTTTTATTTACATAGCTTTCGTGAATATCGCACACGTACAGCGCTGCCGCAGAGTTTAGGTTGCTGTTGAAGGTAGTGAGTACTGCCGCTGCCATAGCTGCAGCAAATACACCGGAAAGCCAATCGGGTAGCACGGTAGCTACGATTTTTCCGTAGGCGCTATCACCAATATCACCAAACAGTTTAAAAGACACAATACCAGGGATAACGATAATTGCAGGCACAATTAGCAGGCGAATACCGGCAGCAGCAAAAACCCCTTTTTGTGCTTCTTTTAAAGAAGGTGCAGCCATTGCGCGTTGGGTAATAACTTGGTTAGTGCCCCAATAGAACATCTGAATAAAAATCATACCCGTGAGTAAGGTGTGCCAAGGAATAGGTGATTCATCATCGCCTAAAAGGGTTAGGCGTTCTTGAGGAATACCATCGAAGTTGTAATCGATAGCTTGAAGCGCAAGTATGACGACGAGCACAGCCATGGTAAGCAGTAAAACACCTGAATAGGTATCTGATACCGCAACGGCGCGAAGACCGCCGAATATTGCATAAAGTGCGCCCACTATAACGAAGGTAACTGCAATATACATAAGCGGTAGTTCAATATTGAACATTGACTGCATAAACAGCGAGCCAGAGTAAATTACCGCGGGGCAGAAGATTAACGCGCTACCGGCAAAAAATAGCGCACTGATAACGGCGCGAATGTGTTTGTCGTGATAACGCTGTTCTAGCAGTTCGGTAGTTGTGGTGCACTTAAACTTGTAATAAACAGGCAGAAATACTTTTGCTAAAACAAATAAGCCTACAACCGCAGCAAGTTCCCATAAAGCAAGCAGCGCCATTTGGTTACCGTTCATACCTACTAGCTGGTCGGTACTTAAGTTAGTAAGGGTGATACTACCTGCAACGAAATACCATGCTAAACCACCACCAGCAAGAAAGTACTCACTTTGTGATTGCGAGCCCCTGTTTTGCCCGCGGCAACTCAGGTAAGTAAGTAAGCCAATTAGCGCAGTCACAAATACGAAAACAGACACCTGTAGCGTGTTAGAAAACATAATTAACTCCTAAGGTGCTTATGACTTGCTGGTTTCGAACTTAACGTTCTTAACAGCGCGAGATGGAAATTTGGTGTTGTGCAGTCGAATAATGCGGTTTACCTGAAAAATCGATCCAAGCACGTTAAACAGCACATTCAGCAACCCTTTTTGATGAAGCAATGCCATTTCATCACTGCTTAAATTGTGTAAACGTTGCTCGTTCACGGTAGCAAGGCCGCCAACGCGCTGTTGGGTGTTGTCAGCGTACTCGATAATTAAGTCGACAGATTGAATTAGCTCCATTTCGTTCACTTGATTAAGCAATGCAGCTGTTTGCTGCATCGCTGACACACGCTCTGAAAGCAGCTTATTCTTATTGTCTAAGTAGGCGGTAGGGCGCCTTGAAGAGAGAAAAAGGGTTTCACCAGTATTTTGCGAAACCGCAGGAGAATCCATATCTAAAAGTGTGTCAGGCTGGTTTGTGCTTTTTTCAAAGCTCAATGTGAACGGAAGCGTTTTTAGACTTAATGGCGTAAAGTGTGCAAGCCACGCGCCTTGTGTTTCAAATACATTCTCTTGCGGTGCTAAACCGCATAATGCGGATACAGTCCAATACTGGTTATTTGCGGCTTTGCTAAAAAAAAGAGGATACTCGCAAGAGGCTTGAACAGCTTCTTTAACCTCTACATTCACCAAGTGGAACTTTGCGAATGTAGCGGTAAGTTTGCTTTCATCGATACGTATTTCGCTGTGTAGGTCAGATGATAACGTCTGAAAGTTTGGCATATTATTATTCTCGTTAGCTTGCTAACCACTGCTCTATATAATCGCGATGGTTCGGTAAACTACTTAGTTTTTGCTGTGTAATAAGCTGATTTTGTTGAATAACCTTATCAGCTAACTGGCGTTCTGTGTAGAAATGAGATTGCAAGGAAAAGTCTGGTGAAAAACCCATTCCATACAATACATACTGATAACTTGCAGCTGGGAAAAGCTCTATCGCTGCAGAGAAATCAGCAATTTTAGGTCCACGATATTTCCATATCTCTAGGTCTTCTTTTAAAGAATCAGGAATAGACTTGGGGTCGCGATTCGCTACCCAATAAGGTTCGCTTCGCTGGTTAAAAATGTAATGAAGTTTTAGAAAATCGATAATGCGTTGCCAACGATATTGCATTTGTTTGTTAAAACGCTGGCTCACTATTGGCATGGCACTGACCGGCAGCGGCATTTGCTCTGCAATAAAGCGGGCCGATATTTCAATAAGCATTAATGCGGTGGCTTCAAGGGGCTCTACAAAGCCCGCTGACAAACCAACGCCAATACAGTTGCCTTTCCAAATACGCTTTTTATAACCGGAGTTAAAGCGAATGATTCTTGCGTTTAACTCGCCCTTTTCGTCGCCCACATATTGGCGTAACACCTCTTCTGCACGGGCGTCGTTGGTGTAGTCGGTAGAATACACATGACCAACACCACGCCTTGATGACAAGCCAATATCCCAAATCCAGCCTGCTTCTTGTGCTGTTGCTTGGGTATAGGGCTTTATCTCAAAATCATCTTCATAGGGTACATGAAGGGCTATTGCTGAGTTGTTAAACAATACATCGTCGGTAGAAACCACTGCTTCGCCAAGGGTTTCACCTAGTAACAAAGAGCGGAAGCCTGAGCAGTCTACAAAAAGGTCGGCTTCAAGCGTGCTACCGTCGTTTAGTGTAATGCTTTGAATATGCTCGCTTGATGTGGCGTGAACACGTTCTACGGTGGCAACTTTGTGATTAACGCCAAGCTGATTTTTACTAAATTCTTTTAGTAAATCAGCAAATGCGCCCGCATCTAAATGATAGGCATAATTTGACTGAGCACTGCTGTATTCTTCTTCGTTAAGCGTGCGCGGCGCCATATTGCGTTCACATACGTGCTGCTGGAAATTGGTTGCATTAGCAAACTCTGCAATGTTGCCTACATAAGGCGCCATTTCAACGCGACCATAACCTAGTGGCACGGTAAATGGGTGATAGTAATAGTCGCCTTCTTCTTTTACCCAGTTTACGAACTTACCACCTTGCTTAAAGGCAGCGCTGCAGCGTCGAAACACTTCTTTTTCAGACAAACCAATGTCTTTCAGCGTGTTTCGCATAGTAGGCCATGTACCTTCACCCACGCCCACGGTAGGAATATCGCTAGATTCAACCAGCGTGATATCAAGCCCGCATTCACCGACAGCAATATTATGCTTTGCCGCTACTATGGCAGCTGTCAGCCACCCAGCCGTGCCGCCGCCGACAATAACGATGCGTTGCTTTTTAGAAGATTGAGTAGATTGGTTCATGAGTTGTCGCTACTTAAACGTGTTTACTACATTTATTCATAAACTCAAATAATTTGCCAATAAGCTTATGAATAAATGGCAGGGACTAGTCCCTGCCAAAACACACGCTTCTTAGAAAGAGCCGCGTATACCCACTGCGTAACGAGAGCCGTTATCTTCAATTGAGTAAATTTGGTCTGGGAAACGACCAACTTGCGTTAGTTCTTCTTCAGTTACGTTAATACCTTCAACGAAAACCGTTAGATGTTCGTTGATGTCGTAACTTGCGCTTACGTCCCACTGACCGTATGTTTCGGTCGTAGTTGGTTCGCCTGAGAAGCCGTTATCAAGTGCAAACAAGAACGACTCACGGTTGTTAAATGCAACACGCGCTTGGAACGCGTCTTTCTCGTAGAACAAAATAAGGTTCTGTGAATCGCCGAGCCCTTCTAACGCAAATGATTGAGTGATATCGCCAGAGACCTCAGCGTCGCTGTTCACTACTGTAGCATTTGCTGTTACACCAAAGCCGTTATCCCATACATGGGTAAGTGCAATTTCATAACCGTTAACCGTTGCTGTTTCACCATTTTGCGGACGCGTTACTGTGTAAACTTCACTTGCACCATTGAGTTCTTCAGTATCAGCTACTACATCGCGAGATGGGTCTTGTGGGTCAAGAGATACACCCGGAGCACAATCTGCTGCAGCGCAACGGAAATCTCCAGGAAGACGGTCAGTCATGTTGTAAGTTTCCGGACCAGACAGCGTAATAATAAAGTCTTCTACTTCCTTGCTGAATACTGCAAACGAGAATACAGAGTCATCGCTGTAATACCATTCAAACGATAGATCCCAGTTCTCCGCGCTAAATGGCTTAAGGTTAGGGTTGCCACCACTAGCCTGAAGGTTTTGACGACGAGGTTCACCAAAAGTTGTTGCTGGAGACATCTGCGACATTGTTGGGCGAGTCAATGAGTCGTAGCGCGAGAAGCGAACTATCATGTCTTCTTGTACTTCAAGCTTAACGTTCAAGCTAGGAAGGATATTCGAGTAAGACGACGTACCCACTATGTCTTGAGCTGGCGCAAAGCGGTTTGCGAAAAGCGTAAGATCTGACGTTGGAACGACGTCAGAGATAAATGCTTGAACTGCTGAAACAGCTACGTCAGTCTCTTCATAACGTGCGCCGAAGTTCATGGTTAATGGCATATCACCGATGTCATAACCAAACTCGAACTGTGCATATAACGCTGTTACTTCTTCTTCAATGTTGTAATAGTTATTTTGCAGCGTAGGCGTAACTGGAGCACCCTGAGAAGCAAGGTAGTCTAGGTAAGCATCACCGTCATAGGTATACCACGTGTCAATAAGACCGCTAAAGAAGTTGTTTGCAGTAAATGGACGAATGTTCAGTGCATCAATCGGTGCAGCAGTGCCATAACCGCAAAAAGCACATTGAGAAGCGAACTCTTGGAACACAAATTTTTCACGCTCTGAACGCAAAACGCCGAAGTCGACTTTGCGGAACACTTCAGAGTCAGCAAGATAAGTGAAATCAGCTTTATATTCAGTTACTTCATCTTCAGATGCTACAACGTTACCGAGGTCGTTATAGTGCAGACGGTTTAAATTAATGTCTGGTAGTTGACCGTTGCCAAAACCGTCGTGAATGACTGTTGGCGTGCCGCCAGTACCGTCAAATTCGTAATTGTTAATAATACCTACAACGTTGAAGCGACCTCTGCCGCCGATATCATTTTTGGCGTCAGAATTCGAAACATCAAACGTTGCAGAAAGTGCATCAGTAACCTGCCAATCAACATTTAAACCAAAACCTTTATTGGTAACATCACGAACGCCGCGGGTTGAGCTTACGAAGTCAGAGGCAGGGTTACCACTGCCTTGGTGTAAATCAATTTCTTGGGTAAATTGAATGGCGGTGCCGTATTCTGAAATAGTTGCAGAGCCTACGCGATCTGGCTCGAACCATGATGCAAGGTCAGTAACTTGAGAATCAACCTCAAACTTAGACACGAAACCGTCTAGGGTAATAGTAATATCGTCACTTGGCGCAAACTGAGCAACCAATGATGCGTTGGTACGCGTTCTTTCTTGCTGGTCGACAACTTGGTCCCAGTTACGAGGAAGGTAAACGTTGCTTGCTAATACGCCGTCATTACGGTTTGAAAGCGTTAAACCTGGACGCCAGCCAGCAGTTTGAATACGGTTAATTTGTACATCACGCTCTTGATGAGATACGGCAAGTAATAAACCAAACTTGTCGTCTGCGAATGTATTACTTACAAGGAAAGACGCTTGTGGCGACGTCTCTTCAGAAAGGCTTTCGTACATGCCTTTAATACTACCGACCGCTTGGAAGCCGTCGTAGTCGAATGGGCGAGCCGTTGTTACGTTAATGGTTGAGCCAATACCGCCCGACTGTAAGTTAGCTACGCCACTTTTGAAGATATTCGCACCCGTAATTTGGTCGGCTGCTAGTACGTCAAAGTTAAATGCACGGCCTGCATCGTCAGAGGCAATTTGACGACCGTTTACAAGTACCGTGTTGAACTGCGGGCCGAAACCACGCACGGTTACTTGTTGACCTTCACCGCCACTTCGGTCAATTGAAACACCAGTGATGCGCTGAAGTGATTCGGCAACGTTCAGATCTGGGAACTTACCAAGGTCTTCAGCAGCGATACCATCTGACACGGCAAGGTTTTCTTTCTTGTCAGACATGGCACGCTTAAGACTACTTACGATGCCGCGAACCTCAATAACTTCAACAGGTGCATCGTTTACATTTTGAGTGTCAGCGTCTTGTGATAAGGCAATCGGTGAGTGTAGGGCAGAGGCGATTGCAACACCAAGCAGAGAGCGCTTTGCAATAGGGCCTAGCTGTGATGTGTTAATTTTATGTGTCACTGTGTTTTCTCCGTGAGTAGGCTACGTTCTAACGTACTTTGCACTTTAATTACGTTTTTAGTATGTGCGGAACAAGCTTATTAACATTACTTTTACACATTTAGCGTTATTTTTTCTTACTTATTATTTGTAACTTCTTGAAAAAAATAACATTTATTAATCAAGGTAAAAGGTGAAACGTTTACCTTGATTTCAATACTAACACAAAATGACAATGTAATTACAATGTTATAAAATTTTTTTTGTATAAAAAAAGTGCGGTTTATAACCGCACTTTATTAACATATAGAAAATACTAACAGGTTGAGAAGCTTTGCAGGGCAAGATTAGCTACAACGAATACGATCTACCGCCTCTTTCCATCCGTCATAGGCACGGTTGCGTTCGTCTTTGGTGAGTCTTGGGGTGAAAACGCTATCACTCGTCCAGCACTGCGTTAAATCATCTAAGGAATTGAAGATCCCCGCCTGTAGGCCGGCAAGAAAAGCTGCGCCTAACGCCGTTGTTTCCGTGTTTTCAGGTCGCTCAACTTCTGCTCCTAGAATATCTGATAAAAAGCCCATTACCCAGTCGTTACGCGACATACCACCGTCAACACGTATTGTAGTAGGGCGCGCGCCGTCACATTCCATGGCTTTTTGCAAATCTTTAGTTTGGTAGCATACCGACTGAAGACCCGCAGCAACAATTTCGCTGATTCCAGTGTCTCGAGTTAACCCTAAAATTGCGCCGCGCGCATCGGGGTCCCAATACGGTGCGCCAAGACCGGTAAAGGCGGGCACTAAAAATACGCCGTTATCTTGTCTAGCACGCTGCGCAAGCGCTTCTGTATCTGCGGCGTCACCAATTAATTTAAGACCGTCGCGAAGCCACTGTACCGTGGCACCCGCCATGAATATACTGCCTTCTAGTGCATACGTTGTTTTTCCATCTATTCGATAGCCAACAGTAGTAAGCAGTCTATTTTTCGACTGAAGCGGCTCATCACCTGTATTAAGGATCATGAAGCATCCAGTACCATAAGTGCTTTTTGCCATACCTTTTTCAAAACACGCTTGCCCAACAAGCGCTGACTGTTGGTCGCCCGCAACACCTTGAATAGGAATAGCCCGTCCAATAATACTTTCGTCAAGCACGCCAAAATCTGCTGCACAGTCCATAACCTCTGGCAGCATTGATGCTGGAATGTTGAAAGTTTTGAGCAACTTTTCATCCCAACATTGCTTGTTTATATCAAACAGCATGGTACGAGATGCATTGGTTGCATCGGTCTTGTGTGAAGCACCGTTTGTTAAACGCCAGATTAGGAACGTATCAACCGTTCCAAATAGCAGTTCGCCGTTTTCTGCCTGAGCACGTGCGCCCTCTACATTATCCAATATCCATGCAATCTTTGTAGCAGAGAAGTACGGGTCAAGTAGTAAGCCTGTTGACTCGGTAATGTGCGATACCAATTCCGCATCTTCACTTAGCTCTCTGCAAAGTGGCGATGTACGTCTGTCTTGCCACACAATAGCCGGATACACAGGCTTTCCTGTGTCTTTGTGCCATACCAGTGTAGTTTCACGCTGGTTTGTAATACCGATAGTTGCAATGTCTTTAGCAGTAAGTGCACATCTATCAAAGACGTTTTTTATTGTAGAGACAACGCTTTCCCAAATTTCCTCAGGATTGTGTTCTACCCATCCATCATGCGGATATTTTTGTGAAAACTCAGTTTGGGAAATAGCTTCAATGGCGCCGTTTGGCGAGAAGATTATGCTTCGTGAGCTTGTAGTACCTTGGTCGATGGCAAGAATATGCTGCCCCATGACGTCACTCCAAAAAGATATATTTTTTAGAGTGTGCATTATTTACACGTGATTAACAATGCTCTATTTTCGAAAACGAACATTTGTGTTTTCGATTTTCGTGTGAAGTAAACGCATTAATCATTATACTAGTGCCTAACTAATAGGTAGTTTTGGGGTAAATAATGAATCAAACGCAGCGACATGAAAAAATTGTTGGCTTAATAAAGCTACATGGCTTTATGTCTATTGATGATCTTGTTTCTGCATGCGACGTTACGCCACAAACTATTAGAAGAGATTTGAATCAACTCGCCGACAGCGGTGTATTAAGTCGCTATCACGGTGGTGCTGGGCTGAACAAAAGCTGGGAGAACACGCCTTACCAGGAGCGTAAAACTCAAAATGCCGAGGTAAAAGAAAAAATTGCCGATGCTGTGGCCGCTATGATACCAGACGGTGCTTCACTGTTTATCAATATCGGTACCACAACAGAGCTTATTGCTACTAAGTTGCTGAACCACAAAAACCTGCATGTGGTTACCAATAACATTCATGTTGCTACTATTTTGTCAGCTAAAGAAGACTTCTCAGTCATTATTGCTGCCGGTGAGGTGCGCTATCGCGATGGCGGTATTATTGGTGAGGCTACATGCGACTTTATCAGTCAGTTTAGAATGGACTATGGCATTATTGGCATCAGTGGTATTAGTGCAGATGGCGCGTTATTAGATTTTGACTTTCGCGAAGTGAAGGTATCTCAAGCCATATTACAACATACACAGCATGTTATTCTTGCCGCCGATTATAGCAAGTTCGAGCGCCGCGCTATGGTGGAGCAGGGGCATATCTCTCAAGTGGATTGTCTTGTTTGTGATAAAACGCCACCTGAAAGTATTATGGAAATAATCGAAGAAAATAACATTACTTTCGTTAAAGCCTGACACCTTCTCGTCATAAAACTTATCTACCTTATTACTTCATAGGTTAAGACCCACGCAAGCTCCTGCGCTACTTTTGCGCCTTGCGTTTTCCATTGGACTAATATTACTTTCTTAGCCGTGCTGATAGCGCTTTTCTGATTCTTAATTTTTCTTTAATGTTCGTTTGTTTTCGTTTTGTGTTGACTTAACAATAAATTGGTTGTCAAATAGCCAAAAGATGAGAAAGCCATGTAAGGGCGAACAATGACTCAAAGTAATCAAAATGAACATGTATTAGATACGCTTGTTGTTGGCGGAGGCGTAAATGGTGTTGGCGTTGCTGTTGATGCGGCCGGCAGAGGCCTTTCGGTTATGCTTTGTGAAAAGGGTGACCTTGCTGGCGCTACTTCGTCTTCAAGCAGTAAGCTAATCCACGGTGGTCTTCGATACCTTGAGCACTATGAGTTTCGTTTAGTGAAAGAGGCTTTGGCAGAGCGCGAGGTTTTATTGAAGAAAGCGCCGCATATTATGTGGCCGCTACGCTTTAGATTGCCACATCAAAAACATCTGCGCCCAGCGTGGATGATTCGTATTGGTATGTTTCTTTATGATTCTTTAGCTAAACGCAACGTGCTTCCTCGTTCACGAAAACTAGCAACTACTCCGCAAGGGCCACTAGTTGAAAGTATTTCTACTTGCTTCGAATACTCAGATGGTTGGGTAGACGATGCCCGTCTAGTTGTTTTAAATGCACTTGCAGCGCAAAACCAAGGTGCAGAAATTCTAACTCGCACTGAGTGCGTTAGTGCAGAGAGACAAGATAATTTATGGCTTGTGACTTTACGTGACGAAAGCGGGAAAACGTTTACAGTTAGGGCTAAATCTATTGTAAACGCCGCAGGCCCTTGGGCTGTCTCGTTTCTAGATCGCTTAGTGAATGTGAATAACCCAAATGCCATGCGTATGGTTAAAGGCAGCCACTTTATTGTTCCTAAGCTGTACGACACAGAAGAAGCTTACATTCTGCAGAACAAAGACGGACGTATTGTTTTTGTTATCCCTTACGAAGGTGATTTTTCTTTGGTAGGCACCACCGATGAAGACTTTACGGGCAACCCGTCAGATGCAGCCATTTCAGACGCAGAAACCCACTATTTAATTGATGTGGTAAATGAATACTTTAAAACTAAGATTACCCGCGAAGATATAGTCCATAGTTACAGTGGCGTGCGACCTCTTTTAGAAGAGAAAAATGCATCAGCACAAGAGCTTACCCGCGACTACAAAGTAGAGCTAAAAGGCAGTGCGGGCGAGCCAATTCTGTTGAATATTTTTGGCGGTAAAATTACAACCTACAGAAAACTTGCTGAGCATGCCGTAGATAAATTGGTTACGTGTTTTCCAAAGGCGAAAAAAGCGTGGACGAAAGAGGTTCCGCTTCCAGGTGGTGCATTTGAAAGCCAAGAACGTTTTGTTGATAAGTTAACCAGCGACTTTCCTTGGTTACCAGTTTCTTTAGCGCAGCGATACGCTAAGCAGTACGGGTTGTTGTGCTTTAAATTCTTAAAGCATGCAAAGTCGTTGGACGACCTTGGTGCTGATTTTGGCGCCATGCTTTACAAAGCGGAGGTTGATTATCTTATTGCGTATGAATGGGCAAAGAACGTAGACGATGTGCTTTGGCGTCGTACCAAGCACGGTTTACGTTTATCTGAAGATGAGAAGCATGTGTTGGCAGACTATATAAGTCAGGCTGTTTATGGCCAAGGGGCCAATAATACCGTACTTGAAACAGCCTAAAAGCTATTAGTACAGCAGCACAGGGATGTGACGATGAAAACAAATCAAAAGGAAGTGGTGTTTATTCGCCATGGTAAACCACTGTCGGCACATAACGACAAAGTAAACGCAGCAGATTACGCAAAGTGGGTAAAGGATTACGATAAATCTGAACTTGACCCTGCCAGTCTTCCGGAAGAAGAAGCGAGCCTTGAGGATAGTTATGTAATAGTTAGTCCTCTTTTACGCGCTCAATTATCAGCAAAACAGTACGGCGCTGTAAACATCAATGAAACGTGCCACAACTTAAAAGAAATGGACATTCCTTTCTATAACATTCCGTTAAAACTAAAAGCATGGCACTGGGTTTTGCTAAGCCGTACGCTGTGGTTTGCCGGATTCAAAGGCGACTTTGAAAGCTTTGCTCACGCCAAAAAGCGCACTGTGAACCTTGCTCAGCATATTCAAACACTCAGCGAAGCGCACAATCGTATTGTGTTATTCGGCCATGGCATGACTAACTATTTCACTCGTAAGCAGCTAGTTAAAAACGGCTGGCAGCTTCAAAAGAAAAGTGGTGCTTTTTGGGGTATCACAACGCTCACAAAATCATAAACTTAAATTAATTAAGTAAGATGAAAATGTGGAGTAGCTTTATATTTCCGTCATAATGTCGATAAAAATATAAATAAAGACCTATTTTTACCAGGAATCGCTCGGTATAAATAGACGCAGGCGGAAAACAATAAATGAAGAAAAAAACCAACAAGCCTTCGCAAGATTACGGATTATTAAAAGTGGGGGCGGTTATTGCCACCATCGCTTTAATAAGTGTACTTGCTACTACCTTTAAGTCTGATGAAAACGATGTCACATTAGAAGTTTTTACAAAGCGTATGTCTCAGTTTCAGCATCATGTTGAGTCGTCACACTGGCAGTGGAAGGTGCAACAACCTACCTCTATGATTATGCTTCGTCACTACGACAACCAAGGAAAAGAGCGAAGCAGACGTCCTGTGCCTATTAATCATTTCGGATGGCCGGGCGGCGAAATGAATGATGAAGGCTGCGAAAAGCTTTGGACATCATTAACCGCTGAGGATTTAAACGTCGATGGCTTTAAAGTACATGCCCGTTTTTATTCTCAGGACAATGAAAGTAGCGAAGTCTATTGGTGTCGATTTGGTTTAAGTCGAGGGCCTTATTTCGACTACTACCCCGCGACTGGTAAAATATCTGATTTAGAAGACTAAACCACAACTCACTTTATATGCGATTTTCATTCTATTGTTAAGTTTTTGAAAGTCGTTTTGCTACTGGTTGTTGTTTCTACACAATTAGTCTACTTTTTAGGTGGTGTCGTGTTAGTACAACGTGTGGTAAGGTATTGTGATTACAATAATTAATGCGCTTGAGACGAAAAGAATTCTATAAATGCCCATTCGCTTATTTTCATCAAAAAGCAAGGTTCCCACGGTGTTTGTTGGGGTGTCTGTATGTGCTTCCCATATCCGTTTAGCCGCGGTTAACAACGTTACCGGCAGTCCCGTTATCGAAACTGTGAACACGCAGCCTTTTAATGTAAATGTCCCGTTAGAACAACAGATTGGTGCAATTTTAGAGTCGGTCGAAGAAAGCTGTACGGTATCGATAGTGCTGTCTCAAGAAATGTATCACATGGTACAGGTGACAAAGCCAGAAGTACCTGAGGAAGATATCGCGGCTGCATTGCCATGGACCCTTGGTGACCTGGTTCCTTACGAGTCTGCCAACATGGTAGTCGATTACGTTGATTACCCTGTTAAAAGCAGAACGGGCGAACAAAAAATAGATGTGTTTGCGTCAGAAAAAGCCCCTCTTGCTTCATTAGCAGCAGCACTTGCCAAACAAAAAGATAAGCACCTTACTCATATTCATACCAAAGAAGTATTGGTTGCCGAAATGGCGCCAGATGATGAATACGCACGTTTGCTTATTGTTCAAGAGCCCAATAGTGAACCCTTTTTGATGATTGTAAGGTCGGGTTCCATTTGGCTAGCTCGTCGCCTTCGTGGTTTTGTAAACAAGTTTAATGAAACCACAGATGTATCTCAGGTAAGCGATACGTTAGGTCTTGAAATACAACGTTCAATGGATTTCTATGAATCGCAGCTTAAACAGCCGCCTTTAAAAGAAATTTTGTTTAAAACTCAGTTCGATTGCGAGCCAGTAATAGAACGTTTAAAACCTTTTCAACCCGCTGCTATGAAGGTGTTTACACCTGAATTAGAACTGTCTGACGTTGTCGACTCTACGTGCCATTTTGCGCTCGCTAGTGCGTTAGTTGCATCAAGAGAGGTGTAATGAAACGCACGATTAATCTTTATCAAGAGTCACTGAAGCCGCAAAAGGAAAAACTTCCTTTTGATAAGGTGTTGTGGATAAACGGTGGCGCCTTTGTGGTAATGCTAGCCCTTACTATTGTCTTCAATGTGTTGGCAAGTAGTAAGGAATCGGCATTAAAAGCCCGCGCTAACGACGTATCAGTACTGAATAACGAGTTAAAACAGCTTCAAGCACAACTTGAAGAAAAACGTGACATTACCGCGCTAGAAGCGCAGCTTGCTGATGTTCAGAAGAAAATTCAAAACAGAGAAGCACTGTTCGAATTTGTAGAAAGCGGCGAACTTTCTAACGATGCCACACAGTTTGTTGAAGTCATGCGCGACCTTGCTACCTATCATCACAACGACTTATGGCTTACGCAGATTGAAATTGACCCTTCAAAGGTGCGGCTAACAGGTCAAACTGTGACACCGGCGGCCGTTCCAATTTGGTTAGAGAAGCTTGAACAATCACCCTTTTTCAAAGGTAAGTCGTTTTCGCACGTTAAATTCGATCAAGTAGCAGATAAAGATCGCGTACGAACCTTTGTTATTTCAACCGATTTTGAAGGAGAGACTAATGAGTCAGTATCAGCAGCTCTCTGATAAATTCTCAGCGCTTCAGCCACGTGAGAAACAATTGGTATTGTGGGTAAGCTTTGGGTTGATAGTGTATTTATTTTATTGGTTCGGTGTAGCGCCTGCGCTAGACGACATGTCGGCAACGAATAAAAACCTTGAACGCAAAGACATAGAATATAACGGCCTTGTTTTACAGCGAGATGCCTTGAATGAAGCCTTGGCGGTTGATTATGGCAAACAGGCACAAGCCCAGTTAGACAGTGCGCGCAAAAAATTACTTGAGGTGGACAACAAACTAGCAAGCCTTAATAACAGTTTTGTTGCTGCAGACCGTATGCCGGCCTTGCTTATGACTTTGCTGGATCAGCAGGGCGATATACGTTTGTTAAGGTTTGATGTTTTGCCAACAACAACGCTGCGATTTGGCGAGGAAAAAAGTGAAAGCGCAACCCTATTTCGCCACAATATGACGCTGGTTATTGAGGGCGAATATTTCAACTTAAAAAACTATTTAGCACGTTTACAAGCAGCACCTGAAAAGGTGGTTATTACCGATTTTTCGTACAACGTGACAGATTACCCCAAAGCACAACTTAGTCTAGCACTGGCCACGGTAAGTAATAATGAAACGTTTATTTCGCTTTAACTATATAGGCACCGTCGGCGCGTTTAGCATGCTAGTGTTGTCGAACGGCGTGTTTGCAGCTGAAGTCGATCCTACCAAACCGGCAGTGGCGGCGCTTGGTGCAAACAAAGCGCAAGACGTTGTAAAGGGCGACCTTGCACTACAATCTATCTTTAAACGCGTTGACGGAAAGACAGCTATTATCTCGGGCAAATCGTATCGTCAGGGAGATACTGTGGGCGAATTTACTATCTTAAAAATAAATGCAAAAGACGTTGTTATCAGCGATGGACGTGAGCAACGAACACTTGAACTGTACACCTATGAAATTAAAAAATAGCGATATCGCAAAAGCGTTGTTCATAACACTGGTTATTACGGTTGCTGGCTGCAAATCGTATGGCGTGGGCGAAGAGGTAAAGCCTCATATTCGAAATGAACTAAACCAGCAACAGCAGCTTAAAAACGACACGCCACCACCGCCTCCTGATTTTAATCAAGAGCTATTGTCTGAAGTATCTCGGTATAAAGCGTTGCCGACGCAAACGGCTACCAAAACTTTTGATGTATCGGCAAGCGATGTTGATGTTCGTCCTTTCTTCGACGCATTAGTCGACGGTACGCCTTACAGTGTAGCCGTACACCCACAGGTATCGGGTCAAATTAGCTTAACGCTGAAAGAAGTTGCGCTGGATGACGTGCTGAAAATTGTTTCTCGTATGTATCCTTTGGATGTTTTTATGGAAGGCAAAGTCATTCAGGTTATGCCTTCTCAGCTGAAAACAGAGTCCATCCCCGTAAATTTCTTAATGATAAAACGTTTTGGTTTGTCTAATGTAAGCGTGATTGCAGGTGGCGTAAGCGAGCAAAATCAAAATAACGGTGGCAACAACGGCGGTATAAACGGTAACAACAATATTGCGGGCAACGGTATCGGTGCTCAAGGTGGTGTGGGCGGTCTAGGCGGAGTTGGTGGCAATAACATTCAGCAGCTAAACGGCTCTAACATTCAAACCACCAGTGAAAACGATTTTTGGGAAGATTTAAAAGAGGCCCTTGCCATATTATTGCCACCTGAAGAAGGCCGTCATGTAGTGGTGTCACCGCAAGCTGGTTTGGTGACGATTAGAGCGTTACCTAGCGAAATTGCGGTAGTAAAAGACTTTTTAACGCAAAGCCAAGAAAGCCTTCAGCGTCAGGTTGTGTTAGAAGCACGAATTATTGAAGTTACGCTTAATGACGGTTATCAACAAGGCGTGCGTTGGGATCGCATTGCTAGCGGCCTTACTGGCCGAGCCAACTTTGGTTTTAGCGGCGGTGCTTTAGCGTCTAATTTTGCAGCAAATACGGTAAATGGTATCGACCCTGCTATAAATGCCGTAAACGGTATTGGAAATACCATAAGTACGGATATTGGTGGTGTGTCAACGCTTAGAATTGCAGCCGGTGATTTTGATGGTGTTATTAACCTACTGCAAACGCAGGGCGATGTGCAGATGCTCAGCAACCCTCGTGTTACCGTGACCAACAATCAAAAAGCGGTAATTAAAGTGGGGCAAGACGAATACTTTGTCACTGATGTTTCCACCAGTGAGCAGCTAAATGCCGCAAATACACAAAACGATAATGACATTGAGCTTACGCCATTTTTCTCGGGTATTGCCCTTGATGTAACCCCTCAAATTGATCGTTCTGGCTCGGTCATTCTTCATGTGCACCCGTCGGTCACTGAAACTGCGGAGCAAACCAAAGTAATTCAAGTGGGCGAACAACAAATTCAGCTGCCGCTAGCACAAAGTAACATTCGTGAGTCAGACACCGTTATTCGCGCAAGAGATGGTGAGATTGTTGTTATTGGCGGTTTAATGGAAACGGTAACCAACGACACCGAATCGAAAACTCCATTTTTAGGCGACATTCCAGTGTTTGGTAATTTGTTTAAAAATATCGCCAAAACACAAACCAAACGTGAGCTAGTGATCTTAATTCGACCGTCTGTCGTGCAGCCTGACTCATGGGAAAAACAGCGCAAGCGCACGCAGTCGTTGCTAGATCAGTGGTATAGAAACTAGCCATGTACCTCGACTTTTATCACTTCAACGAAATGCCGTTTTCGCTAACGCCAAACACAGAGTTTTTCTGTGCGTTAGCACCGCATAATGAAGCGTTAAAAGTCATTTTGTCTGCGCTTAGCATGGCTGAAGGTTTTATAAAAGTAACTGGCGAAGTAGGTACAGGCAAAACGCTGTTATGCCGAAAGCTTATCAACCATTTAAACGATAAGTTTGTTGCTTGTTATTTGCCAAACCCTTATTTGTCGCCCGATGAACTGCGCATGGCGTTTGCAAAAGAGCTAGGTGTGGATACCGAGCAGGAAGGCGTACGGCAGAATTTGCACAATGCTATCGAAGCTCAATTGCTAATGCTTAAGAAAGAAAACCGACAGGCGGTGCTTATTATTGATGAGGCACAGTCGCTTAGTTGGGACGCGCTTGAAATGCTTAGGCTGTTTAGTAATTTAGAAACGGAAAAAAGTAAGCTGCTGCAAATTGTTTTATTCGGTCAACCAGAGCTAGATCATAACTTATCGAATCCTAAAGTACGTCAAATTAGGCAGCGCATAAGCTTCTCGTATACTTTGCGTACTATGTCTTCTCAAGAGGTTGCTTATTACATTGGTCACCGGCTAACTATGGCAGGTGGAAGCGAAAGTATCATTCCTCAATCGGTTAGAAATGTTATCGCGCTTGCCACTAAGGGTACGCCGCGACTAGTGAATATTGTATGCCACAAAATGTTACTGCGTGCCTATGGGCAGGGTAAAGAGCGGGCCAGTTGGTTTCATATGTTAAGTGCCGTTGCCGACACAGAAGACTGTAAAAACCGGCTTCTTCCCAATACGCGTACTATCTACCTTTCAATTTTTCTTATTGCCGTTTTTCTCTCTTTTAATGTTTACAAGGGCGCGTTATGAGCATTCTGAATAACACGCTTAAATCGTTAGATGAACGTAACGAGTCGAATGATTTTGGTTTATCGCCTACGGTTCAACTTCCCAAGCAACGACCGACGTTGCGTATTGCACTTGTACTGATTATCGTAATATTAATAGTGGCCGCCTATTCTTTTTTTACTGACAATAGCAGTGACCGTGCAGACACTGTTAAAAGCACTTCTGAAAAAGCGAGTCAGACTGCGGCAGTACCTAATAAGGCAAACACGGCAGACGCATCAACACCAGGGGTTGAGTCACAGACAAGCAGTACTGTACCAACTGCCACACCTACTTCCAGCACCATGGAAGGTATTACAACAAGACCGTTGTCGAGCGAAGATTTAGCGTTGAGAAACAAAGGGGAGTCGGTTGCCGAACAAGCATTGTCTGATACAGAACAAGCTGTAGACGACGAGGAACCCTTTCGACTTGCAGCATCTTCTGTAGAACAGCAAGAGGAAGGCACTGCGTTAACGAGTCTAATAGCACAAAATACAGCTTCATCAGCATCAGAGCCATCTGCGCTTGAAATAAATACCGCTGACACAAGTGCTGCGAATGTAGCAAGTAATGATCAAAGCAGAGCTGAAAACACTGGAGCTGAAAATACAAGCACAGATAACAACGAGGCGGTTAGTAGCGCAACGCAAGAGAGCATTATCACACGTGGTCCCTCTACAACGGTAAAACCAAAATCTGCAGAAGAACAAAGCGAAATACACTTTGCTGCCGGTATGAAGTCGTATGAATTCGGTATGTACCAAGAGGCGCAAAAAAGCTTGTTGCTAGCATTAACAGCTAACGCAGAAAACCACGAGGCAAGAAGGCAATTAGCTGCACTTTATTATGGTCAAGGCAGCATCACTCAAGCGCTTTCCATACTTTCAGATGGCGTGCTGTTAGCGCCTACTAATCTTGAATGGCGCGAGTTAATGGCAAAGATTCTTGTTGGCGAAAATCGCTTTGAAGAAGTGCTTAATATTATGCCAGACAATCTTGACGAAAATGCGCTTCAAGCAAGTAGAAGCGATTACCTCATACTAAAAGGTACTTCGGCTCAGGCGGTTAATAAGCCTCGTCAAGCAGTATCAGCGTTTAGCGCAATGACATTACTAGAGCCCAACAACGGTAAGTGGTGGATGGCGCTTGGTATAAACCAAGATGCGCTAGACCAAGCACAACAGGCTGCTACCGCGTATAAACGCGCGCTTTCTCTTGGCGGCCTTTCCTCAGCATCAGCGCAATACGCAACTGCGCGATTGCAAGCTTTACAGGAGCAACGTTAATGCGACCTCGATTAAAAATGCGACTGGGTGATTTACTGGTTCATGAAAACATTATTTCTAGTGAACAGCTTGATAACGCATTAGCGGCGCAGCGTACGTCTGGCAGAAAACTGGGTGATACGCTCATTGATTTAAGTTACATCAGTGAACCTCAACTCCTTCGCTTCTTGGCTCAGCAGCTTAATATTCCATTTTTAGATATTAACCAACGTCGTATCGACCCTGAACAAGCTAAAATAATTCCAGAAACTTACGCTCGACGTTACCGCGCACTTGTTTTAGAAGCAGACGATCAAGAAGTGCTGATAGGAATGAGCGACCCGACCGACCTTGGCGGACTCGATCAGCTTGGCCCCTTGGTTTCGCCTCGACATATCGAGCTTGCCATTGTTCAAGAGCATCAAATGCTCGAAGCGTTTGACACGGTATATCGAAGAACACAAGACATTGCATCTTTTGCTGAAAAGCTTGGTGAAGAATACGATGACGATACCGAGTTTGAACTGTCTGCGCTTGACGATACGACCTCAGACGCCACGGTAGTTAAGCTGCTGCATTCTATTTTTGAAGATGCAGTGCAGGTACGCGCATCAGATATTCATATAGAGCCTGATGAGAAAACCCTTCGTATCCGTCAGCGTGTCGATGGCGTGTTGCAGGAAAATACGCTTGATCAGGTAAAGATTGCCTCAGCACTGGTGCTTCGACTTAAACTAATGTCAGGGCTCGATATTAGTGAAAAGCGTATTCCTCAAGACGGTCGTTTTAATATTAAAGTAAAAGGGCATTCGCTTGATGTGAGGGTGTCGACCATGCCCGTTGCAAACGGCGAAGCGGTGGTTATGCGTTTGCTTGACCAATCAGCCGGATTATTAACGTTAAATCAAACCGGTATGCCTAGCGCTATGGCAGAAAAGTTTAGAACGGCTATCAACCGCCCACACGGAATGATTTTGGTAACCGGGCCAACAGGTTCGGGTAAAACCACTACCTTATACGGTGCACTGAGCGAGCTAAACAAACCAGAATTTAAAATTATTACGGTAGAGGACCCTATCGAATACCGCCTGCCGCGGATTAACCAAGTGCAGATAAACGCAAAAATTGGGTTAGATTTCGCTGCCATTCTTCGTACTACACTTCGTCAAGACCCCGACATCATCATGGTAGGCGAGATGCGTGACCAAGAAACCGTTGAAATTGGCCTTCGAGGCGCACTCACAGGTCACTTAGTATTAAGTACGCTGCACACTAACGACTCAGTAACCAGTGCAATACGTTTGATTGATATGGGGGCTGCACCTTATCTAGTGGCAACGTCGTTGCGCGGTGTGTTAGCCCAGCGTCTTGTGCGTCGAATTTGTGAGAACTGCAAAACAGAAAAGGCCCCTTCTGCACAAGAACAAGCATGGGTGCGCTACTTGAAGCCAGATATGGGCGAAACAAACTTCTTCACTGGTCGCGGTTGCAACAGCTGCAATCAAACCGGTTATAAAGGGCGAATTGGTGTTTTTGAATTCCTAGAAATGAACGAGGAAATGATGGATGCGCTGCGTGACAATGACACGCAAGGCTTCGTAAACGCCACTAAAGCAAACAAAGATTTTGTGCCGCTTTCTCATATGGCTTTAGATTATGCTGCAGAAGGAAAAACGTCGTTAGATGAGGTGTTTAAAGTGGCTGAGTTTGTGCCTGAGGCGGTAGGTCAGTAATGCCACAGTTTAAGTACGCAGGAAAAACAGCCCAAGGAGGTGCTCAAAACGGTGTTATTGAAGCCGCTTCTGCGCAGGCTGCGGCTCAAGCGTTACTTTCACAAAATGTTGTGCCAACAAGCATTACTGAAACCAAACGGGGTAATGCCGCCAGCAGTGAGGGCTTGTCTGCCATTAGTTTGTTTGAACAGAAAGTGGGTATTGACGAGCTCATTATTTTTGCTCGACAAATGTATTCGCTGTTAAAGGCGGGTATTCCCATTATTCGGGCCATTAAAGGCTTAAGTGAAAATGCATCGCACAAGCGTTTTCAAGAAATATTGAAAGACATTGCAGACCAGTTAGAGCAAGGCAGAAATTTGTCGGCAGCAATGGCCAAGTACGAGAAAATTTTCACTCGCCTGACTATCTCTGTGGTAGTGGTGGGTGAGAACACCGGTAAGCTAGATGATGTATTTTTGCAGCTTGCACTATACTTTGAGCGAGAGCAGGAAACGCGCAAGCGTATAAAGTCGGCGTTGCGATATCCAACGTTCGTGATTATTGCGCTAGTTATTGCCATGTTTATTCTGAATTTGTTCGTGGTGCCTGTGTTTACGCAAATGTTTGAGCGGTTTAATACCGAGCTTCCCATTATGACGCGAGTGCTTATTGGTACGTCTGATTTTTTCGTTAACTATTGGTGGCTGTTACTTATTGGTATTGTTGGCGCAATAGTTGTGGTAAAACAATACGTTAATTCCGAAGTTGGGCGTCTAAAGTGGGACAGAACTAAACTAAAGTTGCCTGTTGTGGGGAGTATTATTGAGCGATCCTTGCTGTCTAGGTACAGCCGAAGCTTCTCAATGATATTACGCGCAGGTGTACCACTTACGGCAGGGCTATCACTTACCGCTGATGCCGTAGACAATGCATTTATGCAGCAGCGTATAAGAGAAATGCGTCAAGGAATAGAAAAAGGCGAAAGTTTACTGAGGGTGTCGAAGAACAGCGAGCTGTTTTCAACGTTGGTATTGCAAATGGTTGCAGTGGGTGAAGAAACCGGGCGACTAGAGCCGTTGCTTGAAGAGAGTGCAGATTATTACGAGCGCGAGGTTGATTTTGACCTTAAAAGCTTAACGGCGAAGATTGAACCTATTTTGATTGGTTTTGTGGCTGTAATGGTATTGATTTTGGCGCTAGGTATCTTTACGCCAATGTGGAACATGATGTCTGCGGTGAAAGGCGGATAGCATGGCAAGGGTGAGAGGCGGCCTGCTAAACTTTTTGATAATCAGTTTGGTGTTGGTAGTAGTAGGGGCAACCTATGTGTTCTATGCAACGCCCATTATCGATGAAGCCGATAAGGTAAGTAGGCATAGCGCAATAGACCAGTTCAAACGCGCTGTGATGATAGTTAGAGCGCAGTGGATAAAACGCAAGCAAAACAAAGTGTTTATTTACGACACTCAGCTTCGAGAAGATGGTGTCATTGAGCAGGATAAAACCGCGGGCGCCGTTGTTATTTTAAATAACAAAGGGTGGCCACAAGGTATGGACAATATGTCGAGCAAAGCCTGTGAACAACTGCTTCATATGGCAAACCTGCAGCAGGTAAATTCACCTACTGATGTGTATGTTGACGATATTTATAAAAACGGAATGCTGTATTGTGCGTATTACTTAAAAGGTGATCCGTGGTTTAGTTACAGTGCAGCAACGGGCGAGGTAAGCGAATTGTAATTGTGAATGGCGTTATTGTAATGAGAAAAGCACAACACATTTTTAGGGCGCTTGAGGAGAAAATATGAACGTAAGACAACAAGGTTTTACGCTAATAGAATTAATTATAGTGGTGATTATATTAGGCCTTTTGGCCGCAACAGCGTTACCGCGTTTTATTGATGTTACCGACGAGGCGCGCGAGGCGAGTGTTGAAGGTGTTGCAGGTGGTTTTGCCGCGGCCGTTGGTTTGGTGCGTGCGCAATGGGAAGTGGAAGGGCGCCCAAGCAATAACAACGGGGCCAATAGCACCGTTGTCACCTACGACCAAACACTAGTGGGAGTAGACGGTACCATCGGCTATCCAACAGGTAGTGTAAACGGCAGCACACTTGTGGCGGCAATGAACGAGCAAGAGTGCAAAAATGTGTTCGACCTTATTTTACAATCGTCACCTACTAATACGATTTCAACGAATGACGCAGATGTAGTGCAGTTTAGGTATCTTGTGCGCAACGATGCTACCGGTGTGAACATATCTTGTGTTTATTACCTTGTTGAATCAATGGGCTTACCCAATAACCCAGCGCCCGCGAATGGCGCTCCTGACGGCACCATTTACGATGGATTCATTTATAACCCTGCCACTGGCCAGGTCTCAGTGTTTTAAAAATAACTATTAGGAAGTAAAGCTATGCAAAAATTATCGACACAAAAGGGTTTTACCCTTATCGAACTTATCATTGTTATTGTACTACTTGGTATCTTGGCAGTAACTGCTGCACCTAGATTTCTAAACCTTCAAGACGACGCACGAGATGCAGTGCTACAGGGAGTTGCAGGCTCTCTAGAATCAGCGTCATCTGTTGTTTACGGTAAAGCACTGATTGCTGGCCAAACAGGTGGTACTGGTTCTGTTAATGTCGGATCAGGTACATCTGTAACTACTGTTTTTGGTTATCCAAATGCTGCTACAGAAGCAAACTTCACTAACATCTTAGATGCTGACTTTACGAATGAGTTTGGTACAGCTGTTATTACAGGCACGCCAGACGCAATTCTTATCTACTCAACGGCATTTGGCGATTACGCAAACACTGCCCCTAGCGCATCGGGCGCAGCATGTTCTGTTGAATATACCAACACTACATCAGCAGATGTTCGCCCAGTAATCACTGTGAACTCTTGCGTTCAATAATGTGAATAAACGTGGTTTTACACTTGTAGAACTTGTTATAACCATTTTGGTTATTGGGGTGTTGGCAGTCACTGTCACGCCCCGCTTTCTAGGCAGTGATGCGGAAGACGCCATTGCGCTACGTGACCGTGTACTTCAGTTCACACGCAATATGCAGCTTCGCGCAATGCAAAACGTAAACGACACCAGCTGCGTCAAAATTACCGCAACCACCATTGCTCCTCCTGCTTCTCATGACTGTGCTCAAGCATTGTCTACGAGCTTTGATGCCGATCAAGTTATAAGCAGTGCTGGTACCGACTACACCTTTGTAACGTCTGATCAAAACAGCGATGCGTTTTCGCAAATTCAATTCAATAATTTAGGCCAGCCTACCAATATTACATGTGCTGGTACATGTCGCATAACGGTAGGCAGCTTTGCTGTTTGTTTAGAACAAGAAGGTGCGGTTTATGCGTGTTAACGCAGCTACGCAAAGAGGTTTTACCCTTCTAGAGCTGGTTGTAGGCATTGTGGTGTTTACTATTAGCCTAACGCTGGTGCTGTCTTTAATTGCGCCACAAGCGGCCCAAACTGCAGAGCCGCTTCGAGAGGTCAAAGCCGCTAAGCTTGGCCAATCTTTAATGAATGATATTTTAAGTCGGTCGTTTGATGAAGGCAGTGATCGCGGCCCACCGTTTGAAACCTGCAATGAAAAAGGCACGTGCTCATCAACGCTGGGGCCCGAAGAGGCCAGCGAGGCTAATTACGACGATGTAGATGATTACAATGGTTTCAGCGTTACTGATGTGGGTGGTGTTTACGCCGGCTTTAGCTATACCGTTGCGGTAGAGTATGACAGTGACTTTAATACTGGCACCGCGTCTGACGGCGATACCTTCAAGCGTGTAGATTTAACGGTAACCGTACCGGGCGGCCAATTATATCGCTTTAGTGCTTATCGAGGTAGCTATTGATGCCAAAGCACTTAAAACCTAAGTTCTTAACGCAAATGAACTCGGCGCACAAAGGCTCGAAAGCACGTGGCTTTACGCTAATTGAGCTCATTTTGGTTATTGTTATTCTAGGCATAATCAGTGTTTCAATTGCACAGGTTATTTCAATTAGCACACAAATTTACATCTCGGGGGCTGAGCGCGGCAGGCTGGTTGCCGATGCGCGTTTCGTTATACTGCGTCTTGAAAAAGAGCTACGTAACATTGTGCCTAATTCAGTGTCTTTCGATGCCACACTTGGCTGCTTAACTTACTATCCCATTAAAAGTAGCGGTACCTATGTAAATGATGCCTTTGATAATCCGATGCATACGGTAGTTTTCGATAGCCAAGTAAGCGTTGGCGACACATTGGTGGTATACCCTACAAGCCCCCAAAGCGTTACTGATAACGGCAGAACGATAAGTAATATTAGTGTTGCTGCTGATGCGCCAAGCAGTGTAAGGCAATACGATTTCACCTTGAATTCACCGGTTACACAAACATCACCTGGCAAGCGTTTTTTTGTTCCTGAACCCCAAGTGACCGTTTGCCGACAAACCACCGCGCAAGGTGAGTCATTGGTAAGAACGCAAAGCGGCGTTTCAGGGTTATTGGTAACGGGTGTATCGCAATGGAATGCAAATGTAGTAACGGCAGGGCTGCGTCAAAATGGTCTTATTGAGCTGCAAATGACGTTGGACGGCAGTGATAATGAACAGTTAGCAGTATTGCATGAGGTGCACTTCCCTAATGTTCCTTAACGCATCGCACCAACTAAACAGCAACGAGCGTAAACGCAAATTCAGACGCGCGCCGCAATCGCTAAAAAAACAAAATGGTTCAACCATTATCGTGGCCGTTATCATAAGTCTTGTGTTATTGGGGCTTGGCATTGGCTTATCAAATCAAATTAGTTCGAATGTGCGGCAGCAGTCTATTGAGTTTCTTGGTGCCCAAGCTTACCTTGCTGCACAAAGTGGCATGGAGCTAGCGGTAAGAAGCATAGTGATAAGTACCGAAACAAGGATGCAGGATGGCAGTGGAAATACACTAAATAAAAAATGTGCTGATGTACCTCAAACCCAAGTCAGTCTTTTTGGATACTGTACGTTTAATTTGTCATGTGCCATCGAGAACGACGTTAACGAGCCTGAAGTGCCGGCGGGCGTAGTCGACATTTATCAACTAGAATCTATTGCGGTGTGCGAAAATGGCCAGCTAACTACGTCGCGCAGTGTTGTTGTTGAAGTAAGGCAGGAAAATTAATGCGTTTTATCTCACCTGTTCAGTTAGTCGTTTTTGCCATCGCCGTTTTTGTGTCTCGTATACTATTCGCTGTACCGCAAATTGAAGGGCGCTTTATAGAGCTTCAAAATACCTACAATAAAGCCGAGTGGACCACCATAAGCTTTTCTCAGGTGTACGATGAACCGCCAGCAGTATTTATGTTATCGACCAACCAAGGTAATAACCCTGCCATCGTAAAAATAAGAAATGTAACGCGTACGGGCTTTGAAGCACTGCCACTAGAACCATCTGGCGAAGATGGCCCCCATATAACAATGGGCGCACATTATCTTGCTATTGCCTATGGTGTTCATGAATTTCCCAATGGCGACATTGTTGAAGTGGGAAAAATGAATGTGGGGAGTAATGCAGTGCAAGCGTCGCCAAATTCGCCTTGGTTTGGCACTTCTGAACTGTCGGGTAGTGATGAGTCGCGTTATGTTCAGGTGCCCTTAATTACTGATTTTGGCGAGCAGCCCGTTTTTTTCCACTCTCTTCAAACAGTAAATAATCAGGTGGACGTCAATGGCAAAACGCCTCCTAATACGTATTTATTACCCTTTTTAACCGTTGCCGCTAAATACGATAACGTTGGCAGCAATTTAGTGCCACCTGTACCTCAATTGAACGAAGCGTACTTTATCGCGTTGGAAGCTTCAGAAACCTTTTATCAAGAAGTAACGCGCAATGAAACCATAGCTTATATGGCAACAACAGCGGGGTCAGGAAGATCGTTTTTTGATGACAATGGGCTACAAGTAGAGTGGGAGGCACACTTCGCCGAAACCCTTATAGAGGGGTGGGATGATGGCTGCTTCAGGAATGACTTTAAGAATAAGTATAATCAAACCCCACTTGTGGCAGCGAGCAAGATTACTCGCAACGGACAAGACGGCGGTTGGTTAAGAAGCTGTGGTATTAATAATAATAGAATAGGTCTTAGAGTTGACGAAGACCGAAGCTTAGATTCAGAACGAAACCATACCGCAGAAGAGGCGAGCATTATTGCTATGACCTCTGAGTTTGTATTTAGCGGCGATTTACCAAGCTGTGATGTGGCATTTCCTGGGGCGCTTGCAACATTTAACGGTAGTACAGTTTACCTTGGGTCTAACAGCAGAATCTTCGATGAAAATGACGGTGCTTTAACCACTATCGACGTTATCAGTGATGTTAATAAAGGCGACCCTAATTTTCCAAAATGTGGCGAAAATGCAGTAGCCTGTTTCCCATCAAACACAGATGCATTAAGCGCATCACAAGTGCGTGCTATTCCTACTATTTCGATAGATGACAGCGGGCCAGAGCTAGCAGCCGGTGATCTGGCGGGAGACTATTTCTTTAGCCGCAAGGTGGTAACCATGGCGGCAGGCGCGTACACAGTGAAAGCACCTACGCGTATATATGTTGCCGATCCTGGCGGTATCGTCAACACCTCTACCATTTTTTCGATGGTTAATGCTTCTATTACTGTGGAAGACGGTGCTTATCTTGCTATTTATGTAGATGGCGATGTCGTAATTGATGGTACTAATCCAAATGCCATCATTATTGCTACAGGCAATATTAGTTTTGTTAACGTAACCGGAGAAACTATTTCGGGGCGTTTTACCGCCGGAGGTGGCGTTACGGCGAATGTCGCCGTTAGCGTTCTTGCGAATGAAGTTCCCAACAATATTCCAGGTATTTGCGGGCGCGATGTTATTGAAGTGCTAAACCATTACCGGTTTGAAATGGCTGATAACTTAGGCAGTAGCTGTGCCGCGAAAGAAGTTACGCTAAAAGCCTGTGCCGATGTAAATTGTGATTTGCTTTACTCACAAGAGGCAACAGTGAACTTAGTTCCCACAAGCGGAAACGACTACGTGTGGTCTCCTGGTGATAGTGTGAATTTTATTGGGCAAACGTCGCTCACGATAGAAAGCCTCAGAGGTAACGATCCAACCCTAGCTACATCAGGTGAAACACCGTCGTCGCAGCTACGTTGCTTTATTGGAGGTAGCGAGGTTGCACTCAACAGCTGTAAAATTAACTTCAAGTCTGATGGTTTGGTTTTTTCAAACATTAGCGATGGAAACGAAACCATAGTCACGCAGCTGTCTGGCAAGCCTTCAGACTCTGGCTTTAACGCAAAAACGTATGCCATAGAAGCGTGCGGTAACACCGATTTACTGCGTAAGCAAACCGTAGACGTTGAACTGAACTACAACTGCGCAAGCTCAAGTAATTGTTCAAATTCACTGGTGTTTTCAAATAACAATAGCGATACAGAAATAGGCCTTTCTGCCACTACAGTGCCAGTGTATTTTGATGACGATTCTAGAGCTTTATTTTCAGTGCAGTATCCTGACGCAGGCGAAATTTCATTAACTGCAGAGTTGAGCGAAAGAAGCAGCATTGCGGGTTCTTCGAATATCTTTAAAGTGCGCCCTTTCGGTATCGCTGTAGAAGTGCTTGATGACACCGGTACCAATATAAACCCAAATGCCACCGCAGCTAACGCCAATGGCTCGCTATTAAAGCTAACAGGGCAAGATTTTGTGGTGGGTTTACGCACGGTACAGTGGGTAGCAGGTGAGGATGGTGACAGTGATGGCGTGCCAGACGATTTTACATCGCTTTTAAACAACAATACGGCAGAACATTTCTCGGGCACAGTTGAACTTACTCCAACCACGCTGCTTCCGGCATCAGGCGTTACTGGTTCGTTGTCGGGGGGCACCAGCGTGGTGTTCACTGACGAGGGTAAGGTAAACACAACGGTGGATTACGACGAAGTAGGGGTTATTAATATTAATGCTTCTAGCAACTATTTGTCGTCTACCACAGTGCAAGGGCAAATGAGTAATGTAGGTCGTTTTGCGCCTTCTAATTTCATATTAAGTGGCGACGTGACCCCTGCATGCGATGTGGCAAGCGCCTTCACCTATTTTGATGAGCCATTAGATAGCGTCAGTTACACGCTTCAAGCTGTTAATCAGAATGGTGCCAAAACTGTCAATTACTTCGGCGGTTTTGATAAATTAAACGCAAATAATATGCAAATGGAACACAGCGGTAGTGTTTATAACCGCCTTGTGAATGTTGATAGCGTAACGTGGCCACAGTCTGGCGTAACGGGGCGCATAGATTTTACCGATACCGATATTGCCGTTAGCCGACTTGCCGATGCCAACCTAGATGGTGCATACATGGGAGCGTCGTTAATCCTTGAATTAGATTCGGCGCAGCTTGAAGGTGCTACGTTCAACGGTAGCTACTGTACGCCACCTTGTTTGGCGGTTATCGAATCAAGTCTTAACTTTGCTTATGGGCGCGCCACATTAACCAACAATTACGGCAGTGTAGATGAGTCGCTGTTGCTACCCATGACAACCCAATATTGGGATGGTAACGATTGGCGAATTAATATGGCCGACAGCTGCTCTACTTTCGACCACAACGACATCGAAGAGTCGACAGGACAGCTTGTATCAAGTCAAACCGGTAGTACCCTATCTCAGGGAGCCTATGCAGGACGTGAAGGTATGCGTTTATCATCTCCTAACGGTGAAGGAAACTTTTCGGTAACTTACGAGGTTCCTCAGTGGCTGCGTTGGGATTGGGATCAAGATGGTAATGCTGATGAGTCGCCCTCAGCTACGGTAACGTTCGGCGTATATCGTGGCAATGACGATATTATTTACAAACGCGAGCGCGTCGGAAACGACTAACATACATCTTAAGCGCAACCGCGCTATAGGTGTAAAGACAAGTTTATCGTCATAAAAGTAGCATTTAAATATTGAACCTTTTGGTCTATAAGTAGTCCTCACTGTGTCAACCAAGGAAGCGTTGTGCACAGCAGTGAATTGCGCTAAATGAAGATATTTTAACGGTAAGTTACACCATTACTTGCCCAAATTTGCCCCCATTGTTAAAGTGTGCGAATAAATATCGACTTCACGTTAAAGCGTCGCCATCTCACCTTTGCAAGAACGCGTTAACACAAGAACAGGAATACACTCTTCATGTTTAAAAAGCTTCGAGGCATGTTCTCTAACGATCTGTCCATCGACCTCGGAACAGCTAACACGCTGATTTACGTTAAAGACCAAGGTATTGTACTTAATGAACCTTCTGTTGTAGCTATTCGTCAAGAGCGTGCTGCGGGGCCAAAAAGTGTGGCGGCAGTGGGTGCGGAAGCTAAGCGTATGCTTGGCCGTACTCCTGGTAATATTCGCGCTATACGCCCAATGAAAGATGGTGTTATTGCCGATTTCTATGTAACAGAAAAAATGCTTCAGCACTTTATTAAACAAGTGCATGACAATAACTTTCTTCGCCCAAGCCCTCGCGTACTGGTTTGCGTACCATGTGGTTCAACGCAAGTTGAAAGACGTGCTATCAAAGAGTCTGCTCTAGGTGCTGGCGCGCGTGAGGTTTACCTTATCGACGAACCTATGGCCGCCGCTATTGGTGCGGGTTTGCCTGTATCAGAAGCAACGGGCTCTATGGTTGTTGATATTGGTGGTGGTACAACAGAAGTTGCTATTATCTCACTAAATGGCGTGGTGTACTCTTCATCAGTTCGTATTGGTGGTGATAAGTTTGATGAAGCCATCATTAACTATATTCGCCGTAACTTTGGCTCACTTATTGGTGAAGCAACCGCTGAGCGTATTAAGCATGAAATTGGTGCTGCATACCCAGGTGAAGAAGTGCGTGAAATTGAAGTACGTGGTCGTAACTTGGCCGAAGGTGTTCCTCGCGGCTTTACACTGAATTCAAACGAAATATTAGAAGCGCTTCAAGAGCCACTAACGGGTATTGTGTCTGCAGTAATGGTAGCCCTAGAGCAATCGCCACCTGAACTGGCTTCAGATATTTCTGAGCGCGGTATGGTGCTAACCGGCGGTGGTGCGTTACTTAAAGATCTAGATAGATTACTCATGGAAGAAACAGGTATTCCGGTTGTTATTGCCGATGACCCTCTTACCTGTGTGGCACGTGGTGGCGGTAAAGCATTCGATATGATTGACCTTCACGGCGGCGACCTGTTTAGCTACGAATAAGCAGGGAAGGCAACCTTAAGGTTGCCTTATTTGTATAATGGACACCATATTTACTCGCGGACCATCGCTAAACAACCGACTTACACTGGCACTTGTGTTGTCGGTGCTGTTGATATTTGTTGATCACAAACTCGATGGCTTTAAGTCGACGCGGGTATACCTCAATTCTCTTATGAGCCCTTTGCAATATTTGGCAAACCTGCCTGGGTTAATGCTAAGTGAGAGCGCGCAACGACTTACTTCTCAAGAAGATCTACTGGCTGAAAATCAAAAATTAAACAATCAACTGCTGCTGATGAGCGAAAAGCTGCAGCAGTTTAATGTTTTAGCAAAAGAAAATAACCAGCTACGAGAGCTTCTACAAGCACCGGTGAGAACCGAGGCTCGTAAGATGGTGGCTGAACTAATGGCAGTAGATAAAAACCCGTACAGCCAGCAAGTGGTGATTAACAAAGGCGCAATAGACGGCGTTTACCTATCGCAACCTGTTATCGACGATGAAGGTATTGTAGGGCAGGTAATGGAAGTGGGGTCGACTAACAGCAGAGTGTTGCTTATTGCCGATGTTACGCATGCAATACCCGTACGTTCATTAAGAAATGATATCCGCTTTATTGCCACAGGTAGCGGTACCTTAAACGAGCTTTATCTTGAACATGTACCTCACAGCGTAGATATTCAGGTGGGCGATACACTCATTTCTTCAGGGCTCGGTAATGTGTTTCCCGAAGGTTATCCTGTGGCCGAAGTAACTCGCGTTATTCGTGATGAAAGTCGCCCATTTGCGCGTGTAATTGTATCGCCTTTGGCAAACCTAGACAGGCTAAGACATCTTCTTTTGCTGTGGAACGCGAAAGACACAGCAAACGAAGACAACACGCAAGAAAATAACACCACAAATACCGACGAGGAAAACGATGCGTAAACGTAACCTCGTGATTTGGACCAGCATTCTTATTGCCCTTGTTTTACAAATAGTACCGTTACCTATTCAGGTAGATGTATACCGACCAGACTGGGTGTTAGTGGTATTGGCGTACTGGAGTATGGCACTTCCGCACCGCGTTAACGTAGGCGTTGCGTTTATTACCGGCATAATGGTGGATGTGTTAGTAGGCACTACACTTGGAATACACAGCCTTGGTTTAAGCATATGTGTGTACGTGCTTGCTGCAAACTATCAGCGTTTGCGTAATTATTCGGTTTGGCAACAAGCAATTATTATTGGCCTACTTTCGTCTTTGTATCACCTGCTCACATTTTGGGTGCAGCATCTACTTACCGATATCTATTTTCAAGTAGCTTATCTGTGGCCTGTAATCACCTCTATGGTGCTGTGGCCGTGGGTATTTTGGTTGCTTCGTCGCACGCGCCGTCAATTCTCTATCTCTTAAGCTTTTCAAAACATTTACCAGTAGGGCAACACCATGACCAAATCAGTAGTGTTAGCATCAGCGTCACCTAGGCGTACTGCGTTACTTCAGCAAATGCGCATTGAACATCGCATTTTTCCTGCCGATATTGATGAAACGCCGCGACCCAGTGAAACACCTGAAGCACTGGTAGAGCGTTTAGCTAGCGAGAAGGCCCTTGCGGTAAAACAGCGGCTTATTGAACAAGGTGAAATGACTGACGATACGGTAATTCTAGCCAGTGATACGCTGATCTCTTTCAAGGGCGAAAGCGTTGGTAAACCTGAAGATAAAGTTGATTCGAAACGCATTCTCTCCATGCTATCGGGACAAACCCATGAAGTGCTTACTGCGATAAGCGTTGTAAGTAACAGCAAGCAGCAGACCGAGATAATTCATACCTTTGTTACTTTTGCGGCATTGACGGATGCCCAAATTGACGCATACTGGGAAACAGGAGAACCTGCCGATAAAGCAGGTAGCTATGCCATTCAGGGAATTGGCGGAGAATTCGTTATCTCAATTAATGGCAGCGCTAGTGCTGTTGTTGGTCTTCCGCTTTATGAAACCCGCCAATTACTCAATGCTTTTGGAGTTGTGTCGTGAGTGCTGAACTGCTGATTAACGTTACCCCGTCTGAGTCGCGTGTTGTATTAATTGAAAACGGGATCTTACAAGAGATACATGTAGAGCGTCATACCAAGCGCGGTTTAGTGGGTAATATCTACCGTGGAAAGGTAAGTCGTGTGCTTCCGGGAATGCAGGCGGCATTTGTGGATATTGGGCTAGAAAAAGCCGCGTTTCTGCACGCCTCAGATATTGTTATTCACAACGAAATAGCAGAAGAATTTTCTGCCAGCAACATACAGAAACAAGATATTCGAGAGCTTGTGCGCGATGGACAAGACATTGTAGTACAAGTGGTAAAAGATCCCATCGGCACGAAGGGCGCAAGACTGACTACTGACATCACTATTCCAAGTCGTCATTTGGTGTTTATGCCGTCGGTTACTCACGTTGGCGTATCACAGCGAATTGAAGAAGAAGCTGAACGAGAACGCTTGAAGTCGCTGGTACAAGAGTTTTGTGATGAAAACGGTGGTTTTATATTAAGAACTGCCGCAGAGGGCGTTGGTAAAGAGGAGCTGCAGTCTGATGCAGCGTTTTTGCGAAGACTGTGGGATAAAATTCAGTCGCGCATGAAACGCCGCAAGTCTAATGTGCTTTACGAAGACTTGCCTCTCGCTAGGCGTGTTTTGCGTGACTTTGTAGGCACCGAGCTAGATCGTATTCGCATCGACTCAAAGCTGTCATTTCAAGAGCTGCATCAGTTCACTAAAGAATATGTGCCAGAGATGAATGGCAAGTTAGAATACTACACAGGCGACAGACCTATTTTTGACCTGTATGACGTAGAAAATGAGGCGCAGCGCGCACTAGAACGTCGCGTTGATTTAAAGTCGGGTGGATATTTAATTATCGATCAGACTGAAGCCATGACAACCATTGATATCAATACAGGTGCGTTTGTTGGTCATCGTAATTTAGAAGAAACCATTTTTAACACCAATATTGAGGCAACACAGGCAATTGCCCGTCAGCTAAGACTGCGTAATTTGGGGGGAATGATCCTTATCGACTTTATCGATATGATGGAACCAGACCACAAAAGACGTGTCTTACACTCATTAGAGGTAGCGACAAACAAGGATAGAGCCAAGATAAATATTCATGGGTTTACCGCATTAGGGCTAATTGAAATGACCCGCAAGCGAACCCGTGAAAGCATTGAGCATATTTTGTGTGGAGAGTGCCCCGTCTGTAAAGGCCGCGGTACCGTGAAAACCATTGAGACCATTTGCTTTGAAATAATGCGTGAAATTGTGCGGGTAAATCGCGCTTATGACGCTGATAAGTTTGTGGTGTATGCGTCGCCAAAAGTGGCCGAGGCACTCATGGGCGAAGAATCACACATGTTGGCCGAACTGGAAGTGTTTGTATCGAAACAAATTAAGGTACAAACCGAAACTTTGTACAATCAGGATAAGTACGACGTCGTTATGATGTAATGCATTAACTTATACAAAGGCAAAGTGTGACAAATTTTTCGTCAGTAGCCGCTTATCTGCTTAAGAAGTTTTGGCTACTTCTTGCCGTATTGCTGGTTTTATTCGCACTGATATTAAGTGCAGCTCGCTACGCGCTACCGCATATCGAGAACAACAAACACTTGTTGGAAAACTATATCAACGAGCAATACGGTGTAAATCTATCAATAGATAGTGTTTATGCGGTGTGGCAACAGGATGGCCCGAGCATTGTTTTAAATAACGTATCCTTAGCAAAAGATGATGCGTCTCCAGTGGCGCTCGATATTCGTCAAATTTACGTGGAAGTCGACTTTTGGCAATCTATTCGTCAGCGCCTACTGTCATCTCCCCGCTTTGAATTACGTGGCCTTCATTTAGATATTGATGCCGATAGGCTCGCCGGTGGCCAAAAGAATAATTTCCCCGTTGTTAAAGCCTTGGAACAGCTGTTTTTACAACAGCTACAAAGCTTTTCGCTTGAAGAGGGAAGCGTGTCAGTTAACCGCGCAGGCGGTACGAATTCATTTGATATTGAAAGTTTGTCGTGGAATAACTTTGAGGATCGCCACCAAGGCCTTGGACGTATGAAGTTGGCAGATGTATCTGCCAATTCAGCATCGTTTATTATTGACGTAACCGGCACGTACGAAGACTTTGAAGGTGTGTTTTACGCTAAAGGTGAAGACCTAGATATTTCGCCTTGGGTGAGTGATTTAATTGCCACAAAACGTCCGCTTGCGCAAAGCCGAGCAAACTTCGAACTGTGGGCAAACCTTAAGAACAATAATATTACTTCGGTGCAGGCTAAGCTGAATAACAGCTTATTACAGTGGGGCGACGACGAGCTTAAAACTGTAACAGGTATCACCGGTGGCAGCATTCAGGCGCTACCAACTACTGACGGTTGGAACGTGCGCGTCGATCAACTGGTGCTTAATTCAAGCAACGAGTCGCTTACCACTGACTTAGTTGGCAGTGTTAGTGCAAATGGCGATGTGCTGATTAACACAGTTAAGCCAGTTCAAATCAATCCGTTCTTACTGCTGCTCCCACTTTTTATGGACGACACCAGCGAAGATGAGATTCGCGCCTTAAATCCAAAAGGTGAGTTAGCTACGTTGCAGCTTAGCGTTAAAAATGGCGCGCCGCTTTTGGCGGCAAAAGTGGTAGATTTACAGTGGTCTAAAGCGAAGAGCACGCCAGGCCTTTCTTCTTTAGATGCCGATTTATACTGGTATAAAAACAACGGCGCGGTTTACTTAAGTAGTTCAAACAGCACGCTTTATGCCGACGGCATCATTAAAAAAGACGTCAATATCAACACGCTTGAAGGCAACTTTTTTATATATCGCGACAGCCCTTTTGCAGAAGAAAAACAGATAGAAAACAGCAATTCGCAGCATTGGATTGTTAAAGGAGAAGGGCTTCTTTTCGACTCTGACAGCGTCACGCTTAAGCCTCAATTTAAACTGAACGCGTCTACGTCTTTTATGGAGTTATATGTCGATGTGGACCCGGTAGCACTTAGCCGAGTGAGCGAGTTATTCCCCAGCGCGGCAATGGGCATTAATACAGATAAATATTTAACCCGCGCTTTCAATGGCAACGGCGAAATTGAACGAGCTCGTGTTCTGTGGCACGGCAAACCAAGCCAATTTCCGTTTGATGACAACACAGGTATTTTTCAGGCTTACGTAGACATTAAACAGGGGGATTTTCTATTTGCTCCCGACTGGCCTGCGCTTAACCAGCTAGATCTCTCGCTGTATTTTGTAAATAACGCGCTGGTTATGGAAAGCCCCACTGCTACTTTAGGCGGCATGGAAATAAGCAATATGTCGGCTGCCATACCAAACTTTAAGTCAGACTCTCGACTGCTAATATATGCAACGGGCGCGGGTACCGGTGAAGCCCTTACCCAGTTGATGATGGACTCTTCGATACAAAATTCACTGGGTGACATTCTTCAAAATGAAGTGCAGGTTAGCGGCCCGCTTTCTGCAGACATAAAACTTGATATCCCGCTTAAAGGGAAAGATGTAGTAGCGTCTGGCACAGCGCATTTGAACGAAAATCCAATTTATATTTCTCGTACTCGCATGCAATTTGATGATGCGGTTGGCGATATCAAATTTGTGAATGGCAATATTGATACGACTTCTTTGCAAGCGAAATTTTTACAGCAGCCTATTACACTGTCGTTTAGAGGCAGACAGAACGAAGATTATTCGTTAGATGTAGCATTAGGTGGCAAGTGGCATGTGCATCCGCTGGCCAACTACGTAAACACCGACTTAACTCAATATATCGATGGTGAAACGACGTGGCATACCGACGTGGCAATGACATTGTCTAAAGACAATTTTGCCTACAGGGCAAAACTGTCTGCCGATTTAACGGCAACACAAAGCGTGCTGCCTGCTCCATTCGATACACCTGCGGGTACAAGCTTGCCGCTTCGTATTAGCAGTGAAGGTGATGCAAAGGCGTCTTCGGTATATGCAACGCTGGGCGATGATATTCGCTTTTCCGGCGTGTTGCCTCACGAGGAAATGCAATTTTCGCGGGCACATTTAGCGCTTGGTGAGAGCGATTTAACCAACATAGGCACTGGGTTTAGTATTGCAGCAAACCTGCCTTATGCTGACGTGCAGGAATGGTTTAGTACGGTTGATATGCTAGTGACAGGGAAAGCGCTTGATAAGCAATCATCTAACAATTCTGCCATCAGTAGTGACAAGAGTGATACCCAGCAAAATAGAAGTATTTTTAGCACGCCTTCGCGTATTTTCGCCCGCGCTGACACTTTAAGCTTTGCAGGACACACCATTGAAAATGTTGAGATGAGTGCTGCAGAGCGCGATAAAGATTGGATTTTAGATGTTGCATCGGCGCAAGCCCGAGCCACTATTCGGGTGAACAGTGATTTAGACGCGCAGGGCATAGAGATTAATGCCGATTACTTGTCGCTAGATAAACCAGATGATAATGCTATTAATGTGCGAGATATCGCTGGGTTAACAAACACAGATACATCGCCCTATCAGATAGACCCTAGAACATTGCCGCCAATTGACTTCTATTGTCAAACATGCAGTGTGCACGGTATCGATTTTGGTGAGGTAACGCTGGATGTTGACAAGGTAAAATCTGGACTGAAGATAAGGCAATTACTCGTGCGCTCGCCTGAGACGAGTATTACTGCTAACGGCCACTGGTCATTGGTAAACGGAAACAGCGAGAGCGCCATCGAAGGTAACTTAACGTCGCCTGATGTGGGGCAAATGTTGAAAGAGTTCGGCGTTGAGTCGGGCATTAAAGACTCTAGTGCCGATGTAAATTTTGACATTAACTGGCAAGATTCTCCGTTTAACTTCGGCTTAGCAAAGCTAAATGGTGACGTAACGTGGTCACTATCAGATGGTTACTTAACTGAACTTAGTGACCAAGGTTCACGTATTTTTACCTTGTTTAGCTTAAACTCATTAGTAAGAAAGCTAAGCCTAGATTTTAGAGACGTTTTCGCAAAAGGGTTCTTCTACGATGATATGGGCGGAACGCTAAAAGTAGTAAATGGTAAGGCCTACACCGATGATACCGAAATTGATGGCGGCGCCGGTGAAATTGAAATTGTAGGGTATACAGACTTAGGAACGGGCGAGTTGAATTACAATGTGTCGTTTGCACCTAATGTAACGGGAAACCTGCCGGTATTAGTGTACTTCCTAGCAACACCGCCAACAGCACTTGCCGCGTTAGCTATTGACCAAGTACTGACATCGGCAAAAGTAATATCTAACGTTAACTACCGCGTTAGCGGCACTATACGAGAGCCAAAGTTTGATGAGGTAGAGCGCAATGCCAAAGATATAAGTTTGCCAGCGCAAAACGCGCCTGTACCGTCAAACCCACAAGACAGGCCGTTAACTGAAGACGATGTGCAAATGATGAAGATGGAGATAATAGATGGTTAATCTTATCGCTCTGCAAATGACATCTACGCCACGTGTTCAAGAGAATCTCGATACCGTGTCTGCACTGATGGCCAGTAATAACATTCAAAAGAACAGCTTAGTTGTACTACCAGAGTGTTTTGCTTGCTTTGGTGGTAAAGATAGAGGGCAGCTGGCGATAGCGGAAACGAAAGGCAGTGGCCTTATTCAGTCGCATTTAGCACGCTTGGCCAAGCAGTATCAGTGCTACATCGTGTCTGGCACATTCCCCGTTGCTACCGCTAACCCAGATAAGTTTTCTGCGGCATGTATGTTATTTGGCCCTAATGGCAATGTACTGGCTGACTATCGTAAAATTCATATGTTCGACGTGTCTGTAAACGACAAAACGGGTAGTTATAAAGAATCGGCAACAACGTTGGCCGGTAATGAAGTTGTTGCCGTGGAAACGCCAATTGGCAACATTGGGTTAGCCGTATGCTATGATGTACGCTTTCCAGGGTTATTTACTGCAATGGGCGACATCGACATTTTGGTGTTGCCAGCAGCGTTTACACAGCGTACTGGTGAGGCGCATTGGCATGCATTATTACAGGCACGAGCAATCGAAAAGCAGTGCTTTGTGGTAGCGGCAAATCAGGTAGGTGTTCACGAGAACGGTCGTGAAACTTACGGACATAGTTTGGTATTGTCGCCTTGGGGCGAAACGCTTGCCCAACAAGCACATGAATTAGGGGCAGTGCAAACGTGTGTTACCATTGCAGAAAGAGAAACCATTAAACAGAATATGCCGGTTGCCGAACATAACCGATTCAGGAGTCATTTTGTCTAAATCTGTTGAGCGTCATTTATTATCCGACTCAGGACTAGATATTAGCAAGCTAGAGAAGGCGCTTGCCACTATCCACCGCCACGACACCGACTATGCCGATTTGTATTTTCAATCAAGCCAGCATGAAAGCTGGGTACTTGAAGACGGTATCATCAAAGAAGGCAGCTACAATATTGAACGCGGCGTAGGTGTTCGTGCAATAAGCGGTGAAAAAACAGGGTTTGCTTACTCAGACGAAATTAGTGAAGACGCACTGACTAAAGCGTGTAAAGCAGCCAGAGGCATTGCGCCAAGTGGTGGCACACAGCAAGTGTCGGCACTAGGGCAAAAGCCTGTTGAGGCGCGTTACAGCGAAAATAATCCTATTCTTGCTATGCAAGACGCTGAGAAAATATCACTGCTTAAAGCCGTAGATACGTATATTCGCCAGCAAGAGCCATCGGCTAATCAAGTTGTGGTAAGCCTTAGCGGTGTGTATGAAGAAATTTTAGTGGCAGGTAGCGATGGCACGCTAGCAACCGACATTCGCCCATTAGTGCGTTTGAACTGCTCGGTATTATTAGAACAGGGCGACAGACGTGAGCGCGGTTCAGCAGGGGCTGGTGGTCGTTATGCCTATTCATTCTTCCAAAATGACGAAGACGGTAAACCCTACTATGAAGCCTTAGCAGATGATGCGCTGCACATGGCACGTGTAAACATGCAGGCGGTTGCTTCTCCGGCAGGTGCTATGCCTGTAGTGTTAGGTAACGGCTGGCCAGGCGTTCTACTGCACGAAGCGGTAGGCCATGGCCTTGAAGGCGATTTTAACCGTAAAGGTGCTTCAACGTTTAGCGGTCGAATTGGCCAGCGTGTGGCGGCAAAAGGCGTAACCGTGGTTGACGATGGTACGCTAAACGACCGTCGTGGCTCGTTGTCTGTTGATGACGAAGGTACGCCAACTGCGCACAATGTGCTTATTGAAGACGGTATTCTAAAAGGCTACATGCAAGACAAACACAACGCCAAACTGATGGGCGTTGCGCCAACGGGTAACGGTCGTCGCGAGTCTTATGCGCATTTGCCAATGCCGCGCATGACAAATACCTACATGCTTGAAGGGCAGCACGACCCACAAGAAATTATCGCCTCTATCGACAAAGGTATTTACGCGCCGAATTTTGCAGGTGGTCAGGTAGATATTACGTCAGGTAAGTTCGTATTCTCTAGCGCCGAAGCGTACCTTATCGAGAATGGTAAAATTACCGCGCCGGTAAAAGGAGCAACCCTTATTGGCAATGGCCCTGAAGTCATGCAGAAAATATCTATGATTGGTAACGACACCGCGCTAGATAAAGGCGTTGGTGTGTGCGGAAAAGATGGTCAAAGTGTACCGGTAGGTGTTGGGCAGCCAACGCTTAAAATTGACGAGTTAACGGTAGGTGGTACGGCCTAGTCAAGTTGAGCTCGTTATAATGCGGTTTAGACTGCTGATAAATAAAAAAGGTTGGTGCAAATGCCCAACCTTTTTTTGTTATAAACCTGCAGAATCGCTAGCCCTTAAAGCCTTTGCCCTCAAGCCATTGCATAGCGTCTTGTTCGTCCGTAAATACACCAAGTTCTAAACCTGCTTTGTCGTATATTCTCTGAAATTGAGATTTCACCAATGGTTGCACTGTAGTCTCGCCTATAACTAGAGCTCCAAGTGCCATTCCGCGTTTGGCGCGCCATTCGATAGAGTGTTGGAGTTCTTTTTCACCCGCTTTAGTCAGAAGGGCCGAGCCGTGAAGAAAGCCTAAGAATGCCCAGTGGTTACCCGCAAAGCTATTAACCACTTCCATCATATCTCGCGCGTAACGCTCAATGGCTGCGCCATCGGCTATACCTTCAGCCGACACACCAACTACATTGCCTAAAACGGCAATCTGGTACTGACCATACTTACTTTTCAACGTTGCATTAGGGTTAGAAAAAATTTTCATACTACCCCTCTTTTATTGGGTGAGCCTTCGACCCGTTCCTAGGCGTTCAGATCACGATATAGATTATTTTTATTCTTCGTGAATAATGTCTTTCAAATATTGGAAAAGCTCTCTAAACGCTTTAGGTGGCGCATTTTTTTCGCGCTCCTTTTTAATTTGGCGATGAAATTGGCGAAGCTTCTGGCGGTCAAGCTCAGGATGCTGTTCAATAAGTTTTTGAATAGCTGGGTCGCCTTGCTCAATAACCGCTTCACGGGCTTTCTCTAACGCATGAAACGCTGCATTAGCCGCTTGGTGCTGGTGGGTAATTTTAGCAAGCGCTTCTTCGATAGGAGCCACATCGCGCTGACGTAGAACCTTACCAATAAACTGTAATTGACGACGATAGCCGTCCTTTTTCTTATTTACCTTTCTTGCTATTGCTACAGCATCGGCTAGCTCTTCATCCATAGGAATGGTAGCAATGTGAGCGTCGGTCAGGTTTACTAGGGTTTCACCTAGCTTGTGAAGCTCTTTCGCTTGGCGTTTAAGCTCAGTCTTACTGACTAACTCTTCCTCTTCGAACTCATCTGCTTGCGCATCTTCGAAGTAAGGATCTTCAGGAGAATTATGTTTCTGATCACTCATTTCAAACTCATTAGTGTTACACTTTAGCTAAATTGTAACTATCACAGTCGAATTAAGACAGCGAAACTTACTATGCAAATTGAGCAGCAGTTAGCCGACATCCAAAATGTCGTAGATGATGTACTGAAATTAGCCCTGTCAAAAGGTGCAACACAAGCCGAAGCTAGCATGTCAAAAGTGCAGGGCATTGCCGTTTCTTCACGTATGCAAGAAGTTGAAAACGTAGAGTTTACCAACGATGGCGGCCTAGGAATTAGCGTTTACGTAGGCAAGCGAAAGGGCAGTGCGTCTACCGCCGATTTAAGCAAAGAGGCGCTTACGCTGGCCGTTGAAAAAGCCGTAGATATTGCGCGTTATACCAGTGAAGATCCTTGTACAGGTTTGGCTGATGCAGAGCTTATTGCTACCGAATTTCCCGATTTAGACCTTTATCACCCACAAGAGCTGGATACCGAGAAAGCCATTAAAACGGCCATTGAAGCGGAAACGGCTGCAATGAATTACGACAAACGCATCACTAACTCTGACGGTGCGTCGTACAATGCAAACTTAGGTATGCGCGTTTACGGCAATACGCATGGTATTAACGCAGGCTATCCAAGCAGCCGCTACTCGCTTAGCTGCATGGTAATAGGTGCAGAAGGCGAAGACATGCAGCGCGATTACGCGTACACCGTAAATCGCCAAGCGCCACTTTTAAAATCTGCAGCTGCAGTAGGTGAAGAAGCAGCAAAAGCAACGGTTGAGCGTTTAGGTGCTAGAAAAATTAATACCGCAAATGTACCTGTCATTTTGCATCGTGATGTAGCGTCTAGCTTGTTCGGGCATTACGTTGGTGCTATTAGCGGTGGTAGCTTGTATCGTCGCTCTAGCTTTTTACTAGATAGTTTGGGTAAGCAAATTTTTCCTGAATGGTTAAACATTGAAGAGCGCCCGTTTATAAAAAGTGGTTTAGCAAGCTCGAGTTTCGACAATGAAGGTGTAGCCTGCTCAGATATGACCATTGTTGAAGCCGGACGCTTAGTTACCTATCTGTATACCACCTACTCATCGCGTAAGCTAAATACGAAATCTAATGGTCATGCGGGTGGTATTCACAATTGGTTGGTAGGCGACACAGGCCACAGCGACGCTGAGTTATTGAAAGAAATGGGTACCGGTCTATTAGTTACTGAACTAATGGGGCAAGGCGTTAACGGCGTAACCGGTGACTACTCTCGCGGTGCGGCTGGTTTCTGGGTTGAAAATGGCATTATTCAGTATCCGGTTCACGAAGTGACAATTGCGGGCAACCTGCGCGATATGTTCAGTTCTATTGTTGCTATCGGCGCCGAAAAAGACGTGCGTGGCAGTGTGCAAACGGGCTCCATACTAATCAATCAAATGAAAATTGCAGGCAGTTAATTACTGGCTATTTTCTTTCGTTCCTTCTGCTTTTGCCTTACTGGGCCTAGTGAGCACTCTCTATTCGGTACTCGCTAGGCGACACACCTACCGACTTTTTAAAGCGTTTTGAAAACGTAAAAACGCTTGTATAACCTACATAATTCGCAATGTACGAAATAGGCCACTGGGTACTAGATAACAGGTTTTTAGCGCGCTGCATACGCAAGTGAATAACGTGCTGCATTGGGCTTCTACCAAAAGTGCTTAAACAAAGCCTATGTAAATGAGCAGCTGAATAGTGTGCGCGCTCACTCAATGTTTGCATATTCCAGTTAAATTGAAGCTGTTTATCTACATTTGAAAACAAGGCGTTTAGTCGTGATTCATGCCGCGTTTTGGCATGGGGCGTGTTGGCATCATTGGTAATTTGCGTTTTTACCACCTGTTCAAGATAATGCATTACAATGTGCATGGCGTGTTGTCGGTTTTCAGCACGGCTTTCTAAATATAAAAGCTCCATCGCGTGATGCAAACCTTCAAGCGTTAAGTGCTCTATCACCAGTGCTTTTGCTTTTGGCAGTGCCTGCCACCTTTCAGTATTAGCCAAGTTTAACCAAATAATATCCCACTGTTCGCACGCAATGCTTACTTCAAAGCTCTGCTGTGCAGGCAATAATATAAGTTGCCCTTGAGTAAGACTGAATTCTGCTGAGGGCGTGCGAAAATGCCCAGCGCCTTTTAAAGAATAAAACATCGTATGGTTTGGCGGCGTTACGCGCCCCACAACATAGTCGCCTGATAAATTTGAGCAACCGGCAAGCTCAATATCGTAAATACTGATTTCTGGCGTATTCGTGCTATCAATAAAGCGTTCAAAGCACTGTGGGCCTATGTTTACAATGTCTTGAAAATTCGACTTCATGATAAAAAGAGAGTTTTGGATAAACTATTGAAAGTTTAGAGCATAAAGTAATAGGACTATTTTGGCTATATTTCACCTAAGCAAAATAAAACAAACAGGCGCAACACACATTGCTGTGTTGTAGGCATCTGTTGATGTGAAAAGCAAAGGATAAACTATGAAAACCGTGGCAAGCGTTGTTGCTCAAAATGATTGGCAAAACCCAGTGGTATATCAGCGCAATAGAGTTAACGCGCATAGCCCGCTTCATGGGTTCACATCGCTCCAAGACGCAATTCATAATACAAATGCACAAAAGACCTGTTTAAATGGCTTATGGGATTTCAGGTTATACGATGCACCAGAAAAGGTGCCGGAAGACTTTATCGCTGAAACACTTGAGAGTGAAGAGGCAACACACTGGACTAGCATTCCTGTGCCGTCGAACTGGCAGTTAAACGGTTTCGATAAACCCATTTACTGTAACGTAAAGTACCCATTTGCAGTAAACCCGCCAATAGTGCCAGCACAAAACCCCACGGGCTGTTACAGAACAACATTTATTGTTAGTAAAACACAGCTAGCGAAGCAAAATCATATTGTGTTTGAAGGCGTGAACAGTGCCTTTCACCTGTGGTGCAACGGCGAATATGTAGGTTATTCACAAGACAGCCGACTACCCGCCGAATTTGACTTGTCGCCTCTGTTACGTGAAGGCGAAAATAGACTGGCAGTGATGGTGATACGCTGGTCTGACGGTAGTTACCTTGAAGATCAGGATATGTGGTGGCTAAGCGGTATTTTTCGTGATGTTAATTTGGTTTCAAAACCTGTACACCACATTCAAGACGTGTTTGTAACGCCCTCTCTTGATGCCTGTTACAGAGATGGTGAAATAAGTGTGCGAACGGCTATTAAAGCCCCTTCTACCTATAACGTTGCCGTGCAATTGTTCGATGGCGATAACGCAGTAACAGAGCAGAACATCGCAAGTACCAACAATAAGCGCATAGACGAAAAAGGCGGTTGGGATGATGTGATATTTCAAAAGCTGGCAGTGAAAGAACCTAAGCACTGGACCGCAGAAACACCGAACTTGTATCGCATTGTGGTATCGCTGCTTGATGCAAACGAAAACGTGGTTGACGTTGAAGCCTACAACATAGGCTTTAGAACCGTTGAAATGAAAAACGGGCAGCTGTTGGTAAATGGCAAGGCGGTACTTATTCGCGGTGTTAATCGTCACGAGCACCATCAAACCAGAGGCCACGCCATAAACGAAGATGACATGCTAGAAGACATAAAGTTGTTAAAACAAAACAACTTTAATGCAGTAAGAACAGCACATTACCCGAATCATCCAAGGTGGTATGAGCTGTGTGATGATTACGGTTTATATGTAGTTGATGAGGCAAATATCGAGACCCATGGCATGTTCCCAATGGGCCGCCTTTCGCGCGACCCACTGTGGGCGGGGGCCTACATGGCGCGTTTTACGCAAATGGTCGAGCGAGACAAAAACCACCCTAGTATTATTCTTTGGTCTTTGGGCAACGAATGTGGTCACGGGCCAACACATAATGCCATGTACGGTTGGGCCAAGGCGTTTGACCCTTCACGGCCTGTACAGTACGAAGGCGGCGGCGCAGATACTTCGGCTACCGATATTATTGCACCCATGTACGCCCGTGTAGACACCGATATTGAAGATGACGCAGTGCCAAAGTGGGCCATTAAAAAGTGGCTGTCTATGCCTGGTGAAAATCGCCCCGTTATTTTGTGCGAATACGCCCATGCTATGGGTAATAGCCTTGGCAGTTTTGACGAATACTGGAACGCATTTAAAGCCTATCCTCGTCTTCAAGGTGGGTTTATTTGGGATTGGGTAGACCAGGGGTTAACTAAACATACCGACAGCGGTGAAGCCTATTGGGCATATGGTGGTGACTTTGGTGATACCGAAAACGACAGACAGTTTTGTATTAATGGTCTGCTGTTTCCCGACAGAACGCCACATCCGCATTTATTTGAAGCAAAATACTGCCAGCAGCACTTAAGCTTCGCATTGCAGACACAAGACGATACGTTGCTTTTAACAGTAACCAGCGACTATTTGTTCAGAGCTACCGACAACGAACGTTTGAAATGGCAGGTGTTGGAAGATGGCGTTGCTGTAGAGAGTGGAGAAGCAGTATTAAATGTACCGCCGCAAGGAAGTCAGCAGCTATCAATAGCCCCATCATTTGCCTATAAGCCTGGCTGTGTGTATCACTTAAATATTGATGTTGAACTTGTACAAGACATGTCGTGGGCAAAGGCAGGGCACGTTTTGGATACGGCACAACTGCCATTAATAAACACAGCAGGCATTGGAGGGTTTACTCGCATTGCTGTTGCACGAGCCAGTAATGATAGCATTGAATTGACCACCGACGCTGTAATGCTGCACATCAGAGCAGCAGACAATACCTTTAGCTTCAATAGCGAAACGGGATTACTAACGTCGTGGGTACATGCTGATAGCGATGTGTTGACTGCGCCTCTAGAAGATAGTTTCTTTAGAGCACCGCTAGACAACGACATAGGGGTAAGCGAAGTAGATAACCCTGATCCGAACGCATGGGAATCAAGATGGCGCCGTGCAGGGGTAGGGCAATGGCAGCGAACTTGCACAAGTATTGATGTTCAGCAAGGCACGCACGATGTACGTATAACAGCGTTATTTGATTATGAACATGCCAATAAGCGTGTTGCTGCAACTAAGTGGTGCTATGTAGTTAATACTCTGGGGCAATTGAGCGTAAGCGTATCGGTGTTACTTGATGATAGCCTGCCGCCAATGCCACGAATTGGACTGCAAACCGCAGTGCCTTCAGCAAGAGAAGGCGCACTTGGTGAAATGAGTGTAAGTTGGAAAGGGCTAGGGCCACATGAGAATTATCCTGACAGACTTGCTGCCACTCGCTTCGGTCACTACGCATTACCGTTACGCGATATGCAAACGCGCTATATTTTCCCAACCGATAACGGGTTGCGCTGTAATAATCAGTGGCTGAACGTGGGTAATTTAACTGTTTCTGGAAAGTTTCACTTCAGCGTAAGTGAATATGGGCAAGCCCAACTAGATAGCGCAAAGCATACCAGTGATTTAACAGCGCAAGACTGCGTATTTGTGTATATCGACCATGCTCATATGGGAGTGGGCGGTGATGACTCTTGGAGCCCAAGTACGCACAAAGCGTTTTTACTTGAACAGAAGGAATACAGCTACAGTGTTGTGCTTAACGCGCACTAACGCATAAGAAAGTACGCATAAAAAAAACGCACAAAAAAGCCGCCGTTATTTCATAGTAACAGCGGCCTTCTTTTATTTGGTTTGGTTGTTTTAACCTAGAAACTGGTTCAACCTTTAGCGCTAATGTAGGGGTTAGCCGTCAACCTGACCACAGAAGCGATAACCTTCGCCGTGGATGGTTACAATCAATTCTTCATCTGTCGGATCTGATTCGAAGTGCTTACGAATACGACGAATAGTTACGTCAACAGTACGGTCATTGGGACGAAGTTCACGGCCTGTCATTTCCATAATAAGCTGTTCGCGGGTAAGAATTTTACCTGGGTTGCTAAGGAAAAGGTGCAATGCACGGAATTCACTGCGCGGTAGACGGAATTCTTTACCGTTAGGCGAAATCAAAGAGCGGCTGTCGCCGTCTAACGTCCAACCGTTAAAGCTTACACGGCTTGGTAAATCGTCATCTTCTGAAGAGTTAGTAGTACGAGACAGTAAGTTGCGAGCGCGGATCGTAAGTTCACGTGGGTTAAACGGCTTCGTTAAATAGTCGTCGGCACCAATTTCAAGACCTAGGATACGGTCCACGTCGTTGTCACGGCCTGTTAGGAAGATTAGACCTACGTTTTTGCGGTCGCGAACTTCGCGCGCTAAAATGAGACCATTCTTGCCAGGTAGGTTAATGTCCATGATCACCAAGTTAATTGCGTGATTCTCGAAGAAGTCATGCATTTGATCACCGTTTTCGGCTTCAAATACATTGTACCCTTCCGCCTCAAATAAACTTTTAAGCGTGGTACGTGTTACCACTTCATCTTCAACAATTAACACATTTGGCGTCTGCATGGTGTTCTACACTCTTTCTAAAATACGATTTAAGCAACTAACTGGTTAAATTCTAATATTCATGTACTTGATTGCAAGTAACTTGTGAATATTCTTACTGTTAAGGTATTGGGGTTAGCCAACAAAATTCAAGAAAAGTTCATACTATATACAACTAATTAGACGTTTTAGCATTGGCTACAGGGAAAAGAATACTAAATTCTACGCCTTTGCCTTCCTCACTGGTAATCGAGATAGAACCATTGAGTGCTTGTGTCACTAAGTTATACACTAGATGCATTCCCAAACCTGAACCGCCTTGGCCGCGCTTTGTTGTCACAAAGGGGTCAAAGATACGTTTGCGGATCTCTGGGGAAATGCCTTTTCCGTTGTCGGTATAAACGAGCTTCAGTTTATTACTACTCACCAACTCAGCACTAATTCCTATAGTGCCTTCTTCGATGTTTTCAAAACCGTGAATAACCGAATTCATAATAAGGTTAATCAGAATTTGATTTATCGGGCCAGCCTTCGTTTCAACGCTTAAGGTAGGGTCGCATACTACGTTGATGTTGTGTTTTAGTTTTTTAAGTCGAGGCTGCAATGACAATAGTATCTCATTAACTAGCTGTTCAACGCAAAAACTTCGGCTAGATTCTGATGTTTGATCTACGGCAACCTGTTTAAAGCTTGAAATAAGCTCGGCCGCGCGGTTCAAGTTACGATAAATAATATTCAGGTTTTCGTTACTTTCATCCAAAAATCGCTTCATTGCACTGGCTTTCAGCGTTTTGTTTTCGAAGTCTTTTTGAATGATAGCTAAACGGTCAAGCATCATAGTTGATGCCGTAACACCAAGCCCTATTGGCGTATTTACCTCATGGGCAACACCAGCAACCATGTCGCCAAGCGAGGCCATTTTCTCATTCTGCACAATTTGTCGTTGAAACTGATGCAGCTTTTCCAAGGTTTGGATAAGCTCTTGGTTTGCATCTTTTAGCGCGGTGGTGCGGTGATTTACCATATCTTCCAGGCTGGCGTTTAACTTTCTGTGCTGCTCTTCTGCTTGTCGTTGCTTTTGCATATATTCCTGCATACGAAACAGCATGATATTTACCGAGTCGGCCAATATATCCAATTCGTGAATGGCTGAGCCTTCTGCACGTGCAGAGTAATCTCGTTGTCTTGATGTGCGCTGCAGAAAACCTGCAATTTCTTCAACCGGACCCGTTACCACACGCTGCATTTTTACTGCCGTGTAAAAACTAATACCAAGCAACGCGAAGGCTACAATAATATTAATGAGTATCGACTGACCCACTAAGTCGTTAAAGTTCTCCGACGATACTCGAATATACACCCAACCTAGCTGTATATTGGTTTCGTCATCAAATATTTTTGTGCTTAGCTCTAAGTAATTACCTGTGTCGGCTAATCTAGGTGAAAGGTATAACGCTTTTAGCTGGTTTTCTTTTCCACCTAACAGCAGCTGACCTTCACTATTAAATGATGCGAAAATTTCAGGCTCGTCTGCGTTGCTTTGCGATTTATAAACATGGGCATTTAACACGTGATCAGCTGCGCCTAAGTTAGCCAGTGCTTTTTCAATGCCTTCAGGGGTGTCATCATAAAGATAATTTGCTGCGCTATTGGCAACTAATTTAATAAGAACAATAGCGTTAGATTCTAATTCGTGGCGGTAGGTTTTTATCTGCGTATAAATAGACAGGCCCGATAGAACAGCAAGCGAGAAAGCAGTAATAGACATTACTACCCATAAAAAGAGACTGCGAATTGAAAACTTAACTGTTTTATCCGTCATTTACGTTTTTATTCTTGGTCCATCGCGCGTTCCAATAATTTTATATTGGCGTATATTTGTGCAAAAAGAAAGACGTGCGTTAACAAACATTAACTTTAGTGAAAATGTAACGCTAACGCTTTGTGATTAGTGAACTATTTTGTCGTAAAGCTGTTGGTATTGCTTGGCCGATGTCTCCCATGTGAAGCGCGTGTTCATGCCGCGAACCTGCATTTCTCTGAATTTCGCGGTGTCTTCATAATAAGACAGTAGCGCACGTCGTATACAAGCCAATAGCGCCTCTGGTGTAGGCTCGTCGAACACAAATCCGGTACCTTTGTCACAGTGTGAATGATCAATTACGGTATCCTTTAGGCCGCCCACCGAGCGAACAATAGGTACTGTGCCATAAGCCAAACTATACATTTGATTTAGGCCGCAAGGTTCAAACTGTGAAGGCATAAGGAAGAAGTCTGCGCCGGCTTCTACTAAATGGGCGTGCTCGGAACTAAAGCCATTGATAAAGGCAAATTGGTTAGGGTGTTGTTGCGCAAACTCGCCTAAATCCATACAAACTTTTGGGTCGCCAGTACCCACAATAACCATCTGCAAATTGTGTTTCACCAGTTCATCTAAAATTGGCAGGATGTAGCCAAAGCCTTTTTGCTCGGTCAGTCTGCATACCATGCCAATTAGCGGTAAGGAAAGTTTGACTGGCAACCCTGATTTAGTTTGCAAGGCTTCTTTGCACGATTGCTTTGCATGTAAATTCGACACGCTGTAGTTGCGCGGTAAATAAGGATCGGTCTCTGGATTCCATTGCGTGTAATCGCACCCGTTCAATATGCCGCTTAAATCGCTGCTTCTACTTACTAATCGTTCATGAAGGCCATGGCTTCCTAAGTCGGTAAGGAGCTCTCTAGCATAATTAGGGCTTACCGTTGTTACCTTCGTGGCATACTCAATACCGCTTTGAAGCATATTAATGTAGCCGCCGTGTACCTGCGCCAATATACTAGGGTGGTGGCGAAGGAAAGGAATATCTTCCAGTTTGTGCACGCCTTGAAAAGCCGCATTGTGAATAGTGAAAACGGTTTTACAGTAATCGAAAAAGCCGCTTCTATCGTGAGTGAGCAAGAAAGGTAGCATTGCAGTGTGCCAATCGTGGCAATGAATTACATCGGGCTTTTTGTCTATGGCTTTAAGCGTTTGCAACACCGCACCACTAAAGAAGCTGAAGCGTTCGCCATTGTCTTCATATACTTCGTAGGCATTTGAATACAAACCGTCGCGCATAAAGTGGTCGGGTGAGTCGACAAAGTAAACGGCCAAATTGTTCCACTGCATGTAGCGAATGTCGAATTGGTAAACCTGCCCTTCAGTAAACAGCGTTTGCTGCTCAGTAATGGATGGTAAGTTATATTGCTCTGCCAGTATTTTGTAGTAGGGCATAACGATAGTCACGCTTTCACCAAGTGCATGAAGTGCAGATGGTAATGCTTTACCCACATCGGCAAGTCCACCGGTTTTAACCAGTTCTTCTACTTCTGAAATCGCAAATACAATATTCACAGGACATCTCCTTTGCATACAAAGAACAGGAACGCGTACATTCGTTATAAAATAATAAAAACGTTGGGTGGGCAAGCGGCACGGCCAGTTTATATCTATAACTTTTCTGTATAGCTAGCAGCAGTGCACGGTTGAGCTTTTACGTTAGCACAAGCTCAACCACTTTTTAATTAGTAGAATGTTTAATATTTAAAACGTAGCTTGATATACCGAAAACTGTGACGTTTGCGCAGTGGTATAAACCGTTTGAAAATGCTCTGCCAGCAGTCCTGGGTAAGGTAAAAAGCGGTTTGCTACCATTTGCATTGAGCCTTGGCTGGTTAACAAGTTTTTTGCATCTGAAATAAAACGCTTAGTAATAGTGTAGTCGGTTTTTATACCCGTATGAAATGGTGGATTAGTAAGTATGTGCTGAACTTTCTTGGTGAATCCATGAAGGCCATCTGCTGCATATAAGGTAGCAGTTAAATTGTTTTTAGCTAACGTTAGCGCACTGCAGTAAACCGCTAACGCACTTACATCGGTAAGGTGTAGTTTTAAATGCGGGTACTTCAACATAACGTAACTGGCAATTACACCTGCACCGCAGGCAAAATCAAGCACATCGCCACTCAATGTAGTCGACAGTTTTTCCAGTAAAAGCTCTGTGCCTGTATCAAGTTCTTGATAACTAAATACGCCCGGCATCGACGCTACATCCCACGTGCAACCATCAACACTATAGCTATTAAAATCTACCCAATCTGCAGGGTCGAAAGCTAAGTGATCACTTTCAACTAAAACTGTGATAAGACTACAGTGACGTGCGGAGTCTACCTTTTGCGTAGGGCCATATTGCTGCATAAGCTTGGCCGCACTTTTAATACCGCCTTTATTCTCGCCTACTACGTGAATTCGACCACCTTCTCCTACCATACCTGCAGCCATTCGCAGCAGCATTTGGAAATGCGTTTTCGCTTTAGGCAAAAATACCATTACATCAGTATGAGATTTTGAAAGCGTTACAAACGGTGCAAAAATGTGAGTGTGGTTACTGACCTTTTGGGTTACCTCAAAGCCTGTATTGGTAATATCCCTGCTGTCGAACGACACCGTAGGAATAACTCGCGCACATTCGGCAAATACATCAAAGTACTGATGTAGCACGGTAATGTGTTTCGACTTAATACCGTCAAAAAAGTATGCGTCAGACGGATTAATAAAAGCCCAACTTCCAGTGTTGAATAACGAAATGTTGCGCTCTAGCAACTGGCTTTGAGGTGTAAGGATCATTATTTGGTGCGCTCGTAAATCAGGTCCCACACGCCGTGACCAAGTTTCTGGCCGCGGGTTTCAAACTTAGTAATAGGGCGATAGTCAGGGCGAGGCACGTAGTCACCTTCTTGGGCAGTATTGGTGTAGCCTTCTGCCGCGTTCATCACTTCTGCCATGTGCTCAGCGTACTGTTCCCAGTCTGTTGCCATGTGAAAACAACCGCCAATAGCAAGCTTGGTTCTTACCAGTTCGGCAAATTCAGCTTGAACAATACGGCGTTTGTGATGACGCTTTTTGTGCCATGGGTCGGGGAAGAAAAGCTGCAAGCGCGCTAAGCTACCATCAGGTATCATATTTTTAAGCACTTCTACCGCGTCGTGTTCCATTACACGTAGGTTCTCAATGCCTTGCTCACCGGCATCAGACAAACATGCACCTACACCAGGGCGGTGTACTTCAATGCCTACAAAGTTTTTTTCAGGTGCTGCGCCGGCCATTTCAACAAGAGACTTACCCATGCCAAAACCGATTTCAACAATTACAGGCGCGGTGCGGCCAAATACGTCACTAAATTCAAGCGGTGCATCAACGTAGTCGATACCCATTGTTGGCCAGTGGTCTGCCAATGCTTTTTCTTGACCTTTAGTGAGTCTTCCTTCGCGTTTAACGTAGCTTTTTACCTTGCTAACGTATACACCAGCGGCTTCTGCTTCCGCCTGACTTTTGAATTGCCTCATTTGCAATGCCTTACTTACCCAAATTTCTGGTGGCGCATTATCCACTTACCTGCGTCTTATGCAACGCCATAATAAGAAAAATGCTGTATTTTTAATCGCTAACTTGCTTATCAATAATAGTGGCTAACTGCGCAGTTTGCTCTAGCGGTATCATATGACCCGTGTTTTCAAGCTCATGAAGTGTTGCGCGAGGTATTTGCTTGGCAGAACGTTGAATGTCATTTAACGGCGCAATGTTATCTTGCTGCGCAGCAATAAAAGTGACGGGAGCATTAATCTTTGCCAGCACTGCTGTCGTATCTTCTCGGGGTGTGGTGGCCTGTGTGTGATTAAGTAAGGTATTTTTACCAAGGTCGTTCGCCATTGCTTTCACTACACCAATAACACTTTCATCGTTCATACGTGAAGGGTGTACGAAGCGCGACAGATAAGCATGGTTATCGGTTTTGAACTGACCTTTTCTAAGCATAGTAACAAGTTGCTTTCGCTTAGTTATTTCGTCAGCTGACAACCCTAAAGGACTATAACCAATAAGAGTAATAGAGGCGATTTGCTGTGGCACCATGCTGGCAAATAACGCTGCAATATAGCCACCCATTGAGTAGCCAACCAGATGTACCTTTTCATTGGGAAGTACTCTGTCTCTACTTAGCGCTAGCATGTCGTCTTTCGTTGCCGCCCACTGAAGTGGCACATAACGACGCTGTGCAAGTGATAGCGACTTCCAAAGTGGAAGAAATATTCGTTCGTCGCAAAGTGTTCCAGGAAAAAACAATACAGGGTGCTGTGCGGCCACACAAATTCCTTAACTAAAACTATTCAGCGTACATGCTACCATAGCAAGACTGTTTATGAATGAACGACAAGAAAACAAAGCGACCATTAAAATAGCCGGTGGCATCGCCATATAAAGAGACATATGAGTTCAAAAGTAGTAACCCAAAGAAAAGATATCCAAAAAGCCGATATCCAAGAAACAAATATCGAAGAAGCAACTTATAAAGAGCGAGGCAAGCCGCCAAGTTTTTCAGACCGCGTACTTGCTTGGTTTGATAAACACGGCAGAAAACACCTGCCGTGGCAGCAAGATGTTACGCCTTATAAAGTGTGGATATCTGAAATTATGCTTCAACAAACGCAGGTTACTACGGTTATTCCGTATTTCGAGCGTTTTATGCAGTCGTTTCCAACCGTGTTTGATTTGGCAAATGCTTCGCAAGATGATGTATTGCATCATTGGACAGGCCTTGGCTATTACGCGAGGGCGCGTAATCTTCACAAGGCATCAAAAATGCTGGTAGACAATTACGACGGCGAGTTTCCAAATAATATTGAAGACGTTATTGCGTTGCCGGGCATTGGCCGTTCAACGGCAGGAGCTATTTTATCGTTGTCTAGAAATAGGTGCTTTCCCATTTTAGATGGCAACGTAAAACGCGTTCTTGCTCGCTATTACGCCATAGGAGGCTGGCCAGGACAGAAAGCGGTTGAAAACGCACTATGGGAAGTGGCTGAACAAAATACACCGCAAACACGTTGTGCTAATTACACTCAAGTCATGATGGATTTGGGGGCAATGGTGTGCACACGCAGCAAGCCCAAATGTGATGAATGCCCATTGCAAGCAACCTGTTTGGCTTATGCGCAGGGCACGCAAAGTGAATATCCAGGCAAAAAGCCAAAGAAGACACTACCCGTAAAGACCACGTTTATGCTGGTGCCGCAGTTTAATCAGCAGGTTTACCTGCAGCAGCGTCCGTCCTCTGGTTTATGGGGTGGATTGTACGGCTTTTTAGAAACGCCGAGTGTAGAGGACGGAATAGCGCAGCTATTAAAAAATGGCATTACCGTTGAAAGTACTATTAAGCTAGAACCGTTTAGGCATACGTTTAGTCACTTTCATTTAGATATAACGCCGGTGGTTGCCGTGGTAAACTCTGCGCCACAAAAGCAGGTGGCTGAAATGCCGTCGAAGTGGTTTACGCTGAACGAACCCATTGAAGTAGGGTTAGCCGCACCAACTACAAAAATTATTAAACAGTTAGCACTTTAACTAATTGGTTACTGCTCACCTAAAAGGTAGGCAGCAACGTAAAAGAGGATTACCCATGGCAAGAACAGTATTTTGTCACAAGCTTCAAAAAGACGCCGATGGCTTAGACTTCCAACTTTACCCGGGTGAATTGGGTAAGCGCATTTTTGATAACATTTCTAAAGAAGCATGGGCGGAATGGCAAAAAAAGCAAACCATGCTAATTAACGAGCATAAGCTTAATATGATGGACCCTAACGCGCGTTCGTTTTTAGAAGAAAAAATGTCTGCGTACCTTTTTGATGGTGTAGAGCCTACAATTGAAGGCTACGTTCCGCCTGAAAAATAGGCAAAAATGCGGTTTTTGAATAAACAATGCGCAAACAGTCATAAAACCGAAAAAAAAGAGATAAAAACGGTTGACTTGTTAGGGCGAAAACCGTTTAATACGCACCCACAGCAGGACAGGCAGTAAGCGCCTGAAACGCTAACCAGTTTTCGCCTCGATAGCTCAGTTGGTAGAGCAGCGGATTGAAAATCCGCGTGTCCCTGGTTCGATCCCGGGTCGAGGCACCATCATCAAAGCCCTTGCAGAAATGCGAGGGCTTTTTTGATCCCGGTGTTACTAAATTCTTTCTACGTCTAAATTCTTAATCCACAACACATTCCTGCCTTTAAGCAATGTTATGAAACATTTCAATTAAATTTTTTTGCATATTCTTGCCTACTTTTAAAAATGGGTACTACGCTTACAACATGAAAAGAAGTTTAGACTTTAGTCCCTCGCTGCTTATTTCTAATGGGCTGTATTTTTATCTGTTAATTGGCTTGCTAGCTCACATTAGATAAAGGGCGTTGTTTTAACACCGCGCAGAATAAGTAATCAGTGGGCATGTAAGCAAGGAGCATGTATTTGTCGTCTGATAACCGTTCTGAAGAAAACGAACTAAGGGTTATGCTGCGTAAGGCAGTAATGGTGGGTGTCGCCAGTATTGCCATAGCGTGGTTATTGTTTGTTTTTATTTCCCCTTTTATTGGTCTTGTTGCTGCAAGTGCAGCGGTACTGGGTTTGTTACTACTATATAAAACGGCAATACCTGAAAATAACGCAGCTATATCTGAAGTGCGATTTGAAGCGGTACCGCCCCAGCTGTCAGATAACAACGATATTTTAAAGGCCAGTGGAACTTTGGCAGCGTCGTTATCTACTTGCGATGACAATTTGACGGCTATTAAGTCAACGCAAGACGATGCAGTAGAAACGTTGGCAACGGCGTTTGGCAGTTTGAAGTCGCTGGTGTCACAGCAAATAGAGTGCATTGAAGATTTATTAAGTGTTGATAAGGAACACACCTTGTCTTATTCAGACAGAATGCGCACGTTTGCGAAAGAAACTGACGGCACACTAACGCAATTCATTAATTCTACCGAGCAAATGTCGTCGTCTACAGAACAGCTGATGTCGCAAGTTGAAACTATTCAGCAGGCGATGCCTACGGTTATTGAAGCACTTAGTGGCATTGATGATATTGCCGCGCAAACAAACTTACTTGCTCTTAACGCCGCCATTGAAGCGGCACGTGCCGGAGAGGCTGGAAGAGGTTTTGCTGTTGTAGCTGATGAAGTACGCGCGCTATCAACTCGCTCTACGCAGTTTAGTGACGTTATAAAAACGCAGGTGGAAAACATTCGTAGCCTTGTTGATAAACTTACCGGTACCGCAAAAGTCGTAGCCTCGCAAGACATCTCCCATGTGGTTAAAGCAAAGTCGCATATTAGTGCGCAATTAGCTGAAATTATCCAAAAAGCCGAGGCTGACTTACACACCACCAAACAAATAGAAGACATTGGTCAACAGCTTGATGAAGCGTTAAGCAATACTATTCGAGGTATGCAGTTTGGCGATATTAATGGCCAGCATATTCAATACACCCAAGATATTGTGAAGTTTATGGTAGAGCGATTAGAAAAGCTCACTGCCGATAACGTTGACGAATTCGTTACTTCGCTTAATGAATACAAAAAAGGCTTAGCTGATAAAGGTAAGAACGATCACAACCCTGTTTCTGCAACCTCGATGGATGCGGGAGAAGTAGAGCTGTTCTAGCGTCAAAATAGATAGTTCAAGGAACCAGTGAAGGTTGAATGAAAAAGGTGATGTTATGGGAAAACAAATACTAGTAGTAGATGACTCGGTATCAATTAGGCAAATGGTTGAAATGACGTTGAAAGGCGCTGGCTATGCAGTAACTACTGCACAGGACGGCCAAGACGCTTTAGACAAGTGTAAAGGGCACCAATTTGACTTCGTATTGACCGATCAGAATATGCCTCGTATGGACGGCCTAACACTGGTGAAAAGCTTACGTGGCTTAGGTAACTATGCTCGAACACCCGTTGTTATGTTAACCACAGAAGCGGGTGATGATATGAAAGCAAAGGGTAAAGCGGCGGGTGCAACTGGCTGGATGGTGAAGCCGTTCGACCCAAATAAATTATTAGACGTTACGAAACGCGTGTTGGGGTAGTTAACGCGTCCATTCAATTCTCTGGAAGGATTCAGAATGAGCATCGATATTGAACAGTTCCATAGCGTGTTCTTCGACGAAAGCGACGAACACCTTGACGATATGGAGCAGCTATTGATGAGCCTTGATGTTGAAGCACCTGATCCGGAGGAGCTTAACAGTATTTTTAGAGCCGCCCACTCAATTAAGGGAGGAAGCGGTATTTTTGGTTTTGATGCGTTAATGAACCTAACGCATGTAATGGAAAACCTACTAGATAAGGCGCGCAATAACGAACTGCAGCTAACCGCCGACATTGTAAACGTGCTGCTTGAAACATTGGACGTATTAAAAGCAACACTAGACGCATACAGAAATGCTTCTGATGTTCCTGAAGATGAAATAGCTCAACGTATTGTAGTGTTAAACAATGCCATTGAAGGGCATCAGCAAGACGCTACAGACTCAATCGCATCACAGCCTTCTGAAGAAGTCGCTAGCGAAGACAATAGTTTTGGCTTTTTCGATGATGAACCCAGCACATCACAAGCTGTTTCAAGTTCTACTGCCGATAGTAATGACGATGGCTTTGGTTTTTTTGACGACGAGCCTAACATTGAACCTTCTACCACTACCAAAGCTGATGACGACGGTTTCGGCTTTTTTGATGACGAACCTGTTGGAGTAAAAGACGAAGAAGAGAAAGCACAAGGTTTTGGTTTTTTCGATGAAGATGCATTACCAGGCTCTTCAAGCGAAAACACTGAGGCTAACTCCAAGCCTTTAAATGAAGGTGAACCTAAAGCTCACACACCTCAAGTCCAGCCTTCGAAAGAGGTTATTACAAAAGCGGCTAGTCCAAAAGCATCAAGCAAACCGGTAGCAGCGAAGAAAGCGCCAAACCGAGAGTCAGCATCTATTCGTGTCGATACACACAAAATTGACGCCATGGTGAACTTGGTGGGTGAACTGGTAATTACACAGTCTATGTTGTCTATGGTGGGTCAAGAGGTAGACGGTCAGCTAGGCGAAAGGCTTCAACTTGCTATCGATGAACTTCAGCGTAATACCCGAGAAATTCAAGAGTCGGTTATGTCTATGCGCATGCTGCCTTTAACCGCTACATTTAATCGATTCCCTCGTTTAGTTCGCGACCTTGCTGGAAAGCTTAACAAACAGGTGGAGTTGGTATTACAGGGTGGTAGCACCGAAATTGATAAAAGTCTTATCGAAAAAATCGTCGACCCGCTTACTCATCTTGTACGAAACAGTGTGGATCACGGAATAGAATCTCCGGAGAAACGCGTAGCTGCCGGTAAACCCGAAAAAGGCACGGTAATACTAAGCGCCGAACAAAAGGGCGGCAGTATAATTATCAGTATTGTCGACGATGGTGGTGGTTTGCATCGCGATAGAATATTGGAAAAGGCACGAACCAACGGGCTTCCTGTGTCGGACGATATGCCCGACGCGGAAGTGTGGCAGTTAATTTTTCAGCCTGGTTTCTCAACAGCTGAAGCCATTACTGATGTATCTGGCCGCGGCGTAGGTATGGATGTAGTGCGCCGTAATATAGAGTCTACTGGTGGTCGCATCGACATTGAATCGAATGCAGGTGAAGGCTCTGCATTCTTCATCCACCTCCCTTTAACGTTGGCCATTGTAGACGGTATGTGCGTGTCTGTTGGCGAGCAGATATTCGTTATTCCTTTACTCAACATCATTGAGTCTTTCCAGCCCACTAAGCAGCAGCTTAAAACGCTAGGCAACGACACAGTTCTCCATATTCGAGATCAATATTGGCCACTGGTACCCCTTTACGACTTTATGGAAGTAGAGGGAGCCGCAAAGTGCCCTACACAAGGCATTGTTGTATTGATAGAGAGCAGCAAAAAACGCTTTGGCATATTAGTGGATGCGCTGGTAGGTCAACAACAGGTTGTTATTAAAAGCTTAGAAGAACATTACCGAAAAGTCGCAGGTATAGCAGGGGCCACCATTATGGGCGACGGTAAAGTAGCGTTAATCATCGACGCCGACTCTATCGCAACCACGTATACCTCAAATCAGATAGAGGAGTTGCTTTCATGAGCGAAGCAGTTGCACACCAAAGCGCTATGAGCAGTCAAGATAAAGAGTATTTAAGTTTTGTTTTAGGTGAAGAGCATTATGGGTTGGACATCACCACGGTAAAAGAAATTCGTGGTTACGAGCAAGTGACCAAAATAGCGAATGCTCCAGCGTTTATTAAAGGCGTGATAAATCTTCGTGGCGATATCGTTCCTATTGTCGATTTGCGTATTAAATTCAATGTGGGCGAAGCCACTTATAACGACTTCACTATTGTCATTATGCTGAATATTCAACAGCGCATTGTAGGCATTGTGGTAGACGGCGTCTCGGACGTTATTAGATTGTCGGAAGAGCAGGTTTTACCGCCACCAGAGTTCGGCGTAGCGTTCGATAGTCGCTACTTATATGGCTTAGCTGATGTAGACGAAAGCATGGTCATTCTTGTGAATATAGAGAGTTTAATTACTAGTGACGAGCTAGGTTTGGTTGCACCTGAAAGCGTAACAGAGAGCGCGTAGTTACAAGCTGCTACCTAAACATAAACATGAAATTGGGAACATGAGTTATGGGCGTATTTAATTTTCTGAATGGCGAAGAGTTAAAAACAGCGAAGCACGAAGCATTGCTTAAGTCGAAGATTTTAGAGGCAAGTGCATCAAACCTCTGTGTCATTGATAGTGCAGGTGTAATTGCCTACCACACTGCGGGTTTTTTAGCATTGGTGAAGAGCTATACCAGCGACTTTACTGCCGAGAATATTGGCGGCTCGTTAATTGGCAAGCCAATTGATGAAATTGCTACCGCCGATACAAGTGTTACCCAAACGCTGTCACAAAGCGGCAATAAAAAACGGTTTGTATCATTGGCCGCGCATACTTTCTGTGTTTCCTGCACGCCACTATCTGATGAACAAGAAGGTATTCAGCTTTATGTATCGGAATGGCAAGACAACACCGAAGCCAAGCGCAATAAGGGGATGGTTGAGGCTATTACCCGCAGCCAAGCCGTAATTTCGTTTACCACAAAAGGTGAAATACTGTCAGCAAACCCTAATTTTTTAAATGCCATGGGGTATCACGAAGACGAGGTTGTAGGTAAGCACCACCGTATTTTTGTTGATAGTGACTACGCCCAAAGCCCTGAATATGTTGAATTTTGGAACAAATTAGCCAGTGGAGATGTGCATAGCGGAGAATTCCGTCGCATCAACAAACAAGGCGAGGAGGTATGGATCCAAGCAACCTATAACCCGGTCTTCGATGCCAATGGCAACGTTGAGTATGTCATTAAATTTGCCTCGGATATTACTGCGCAAAAACACAAAAATGCAGATTACGAAGGGCAAATAACGGCAATTAATAAGTCGCAAGCAGTTATCGAGTTCGATTTGGAAGGCATCATTCTTAACGCCAATGAAAATTTCTTGGCGGCGATGGGGTATAGCCTTGGGGAGATAAAAGGGCAGCACCACAGTATGTTTGTCGACCCCGCCTACAAACTCAGTAACGAATATGCCGCATTTTGGCAGAGTTTACGTTCTGGCGAGCACAGTGAAGGTGAGTACAAACGCGTTGCTAAAGGTGGTAATGAAATATGGATTCGAGCGTCTTATAACCCCATTTTAGACAGCAGTGGCAAGCCCTTTAAAGTGGTTAAATTTGCCACCGATGTAACGCAAGATAAATTACGTAATGCGTATTTTGAAGGACAGATTGACGCTATTAGTAAATCTCAGGCGGTTATCGAATTCGACGTAAATGGCAACATTATTACGGCTAACGAAAACTTCTTAAGCACCATGGGCTATCGCCTTGATGAAATTAAAGGTAAGCATCACCAAATGTTTGTTGATGCAGAAACTCGTCAATCGGAAGAGTACCAGCGTTTTTGGGGTGAGCTAAAAGCCGGAAAGTTCTTTGCCGGAGAGTTCAAGCGTATTGATAAAGACGGCAAAGCAGTATGGATCCAAGCGTCTTACAACCCAATTGAAGACATGAACGGTAAACCGTTTAAGGTAGTGAAATACGCTTCTAATATTACTGAGGAAAAACTCAAGAACGCTTATTTCGAAGGGCAGCTAACGGCAATCAGTAAATCGCAGGCCGTCATCGAATTTAACATGGATGGTGTTATTCAAAACGCCAACAGCAATTTCTTGGCAGCCATGGGCTATACCCTTGATGAGGTGAAGGGTAAGCATCACAGCATATTTGTAGATCCTACCTATAAAAATAGCCCTGAGTACGCCGCGTTTTGGGAGCAGCTTCGCCAAGGTGTATACGCTAGTGGCGAGTACAAACGTTTCAATAAATTAGGGCAGCCCGTATTCATTCAGGCCTCGTATAACCCCATTCTTGATCAGGAAGGAAAGCCGTTCCGCGTAGTAAAATACGCTACAGATGTAACAGGCCGGACGCTGGCTGTTGAAAGTATCAAAAATGTTATGGCAAGCCTAAGTGATGGCGATTTATTAAAGACCATCGAAGAGCCGTTAGAAGGTGACTTTAAGGTATTAGGCGAGTCGATTAATCACTTTATTGAAGAGCTTAAAGATACCATTGTAAAAATTCACCATGCAGTAGAAACCATTGATACTGCATCTAATGAAATTGCCACAGGTAATGCAGACTTATCTAGCAGAACCGAACAGCAAGCTTCAAGCCTTGAAGAAACGGCTTCTGCTATGGAAGAGTTAACTAGCACGGTTAAGCTAAATGCTGAAAATGCCGACCAAGCAAAAGGGTTGGCTAGCCAAGCGTCTGAAGTTGCGTCTGAAGGCGGAAGAGTGATCGAGCAGGTGGTGCATACCATGGGCGAGATTAACGATTCGGCACAGCGTATTTCAGACATCATTGGCGTAATAGACGGCATTGCGTTCCAAACCAACATTTTAGCGCTTAACGCTGCGGTTGAAGCGGCCAGAGCGGGCGAGCAGGGTAGAGGCTTTGCGGTTGTAGCTTCGGAAGTTCGTACGTTAGCACAGCGTTCGGCAGAGGCTGCAAAAGATATCAAAGCCCTTATTTCAGCGTCGGTTGATAAAATTGGCGATGGAAACGTGTTGGTGAATAAGTCGGGTGAAACCATGTCGAATATTGTAACTGCGATAAAACGCGTGAACGATATTATGTCAGAAATTGCGGCGGCGTCATCCGAGCAAGCCACGGGCATTCAAGAGGTAAGTAACGCAGTTGTTCAAATGGATGAAATGACGCAGCAGAATGCTGCTCTAGTGGAAGAAGCCGCGGCTGCAGCAGACAGCATGAGACAACAGTCGGGCGAGTTATCACAGCGCGTGTCGGTATTTAAAGTAGGAGGGAAAAGTAAGCCAAGCAGAGAATCTGCGGTAGCCCCTACGTTTTTAAATGGTAATCACCATTTACCCAAAGAACGTGAAGTACCGAAACAGCCCGTGCAGGCACTTAATCCAGCGTCGCCGGAGGGCGAGGATTGGGAGGCGTTTTAGTGTATGTCAATCATACCCAGCACGGATGCACAGCGCGAGTTTGCCTACAGCCGAAAAGACTTCGAGCACGTTAAAAGTCTGCTATTCAAACATGCAGGCATCAATTTAGCAAACTCGAAAGATGCCATGGTTTATAGCCGTCTAGCAAGACGGCTACGTGCCTTAGACCTGGGAAGTTTTAAAGACTACTTAACCCATGTGTCTAAAAACAAAAGCGAGATGGAGCATTTCGTTAATGCACTAACAACCAACTTAACGGCTTTTTTCCGAGAGCCACATCATTTTGAAGCGTTACAGCAATACATTCGGCGCCATCCAAACATAAAGCGTATTTGGTGTGCTGCAAGCAGCACGGGAGAAGAGCCATACAGTATTGCGATGACGGTGGCCGCTACTTTAGGCACATTTAATACTGGAATAAGTATAGTCGCCACCGATATCGACAGCACTGTACTGCAAAAGGCGCGAGACGGCGTTTATACACAAACCAGTATTGCCCAGTTACCTAATGCGTATAAATCACAGTTTTTCTATCGCGGCAAGGGCGCACAAGCGGGAAGGGTGAAAGTGGTTGCTGAATTGCAAAAAATGGTGCAGTTCGAACAGCTAAATTTAACCTCTGCACAGTGGTGTGTTAGTGGCCCTGTTGACGTAATTTTCTGTCGAAATGTGATGATTTATTTTGATAGGCCTACGCAGAAGAAAATACTCGAGCGAATGGTAAAAATGATGCCAACTACAGGGATGTATGTTGCGGGCCATTCCGAAAATTTCACTATGTATCCTTCGCTTGTTACGCCCATGGGTAAAACCCTTTACAGGCCTGTAATCTAAGCCAGCAACCTTTGAAGGTGTAGCAGCATGAGCCAAGACGAAACGCCAATAAGTTATTTCGATCGGCGTCTGAAAATAGACGCAGTAAAACTGCTGCCCGGACAATATTACGTTACGGCATCAAACAAAGCGCTGGTCACTATTTTGGGCTCGTGCGTTGCCGCGTGTATTTACGATGAAGAAAAGCAAATTGGGGGCATGAACCACTTTATGTTGCCCGACTTAACGGCAAGTAGCGACATTACAAACAGCCTAGTCACTAAATACGGCGTGCATGCTATGAATGTGTTAATCAGCCAGCTTATTCGTTTAGGCGCAAGAAGAGAGAAGCTTGTTGCAAAAGCGTTTGGCGGCGGCAAGGTTGTGCAAGGCATGGTGCAGCAAGATATCGGTAACGTAAACGCAGAGTTTGTGGTTCGATACTTAAGTAACGCCAATATTCCGCTTAAAAGCTTTGACTTAAAGTCAAACTACGCCAGAAAAATTTATTTTTTCCCAAGTAATGGCAATGTGTATATGAAACGTATTCGCGATTTCCATAACGAAACGCTTCAGAACCGCGAGTCTGTCCATTACAAATTGTTATCTGATCAAGCTCAAAGTGGCGAAGTACCGCTTACAGAAGCGCTTTATGCTTATAAAAGTTCTGGTTGTTGAAAACTCGGCATTGGTCCGCCAAGTGCTGTGCGACATCATTCGTGCAGATAAGGCTTTTTTGCTGGTTGGGGCTGCATCTGACGCTCATATGGCTAAGCGCATGGTGCAAGAGTTTCGTCCAGATGTTATTGCCCTTGATGTTGAAATGCCCAAAGTCAGCGGAGTTCGTTTTTTAGAAGTGATGATGAAAGCTATGCCTACGCCAGTTGTAATGATATCTGCGCTGTCTAAACAAAAAGCTAATGATATTTTACGTGCGCTAGAATTGGGTGCTGTTGATTACATGGCAAAACCGAAAATAGGCATTACTTCAGGCGATAAAAATTATAGCTATGTGTTTACTCAAAAGTTAAAAGCTGCTGCTCGTTCCACACCCTCAAGTCCAACTCATGCTCGAGAATGCCAGCACGCGGAACTGCGTAAAACAAGTACGGCAAAGGTAATAGGTATAGGCGCTTCGACAGGCGGCGCAGAGGCTATAAAAGACGTCATAATGCATTTTCCTAGTAATGCGCCAGCAACGGTAATGTCGCTACATATGCCACCCGGCTTTACAACATCTTACGCGCACAGACTTAATCAGCTTTGCAAAATAGCAGTTAAAGAGGCTAAGGGTGGTGAGCAACTGCTTCCCGGTAATGCTTATTTAGCACCTGGAAATCGACATTTAATGGTAGAGAAAAAGGGCGCTAACTATTGGCTTAAACTAGATGACGGCCCAAAAGTAACGGGTCACAAACCCTCTGTTGATGTGATGTTTAGCAGCTTAGCCAAGCACGCCAAGAAAAACGCCGTTGGCGTGTTGCTTACGGGTATGGGGAAGGACGGCGCAAAAGGTATGACTGAAATGAAGCAAACAGGTGCCGTTACTTTTTGCCAAGACAAAAACAGTTCGCTTATTTATGGCATGCCAAGGGTGGCTATTGAGCTTGGTGCGGCAACTCATATTGTGTCGCTTAGTCATATGTCTGACGCCATCTTAGACACAATAGAGGCAATGAGTTCATGACACCACCGAGCATCAGAGGTTGGCGTGGAGTCTTGTAATTTTGAAGCGCCAATAAGCTACTTCGATAAAAGATTCGAGATAGACGCGGTAAAGATTTTACCGGGGCAATACTTCGTTACTACGCAAGAAAAAATGCTGGTGACCGTACTGGGTTCCTGTGTGGCAGCCTGTTTGTACGATCCGCAAACAGGAGCCGGTGGCATGAACCATTTTATGTTGCCAAGTGTGAACAAAACTGTCGTAGAACTTGAGCAAGACGCATGCATGATAACTAAATATGGTGTGCATGCTATGGAGATATTAATTAACGATTTAGTAAAAGCAGGGGTAGATAAACAGCGCATAAAAGCAAAGGTGTTTGGCGGCGGAAAAGTTGTGCCGTCATTTGTACAGCAAGACGTGGGCAGGTTTAACGCAGAGTTTGTAACGCAGTTTCTTCATACCGAAGGCATTGAGATTTTGGCGAGTGACTTGTGCGACGTATATGCGCGAAAAATATATTTCTTTCCTGCAACGGGCAAGGTGTTAATGAAGCGTATTCACGAGCTTAATAACGCCACTATTATAGAACGCGAAAGCAAACACCGTTGGGAGCTAACACAACAGGCTCCTAGCGGTAGTGTGGATATGTTTGAGGACTAACTATGCCTATTAAAGTATTGGTAGTGGACGATTCAGCGCTAATTAGACAAATTCTCAGCGAAATTATTAAAAGCGAACCCGACATGCAGTTAGTGGGCGCAGCGCCAGACGCATTTGTTGCTAAAAAAATGGTTTTAGAGAGAGCGCCCGATGTTATTACGCTAGATATCGAGATGCCCAAAGTTGATGGACTACGATTTCTAGAAGTACTTATGAACGCTCGGCCTACGCCAGTTGTGATGATTTCAACACTTACTGAGAAAGGCGCACAAGCCACACTTCGCTCTTTAGAATTAGGAGCCATAGACTTTGTTGCCAAGCCTAAAATCGGCGTGGCCGAAGGCATGGCTGCCTATCATAAGCTCATTGTTGAGAAAATTCGTACGGCGTCTAATTCAAAGGTTAAAAAATCGGTAGGCTCAGCTACACCTACCGTCAATAAGGTAAGTTACTCTGGTACTGAAAAGCTTATTGCTATTGGGGCTTCTACAGGCGGCACAGAGGCAATTAAAGAAGTGCTAATGTCGTTTCCTGCTAACGCGCCCGCCACTGTTATTACACAGCATATGCCGCCCGGCTTTACATCAACATACGCTAGGCGCTTAGACTCTTTGTGCCAAATGACAGTACGAGAAGCCAGTGGGGGAGAGCGTCTACTGCCAGGGCATGCGTATTTGGCGCCCGGTGATAAACATATGGAAGTAGAGCGAAGCGGTGCCGACTATCGTATTCGTTTAACCGATGGTGAGCGTGTTTCAGGGCATAAACCGTCGGTAGATGTGTTGTTTGGTTCTATCTGCAAAAGCGCTGGAAGCAATGCGCTAGGCGTATTACTAACTGGAATGGGTAGCGATGGCGCCCGTGGTTTACTTGAACTCTTTAGCGAGAATTGCGAAACATTTTGCCAAGACGAGGCAAGCTGTGTGGTGTTTGGAATGCCGAAAGTGGCAATAGAAAAAGGTGCAGCAAAACACGTATTACCGCTAGATGCTATGGGTAAGGCAATAATGCAAAGCGTGGAAAAAATGGCTGCTGGCAGTCGTTTGTAAGTACGTGTGTGCGAACATACCTATTTTGGATTGAATACGTGTTGTAAAAGCAATGGGGAATTTAACTTGTTACCCAGTGTTCGCAATGTTTTAATAATGCGCGCTTAACTGCAAGTGATGCTGCTACAGAAAGCTGTTGCTGTGGCCGATACTATGGAAAGACGGGTAGTTGGGCTAGTTAGAATAGAGACATTCTGAACACCAAAAACATATAGCAAATTGCTGAAAAAATAATAAGTCAAATATAACAATGCATTGCGGATTTATTGTTTTTGATAAATCGGTTTTTCATTACAGCGTATGTTTTACAACACCTAAAGAGCCGAAAAGGCCTGCTATATTTGTTTCAGATGTAAGGGCAAATACGCCACTTCTAACGGTATTACACCTATCAGAAATAATAACGAGTAGTTGGGGACTCTTATGAAACAGCACACACTAATTGCATTAGCAGCACTAGCTTTTTCTTCATCAGCACTAGCAAGCGGTGGCTTCGAACCAAACAAAAAAGCCTGTGTAAACGTGGGCAAAGAAATTTCACGTGTTAGCACCGAAATGGACACAGCAAAGTCGAACATTCAAAAGTCTTGGCTAAAGCGTCAGCTTAACGCCCTTAACACAAAGCGTGGCTCTTGCAGCATCAAAGGCTTCGAGTCAAAAGCACCTAAAGCTGTAGCGCAGGTTGCTAAGGTATAATTACCCGTTAAAAAATTAATAATAAAATTAAGCCATACCTAGTGTAAGGTTTTTTTATACAAAAAAGCCGGTGCAATTGATTACACCGGCTTTTGTTTATCTTCAAACAAGTTTAGAAGAACATATAGGTTGCGCTTAGCTGCATACTACGCGGCATAATGTAGCGGCCGTTTGGCGAGTCTGGGTTACGTGGATCGCCCTCAGTAATACCTTGTTCGTCCGTTAAGTTGTCAACCGAGAACTGAATGCGAAGCGACTCTGTAGGCTCTACAGTAAAGCCAACGTCTACCTTTTCATAGCCATCTAGTACAACGGTGTTCTCGTTGTTACCAAAGCGATCATCTACTGCTGATAGCGTACCGTACACTGTGGCAAACATATCGCCAATTTCGAAGCCATAGCTTGGCGTTACACGTACTTGCCAGCCCGGTTGACGCTGAGCTTCGTTACCTTCGTTAGTGGCACTTGCTGTAATTTCAGTCTCTTGGATCGTAGCATTTACACTTAACGAGAAGCCTGAATCGTGGCTATAGCGACCATCTAATTCCACACCGTAGGCTTCGTTTGTAAGTATTTCAGCCGGTGCACCAGGGCGACGAACAAATGTATCGCCTTTAACTTCGTTGGTAAACGCAGTGGCGAAGAATTGAATTTCTTCATTCATGAACTTATAGCCCAATTCACCCTGAGTAACTTCTTGAATAAGGTCGTTACCTGCTGAGAATGCACCAAAGTTGTCACGGAAGTCGTCGAAATACGGCATTTTATAACCGCGGTTCATACGCACAAACACACCGCTGTTGTCGGTTAATGCGTAGTTTGCGCCTAACGTCCATGATGTTTTAGTTTCATCGTACTGTACCGCTTTTGTAATTACGCCATCTAGGCCCTCATCTACCGTGTAGTTCACTTCGTGATTTTCACGACGAATACCCGCGTCAATGCTTAGGTCTGCGTTGTAATACCAGGTAGAAGTAGCATAAAACGCCATGGTACTAGCGTCGCCTACAGAATTTATGTCGTAATTCCAGCCACAGCCTTCAGCGCTGTTATTACATTCAATACCGTTTAGGGCTTCACCGCCTGGTACCAAAACATGATAGGCATGGTTGCCAAGGCTCCACCAGTCTTCTGCTTTGGTTGTAGCGCTGTAGATACCGAAAGACGCGTCAATGCTATCCCAGCTTTTTGATACCGCCAGATCGTTAGTGAACGACTCGATATCTTTAAGTACTACCCAACGGCCAATTTGCTGAATTGGCGTGTCTGCATCATATACAGTACCCGTTACTGCACCCGTTGCCGATTCGCCGTTGTCAGCTACATCGCCAACCGTTACCGCAGAACCATTTGGCACGAGACCAAACGTATTGGCAGCGCCTTTTGTAATATTAAAACGATCTATTAGCGCCCAGCCATCTGCTAAATCAAGCTTTAAGCTACCGCCACTAACGTGACCATCCCAGCCTCTACCGTCACCAAAATCGAACGACTCAGTAACATTATCTGCACCATAAGTAATGGTAGCTTGGCGGTTCAATGGCCCAATTTGTGTGTAGTTGGCATCAATGCCTTCAGCATTAAGTGGCGTTGGCAAATACCATGTGCCGCGATCGTCAGTTTGGCGTGTGTAAAGGTTTAGCTCGCCGTTGCCGAAAACTTTGGTGATGTTAATGGTGAACTGATTGCCCTGTTCTGAATTAAAGCCAGCATCGCGAATGCCTTGCGAGCTCTTAATGTAACCACCAACCATGTAGTACAAGTCATCGTCTAACGCGCCGCTTGCTACAACGTCTACGCGGTTCAAGCCATAGTCAGAAACCGTATATTTTGCTAATGCTTCTGTGGTGTCGCTACCGCGCTTGAGGCGGAAGTTTGTGGTTAAACCAGGCTGACCATTGCTTACAACAGGGTTAGGGCCGCCGCGTAAACCTTCTACCATTTGAATGGTTTCATCAATTCGGAAAAGCTGTGAGTTTTCTAAAAATGATAGGGTAGGTGCCGGATAAATTGGCGAGCCATCCATTGCAATGGTTAAGAAAGGTGCATCGCCGCCACCCGGGAAACCACGTACAAAAACGTTTGCGCCCGACTCACCACCTGAGCTTTCCACCCAAACACCCGGAATAGCTTTAAATAAGTCGGCAGTAGACTTTGGCGCCAAGCGACCAATGTCACCCGCATCAATGTTTGTTACCGCAAAGCTTGCGTCAATTTTTCTTATTCCCGCGCCACCTGGCGTACCGCTTACAATAATAACTTCAGTATTGTCGCTAGTAGGTTGCTTCGACTCTTCTTGTGCCATGGTAGGCTGCGCCAGTGCTACCGCTACTGCACTGGCTAGCATTCCCTTTGTAAACAACGTTTTCATGGTGTGTGCTCCCGAAAAGTTTATGTTCGTTGCTAACTGAATGCGCTAAACAGGTTAATGAATTGTTATACGCACCTCGATTTGCGAACAAAATAGATCTGTTTGCAATCGATTGCAAGAACAAAATGCAATCGATTGCAAATTTATTATTGTATGTTGTTAACAAGGTTTTACGTGTATGCAATGTAGGGTATATTGGTGTAGGACGTTGAAGGGGCTTTCTTGGCTAGCGTTACGTTTTTGTGGTTGAGCCAGTCGCTAAACTGAAAAATAATCAATACAAAGCCTGCAAAGCTAATGCAGCGCCCCAACAAATATGCAGGACAGTATTATTCAGAACACTATTATGCAAAACAGTAGTATTCAAAACGTAGCACCGATCATTGAGACAACCAACATTGGCATCTGAAACTAAACTTACACTGGCTAAGCTAGCAGAACTTGCAGGGGTATCTACCTCTACAGCATCGCGTGCGCTTAACGACAACCCGCTTATAAAACAAGAAACACGCACTAAAATTCAGGCTCTAGCAAAAGCGCATAATTTTAGTGTGAATGCCGCGGCTAGTCGCTTACGTACGCAAAAAACAAATGTGATTGCCGTTATCTTGAATTTAATCGATAACACCGAACAAAGCACCACCGACCCATTTTTATTGAAGCTTGTTGGCGAATTAAATCAAGCGCTCAATGCCAAGGGCTATGAGTTGCTACTGTCTAATTCCTTTATGGCAAGCGACGACTGGGCAAACTATTTCATCCGCAGTCAGCGTGCAGATGGCATCTTGGTAATAGGTCAAGGAAAGTCAGACGAAAAAATTGAACTAGCAGCGCAATCGGGAGTGCCTATTGTGGTGTGGGGCGATGCGAAAACCGAAGCTACCTATCCGGTTATTGGTGGTGATAATTTTTCAGGCGGTTATAGCGCTACTAAGCACTTACTAACTCAAGGCGCTAAGCAAATTATTTTCTTGGGCGACCCTGAACACGCGGAAATGCAAGAACGCTATAGAGGGTTTTTAAGAGCCCATGAAGAGCACGGCATTCTGCCAAGCGAAAATGCCGTTTGTGCTATCGATATTACGTCAAAATCAGCCTATCAATTTATTAACGATCGCATCAAAGCAAACGGGTTAGATTTCGACGGTATTGTTTGCGTTAGCGACATGGTGGCCTTCGGCGCATTAAAAGCCTTGAAAGAACGGTACGTTGGCATACCCAGTGATGTAGGTATTGTGGGGTACGATGACATATCGCTTGCAGAACTTATGCATCCATCGTTAACCACTATAAAGCAAAACACACAGCAAGCCGCTGAGTTAATGGTGGCACAGCTTATTAATCAGTTAGAGAGAAAGCCTACTAGCAGTCAGGTGGTAGAAACGTCGCTTGTTGTTAGGCGTTCAACCAAGCACGACTAAGCTCTTTAGAACTTAAACAAACGTGTTATGTTAGCTTTTAAGAAGTATTTGTTCTTTTTTTATTCCTCTTAATGGCCTTTTGGTGTGTAATAGTTGCTAAATGCAAACGTTTGCATTTTGTGATTCTAAATACTACACTCCAGCCTGAATTAGTTAACAGAGTGTTTACACATGTCGCGTTTGTTGGTTATTGCAGCTATTGCTATTAGTTACTACGTCTTTGCCATACTACTTAACAGTGTTGGTACCGTTATTCTGCAATCTATCAACAGCTTCGACATTACAAAGCCGCAGGCCAGTACGTTAGAAGGGTTTAAAGATCTCTCCATTGCGGCGGTTTCTTTTCTGGTTGCCAGCTTCATTCCGCGGGTAGGCTATAAGCTTGCCATGTTGCTTGGTTTAGCGCTGGTGGCTGTAGCCTGTGCACTTACCCCCAGTGTTGCTAGCTTCTGGTTTATAAAACTACTGTTTGCCTGTATCGGAACTGCGTTTGCGCTGGTTAAGGTATCGGTTTATGCCATTATTGGGCAGCTTTCCGCGTCTACCAAAGCCCATTCGTCACTAATGAACACCGTAGAAGGCATATTTATGCTGGGAGTATTGTCGGGATACTGGGTGTTTGCGTGGTTTATCGACCCCACTAACGACGCGTCACTTAGCTGGCTTAATGTGTACTACTTATTGGCGGCGCTAGTGGCGCTTACCTTTGTGATAGTTATGCTGGCGCCAATAAAGCCGGTGGAAAATGCACAGGCAACTAGCGCATTTACCGCGTTTGTAGACATGCTTAAACTTGCCTATAAGCCACTGGTGCTTGTTTTTATATTCTCTATCTTTTTGTACGTGCTTATCGAGCAGGGCATTGGCTCGTGGTTACCCACTTTCAACAAAGAAGTGCTGGGCCTGCCAACGCAAGTTAGTATTCAAATTACCAGTATCTTCGCCATTGCGCTGGCCGTTGGTCGCTTGACCGCAGGGGCTGTACTTACTCGAATGCATTGGTACCCCTTTTTAAACATATGTCTAGCAGGTATGGCAGTAGTTATGTTGCTAAGTCTGCCTTTGGCCGAGAATGTTGCTGGTGAAGACATTTCTCATTGGTTTGATGCGCCACTAGCTGCTTTTTTAATTCCATTAATTGGGTTAATGATGGCGCCCATTTACCCCGTTATAAACTCGGTTATGCTAAGTGCCCTTCCTCAAGAAAAACACGCGCCCATGACGGGACTAATAGTAGTATTTTCTGCGCTTGGTGGTACTACTGGGTCTATTGTTACTGGTTTTGTATTCGATGCGGTAGGCGGTCAGCAAGCATTCTATTTGTCGCTTGTTCCTATCTCCATTTTGGTGGTAACGCTCTTCTTCTTCAAAAAATCTTCGTCTTCACTTGCCGTAAAAGGTACGCAAACACTATGAGTTCTTCATCACATAATTGGCAGGCGTGTTTAGCCTTTTATGCCAGCGATCTATTTCGCGACGTTCAAATGGCAAAGCTGTTTCCAGACAGTAAAACCTTTGCCGATGCAATTGTGAAAACCAGTTTGCAGCAGGCAGTGGCCGCCTATCAAAATGAACTTAACCGTTGCAAAGAAAACGAAGAAACCATCGATTTAGCTGGTTTTGTTCAGCAGCACTTTGCTTTACCCAGTTCACAAAATGCAACGTCGAACCAAGTGTTTTCAAATGCGAGCGAGTACATTGACCATATGTGGGATGTACTAACCCGTGCGCCTGATACGCAGTACAAAGGTAGTCTAATCGCGCTTTCTCGCCCTTATATTGTGCCCGGCGGTCGTTTCAGAGAAATTTATTATTGGGATAGTTATTTCACTGCCTTGGGTTTACTTGATGCGGGGCGAACCGATATTGCCGTAAACATGCTAGAAAACTTCGTTGATATCTTAAATGAAGTGGGCTGTATTCCTAATGGAAACCGCGCGTACTATTACTCGCGCAGTCAGCCGCCAATGCTTGCACTATTTTTTAATCTATTAAAGCCGTATTTATCAAGTGCGCAAACCCAATACGTTATAGAAGGTTTGAAGAAAGAATACGCTTTTTGGATGAAGGGCAGCGAAGACTTTGCCGTATTAAGTTCAGGCAAACAAATATCGGCATCGCTGCGTGTTGTAAAAATGCCGTGCAACACGTTGCTAAACCGTTACTTCGATTCCGAAACTACGCCAAGACCAGAGTCGTATAGTGAAGATATAGAAACCGCTGAACACATAGGTGCGAACAAAGACGAGTTTTATCAACACATTCGTGCCGCATGTGAGTCGGGTTGGGACTTCAGCTCAAGGTGGCTACAGCAGCCAAATGAACTAGCCAGTATACGCACCACCGAAATAGTGCCTGTAGATTTAAACTGTTTGCTTTACACCTTAGAAGATACGTTAGCTAACGTATGCACCGGTAGCGACCAAGTATTTTATAAGAAGGCCGCAAAAGGCCGTGCGAAGGCCATTAATACTTATTTGTATCATGAAGAAAAGGGCGGCTACTTCGACTATCACTACCCTTCAAATAGCCAAACTAATGTAGTGTCGGCAGCGATGACAGTGCCTCTTTTTGTTGGAATAGCTAGCCATGAACAGGCCGCGCGCGTAAATGCAACCGTGTGTGATAGTTTGTTAAAAGCGGGTGGAGTTGTAACCACCACGCAAAGCACTCCTCAGCAATGGGATGCACCTAATGGTTGGGCGCCGTTACAGTACTTTACCGTTCAAGGGTTCTTAAATTACGGTTTTGAGGAAAGTGCATTCAACATTATGAAGCGCTTTAACAAAACCATAGATAACAGCTTCGAAGTAAATGGCGTATTGCTTGAAAAATACAACGTGTGCCAGCCTGAGGTAAAAGCAGGAGGCGGTGAATACGACGTACAGCTTGGGTTTGGTTGGACAAACGGTGTGTATACGCGCTTTCAAACACTACTAAAACGCTAATGCCAGCTACTTAATGCTGGCGTTGGTTCATGCCTAACGACACCACCATGTCATCTAAAACAGCGTTAAGCCCCTCTATTTTTTCATGGGAAATAAAAATGCTCATGCTCGATTCTACATTTAAGTGATCGGCCGTAGCATCGGTTTCAAAGGTAGTGTTCAACGCGCTTTGCACCCTTTCAAAGAACGTGCGAGCGCTGCGCTCTTCAATATTGTGCAAACACAGAATGAACTGTTCGGTGCCAAAACGCCCCAAAATATCGTTACCGCGAGTGGCATTTTGCATAGTCTGTGAAATTTTTCGCAATACGCTATCGGCACGAGTAGATCCCAATTGACGGGTAATTTCCCTTAAGTTGCGTACATCAAAAATGGCAATAGCGATGGCACGGCTCTCTTTAGGCGCAGGCAGTTTGTTTATGCGCGCAATAGCTGTTTCGGCGTTAAGTAACTGTGTGGCGGGGTCGATAGCTTTGCTGGCTAAAAACTTTCTACGCAAAACAAAAGCGATAATACCGCTTAACAATGTCATTATTGCGCCAAGTAGATACAGCGTATTAGTGCGGCGCTTTTCCGCGGCTTCTATTTCTGATTCCAGCGTGTAAATTTTGTTGTAAAGCGTAGCCGAACTAAGCACCCTTGCCGAGTCTTGCTGCTTTACAAATTTTCTATCCACTTCTTTGGCCAGCGCTGTGGCGGCAACTTTAGCCTTCTCAATGTCACCCAACGCCAAATACAGCGATAAGTTGAAAGACAAGTAGTCTAAATTCGTACGTAAACGCGGCGGAATGTAGTTCTCCCCTTGCTCAAAGCCTTCAATGTAGTCTTGCAAGCAAGGCAAATTGTTGTCGTACAAACACACCTCAGTAGCATGCCAGTTATAAAAAAGCTGACCTAGCGAGCTAGATACCGCCGATAGAGCCTCTTTGAAATCGGCAAGAGTAAAAGCGAGCTGCTCGTAGTTGCGCGTTTTACGATAGTAAAACGACAGCGCGTACTGGTAATGATAATTTGTAAGGGGCGTGTCTATAGTGCTGTTTAATCGGCCATATTCCAAAATACGCTGATATGCTTCATCGGTTTGCCCACTGCTTAACAGCGACACAATAGCGCTTATTAAAATACTTAACTTATTACTGCCTTCATATACCTGAAGCCCCATTTCGTGGGCTTTTAAATATTGCTCTGCCGCTAATGAATGTTGCCCAAGGCTGCCGTAAAGCAAACCAATAGAATTATGAATGTGGGCAAGTTCACCCGGGCTGCCAACGCCAGAATAACGCTCCAGAACGTTAAACATTTTGCCTAGCCTTTCACCAACATCTGATGAAGCTGAACAATAGGTAATGAGGTTTAACGAAGAACTAGTAAAAATGTCACTGTGATGTTGTGGCGACGACAACGTTTGCGCTTCGTTATAATACTCACACCGTTTAGGGTTTTCTTGCGCATCGTAAACAAAACCAATTTGATAAATCGCAGACGCATAGGCGTAAGAGGTTTTATCAATATCGTCTTGAGCAACTTGCTGCTGAAGTAAACTAAGCGCGTTGGCGTAGTCGCCTCTGCAAATAAGAAATTGGCCCTTTGCTACCGATAGTGCAAATCGCTGTCGCTGAGTTAGCGTGTCTTGTGATAGTAGGGTTTCAAGTTCAGGAAATAGGGCGTCGTTGGGGCAATCGTAAGTGTGCGCACGCATTTTTGCTAAAGTAGCATCAAAATCTTCATTAGCACTTGCGGAAAAACTGAATGCAAGAAAGCTTGCAAGTGCCCAGATTATAAAAGAAATAAGTAAGCGCATGGTTAAACAGAGTTGTCACTTTTACTTCATAATATCGGCTTGCAGCAAGAACTACTACCGAACATCGCTAAAAATGCGCTGTTTTTTGTGTCTAAGTGTAACAACTTGGCTGTTTTACAGCCATTATTCTCACGAGCAGTACAGACGTTAAAACCGCGTTCGTACTAATGTGTTGGTGGTGAACCATAGCTAACAAGAATACCTACGCCAACCAGTGCGATGGCCGACCACAACACTGTAGCCTTGGTGGCTTTTTCGCCCAGCACCCACGCAACGCCTAGCGACATAAGTGCACTAGTGGCAATTAGCGTTTGTACTACCGCCGCCTTTGCATAGGCAAAAGCGAACATTTGTAGGTAAATAGCGGCGGTGGTGCCCAACAATGTGGCCAAAACAAAGGCCGGCCAAATGCGCTTGCCGTTTTCAATAACAGGCATGTACTTGGTTTTGGTAAACGCAATAAAGGGTACTACAAAAAACATGCCGCCAATTAAGCGCAAAAAGGCAGCACTAGCGGCATCTATTTCGCCTGCACTTAAAATGTCGCGGCTAACTACTGCGCCAACAGCTTGGCAAAGTGCAGCGCCTACGCCATACAAATAACCGCTGGTTGCAAACACATGGGTGGTACTGCGTTTGCGCGCTTTTATCACCATGTCTACCGACAGCAGCACAATGGCAACGCCTACCCACTGCTGCCACGTAATCCATTCGCCAATAAACGCCATGGCAAACAATGCGGTAAAAAGTGGGGCTAAGGTTTCTGCTACTAATACCGCTTGGCTGTCACCAATACTTTGTAGCGCCTTAAAAAAGCAGGTGTCGCCAATACCAATGCCTATAAAACCGCTTAATAATAGCCATAAAACAATATTGGTGGTTAACCCCATAGGCTGAATAAAAAGCAGCACTACCGCCAAAATGGCAATAGAAATTAGGCCTTTCCAGAAGTTCATGGTTAGCGGCGAAAACGCGTTACCTGTTCCGCGAAATAAACGTGCAGCAATAGCCCAACAAAGGGCAGTACCTAGCGCAGCAAAAACACCCATTAAACACCTGAAATTATGTGCAATTAAAAAGAGCGGCTATGCTAATGCATGCAATTACTGGGGTAAACTTAATTTATATTTGTGAGCTTCATAAACCCATAGCAGTTAAGCAGCGTAAATATATGCACAAAACATTTCAAAAAATAAAAAGCAGTACAGAGGTAAAGTGATGAACTTAACGGGTATTAAAGGCGTAATTTTCGACTTAGACGGTACGTTGGTAGAGTCGAGCTTAGACTTTACGAAAATGCGCGCCGATGTTGGTTGCCCACAGCACGAAGACATTCTTACCTTTGTAGATGGCATTTCATGTGAAACCACCAAAGCCAATGCCCATAACACCATTTTGCAGCACGAACTAGAAGACGCGCAAAACGCCAAATGGTTAGATATTGGTAAAGAAATGGTTGAAAAGGCACAGGCGCAAAACCTGCCTATGGCCATAGTAACCCGCAACTGTCGCCAGGCTACTGCCATTAAGCTTGCCAATAACAATATACCGATAGACTACGTATTAACCCGTGAAGATGCCCCCGCCAAGCCCGACCCAACGGCGCTATTAATGGTAGCCAATACATGGCAGCTTCAACCTGAAGACTGCCTGTATGTAGGCGACTTTATTTATGACCAGCAAGCCGCCGAGAATGCTGGTATGAAGTGGTTGTTGGTTTAAATTTTAATTGCATCTCCATCTGGCGGCAGGGGGAGTTCTGGCAATATGGTTTCGCTATGGATGACGATAACCGTTTGATTGTATGCTCCACCATATACATTAGTATAATCTTGCTCAGTCAGCTCTTGCATATGTTTTTCTTGTTCGTTATTCATATTTAATACTCTCTCAAACTATTTGAAATTAATTGCTTTGTTTAGCGCTTAATAAAGTAGTTTATTTGCTGGACATATGGATATGCGGAAAAGGACAGAAGTATTTGTCGTCAGTCTCGCCAAGGTTTTTGGCTCATTTTTACTATTTTTTTCATTACTTTACTCAAATAGCACATTTGCTTTTGGTGCAACTCTTCAAGGGAAAACAAAGTTCTCAGGTATACCCTCTGGAATTATAAGGGATATTGAGGTAATTGGAGATGCTACTTATATAGCTTCAGAGAACGGTGTTTTTCGTATACTGGGGAGTCATTCCGAACTTATTCCATTTGGAGATAAACGAGAGCGGCGGGGAACACTTTCCGACTTATATTTTGATAATCAAAATACACTGTGGTTGGTGGAATACGGTGTTGGCGTTTTTTCGAAGAATTTAATCACTGGTGAGACAAAAGAACATTTCACACAGGCTTTGTGGCCTAAATTTGCTTGGAAGATTGTTGAATCTGAAAACTATCTCATTGTCTCTTTGATCAAAGGTTTTTTGGTTGTAGACAAATATTCAGGCGAAGTTTTACCTTGGGGTAAAGTTTTAGAGGGAGTCAAAAATGTATTTTCTATCGCAAAGGTTGCTGAGCATCGTGTGATGCTTTCATCTTCTAATTTCCTTTTCATAATTAATTTAAAAGACGAGGAAATTAGTAAGTATGCTATTTCTGAATACTTTCCTAAGCTGTCTTCAATTTCTGTTGTCTCAATTTTTAAAGATCACATCTTTATTGGGGGAGCAGAAGGAATTTACAGAATCTCTTCATCGCTAGACACTGCGACAAAAATTTTCTTTCCTATCGAGAGAACGGGAGAGTCGGTTCACGATATTGACGATATATTCTTTACTAAAGACGAAAGGATTTTAGTAGCCGCGGGTGGGCTTTATGAGTTAAACGATGAATACATATCCGTACCCAATTACATGGCTCCTTTACTTAATAGTGAGAGTATTAAAAGTATTGTCAAAATAAGTGAAACTTCTCGCGGAGAAGTTCTTTTAGCTTCTTCGCAGCTTGGTCTTATAGCTCTTACTCATAACCACAAATCAATTAACTTAGTTCATGAAGGGAACGTCGTCTTAAGAGAAAACATTAAAAGATTTGGTACGACCATAGATGGAAGAGCGTTTGTAACCACCAATAAAGGAGATAAAGAACTTAGCCTAAGTTCTGGTGAAGTCTCTGACTACGTTGATACAGGTATTGATTGCGAAACGATTGAAACTGTATCTCTAAGATACCCGGTTACAGCGTTGCCAAGTTCTTCAATCGATTGTGGCGACGGTTTTAAATTTAAATTTTCAGATGGTGACTCTGCTTTTCTTTATCATGAAAATGGTGAAGAAAGCTATTTCACGATTTTGAACAGAGGAGGTGTAACCGATAGATTACCTGCGCCGCCAAATGTGGTAAATGCTTTTCTTTCTTCTTCCGGAGAAATAGTCGGCTTCGACTCGAGCAACTCTGTCTTCATGCAAATGACCCGGTTCAATTGGAGAACCTTTAGTCCCAATGCTGAAGGATGGGGAAACATTCATTGTTTAATTGAGTACGGAAATGAATATCTAGTCTGTACTTCTGGTTATGGCATTAGGTCAATTAATAAAAATACCGGGGAAGTAGGGTCGTCAAAAATTTTAGAGGGCGAGGATGTTCGATTTATTCGCGGAGGCATAAAATCTGATGATGGTCATCTTTGGTTTATCACAAATATGGGCCTCTACTCCTATTCAACAGACGGGGATTTAGCATTATATTCTGAAGCACAAGGGATTTTTGATAGTGACTTTGAATATGGTGGAATTGCACAACTTGGTAATAAAGTCGTCGTCTTAGGTGATAGGTACTCTTATATACTTGATGAAGATAAAGCGATAAGTTCTTCTTCAAAAGCCCTCAGAGATCTGGGCGAAGTTATAATTTCAAAGGTCACGATAATCGACTCACAAGGTGATGTAAAAATTCTTTCATCGCATGCTTTAACAGCAATGGAGCCTATCGAGCTTGAGCATGATTTCAATGAACTAGAAATAGTTTTTCAATCTAACAACTTATTGCCGCCCAAAGTTCAAAATTTAGAGTTTAGGATTTTAGGTTTAGACGATACGTGGAAAATGCATCCTAAGTCACAAGCTTATCTCTCATTATCTGAACTTGATTACGGTGACTATCAGATTGAAGCTAGACTACCTGGTGAATTAAATGTGGTTGCTAAATTTGCATTTAAAGTAATGAAGCCGTTTTATTTTCAACCGCTTGCTATTAGCCTTTACTTTATCTTATTCATTGTTGTTAGCGCGATGTACCGTTTAAATCTTATTCAACCTCGCTGGAAGCAATTCCAAACCACCAAACTCTACAAAGCCCTTACACGCTACGAAATAACAGACGGCCAGTCTAAGTTTGAGAAAATGCTGCGAAGTAAAGAGTTGGTTATTAGTGATATCACTCACGAATTAAGAACACCTCTTCAAATTATTAAAAGCACTATAGACGAAGTGGGTGATTCACCTGTTCAAAAGGTTAAAGCTATAACCAGTATTGAACAAAATATGAAGCGAATTGAATTACTTATCGACCAACTAAACGAAGACCTTCCAATAGCCAAAAATAAACGAGAAAACTACCGTGCTTATACCGTAGAGGCAGCGCGCATGATTGTGTATTCACTCGACCCTTTGGCAAATCAAAAGCGTCAGAACCTTGAAATAAGAACGCGTGGAAACAAGGAATTAAGTATTGCTTTGCTTAGCGATAGCTTAGAGAAAATACTGACTAATCTTGTTCAAAATGCCATTAAATATACGCCAGAGCATGGCAACATTCGCGTGGTTGTGTCACTTGACAGTAAACACTTAAAGATAGTTGTTTCAGATAACGGTCCAGGTATCCCTAAGCATCAGCAATCGAATATATTTAACCGTTTTACACGAGGAAAAACACAGGAAAACGGAGAAGGTATAGGCCTTTCTATTGTTAAAAGCCTCGTTGATTTAAACCAAGGAAGTATCACTTTAGACAGTGAGGGCGAAGGCTGTAAATTTACAGTCATTCTGCCAGTAGATGACATTGAGTTTATCAATAGTCAGTCGCAAGTAGACCTAGCAGATGATTCTCAAAAAAGAAGGAAATCATTGCTTATTGTTGAAGATGACAGAGAATTCAGGACCTTCTTATTTGACTTGCTTTCACCAAAGCATCGGTGTTTGGTAGCAAAAAATGGTAAACAGGCGCTAGATGTTTTAAATCGTTTTATGGTCGACCTTATTATCACCGATCAAATTATGTCAGAGATGGATGGGCTAGCGCTTGCAAGGGAAGTACGAAATCATAATGTACACGCCAATACTCCTATACTGATGCTTACTGCGAAAAACGATCGCGAAACCGAGAGGCTTGCTATCGAAGAAAAAATTGATTATTTCCTGACGAAACCCGTATCCAATGACGAGATAAAACTTCGTGTAGAGCACTTACTCTCTGTTCGCGAAAGTCAGCAGGGCAGCAAGGTTAGCAGCGATATTCCGGTGTTCAAATACGGTTGCTTGAAGATCCCTGAATTTACTAACGAAAAAGATATGGCGTTTTACCTTAATTTTATCGCTGTATTAGAGAAGAACTACCACGAAGAAACGTTTAGTAGGGACCAAGCGGCGGAACAACTTTTGATGAGTGGAAGAAGCTTGAATCGTAGAATGGCCGAACTGTTCGAATATAATTTCAGTGAATTCCTATCGCGCTATCGTGTAGAGAAATCCATACCTTTGTTATTAGAAGGAAAGACAACTCTTGATACGTGTTTAGACGTGGGGTTTGGTACGGCGACGTATTTCTCAACGTCATTCAAAAAAGTAATGAAACTGCCGCCTAAAAAGTACATCGAGCAATATCATAAAACAGCAGTCGAACAGTGCTAAATATACCTTCGCCTTTCCGCCAAAAAGCCAATTAACATAAACGAGGCTACATAGCCTGCGCCTTGGTACTGCCAAGGCAAGTAGGCTATTACATGCTTTAAAAAAGGTGCACCGTATAGGGTTAACGCACCATAACCAAAAGCACACAGCACCACGAACAAACTTACGCGAATAATAAAATGGTAGGGCGCTAGTATGCGCTTTACATGGCCGTTAATAATATCGCCATATACCACTAAAATAGTGGCCATAAGCATTATGCTCATTTCGGTGTAGTAGGGGCTTAGTGCGCGCGAAAGGGCGCTAAATAATTCACTCATAACGTACTGCGTTTATAAGGTTTTTAAAAGACGATAAAAGCATGGTAACCGCTTCTGTTTTTTCACAAAAGCGGTTTTTTAAAAGGGGGAAGGTAGGTTTTTGGTGCTGGCAGAAAAGAGTTTACCCTTTGCTTATTCCATTATTTAATGCACTTACTGCTTTATAACCTTGCTCTACCGTGGCAATTCGGTCGGTGGTGTGGTCGCGCTCTACAAATTTGTGTTCAACACCGGCCAGTTCGCCATGGGCAAATATGTCTTTAAAATTAATGGTGCCTTCACCTACATCGGCAAAGCCACCATCTTCTGCCAAGTCTTTTACATGCCATAGCTTAAAGCGGCCTGGGTAAGCTTTAAAATAGTCTACCGGGTTCTTACCTGCTTTAACTGTCCAGTAAAGGTCTAGCTCCATGGCCACTAGGTAAGGGTCGGTTTGCGTAATCAGTACATCTAGCGGTATTTGTCCGTCGCGGTTTTCAAATTCAAAGTCGTGGTTGTGATAGGCAAGGGTAATGCCTTCCTTTCTGCAAGCTTCGCCTATGTTATTTAGTTTTTCAGCCAGCGCTTGGTAAGGGGCAATGCCTTCGCCACGTTCCGCGCTGCTTAACCAAGGCACAACCAAATACTTATGGCCAACGGTTTGGGCATCGTCTAATACTTTATTTAAATTTGTGTCGAACTCTTCAAGCATAATGTGTGCTGAAGGGGCAGTTAAGCCGTTGTCGTTAAGCAGCTGTTTAATATGTTTTGCGCTGTGGTCGAAATACCCAGCAAACTCCATTTCGGTATAGCCAATGTCTGCCACTAATTTTAACGTTGCAGGCACACTTACTTTCATAATATCTCGCAACGTATAAAGCTGAAGCCCTACGGCATTTGCAGAATTTGAATGCATAACGGCGCTATCCTTATGACTATTAGCCAACACCATTGGGGCACTTAATGATGCCAGCGCACCACAGGAATATGTCATAAACTGTCGCCTTGTTAGTGCAGCGTTTAGGCTATTCATTGGTGTATGGTGTTGTTTTAGGTTCATGGCGATGTCCTTGTGCTTTTATAGTTAGCGTGGTGCGGCTACACCAGTGCTCTCTCTTACAATTAATTCAAACGGCAAAATTACTTTAGGTGCTTTCTTAATTTTGCCGTTTAGTAAATCGACCAATAGCGTTACCGCTGTTCGGCCAAACTCTTCCGCAGGCTGGGCAATGGTTGTTAGCGGTGGGTCAACAAACGCTGAAAAGGCAATGTCGTCGAACCCTGCAACCGAAATGTCGTTTGGTACCTGCAAGTTGGCTTGTTTAAATGCTTTCATAGCGCCAATGGCGGTTTCATCGTTTTCACAAAATACAGCGCTTGGCCTGTTCGCTAGTTCGCTAATAGTAACCCCTGCGTTGTACCCGGCTTGTAAGGTAAAGTCGCCGTCAAACAATAGGCTTTCATCAAAGGTAATGTTCGCGTCGCGCAGGGCATCCTTGTAACCGTTGAGGCGCTCTTGTGTTAACGGGCTAGAGTGCGGGCCTTTAATCATGGCAATACGTGTATGGCCAAGCGATATTAAATGCTCTGTCATGGCCTTTGCGGCAGCGCGATTATCTAAACTCACCACAGGGTATTGCCCGTCTTCAATAACTTCACACGCGTTTACCATTGGCAGTAAACCGTTGTCGTTTATCATGCTGGCATCGAAAGGGTTGTGTGCACGCAGCTGAATAAGACCGTCGGCTTGCGACGTACTTACCATTTTGGCGTAGTGGTTTTCTATATCGTTATTACCAAGTGTGTTAGCTAGCAAAATGGAATAGCCCAGTTCGGCAGCAGCTTCTTGCATTCCGCTTATAACCCGTGCAAAAAACACATTCGCCACGGTAGGTACCAGCACTACCAAATTGTGCGTTTTACCCGACCTAAACTTAACCGCCATAAGATTTGGCTTATAACCCACCGCCTGTACGGCAGCCATAACTTTATTGCGCGTTTTCGGCGACACCCGCTCTGGTTGTTGTAGTGTTCTCGACACCGTAGCCACAGACACGCCAGCGTTGTCTGCTACATCTCTAATATTTGCCATTTACTTCAATCGTATGGTTAACGCTTGTGCACATTGTACCCTTAAGGCTTTTAGTTTCTGAATACTTCAATATTTCTTCACTACAACAATATGCCATGCATTTTAAAATGTAACCGTTTTCATATTTGGTAAAGAATACCTACTTTTTCATCAATATCAAATGCAAGATGTAGTTTATTTGTAAAAGCTATAGGCTTTCGTGGTTGCTTTTATTTCCGTATTTTCTGTTGCTAGCAGGTTAAAAAGGTCGATATGTAAATTATTCTTTAACAGTTTGCTGCGTTTCGTGTTGACAATACAAAATGTAACGGGTTACATTTTAATGCATTAAGTAAGTCAACATGCAACAGCGTGAAGAGGAAAAACAATGCAACCAATTCGAATGGGAATGATAGGCGGCGGCGAAGGTGCATTTATTGGTGCTGTTCATCGTCATGCAGCAGGCCTAGATGGTCATTATCAATTGGTGTGCGGTGCGTTCAGTCGCAATGAAGACAACAATGCACGAACGGGCAAAAGCTTAAACGTTGAAGCTTCTCGCTGTTACGCCAGTTGGCAAACCATGTTAGAACAGGAGCTTGCATTGCCTGAAGAACAGCGCATGCAAGTAGTGGTTATAGTTACTCCAAACAACCTTCACGTTCCCATTTCTATCGCCGCGATAAAAGCGGATTTTCATGTATTTTGTGAAAAGCCAGCAGGCGTAAGTTTTGGCGAAGTGAAAGATCTACAAGATGTTATTCATGCCAATACCAGTCTTTATGGGTTAGCGCACACCTATTTGGGGTATCCCATGGTATGGCAGGCGCGTCATCTAGTTACTAGTGGCATGCTAGGAAATATCCGCAAGGTATACGTGGAATACCCTCAAGGTTGGCTATCGGCTGAAGAAGAAACCCATAACAAACAAGCGCAGTGGCGAACCGACCCCGCTATTTCAGGGGCAACGGGAGCAATGGGCGATATTGGCACCCATGCGTTTGGCTTAGTTGAATTTGTATTAAGCGACTCGGTAACCGCGCTTAGCGGCGAACTGTATACCCACGTTGAAGGCCGTCGATTAGACGACGATGGCGCAGCACTTATTAAAACAAAGAAGGGTGCTACAGGCGTGCTAGTTGCCTCGCAGGTTTGTGCAGGTGAAGAGAATGCGCTGAAGATTCGTGTTTATGGCGACAAAGGCGGTTTAGAGTGGCTGCAGATGCGGCCCAATTCAGTTATCTACCGTCCTACCGATGCGCCTTACCAAGTATTTAGAGCTGGGCAAGGTAATGTGGGGCTTTGTGATGAAGCGTCTTCACGTTGCCGCACGCCAAGTGGTCATCCAGAGGGGTATCTTGAGGCCATGGCAAATTTGTATACCGACTTTGCCAAGGCTATTCGAAGTGGTGATTCTGGCAAAGCCGAAGGTGTACCGGGCATTAATTCAGGCCTGCGCGGTATGGTGTTTATTGACGCTATGCTGGCCAGCAGTGGCAGTGATGTTAAATGGACGCCGCTTAGTGAAGAAGGCACGAACTAATGCGTTACACACTAGAGCACTGCAATATTGGCAAGCCATCTGATAAGCAAAATGAACTGAAAGAAGGGCGGGAACATGGCGAATAATCAACAAGCAATTAAAGGCCCTGCTATTTTTCTAGCACAGTTTATGGGCGACAGTCGTCCATTCGACACCTTAGAAAATATGGCTACGTGGGCGGCATCGTTAGGTTACAAAGGTATTCAAGTGCCTACCGACCCTAAGCTGTTCGACCTAGAAAAGGCAGCAGAAAGCCAAGCTTATTGTGACGACGTTGCTGAAACATGTCGCAAAGCTGGCGTGGAAATTACCGAGCTATCTACCCACCTTCAAGGGCAGCTAGTGGCGGTGCATCCCGCTTACGACGAGCTTTTCGATAATTTTGCTCCCAAGCATTTACACGGAAAGCCGCAACAGCGTACCGAGTGGGCTATTAACCAGCTTAAGTGCGCCGCAATTGCCAGCAAGCGTTTAGGGTTAAAAGCACACGCTACCTTTTCAGGTGCGCTTATGTGGCATTTAGTTTATCCATGGCCTCAACGTCCGTCTGGTTTAGTAGAAAAAGGCTTTGCTGAACTCGCAAAACGCTGGAAGCCAATTTTGGATGCGTTTGACGAGGCCGGTGTTGATGTTTGTTATGAAATTCACCCTGGCGAAGACTTGCACGACGGCGCGTCTTTCGAGCAGTTTTTAAAAGCGGTAGATAACCATCCTCGCGCCAATATTTTATTCGACCCCAGCCACTTTGTATTACAACAACTCGATTATCTCGATTTTATCGATCGTTATCACAGCCGTATAAAAATGTTTCATGTAAAGGATGCCGAGTTTAACCCTAACGGTAGAAATGGCGTTTACGGTGGTTACCAAGACTGGCAAGAGCGAGCTGGGCGTTTTCGTTCGCTAGGCGACGGGCAAGTAGATTTCAAAGGTATTTTTAGCAAGCTTACCCAATATGGGTTTCAAGGGTGGGCAGTACTTGAATGGGAATGTTGCTTAAAAGACAGCGCCCAAGGTGCAGCAGAAGGGGCGCCGTTTATTGCATCGCACATTATTGAGCCAAGTAAGTATGCGTTCGATGACTTTGCTGGCGGTGACGTAAGCGAAGAAAAGAATAAACGTATTCTAGGGATAGTGCGTTAAGCCAAACGCATAAGGAAAACAATAATTATGATTACCCTACGACTCAGCATCATGATGTTTCTACAGTTCTTCATTTGGGGCGGCTGGTTTGTCACGCTTGGCACCTATTTGTCGAACACACTTCAGGCGAACGGCGGCCAAATAGGCATGGCGTTTTCTACCCAAAGTTGGGGCGCTATCATTGCGCCTTTTATTGTGGGGCTTATAGCAGACCGTTTCTTTAACGCAGAACGCATTTTAGGTTTGCTGCATTTGGTTGGCGCAGCGCTAATGTACTTTATGTATCAGGCGAGTGATTTCGCCAGCTTCTATCCTTATGTTTTGGCATACATGATTGCCTACATGCCCACTTTAGCGCTGGTAAATTCGGTGTCGTTCGGGCAAATGGACGACCCATCAAAACAGTTTGGGAAGGTTCGTGTATGGGGTACGGTCGGCTGGATTGTGGCAGGACTTATGATTAGCTATGTTTTTTCATGGGATTCCGCACAGTCTATTGCCGACGGTATGCTTAAGAACACATTCTTACTTTGCAGCATAGCGTCTTTGGCGTTAGGTGTATTCAGCTTTACGTTGCCTAACACGCCGCCGCAAAGTAGTAACCAATCGGTTGGTTTGCGCGATGTATTGGGGTTAGATGCGTTAGCCCTGCTAAAAGATAAGAACTTTTTGGTGTTCTTTTTATCTTCTGTGCTTATTTGCATTCCACTGGCGTTCTATTACCAGAATGCTAACCCGTTTCTTACTGAAATAGGTGTTGAAAACGCAACGGGTAAAATGACGTTGGGTCAGGTATCTGAAGTGCTGTTTATGCTGGCATTACCGGTTTTCCTTAATCGCTTCGGCATTAAATTAACCTTAGTCATTGGTATGGCGGCTTGGGTAATTCGTTACGCCTTGTTTGCCTTTGGCAACGCCGACGACGCCTTGTTCATGCTTATCATCGGTATAGCCCTTCACGGTATTTGCTACGACTTCTTCTTTGTATCTGGGCAAATTTATACCAATGCAAAAGCTGGCGAGGCTGTAAAAAGTGCTGCACAAGGCTTAATTACCTTGGCGACTTACGGCGTTGGTATGTTAGTAGGCTTTGCTGTTGCGGGTGCTATTACCGACACTTACACGCTGGAAAGTGGTGCGCATAGTTGGCAGCAAGTATGGCTGTTCCCAGCGGGCTTCGCTGCAATTGTACTGGTGTTGTTTGCTTTACTGTTTAAATCTGAAAAGGTGCAAACAGATGCATAACGAAAATCATAACCTTACGCGCCGCAAGCTATTACAAAGTATGGCCATAACGGGGGCTGGCGCGTTGGCAGCAATGCCGGGTTTATCGGTTGCTCAAAATGCAAAAGGCGATGCCGCTTATGATAGTGCAGGGCAAACAAATACCACAAAGCCAGTACTAAAAGGCAATGTAAATCATTCGGTAAGCCGCTGGACTTATGGCGATTTGTCTATTCAAGAACTGTGTAAAACCGTTAAGTCACTTGGCTTTAATGCTATCGATTTAGTTGGCCCTGAAGACTGGCCTGTTCTTAAACAGCACGGCATCAATTCTTCAATGTGCAATGGCGCAGAAATTAGTCTAGAAGAAGGGTTTATTCACACCGAGCTTCACGATGAACTTGAGTCTCGCTACCTCAAACATATCGACCTAGTAGCAGACGCAGGCTACACAAATCTAATCTGCTTCAGCGGTAATGCTAAAGGCATGTCGTCAGAGCAAGGGTTACTAAACGCTGTTAATGGTTTAAATCGCATACTGCCTTATGCCCAGCAGCGTGGCGTTGTTATTTTTATGGAGCTATTTAATAGCAAGATAGACCATCCCGACTATATGGCAGATAACTCGGCGTGGGGTATAGAGCTATGCAAAAGGCTTAACAGCCAGCATTTCTCTTTGCTTTACGACATCTACCATATGCAAATTAATGAAGGCGATATCATTCGCACCATTCGTGAAAACCATCAGTACTTTGGTCACTACCACACTGCGGGCGTGCCAGGTCGCCACGAGATTGATGCTTCACAAGAACTGAATTACCCAGCTATTGCCAAAGCCATAATTGATACCGGGTTTACAGGTTACTTGGCTCAAGAGTTTATCCCAACACCTAAAACCGAGGCCGGCAGAATTGAATCGCTTAAAGACGCGATACAAATCTGTGATGTGTAACGTGCCACAGGCACTGCGACGAATTAAGCGATTAAGGATGTGTTATGGCAACAAATAAATACGATGCAATAGTTATCGGATCTGGCATCAGCGGCGGGTGGGCAGCCAAGGAGCTTACCGAAAAAGGCCTTAAAGTGTTAATGCTTGAGCGTGGTAAAAACATCGAGCACATAAAAGACTATCAAAACGCGCATAAGGAAGATTGGGATTATCCGCATCGCGATTTGCCTACACAAAAAATGAAGCTGGATTACCCCGTTTTAAAACGAGACTATCCACTAAATGAAAAAACCTTAGGTATGTGGGCAAATGAAAAAGAAAACCCTTATACCGAAGACAAACGCTTTGATTGGTTTCGAGGTTACCACGTAGGTGGTCGCTCATTGTTGTGGGGGCGCCAAAGCTATCGATTAAACAAAGAAGACTTTGAAGCTAATGCTAAAGAAGGTATTGCTGTTGATTGGCCCATTCGCTACGACGATTTAGCACCGTGGTACGACTACGTGGAGAAGTTCGCTGGTATTAGTGGTAATCGCGACGGGTTAGATGTGTTACCTGATGGTATTTATCAGCCACCAATGCCGATGAATATTGTAGAAGAAACGGTGGCTGCCCGTGTTAAGGAAGCCTTTAAGGGCACCCGTCATATCTTGCATGGCCGTACGTCAAACATGACAAAGGGTAAACCTGAAGAAGGACGTGTGCACTGTCAGTATCGAAACAAATGTTGGCTAGGCTGTCCTTTTGGTGGGTACTTCAGTACACAGGCATCAACATTACCTGCTGCGGTTAAAACCGGGAACCTTACGCTGCGTCCGTTCTCAATTGTAAAAGAGATCCTTTTTGATAAAGACAAGCAGCGAGCAACAGGTGTAGAAATCATCGATGCTGAAACGAATCAAACCTACGTATTCAAAAGTAAGATCATTTTCGTAAATGCATCGGCGCTTAATTCTGCTTGGGTGTTAATGAACTCAGCTACTGATGTTTGGGAAGGCGGTCTAGGTAGCAGCAGCGGAGAGCTTGGCCACAATGTAATGGATCATCATTTCCGCGTAGGTGCTTCGGCAGAAGTAGAGGGCTTTGACGATAAATATACTTATGGTCGCCGTCCTTCTGGTTTTTATGTCCCTCGCTTTAGAAATTGGGGTGATGATAAACGCGATTATTTACGTGGTTTTGGTTATCAAGGCAGCGCAAGTCGCTCGGGTTGGCGCAAAGATATCGCCGAAATGGGCATAGGTGCTGGATTGAAAGATGCCATTAGTGAGCCTGGCCCTTGGACGATTGGAATGACTGCATTCGGTGAAATGTTACCCCATCACGACAACCGTATTTACCTCAATAAGAAGGTTACGGATAAGTGGGGATTACCTGTTCTTGCCATGGATGTTGAAATTAAAGAGAACGAACTGAAAATGCGTAAAGACATGCAGCAAGACGCTGTTGATATGTTTGAAGCGGCAGGCCTTAAGAATGTGCAGGGTTGGGACGCCACTTATGCGCCGGGAATGGGTATTCATGAAATGGGAACCGCGCGTATGGGGCGCGATCCTAAAACCTCGGTACTTAATGCGCATAATCAGGTATGGGATGCACCCAATGTATTTGTAACAGATGGTGCTGCAATGACATCGGGTAGCTGTGTAAATCCATCTCTTACATACATGGCATTAACTGCTCGTGCGGCAGACTTTGCAGTGGAAGAGTTAAAGCGGGGTAACTTGTAATGGAACGAAGAGCACTATTAAAGCTTATTGCTACAGCCACGGGTACAGCCATGTTTGTAGGCAACGCGCTTGCCTATGAGAACTTACGCCCTGTGCCACTAAGCGCCACTTTATTTACAGGCGAAGATGTAGCGCTTTTCAATGAAATGGCCGAGGTGATTATTCCGCAAACCGACACTCCCGGAGCAAAAGCAGCAAACGTGGGCCAGACAATGGCGGTTCTAGTCACCGATTGCTACACGCCGCTACTTCAAAAGACGTTCAAAGAAGGCGTAGCCACCATTAATACCTTGTGCCAAAGGAAGTACAACAAGACATTTTTGCAGCTAGATATACAACAACGAGAAGCGTTATTTAACGAACTGGATGTTGAAGCAAAGGCCGCTAATTTAGCGAACCGAGTTTGGCAAGGTGTTGAAACGGGAAAACCCAGCCAATGGGAACCCGGAACAGATGAACCAACGCCGCACTATTTCACGTTGTTGAAACAACTAACATTGTACTGCTTCTTTACGTCGCAAGTAGGGGCTACCAAGGTATTGCGTTATATATCCATTCCCGGCAAATACGACGGAAACGTACCTTATAAAAAAGGTGATAAAGCGTGGGCTACTTAGGAACAAGCTGCATCTAAACAGTACAACTAAGAAACGAATAAATTATCTAACAAACAATCAAGTACAGCGTACAACAACATAAACGTATTTAGGCTTTAATAAATGAACAAAATATCAGTAGCAAAAGCATTCGTGCTGTTTTCGCCAGTCATGTTGGTTGCAACCAACGTTCACTCGTCTGACAACGATAGACTTACACGCGAACAGCAAGCTGCTAAAACAGAAGTGTGGGAACCCGTTCCCAACGCAGTATCGTTCAGTGCTAATAACGTTCCCTCTGATGCAACAGTATTATTGGGTAAAGATTTAAGCGGGTGGGAGTCATTAGAAGGTGGTGACGCCGCATGGTCGATGAAAGACGGTGTGTTAACGGTGAAACCTGGCGCGGGTGACATAAAAACAAAAGCGTCTTTCTGCGATATTCAATTGCACGTTGAGTGGATGGCGCCTCAGCCAGAAGAAGGCATGGAAGGTCAGCAGCGTAATAATAGTGGCATATTCCTTCAGCAAAGATATGAAGTGCAGGTGTTAGATTCGTTTGAGAATAAAACGTATCCTAACGGGCAGGCTGCAAGCGTGTACAAGCAAACTATTCCTCTGGTGAATGCAATGAAAGCCCCAGGTAGTTGGCAAACCTACGATATTATTTATAAAGCGCCCCGTTTTGATGGTGATGCTTTGATGTCGCCCGGTTATGTAACAGTGCTGCACAATGGTGCAGTGGTACAAAACCACACAGAGATCCAAGGCACAACAGAATGGATTGGCGCACCACAATATAAAGCACACGGGTGTGCGCCTGTTCAGCTTCAGGATCACGGAAACTATGTAAGCTTTAGAAACATTTGGGTAAGGGAGCTATAACAGCCTATTAGTTAGTACGAATTCCTAGAAAGCGTGGCGATAAATATCTTCTATTTCTTCTACGCTTAATTGCTTTGGATTGTTACGCAGTAGGCGAGTAACTTTGCTCGCCTCTATGGCTAGCTCACTTAAACAGTCTTCGGGAATATCAAAATGTTTAAGCGTCTGTGGAATGTTTACGTTTCTACAAAGTCGCTCTATAGCGGTAAGAAGCAACTGAACTGCTTCATCCTTAGTGTGATGACTTTCACATACGTTAAGCAGTTTAGCCACACAGTAAAGTTTCTCTGAACAAAAAGGCGCATTTACTTTCATTACATGAGGAAGCATAACCGCGTTACTCATGCCATGAGATAAATGAAAGCGTCCGCCTAAAGGGTACGCAAGTGCATGTACTGCACCAACACCAGCATTACCAAATGCTAGGCCAGCCATTAAACTGCCGGTGGCCATGTCTTCTCTAGCCGAAAGGTTTTCTCCATTATTATAGGCGTGTGGCAATGCATTGAAGATAAGCGTAAGGGCTTTTTCAGCTAAAGCATCAGTTATGGGAGTGGCGTTAACTGAAACGTAAGCTTCTAATGCGTGTACAAATGCGTCTATACCGCTAGCCGCGGTAATAGTCTTCGGGCACGTTTTTGTCATTTCTGGTGCCACTATAGCAACGTCGGGTAGTAAACAGTGACTTACTATTCCCTTTTTCATTTGAGTTTCGGGGTCACAAAGAATAGCGATATTGGTTACTTCAGACCCTGTACCTGCTGTTGTTGGGATGGCGATAAGAGGGAGAGTGCGCTTTTCTAATGTATTTTCTCCGAATAGCGACGACAAATTACCGGGATAATCGTAGGTTGCTGCTAAGATCTTAGCGCTATCAATGGCACTTCCTCCACCTAGCGCTATCACTCCATCTACTTTCTTTTGACGAAGTAATCGTAGTTTTTCCTCTATCACCGTTATCTCAGGTTCAGGTGGAATATCGTCAATGATGATAGCGGCGTTGTTAGGGAGTAATTGCGTAATGTGTTCTAGTAACCCTGACGAGGAAACGCCTTTATCGGTAACAATAGCGAAAGCGTGTATAGATAAACGGGACATTTCAGAAGGTAGGGCTTTTACTGCGCCTAAACCAGTAACAAGTTTCCCCGCGGTTTTAAACTCGGAAATATTCATGACGTCCTCACTATTACTTGAAACCGAATGTACTGTGTTAAATACAGCGCTTTATAGTTCACGTTATAACTATTGATAGCGTTAATGGTTAATTTTATAACTACAAATGTATAGCAATATAAGAAAGACACCAATTTACAACCGTTATAGATCTTGCAAACAATGATGAATTGGACGGTTTTTACAGCGATCTGTTTATACTTTGTGCAAACGATCGAAAAATAAGGATTTTTTTAAAATACTTGTTGACGTGAGCGCTCATTTCCCTAAAATGCGCATCCGCTTCGGGGGAAAAGCAAAACAGCAAGCCTTCTGAAGTAAGTCTCTACTACCTTTATAGGCCAGTAAAGACGGGAGTTTAGAAGAAACGCTTCAGAAAATAAATTTTCAAAAAGTGTTGACAACGAAAACTTCCAGCGTATAATGCGCACCGCACTCGAACAGGGTGAGTCACTAAGAAGCAACGGCTTCA
>NZ_BTGG01000007.1:0-293042 GCF_042848195.1 Alteromonas sp. MTD1
GATGCGTATATTACAGCGCACCTTTTTTTTGTCAACACCTTTGTTTATTTATTTTTAAACTCGGTTTTTGACTTCCTCATCAGCTGTAAGCTTATCGCTGTTCCCTGTTGAGGAGGCGCGCATTTTACGCATTATCATTAAGCCGTCAACACTCTTTTTCAATAAAACATAAAAAAGGCGACCAAGAGGTCACCTTTTAATCAATACGCTTAATATCAAACCAATTTTAGGTATTTGGCTCGATTTTAAATGCTATTTTGTGTTGTCGGTGGCTTTACCGCTGCTAACATCGTTATTTGTTACTTGAAAGTCAGCATCTTCTTCGTGATCACCTACTACATCATCAAGTGTCACTTTCTCTACGGTGCGGAAAGTATTGATAGGACCTGCCAACGCGTAAAGCGCGAATACCATAAACAGCACAAGCGCTGGCTCTGTGGCGACAATTACAAAAATAAGCAATATAAGCAGAAGAGCTACAAACGGTACTTTTCCGTGCCAGTTTACTTCTTTAAAAGAGTTGTACTTAAAGTTACTCACCATTAGCAAACCTGCCAGCCCAGTAACCGCAGCTACAATAAGGCCGTAATCAGTACCAACGGCATCATATTCCACGCCAACCCAAACAAGACCAGCAACAACAGCCGCAGCGGCTGGACTTGCTAGCCCCTGAAAGAAACGTTTATCGGCGATGCCAACTTGCGTATTAAAACGTGCTAAACGAAGAGCAGCACCAGCAACATATATAAATGCGGCCAACCAACCGAGTTTACCTAATTCGGTCAGCCCCCAGTTGTAAGCAACAAGCGCAGGCGCAACACCGAAAGACACCATATCGGCCATCGAGTCGTATTCTGCTCCGAAATCACTTTGTGTATTGGTCATTCGAGCTACACGTCCATCTAACCCATCAAATATCATTGCCACAAAAATTGCGACCGCAGCTGCTTCAAAGCGGCCGTTCATTGAAGACACAACGGCGAAAAAACCTGAGAATAGGCCCGCAGTTGTTAATAGGTTAGGAAGCAAGTAGATTCCTTTTCTCTTCTGTTCAGACATATGTCCTCGTTTTTCAACTTAATCTTTACTAATTATTTCATATCTAGCGTTATTCGCATAGCTGTCTGTATACATCCATGAGATAGCGTTAATAAAAGTACTCCATAACATCGTATGGGTTCGCATACCCAACACACTCCTTATACATAGTAGAATCCGATTTCCATGTTGAAGTTCCTCGCGCTCAAAGCGCAAGAGGCGCTGACCCACTCAATTGTAATAGGATTAATTGATATGCGGTTAAGTTCCATCATTAAGATTTGCCTGGCTTTGTCTACTACTTGTATAGCGAACAACGCGATTGCCGGTAACTGGTACAACTATAATTACAGCGGATGCGGTACGAGTACCCAATCTACTAGTATCGAGTGTAACTCGCCTCTTGGTGAGAATGTTTATAACCTTGTCGATAAAGGCGTTTTCGAAAGCACATCCACCACGTCATCAGACGTTGCGATAGGCGGTGTGGATATTTCTATCAGCGGCTGGGCCGATACTTTTGGCAGTAAGGACGACATTGTTGTAGGTGCAAATACGTACAAGATTTCAGATTGGTATGGGTACGGTGTTACTAATCAAGATTGGGAGTATTCTCATAACTCTCCTGACCATGCCATTGATAATATGAATACAGTAAGTGGCAACTGGCAAGACTTTGACTTTGTCCTTTTCTCGTTCTCTGACTCAGTAACGTTGCAGGGTGCTGGCTTTTCATGGGCATACAGTCAAAGCGATACACAGGTTTCAGTGGCAGCACTAGACAATATCAGTTCTTTGACATCTGGTAGTAGCACTTGGAGCAGCATTGTAGGGGACGCCTTAACAGCCTCTTATAATGTCGAAAAATGTGACACAACCGATGAGCATTTAAAATACAAATCTGAGTTTGCCATTAATACATCAGCTAAATACTGGCTTGTTGGTGCTTATAATAAAGTTTTCGGAGATATTGGCGGTTACTCAAATAATGATGCGTTTAAGCTAACAAGCATTGGTTTTTCAGTGGACGGAACACCAACACCGCCTACAACCACTGCAGTGAGCGAGCCAGGCACCATAGGACTACTTTTTGCGTCTGGCATGCTAGTTATGTGGCGAAGAAAACAAGCAACTAATAAATAGTTAAGATAGCCCCCTACCAAAGAATAAAGCTGACAGTTTTCTACTGTCAGCTTTTTTTACCTCTACACATGACGCACTCCCCAAAACATAAAAAAAACCATACATTTCAAATACAAAAAAACTTGGCACAGTTTTAGCAAGGAGTAGTGGTATACACCTATTTCAATAAACTCGGTAATGTAAATGTTTAAAGCTAAGTCGTACCAAGCCTTATTAACTTCCTTATGTCTGTTAACAGCTACATCTTTTTCATCTGAAGCATCAGACTCAAGTTTAGCAAGCAACAAGTTTGATTACATACAGTATGATTTAGTTTCGAATAATGGAAACTACAATTTTTCCGAGGTGATAGATCCGACGAACAGCTCTCATGTGATTGTTGTAAATGGCGTACAAATAAAAGTTGGACTCACAGCGTGGTCGGATACTGCAGATGCTAACGGGCTGACAGATAGAGTTGTTGAACAAACTAACATCACCAATTGGGAAGGTGGTTTAACAATAACGAACAAAGACAGTAGTAATGATTCTCACTACATCGATAATTTCAAGGGTGGTGACGATTTCGATATGATTTTACTAAGCTTTGATAAAGATGTAATACTATCACAGGCAACTTTCAATGCTGTAAATGGTAACAATGGCTCTAAGGAGATCACCGTTGCGGGTCTAGACGATAGTGCTGTCCCTCTATTCTCAAGCTCGAGTACATGGGACGATATCGCAAGGAAATCGCTTACAGGAACTTTGGGGCATTTCGGAATAAATAACGGAACATCATCGTTCTCGAGCCTAACAAAGGCCGCTAAATACTGGTTAGTCGGAGCTTACAACATCTATTTTGATAAGAATTCGGACCAGTACTCAAGTGTAGGTTTCAAGCTTTCAACCTTGACGGTCGGCCACAGCGTAAATTCACCAACCACAGAAGTAAGCGAACCAGGTGCGCTAGCACTAATGAGCTTAGGTCTAGGTTTGTTGCTATATAGACGTAAACGTCGCGTTTAATTGTTTAAAATTAAACAGAAAACACGTATCTTTAAAAGGTGGCTTTAGCCACCTTTTTTTATGCATAAAAATACCTCTCGTCAGGTGGAAATATAGGTACTCATGGACATCTTGCTCAATAAAAAACGTGTATTCAATCGCACCTTACTGTCACTCGCGGTTACATCAATGCTTTCATTTAGCGGTGCTAGTTTTGCTACAACATCTGAAGACTATGAAAAAGCACTTTCTTCATTTAATAAGAACGAATACGACGAGGCCTATATACACTTAAAGAATAGCCTACAAAAAGACCCTGAAAATTTAGCCGCTAAACTACTTATGGGCGAGATACTGCTAATTAACGGGTATTTAACTGCCGCTGAAATGGAATTTGTAGAAGCGCTTGAAATGGGTGCAGATATAAACCTGTTAGCTGAGCCCCTCGGAAATACGTGGCTATTTCTTAACAAATACAAAGAGATTGTTGAGTTTACCAACCTAGAGCGATTATCTGGCGACGCTGAGCGAGAGTGGCTGCTCATTAGAGCAACGGCGTGTCTCCGTCTTGAGGACGAAGCCTGTGCCCTTCGTGACTACAATACCATTGTTAAAAGTTCTCCAAACTTTGTACCGGCAATAAATGGCCTTGCATCAATTGCACTACAAAATGAAGAGCTGGCAAAAGCGCAAGCGTTAATAGATGACGCTATTTCACTCGAACCGGAAAACGCGATTACTTGGCGCTTGAAAGGTCAACTTGCTTACCGTCAGGGTAATACAGACGCTGCTACTGCCAATTTACAAAAAGCGCTTTCTTTTAACCGAGACGACCCCATAGCACTTAGAAACCTTGTAGATCTTTATCTAGAGGCAAAAGACTACGACACAGCAAAGTTGTTTGTTGACGAAATTATTGAAGATACGCCCAACGACCCGTTGGCCATACTATTAAACAGCTGGCTTCAAAGCCGCGACAGCGAGCAAGCCATTGACAATACAAAGTTGAAAGAACTCAATGAGTTTATGGCGCAACTTGACCCCGAACTCATTACCTCACAGCCCATGCTGCTTTACATTAGCGGCTTAACCAACTTCTTCAACAACAATATGGAAACTGCAGCAAAAGACTTTAACGCTTACCTGCAGAAAGAGCCCGATGATCTTCAAGCTGTACTTATGCTGAGCCAAGTTTACATTGCGACACAGCAAGATAAACAAGCACTAGGATTGCTAGAGAGACATCAGTCGGCACTTATGTCTGATGTAGATTCAGCACTGCTGCTAGGTGACCTATTTATTCGTCAGAAAAAGGCGTTTAAAGCTGAACGCTTGCTATCTGACTTAGAAATGCAATTTCCAAGCGAAGGAAAACTGCAACTTTTTAAAATTAAGCTAATGGCCGCACGCGGCAAACAGCAGCAAGCGTTAGATATTTTAGAAAGTAATTTAGAAAAATACACTGAAAACGCGGGCTTTCTGTTTACATACTCTTTGATGAACCTTCAAGCGGGTGAGTTTGATAAAGCACTTAAAGGTGCCGAGCTATTAAGTTCAATATTTCCAGAAGAGGCTGAAGTTTATAACTTAAAAGCAGGGATTCTAATTCGCCAAGGACAGCTTGACCAAGCCAAATTAAATATAGAAAAAGCGTTGGAAGCAAACCCCACCCTATTTCCAGCTAAGTTCAATTTAGCGGCAACAGAAAGTAGGCTTGGCAACGTTGACGCATCAAACAAACTTGTAGAGGAATTGCTTCAGCTGTCTCCTCAGCACAACGAAACGTTACTTCTTAAGGCCTTCAACTTAACAAGAGAAGGTGAAATAGAAGAAGCAACGCAAATTTATCTCGATATTCTGACACTCACACCGTCAAACGTAGGTGCACGAGAGCGTTTATCTCGTCTTTATCAGCAGCAAGGTGATACAAAAAGCGCCCTATACCATCTTGATTTACTGTTGAAAGACGATTTTGACAATGCAGATTTCTTACTGCGCAAGGCGCAACTGCTGTTAGCCGCTAATAAAATGGCTGATGCACAAAAAGCCTTAAGCATTGTGAAAAACTTCATTAACGAAGCGCCAGACAAGTTACTTACGTACTCTGACTTGATGCGAACTATTGGTGATAGCGGTGCTGCTAAAAGCGCAATGGAAACCGCTTATTCCGTTTCTAACAATAACACCTTCGTTACCCTACGCTACGCAAGTCTATTATTAGACCTACAGGATAACAACAAAGCTGCTTCACTGTTGGCGTCTGTTCCTAACACCCAGCGCCAAAACCCAGTGTATTTCTTTTTAAAAGGAAGGCTAGCAGCCAATAACGGCAACAGCGACTCCGCTGTTAAACACTACCAAGAAGCGTTGAATGTAGACCCACATTTTGCACAGGCGTTTATTGCTATCTACAACTATGCCCTTAATGAAGAGCACGTCGAAACATTCTTGAACACCGCTCGCGGCCTAGTAAAGAAAGATGATAGTAATTTGCTTGCGAAAAACTTGCTGGCGCAATACCTTTTCTTTATTAGAGAGTTTGATGAGTCTATAAAACTTTACCAATCACTTATTGAAGAACCTGGACTGCTGAACCCTGCAGAAGCACATAACCGTCTTGCACTTATGACAATGGACCGTTCACTTGAAAAAGCCAAGGCATACGCAGTGAAAGCGTACGAATTACAACCCACGTCGGCACGCGTACTTGATACGTTTGGGCATATTAAAGCATTAGAAGGTGACTATGAAGGTAGCTTAAGAATGCTTCGCGATGCATTTTCTAGAGACGCGAGTAATCCGAACATACGCTATCATCTGGGCTTCACTTTAGCGAAGCTTAAACGCATTGATGAAGCAAGAAAAGAGCTAGAGTTTGCAGTTAACGTAGAACGCCCTTTCTTTCTACGTCCAAAAGCTCAAGAGTTACTTGATAGCCTCTAACAAAGCGCCACAGCCCCTTATGCGCTTAAGGCCGTATTAGAATTCGAGTCAGCAGCATGAGCAGTTGCGCTTATGTTTCTCCATCCCACCAACGCCGGGATTAAAGGTGTTGGTGGGATCTAACGATTTATAAAACTCTACCAGCGCATCTTCTGCCTGATACAAATGCCCGACATTGTGCTCAGCGGGGTATTTCGCCCCTTTAGAATCAAGTAGCATTAACATATCTTGCTTTACTTTTTTAGCGTCGACGCCCTTTTTAAGCACGTAATCTTGGTGGAACACATGACAGAAGAAGTGGCCGTAATACAGTGATTTATCGATATGTTGAGCGATAGAGGCAGGCAGTTTTTCTACCCATTGTGAGTCGTTACGACGAAGCGCAATATCTAAAGCAAGAATGTCTCCCACCGATTTGTCTTTCAGAGTTTGATACCTTACCGCAGCGCCTGCTGCCGCAAAGCGAAGCAAAAATGCCTTTTGGGCTTCATTTTCAGTGCAAGTAATATAAGCGCCTTTAGCATTATCTTGCTTAAACAATGCGCTTAAATACTGTTGCGCTTCCTCAATTCCTTCATCGCTTACTTTAAGAATAAGGTGGTGTTCGTATTTATCGCGAAACGCCCTAATAGGCTTGGGCAAGTGATCGGGAAAAAGCGTGCTTACAGCTTGCATAATACGATCGGACAGAAAAGAAGGCAGAAAAGAGACTTTGTTTAAAACGGCATCTACTCTTCCTTTGGCGGCAAACAGCTTTGGTAAAAATGATGTGCCTAAATGATAGATGCTTAAGAATGTGTCTTTGCCATATTTATCAGCGATATCGAACATATCACGATGAAGGTATTCTGCTACCTCAGGCAAATGCGTAAAGTGTTTTAGCATGTGCTGCCTTAACTCTGTAAGCACGCTTGCATCATTGGTACCTATGTAAAATGTTTGTTCTTGCTCAGGCATTGGAAAAGTATCGAGTACCACTGCGAACACAGCTATTTTTCCGGCACAGCCGCTGGCTTCAAAAAGGCGGGATGGATCGGCGTTGTAGCGACTTGGTGTGTTTGCGTCTACATCTCTTACAATACTGTCATAGTCACTTGCAGAGGCCTTCCTGCTGGTTTGATATTGCGTTTTATCAAAGTTTCCATTGGTTAAATTTGTGAGGATCTCTTCGGGCGATTCGCCTAGCTCAATACCAAGATGATTGACAAGCTGCAGTTTTCCGAATTTATCTACCTGTGCAAACAGTGAAAGCTCTGTATATGCAGGGCCCCTTTTAATCAATGCTCCACCTGAGTTGTTAGCAATGCCACCAACAATCGATGCGCCGAGACACGACGAGCCAATAACAGAATGTGGTGCGCGCTTAAATGGTTTAAGCATACCTTCAAGCTTGTGCAGTGTTGCACCTGGAAAACTGATTATTTGCATCGCGCCGTTAAGTAGAACTATTTCGTCCATGGCAAGCGTGTTTATGATAACTACCGGTCTATCGTAGTCGTTACCATTAGGGGTAGAGCCTTCCGTTAGCCCTGTTTTCGCTGCCTGCATGATAATAATACAATTAGCTTCCACGCACACTTCCAAAAGTTGCCAGCAGGCTAAAAGTGTCTTGGGAAACAGTACCGCAAGCGCCTCACCTTCACCACTACGCCAGCCTTTTCTATAGTGCTCAGTTTGTTGAGGGTGAGTAGCAACGTTATCTTCACCAATAATGCTTATGAATCTTTCGATAACGTCAGTACTTCGCATGAATTCTCTCTTTTTTACACGGCCATGGTTGAGTGGTTACCATACCACTGCGCTGCTAAAAATGAAGCGCAAAAGAAAAAGGGCAACATTTCTGCTGCCCTCTCGTTATGTTTTTCAAATGTTCTCGATGCCGCTTTTCACAGCGTTATTGGTTCAATACAAATAAGCCACTGTCATCTGCATCGATGCGGATGGTTGACTCGGGCAAAAGCTGCCCTGCTAACAGTTGCTGTGCAAGTGGGTTTTCAACCTGCACTTGAATAGCACGTTTAAGCGGCCTTGCGCCAAAAACAGGGTCGAATCCGGCCTCGGCCAATTTGTCCATAGCGGCTGCAGATAGCGAAAGCTTATACCCTTTATCGGCAAGTCTTGCGCGCAGTGCTGCAAGCTGTATTTTCGCGATAGACTTAATTTGCTCTTTGCCCAGAGGGTGGAACACTACAATGTCGTCAACACGGTTAATGAATTCAGGTCTAAAATGCTGACCCACCACATTCATTACCGATGCTTTCATATCGTCGTACTGGTTTTCACCGTGCTTATCTTGAATAACATCTGAACCTAGGTTTGATGTCATAATAACCACTGTATTTTTAAAGTCGACGGTTCGCCCTTGACCATCAGTAAGCCTTCCGTCGTCGAGCACTTGCAGCAAGATATTAAACACATCAGGATGCGCTTTTTCTACCTCGTCAAGCAGGATGACCGAGTAAGGTTTACGGCGAACAGCTTCGGTTAAGTAACCGCCTTCTTCGTAACCCACATAACCAGGAGGTGCACCAACCAGCCTTGCCACGGAATGCTTTTCCATAAACTCGGACATATCAATACGAACCATGGCATCTTCGGTATCGAACATAAAGCCCGCTAACGCTTTACATAGCTCTGTTTTACCTACGCCTGTAGGCCCCAGAAACAAGAACGAACCAATTGGACGATTAGGATCGGCAAGACCGGCGCGTGAACGTCGAATGGCATGAGACACAGCCTGAACCGCCTCCTGTTGCCCTACTACGCGCTTATGCAATACATCTTCCATACGCAGCAACTTATCACGTTCACCTTCAAGCATTTTTGAAACAGGGATCCCCGTCCAACGCGACAACACATCAGCAATTTCTGCGTCTGTTACTTTGTTTTTTAACAGCGTGGTCTCGCGCGTTTCATTCTCGGCAGCCTGCTCTAGCTTCGCTTCTAACTCAGGTATTCGCCCATATTGTAGCTCTGACATACGATTGAGATCAGACGCACGACGCGCTATTTCCAAATCAAGCTTCGCCTGTTCAAGCTCACTTTTTATGGTTTGTGTTCCCTGCATGGCATCTTTTTCATCTAGCCACACTTTTTCCAAAGTACTGTAACGTGTTTCAGCCTGTTCACGCTCAAGCTCTATCATTTCTAGCCGTTTGTGACTGGCGTCATCGGTTTCTTTAGCGAGTGCTTGCTCTTCTAACTTAAGCTGAATAATTCGGCGCTCTAAACGGTCCATATCTTCTGGCTTAGAGTCTATTTGCAAGCGAATGCTAGACGCCGCTTCATCAATTAAATCGATAGCTTTATCGGGAAGCTGACGGTCGCTGATATAGCGGTGAGAAAGACTGGCTGCAGCAACAATTGCCGGGTCGGTGATATCGACAGAGTGATGCAGTTCATACCGTTCTTTCAGACCCCGTAAAATGGCGATGGTATCTTCAACGCTAGGCTCTTCTACCAACACCTTTTGGAAACGACGCTCTAGTGCAGCGTCTTTTTCAATATACTGGCGGTACTCATCTAATGTGGTAGCCCCCACACAGTGAAGTTCGCCACGGGCAAGAGCTGGTTTTAACATGTTGCCGGCATCCATAGCACCGTCGCCTTTCCCAGCGCCCACCATAGTGTGAAGCTCATCCACAAACAAAATAACGCGGCCCTCTTCCTTGGCCAACTCATTAAGCACCGCTTTTAAACGCTCTTCAAACTCGCCACGATACTTGGCGCCAGCCACAAGTGCGCCCATGTCTAAAGCAAGTACCCGCTTATTCTTCAGGCCTTCCGGTACCTCACCATTGATAATTCGCTGTGCTAAACCTTCAACAATGGCAGTCTTACCTACGCCCGGCTCACCAATAAGCACAGGATTGTTCTTCGTACGGCGCTGCAGCACTTGCACGGTTCGGCGAATTTCGTCGTCTCGTCCAATAACGGGGTCTAATTTACCTTGCTCAGCGCGCTCAGTAAGGTCGGTGGTATATTTTTCTAGTGCCTGACGAACGTCTTCAGCGTTAGGGTCGGTTACCGTCTGCCCACCACGCATGTCATCGATAGCAGCTTCAACGCTGTCTTTCGTCACGTTAAGGCTTTTTAAAATTTCTCCTAAACGCCCTTTGTCTTGAAGCGCTGCAAGAACAAATATCTCGGACGTGATGTATTCATCTTTACGCTGTTGCGCTATTTTATCGCACAAATTCAATAAAATGCCGCTGTCTTTACTCAGCTGTACGTCGCCACCAATGCCTTCAATTCGGGGCAATCGCTCAATGGCTTGGCTTAATGCGCTACGCAATGCGTTAACATTTATGTTGGCTTGGTCAAGCAGTGGACGTACTGATCCGCCCTGCTGATTTAGCATGGCAGTCATTAGATGTACTGGCTCGATGTATTGATGATCTCTGCCTAAAGCCAAAGACTGTGCATCGGAAATCGCGAGCTGAAATTTGCTGGTAAATCTATCTAGTCTCATAATCTCAACCTAACAGATGAAACGTTGTTAATGCTTTATTTATGGGAGCTTATAAATAACGATTCAAGTAGGATATTGAAAGAACCGCAAAAAAAGTGTGGGTTTTAGAGAGAAGTTTGATTTAAGACAACCCGATAACACTAACAATTCGGCCAGTCGACCTTTTGTTTTGATGTGTCGCGAATCGATGAGAATAAAATAAGTCCTGCCTTGAATATGTGCATAAACCACTATTCGTAACAGAGAACACATTGGCATTTTGAAGCTGTTGTTCTGCTATAGCAGGCAGGTTTAGCAGATACTTTCCTTGGCTTACACTTGGCTGCACCACATTATCAAAAGCCGAAAAACGACTGGCTACGCTCGTGTCAACTTCGTAACAACGTTGAGATATTGCAGGCCCAATCCACGCCATAATATTGTTTGGCTCACATTTGAAAGCGCGGATCGCATTAGCAATAATGTTATTGTCTAACCCCTTCCATCCTGCGTGAACAGCCCCAACTTGGGTTCCATCCCCATCGCATAATAGGATTGGAACGCAGTCTGCCGTCATTACTGCACAATAAAAATTGTGGTTTGATGATACTGCAGCATCAGCGGTGGTATCGACAGATGGTAGAGAAACTACCTTGTTTCCGTGTACTTGCTCTAGCCATGTAATTTTATCATTGTGTGGAAGCTGATGACGATTTGCCTTTACGAAAAGCAAATCATCACCTACGTGCGCACCAACATTTAAGCCAGAGAAGTCGCCCATACTTACACCACCAGCACGCGTGCTTGTGTAAGCAATAATGTTATCGGGGCAATTCCATTCTGGTGTAATTACGTTGAGCGCGTTTGACATAGTTTTACAACATGTCCTCAGGGTTTTCCAAGCTGTCCTGCTTGACTGCTTTCAGCAAGTCTTGCATATCTTGCGGCAGAGGCGCTTTCCATGTCATCCACTCTTCTGTTTCGGGGTGGAATAGTGACAATTGTGCTGCATGTAACGCCTGTCGCTGAAACCCTCTTAATGCACCAATAAACGCCTCTGATGCACCTTTTGGTAAACGAGGTCGCCCGCCATACACTTGGTCGCCAAGTAATGGGTGCTTAATATGCGCCATATGAACGCGGATTTGGTGAGTGCGGCCTGTTTCAAGTTTTAGTCTTAAGTGGGTGTACGCACGGAATTTTTCAATTACGCGGAAATGTGTAACCGCCGGTTTACCCATTTCGCGAACCGCCATATGAGTTCGCTTAGTCGCATGTCGACCTATGGGGGCATCTACAATTCCCCCCGCTACCATTGTGCCAAGCGCAACCGCTTCATACTCTCTACTCATTTCACGGCGTTGTAGCTGGTCCACAAGGTGGGTTTGCGCAGGAATGGTTTTAGCAACCACCATTAACCCTGTTGTGTCTTTATCTAGTCGATGCACGATACCGGCGCGAGGAACTTTATCAATATCAGGCACGTGATTCAGAAGCGCATTTAACACTGTACCGCTTGGGTTACCCGCACCAGGGTGTACTACCAAATCAGCAGGTTTATTGATAACCAGAATATGTTCGTCTTCATATACGATGTTCAGCGCAATATCTTGCGCTTCACTTGTAACTTGAACGTCCATCTCTGCTTGTACGGTAACCACTTCGTCCATCTGCATTTTATGTCGAGGAACAGTAATTACCTCTCCATTAACAGCAACGTTTCCATCTTGAATCCAAGTTTTTAGCTTTGAACGCGAATATTCAGGGAACAAATCTGCTAAAACCTGATCTAAGCGTAAGCCAAAGTGCGAAGCTTCTGTTGAGGCTTCTAATTGTATTGTGTTCGGCGACTGTGTCATAACACCATTGATAACGTCTAAAAAAAGGTATTATAACAAGTATTCACGCTGTACACTGCGTTGTTTACGTTTTTGTATGGTTTTTCTCACCGTTAGTGCGTTAGAATGCGTCGAAAGTGTTGTTGTTTAACACATGAGCTTAGGCAGCGAAGTATTAAAACTGTTTAGCAGGAAACTAGAATTATTATGAAATCATTTCGTTTTTTAGCCCCCGTACTTTTGGGAGCTATGGTATCTGTCGCAGGATGTAGCTCTTCAGACCCCGAAGAAAAAGCCGTACTTGCCAATATGGGGGCACAGCAACTTTACGACAGAGCGAAACAAAGCATGGAAGTAGGAAACTTCAGTGCCGCAGCTCAAACTTTAAGCTCGCTTGACTCACGTTACCCGTTTGGTCCTTTGTCACACCAAGTACAGCTTGACCTTATCTACAGCTACTACAAATCGGGTAAAAACGACGAGACGCTTGCAACTATTGACCGCTTTATTCGTTTAAACCCTAATCACTCAGATGTTGACTACGCCTATTACATGCGCGGGCTGACTAACATGGAATCGGACAGCAACCTATTCCAAGAGTTAATGAATATCGATAGAACAGACAGAGACCCTTCAAAGTCGCGCCAAGCATTTGAAGATTTTCGCCGTTTAATTCAGCAATATCCAGACAGCAAATATGCAGCCGACGCTAAACAACGTATGGTGTATATCAAAGACCGTTTAGCGCGCTATGAAATTGCGATTGCACGGTTCTACATGCGAAGAGAAGCTTACGTCGCGGCAGCAAACCGCGGACGTTATGTTATTGAACACTTCCCGAATACAACACAAGTTCAACAGGCACTTGAGATTATGGTGTCCAGTTATGAGCAGCTTGGTTTGACCGAACTTCGTGATAACGCGATGAAGACATTGAAGTTAAACTACCCTGAAAGTGACTTCATTAGCTAAGATAAAGTGACTCCAGTTTCTTAGAGCATAAAAAAACGCACCAAATGGTGCGTTTTTTTGTTTCTGTTCTTACCTGAAAAACAGATGACTAAATGGGTTGAGCAACCGCGCCAAACCAGATGTAAAATGCAGTGGCTGGTCGACGATACTAAACACTAAACACCCTTCTTTTGTATCGGCCTTGGGTGTATGTGTTTTTTCACCGTCCATAAAAATGAAGTCGCCAGTATCGTAATGGCTAAGACCATCGCTGAACTCGCCGTCTATAACAAGGGTGTACTCAGTGCCGCGATGTGTATGCTCCGGCACGCTTCCGCCCTGCGCCATATAAATAAAGTTGGCCACACCTTGGTTTCCTAAGTCTACTGGTGCCTGCCACAGCTTACCGACTAAACTAGACCAATTACCCGTTTTGTCTATGTAGCGATGAAGCGTTCGAGGAAGCTTAAATGACCGACCATCAAGTTCAATTGTGGTAGACCCGTAAGCCTTACTTCCACCACCGACAGCATTGTTTTGCGATGTAGACAAACAACCGTCCGATTCAATTGAAGACGGCATTTGTGTTATCTCGGCAAGCATACTATCGAAATCCGAACTTGAAGCAGACTGTCGCTCGAAGCTAGACACCATTTCAGCAGCAAGCAGCTCGGTTTGCAGTTCAATCTGTTTTTGGCACTTCTCACACATATCACAGTGCGCAGAGACCATTACCGATGTAGCTGGTGACAGCGTTCCTTCCACAAACTCTTTGATTTGCTCGGAACTTGGATGAAACTTAATCATTATCGCTTAGCATTACCTTTAATCGCTGAAGAGCTAATCTTGTTCGAGACTTTACAGTGCCAAGCGGTATTGCTAGCTCATCAGCCACTTCTTGTTGTGACTTACCGTCGATGTAAATAGCTTCGACAACTGCTTTCTGCTTTACGGGCAGAGATTCAAATAAATGTCCAATTTGCTCTAATGTCACTTGCTCGTCAAGTGGGGCCTCGTTAACGTCTGCTGTTTGCTCACATAAAACAGGCCACAGATCATCTGAGCATACATCCTCTTTTCTGTTTTGTAGCTTACGAAGCATATCAAAACGAATGTTTCGCGCTATAGTAAAGATCCACGTTGATGGTGAACCCTTCTCGGCATTGAATAAATGCGCTTTCTGCCATACGTTAGACATTGTGTCTTGCACTAGCTCCATCGCCAGTGCTTCGTTTCCCATCTGCTTCAACGCATATGAGCGCAAGCGAGGGGCGAAATAATTAAATACATTTGCGAAAGACCGCTTGCATCGACTATCAGCAACCGCGACCAGGTAATCAGACATTTCAGTAGCACACTCTTTAGGTTTGATTGTGCTGTTGCTTTGTTCCAATGGAATTCCAACTAACATAAGATTCGTCCGCTTTTCCGTTTTGGTTCTGTTAATTCTACGACGTTTCGGCTTAAACCGTTGGCAAATTTTTCGATTTATGGATTACGATTTTTTAATAACAACTGCTTTATGTCGTTATTTCAGCTAATTATCTTTTAAGCGATAAGAGCCGACAAATAATTAAGTAAGCTTGTACACTCTCGCTGCGCTAAAAAATGCTGCTTTTGAGCACCATCTACTGGCAACAACTCTAACCACCGATTTAATACCCACGTAGGGCATTCGAATTTGGGTTCGTCATATAAGGACGCAAGCTCATCATAATCCCCAAAAATTTCCTTAAGCCGCTCGTCCATAGGCGCTAGTTGTCGAGGCGATAAATCACACGTCCATGGGGTTATCGTTTCACATAACCCGGTTCTTAAATCATCCTTGTCCGTCTGTATATTCGACACTTCGACAAGATGAGAACCAGCAACCTTTATGCCAAGCAGCCCATCATCCAACATATCGAAGTCGACTACATGGGCGAAAGTTCCGATTTTGTGGATGTGTTCGTTGCGTTCCTTGTCGCCATTGGCGTTGAGCATACACATCACAAACCCTTTGTTTTCAGCGCACGCCTCCTTCACCATCCTTACATAGCGTGGTTCAAAAATGCGAAGCGCCATCCGTCCCTCGGGAAGTAAGTGGGCAGATAGCGGAAATAATGGATAACGATTTTCACTCATAGATAACACTTCCAATAATACAAATTCCATTACGCAACTGAGTACTAATTGGATCGAATGGGAAAATTTTTCACACTTTTGGACAAATTCGTGATCTTACCACTTGCTGTCGATGTAAATAGTGTCATTGTTATCTAGAATCGAATAAGTAAATCAAACACTTGCGCTTCACTGCAAAAAGTACCAGTCTATGAATTATCAGCAGGAGCATATAGGCTGACCTCTACTAAAGACTTATTAGCATTTACTATATTTAATACGGTGTGGTGACTTGAGATGGATGTAATCGAACGGTTTTGTAAAATTTACACGGATATTTGTCAGATATCTCCAGAAGACTTAGGCGCCATTTACGCCGAAAATGTTGTATTTGTCGACCCAATCACAACACACACTGGTTTAAATGAAGTTAAAGGTTACTTTTCAAATCTACTTACTCAAGCCAAAAGCTGTAAGTTCGATATTGCCGATATTCTACCTTGTGGTGAAAACCCAAAGAACATTACCCATGTTGCAAACTGGACCATGACACTTGTGCTGAACAGCGGTGATAAGACGATTACCCTAGACGGCACCACGCAGCTAGCGGTGAAAGATGACATTATTGTTTATCACAAAGATTATTATGATTTGGGCGAAATGGTGTATGAACACGTACCACTGTTAGGTTTTGTAATTAAAAAGATTAAACGGAAGCTAGCCCAGTGAAGACATTGTTAATAACAGGTGCAACATCAGGAATTGGTAAAGCGTTGGCAGAACATGCGGCTGACAACAACTACAACGTAATTGCATGTGGCAGGAATGAAGAAGCACTTGCCGAGCTGAGCAAGCATGAAAATATTACCTCGTGTCAATTTGATGTAACCGATTTAAATGATACTAAGCGTGCTTTAGCAGACGTAACGTTCGACACGGCTGTTCTCAATGCAGGCACATGTGAATATGTTGACTTGGACAGTTTCGAGCCAGACATGTTTAGACGAGTATTTGAACCTAATTTTTTTGGCGTCGTCCATTGTGTTGATGCATTACTCCCTAAACTTAATAAAGGCAGCCAACTGGTAATTGTTGATAGCATGGCAAGACTATTGCCGTTCACACGCACACAAGCTTATGGTGCGAGTAAAGCTGCGCTCCACTATTTCACCAAATCACTTGAAGTTGATTTACACGACAAGGGCGTTTCAGTACAAGCGGTGTCTCCAGGCTTTGTTGAAACACCACTGACAGATAAAAACGATTTTGAAATGCCAATGAAAATAACCTCAGAAGAAGCAGCAAAAGCGATGCTTAAAGGTATTGAAAGCGGAAAACAATCTGTGTTTTTCCCCAAAGTGTTTGGTTATATGCTGAGATTTATGAACATTCTACCTACTCCAGTTAAAAAACGACTGGGTTTAGCAATGAGAGATGAGAAGTAGAGAAACCAATAATGACAAGAAAAATTGCTATTGTGGGTACAGGCATTTCAGGCCTTACGTGCGCACACCTGTTAAATAAGAATAACGACATAACAGTTTACGAGGCTAACGACTATATTGGTGGCCACACCGCAACAAAGCAAATTACCGATGATGGCGAGCAACACGCTATCGACACAGGTTTTATTGTGTTCAACAACTGGACCTACCCTAATTTTATAAAGTTAATTACGTCTCTTGGTGTTGATTACCAGCCTACCGAGATGAGCTTTTCAGTAAAAAGCGAAAAGGCAAATCTGGAATACAACGGCAACAACATAAATAGTTTGTTCGCTCAAAGACGAAATATTTTGCGCCCACGTTTTTGGCGAATAGTGCGAGACATTCTGAAGTTCAACAAAGCGTGTAAACAGATGGTTGCCGAGAAGCGAGATACGTCCTCTCTAACACTTGAAGATATCATTAACGAACTTGGCTTAAGTGATGACTTTGCACGCTACTATATACTGCCAATGTGTGCTGCTATATGGTCAAGTAGTCTTGAGCAAACACGTAGGTTCCCACTTACCTTCTTTCTGCAATTTTTCAACAATCACGGCCTACTGAATATTACAAATAGACCTCAGTGGTACACCATAAAAGGTGGCTCCAGCCAATACATTCCACCATTGGTTGCACCATTTGAATCGAGGATTAAGTTATCCACTGGCGTTAGCAAGGTTGTGCGAGAGTCAGACAATTGGACGGTTCATGACTCAACTGGACATTCAGAAGCGTTCGACGATGTCGTATTTGCGTGTCATAGCGACCAGGCGCTGGCAATGCTATCGGCGCCATCAGACGCTCATAAAAGCATTTTAGGCAGCATTCCATATGCCGCAAACGACGTTGTAATGCATAAAGATATTGGGCAGCTACCAAAAAGAAAGTTGGCATGGGCCAGCTGGAACTATCGTTTAAAAGAAGATGCCAGTGAAGAAATGCGTCCTGCGTCGGTAACCTACGACATGAACATTTTGCAACGCTTAACAGCTAAAAACACCTACTGCGTTACGTTAAATAACACTCTTGAAATCGAAAGTAACAGTATTCTTGGTCAGTATGACTATGCGCACCCACAGTACAGTGCTGAAATGGTTGCCGCGCAACAGCGTCGCAGCGAAATTTGCGGCGTAGATAATCTGCATTTCTGCGGTGCTTATTGGTACAACGGTTTTCATGAAGACGGCGTAAGAAGTGCATTAGATGTTTGCGCGCGTTTTGGTGAACAATTGTGATTGAAAGTGCCATTTACAAAGGTAAAGTCTTCCACGAACGCTTCTTGCCAACACAGCATAAATTCGATTACGACATTTATCTGTTTTGGCTTAAGTTGTCTGGCAACGAGTTAGACACTCTGTCTTCAACAATACCGCGTTTTTCGGCAAATAGAAAAGCGCGCGTACGCTTTAAGCGTGAAGACTATTTAGGTGCTCCATCAACGCCTCTTGATGAGGCAGTAAGACAAAAAATGACATCGCTAAATAACGGTATAGCTCTTGAGGGCGATGTATTTATGCTGGGCCAGCTTCGTATGTGGGGTATGTACTTTAGTCCTGTTAACTTTTATTACCTACGAGATAACGAATCAGGCTACTTCACCCATCTACTTGCAGAAGTGAGCAATACACCGTGGAATGAACGGCACCATTACTTAGTTGATCTAAAAGAGCAACAAGACACACCTAAAGCATTTCATGTGTCGCCTTTCAATCCTATGGATATGACATACCGTTGGCGAATATCCGAACCGTCTCGTACACTGTCATTAGCGATGGAGTGCGTAAGAGATAAAAAAGAGTTCAGCGCGGGGTTTAACCTTACTCGATTTACTTTCGATGAGGCGAATCTAACTGACGCGATGAAACGTATACCAAGTATGACAATAAAAACAGTGGTAGGAATTTATTGGCAAGCGCTAAAACTATTCCTTAAAAAAACACCGCTGTATACACACCCAGAAAAAAGTCAGGAACAACAATAATGTCTTTCGGTGAATCTGTACTACTTAATACATCAGAGGTCTCGTTAATTGATAAGACCTGTAGGAAAATATTCTTACAATGCTTAAAACAGTTACCCTACGGTAGCTTAACCATTCAAGAATGTGGCGACACGATTGCTCAGTTTGGCAATGATAATGACAAACTTCGGGCGAATGTAAATATAAAAGACGTTCGCGCTTATCGCAGTTTACTCTTAGGTGGAAGTGTTGGCGCAGGTGAAGCTTACATGGACAACCTTTGGGACAGTCACGACGTAACAGCCGTTGTTCAAATTTTCGCGCGAAACCTACCTGTTTTAGATGAGTGGGAGAATAAGTTTAGATGGCTAACCATGCCGATTAATAAACTCCAACACTTTACTCGCAGAAATACAAAAGACCAAGCAAAGCGCAATATAGAAGCGCACTACGATTTGGGTAACAAACTTTATACTCGTTTCTTAGACCCAACGATGATGTATTCATCTGCCATTTACCCAGATCCAAATGCCACATTAAATGAGGCGCAAAATTACAAGCTCAAAAGTATTTGTGACAAGCTTCAACTAAATGAAAACGATCATCTGATTGAAATTGGCACTGGTTGGGGCGGACTTGCCGTATATGCAGCGAAGCATTACGGATGTAAAGTTACCACTACCACCATTTCAGAAGAGCAACATGCTTGGGCTGCAGAGTGGATTGCAAAAGAGAATCTACAGCACAAAGTAACGCTTCTTAAGAAAGACTACCGTCTACTTGAAGGAAAATACGACAAACTCGTATCCATTGAGATGATTGAAGCGGTAGGTAAGCAGTTCCTGGGTAATTTCTTTGAAAAGTGTGCGTCTTTGTTAAAAGACGATGGCTTGATGTTACTGCAATCTATCACTATTGACGACCGCCGTTATGACAGTTACTCAAACAGTGTTGATTTTATTCAAAAATATATCTTTCCAGGCGGCTTTCTTCCTTCGCAATACCAGTTAAATGCGCATTTAAAAAAGCATACCAATATGATGATCCGCGATCTTCATGATATTGGCATTGATTACGCAAAAACCCTAAATCATTGGTACGAAGCTTTTATCTCGGCCAAAGACGAATTAATGAAGGATGGTTACGATGAACGCTTTATGCGTATGTGGACATACTATCTAAAATACTGCGAAGGCGGTTTTCTAGAGCGTACCATCAGCACGGTTCAGCTTGTAATTTCAAAGCCTCACTATCGCGATGATTTAGCACGTATTGCGTAGGTGATGTGCGTACTAAAATAGTTAATGTGTTTCATTTGAGTAGACAATAAAAAGGCGCCTTTAGAGCGCCTTTTTTAATTCTGTGTAGATACTTGGCTACCAACTTCTTTATTTGAGTACTTAGCTATTGATCTACCACCGATATTGGCTGAGACAGCATTGGCTTACCTTGATTAATGTTTATCTCTACGCGCCTATTTTTAGCGCGATCAGCAGATGACGTAGCATTCTCAACAATCGGGTTAGTATCGGCTTTACCAACAACCGACATACGGCTTTCATCAAAGCCTGGTGCGGTACGCATTGCCTCTGCTACTGCTACAGCACGCTGCGAAGATAAATCCCAGTTTGAGCGATACAATTCATTGGCAATATGTTGTCCGTCGCTGTGACCTGAAATTTCTATCTCACCAGGCACTTCCGCTAGTATGCCGCCTATTTTTCTTAACACGGGCTGAAATTGCGGTTGTAGAAATGCAGAGCCCGCAGAAAATGAACCATTTTCTCTTATTCGAATTGTGAGCTGTTGTCCTAACGACTCCATTTCAATTGAGCCATCTAATATTTCTTTTTGAAGCTGCTGGGCGACTTTCTTCATTAACTCAGCAGTTTCAGACTCTTCGCTACTTTGCGGTGCTGACGAAGATGACTCACTTGCTGTTTGCTGCGCTTGACCACCGCGCTGCTCACCACGTTGTTTTTGACGTCCACCGGCAGAATCTTCATCGCCTGCTTGAAATTCAAGCATCTGCTGTGTCATATCAATAGTTTGTTGTTGAATAGATTCAATGGGCGTGGGGTCGGGTCTGCCCGGACGAAACTCCATGGCAATAACGCTTGTGCCTTTTGGAATGTCTTTTACTTCAATTTTATTTTGCACACCAAATGCGAACTTCATGGACCCTGCTATTTGCTTAAACTTGAGCACGTCCATTTCGGAGAATGACAATAAAAGTACGAAGAAGCACATAAGCAGAGACATAAGGTCTGCAAAGGTTCCCATCCAAGCGGGAAGCCCCTCGGGTGGGCATTTTGGGCATTCTTCTTCTGCCATTATTCTTCCTCTGCAGCGCCGCGCTTACTGGCCGCTAGGTAGTTCTTTAACACACCTTCAATGACACGCGGGTTTTGCCCATCAGCAATACCCACTATTCCGTCTAGTACCAAGCTTTGATTTAGCTTTTCTTCACCAGCACGCACTGCCAGTTTAAACGCAATTGGAAGACAAACCACGTTGGCAAAGAATGCACCGTAAAGCGTTGTAAGTAGTGCAACAGCCATTGCAGGCCCGATAGCCTTTGGGTCATCCATGTTTGACAGCATGGCAACCAAACCAATCAGCGTACCAATCATTCCCATAGCAGGAGCAACGTCGCCCATACCTTTGAAAATTGATGCACCAAAGTCGTGTCTCTCGGTCGTCATGGAAATATCTTTCGATAAGGTTTCACGCACGACTTCTATATCGTGCCCGTCAACCAACATGTCCACGCCTTTTTGCATGAATTCATTTGAAATTTCAGCTTCTTCTAACGCCAAGAATCCGCCTTTACGAGCAGCATCCGCCATTTCAACGATTTTCTCGATAAGTTCTTCAGGCGACTCTATTTTGAACATAAAGGCCTTACCTGCAACCTTACCTGCTCCGAAAAACTGGCCTAATGTAAACTGAGATAAGACAACAAATAGAGTTCCACCAAATACAATTAGTATTGATTGCACGTCGATAAACATGCTTAAGCTGCCGCCTAATATCATGGCCATTACAATGAACCCGATGGCGCCCAACATACCAATGACGGTTGCTAAATCCACTCACTCTTCCCCATTTATGCTCAGACAATGCCGCTGTTATTCAAATAGTCTATCGGCATCATATTAAAATACTAAAACAACATTATTGAAAAATATCACATTTATTGGATATTTTTGAAAAAGGCCGTCATGACGCTTTGTGTCGTTTTAATACAGTTTAAACGCAAAATCTTACAATACATCGAATATAGCACATTTACTTTTTTAGCAACTAAAATGCAGCTTTGTGTTTAAAATGCGTTGTAAATGGTATGAATTTTAGCCTTACCCTTTGTGCATATTGGGAATATACAGACAAACCATTTGACCCCTACGCAACCCTCGGTTAATGTGCGCCATACATGTATTTTGGCCAAGATATTGAGTATTTTTTATGACGAAGGAAACTGAAAGTCCGTCTTTTGAAGAAACGTTGTCAGAGCTTGAGACCATCGTTAATGAAATGGAGAATGGTGACTTGCCCTTAAACAAAGCGCTAGAGAAGTTTGAACGCGGCATCGCGCTTTCCCGTCAAGGCCAACAATCTCTTGAGCATGCCGAGCAGAAAGTGAAAATATTGCTTAGCAACCAAGGTGAAGAAACACTTCAAACGCTTCCAGAAAGTGAACAGCCCTAAATCGGTAACTCACTTCCAACAGGTACCTTATGAATTTTTCTGATTTGCATCAGCAAGTAAAAGCACAAACTGATGCATCTTTGCTTACGTTAATCGACGATTTACCTCACTATGCACCGCGATTAAAAGATGCCATGCGTCACGCGCTCTTAGCGGGCGGCAAACGCATGCGCCCCCTTCTGGTGCAGGTAGTCGGTAACACGCTAGATATTCCCAAAAAAGACCAAATGGCTATCAGTATGGCCATTGAATGTATCCATGCTTACTCGCTGGTGCATGATGATTTGCCTGCAATGGATGATGATGATTTACGTCGCGGCAAACCCACATGTCACATTGCATTTGATGAAGCTACCGCTATTTTAGCTGGTGATGCACTACAATCTTTAGCCTTTAGCGTACTCGCCGACGCACCTTTAAGTGATTACGCACAATCACAACGCGTGAAGCTACTTTCCATTCTTGCGAAAAGTGCGGGTTATGCAGGTATGTGCGGTGGTCAAGCCATCGATCTTGCCAGTACAGGTAAAACCATATCGCTTGAAGCGTTAAAAACTTTGCACACATTAAAAACAGGTGCCCTTTTAAAAGCGTGTGTGGAAATGGTTGCAACGGTATGCGAGTCGCTAACTGATGCAACACGCACTGATTTAATGGCATTCGCTACCGATATTGGGCTGGCTTTTCAGGTTCAAGACGACATTCTTGATGTTGAAGGCAGCAGTGAGCAACTAGGAAAGCCCGCAGGGTCAGATGAAGCATTGGGTAAGAACACCTTCCCTGCCAAGCTTGGACTTGAAGGTGCAAAGAAAGAATTAGACAAGCTTCATAATAATGCACTTCAAGCCTTGGCACGTTTACCCTACAATACAGAAAGTTTAATTGCGTTTAGCGAGCTACTGGTAAAACGAGACCACTAGCCACGCGCCATGTTGAAAAAGATAACAAATTAATGAGTTTAGACCTCCAACATTATCCTACGCTTGCGCTTGCGCAAACACCTGACAAACTGAGGCAGCTGCCACAGGACAAGTTACGCCTGCTTGCCGACGAGTTGCGTGAGTACTTACTTAACTGTGTAAGCTCCACCAGCGGGCACTTTGCGTCTGGCTTAGGCACTGTTGAACTTACCGTTGCACTTCATTATGTGTACAACACGCCATTCGACCGTTTATTGTGGGACGTGGGCCATCAAGCTTACCCACATAAGATTTTGACTGGCCGCGCAGAGCGCATGAGTACCATTCGTCAGAAAAACGGATTGCACCCATTCCCATGGCCCCCTGAAAGCGATTACGATACGTTTGCTGTAGGTCACTCTTCTACGTCTATAAGTGCTGCGCTAGGCATGGCAGTAGCGGCCGAAAAAGAAGGCAAAGACAGAAAAGTAGTAGCTGTTATAGGTGACGGTGCAATGACGGCAGGAATGGCGTTTGAAGCACTAAACCACGCTGGTGATATCAAGAAAGACATGGTTGTAGTACTGAACGACAACGAAATGTCTATTTCTGAAAATGTAGGTGCGCTTAACAGTCACTTAGCACGACTGCTTACAGGTAACTTCTTTAATTCCATTCGTGACGGCGGTAAAAAGCTTTTAAGCAACGTCCCACCAATTAAAGAATTTGCTAGCCGCGCGGAAGAGCATATTAAAGGCATGGTAGTACCAGGCACTATTTTTGAAGAACTTGGTTTTAACTACATTGGTCCTATTGATGGTCATGATGTAAATGCGGTGGTGGATACATTGCGCAATATGCGCAAATTCGAGGGTCCACAGCTGTTACATGTAGTAACTAAAAAGGGTAAAGGCTACGCGGTAGCGGAAGAAGATCCTATTAAGTTTCACGCTGTACCGAAGTTTAATCCTGCAGACAACGCACTTCCAAAGTCAAAGCCTTCTGCGCCAACCTATTCTGCCATTTTCGGCAAATGGCTATGCGACATGGCCGCGGCGGATCCTAAGCTTATGGCGGTTACTCCAGCTATGCGCGAAGGTTCGGGTATGGTTGAATTCTCACAGAAATTCCCTGAACAATATTTCGATGTAGCCATTGCTGAACAGCATGCAGTCACCTTTGGCGCTGGTCTTGCGAAAGACGGTATGAACGCGGTAGTCGCCATATACTCTTCGTTTTTACAACGTGCTTACGACCAGCTAATTCATGATGTAGCGATACAAGACTTACCTGTATTGTTTGCCATCGACCGTGCCGGTATTGTTGGCGCCGACGGCCCTACTCACCAAGGGGCGTTTGATATTGCTTTCTTGCGCTGTATTCCGAACATGGTGGTTATGGCGCCTTCTGATGAAAATGAATGCCGCCAAATGTTGTACACAGGGCACAAGTTACAAAAGCCAGCTGCAGTTCGCTACCCTCGAGGTGCCGGTATGGGCGTGGTGCCTAACGAGGAAATGACAGAGCTTGAAATAGGAAAATCTCGTACCTGTCGCGAAGCATCAAGTTCTGCAGAAAAACGTATCGCTATTTTGAACTTCGGTTGTTTACTTCCGAATGCGCTAGAAGCAGCCGAGAAGCTGGATGCAACCGTTATCGACATGCGCTTTATTAAGCCACTGGATGGTGAAGCTGTATTAAGTGCTGCAGCATCGCATGATGTGCTTATGACGCTTGAGGATGGCTGTATCATGGGCGGCGCAGGAAGTGCCGTGCTTGAGCACCTACAGCAAAATGGCGTGTTAAAAGCCGTTAAAATGCTAGGACTTCCAGATAGCTTTATACTTCAAGGCACACAGCAGGAAATGTATAAAGAGCATGGTTTAGATGCTGATGGCATTGTAAAGGCAGCTAACGCGCTTCTAGGTAATTAGGCTTTCAATAAACTTACCTTCTAGTACGAATGCTATAGACGCTAGCATTTAGCCCCTTAAAAGGTAAAAGCCAGATATTAAAAAGCCCACTACGTTTGACTAACGTAGAGGGCTTTTTGTTGTATGTTTTTCAGTGTTTATTAGATAGGCTTCTATTACAAAAAGCTTAGTGAATTAGGCCACAGCACCATAAGTAAATGAAGACAGCCACAGGCCATTGCCCCCGCCAGAATATCGTCCAGCATAATACCGGTACCGCCGTGTAAGCGTTTATCGATAACGCCAATAGGCCATGGCTTTAAAATATCGAACACGCGGAATAATAAAAAGCCAACGAGTAATGTTGATGCAGATAGCGGCACAAACAGGAATGTCACAAACATGCCTGCTATTTCATCCCAAACAATAGATCCATGATCATGAACCTGCATGTCATCTGCTGTCTTACCACAAAGGTAAATGCCAATAACGCTAAAAATAAGCGTTAGTGCAATGAATGAAACCGAAGATACATACATGCAAGCCAGTAAAAGCGGAATGGCCGCAAGTGAGCCAAATGTGCCGGGCATAACAGGTATCAACCCACTACCAAACCCCAGCGCAAGGAAGTGAACAGGGTTTTTCATACTTACTCTGGCGCGGTATTCAGCCTGCATATTATTGTCTCTTCTTATATGCTGTTTGGTGAGTTATTGCGGGCTACGCTAAAAAACGTGTTCGTAGCCATCGCCCGTTTTTGCCGTGTACTTTTCGTTGTTTTTTAACAGTGATAATGCGCCAGGATGACCTGTTAACTGCCCTATACACGTCGCTTTGACATTTGTACTGGCAAGTGAGGTTTCTAAACTGCCTCGTTGCTCTTCACTAACGGTAAAGATTAACTCGTAGTCATCACCCGCTGACAACGCATAATCAGTAGCCTGTTGCTCTGACACGGCACTAGTCAAAGCGCGTGAAAGCGGTAAACGGTCTACATGAACGTTCGCGCCACAGTTCGATGCTTTTAAGATGTGACCTAAATCAGAGATAAGTCCGTCTGAAATATCAATGCACGAGGTGGCAATTCGACGAATAGCAGTACCAACGGCAACTCGTGGCGTAGGAAAATAGTGACGATTAATCAACACATCTTTTGCTTCGCCTGAAACCTCTAGCTTATTTTGAAGAATATCCAAGCCTGCCCCAGCATCACCTAACGTGCCGGTAACATATACCCAGTCTCCTGGTTTCGCGCCGCTTCGAGTAAGCTCAGAGCCGGGGGGAATAAACCCCTGTGCAGTGACCGTCATTGCCATGGGCCCTTTAACCGTATCACCACCAATAAGCTGTACAGAATAGTACTGCGTAAGCTCATATAGCCCGCCAACGAATTCGTCTAGCCATGCTTCATTCACTTCTGGCAACGACAAAGAAAGGCTAATCCATGCAGGCTCAGCGCCCATTGCAGCTAAGTCACTTAAATTTACGGCAACCGTTTTGTATGCCACCGACTTCGCAGGTGCATCATTAAGAAAGTGAACACCTGCTACTAAGGTGTCGGTAGTTATGGCAAGCTGTTGGTTTTCTGGAACTGTTGTTACGGCGCAGTCATCACCAATACCAATAACAACATCTTTGCGTTTGTGGCCACTGTTTGCAAAATAGCGGCCGATAAGATCGAATTCTTTCACGGTAGTAATTGAAACCCTTTAACAGCAATCCTTGCCGTCTTAGTAAAAAGGTTAGTCGCGCTCATCTTTGCGCAATGTGCGTACGGCCTTATCAAGCGCACCATTAATAAACTTGTGGCTTTCTTCGGCACCAAATGCCTTAGCCAGCTCGATAGCTTCATTAATAATTACACGATAAGGCACATCAATGCGCTCGGTAAGTTCCAGGGTCGCTATACGAAGAATCGCTTTTTCAATAGCATCCAGTTCTTCTGGCAAACGGCCAAGGTAAGGTTTGATGGTGTCATCAAGCTTGCTTGCGTTGTGTGCAACACCGCGCAACAAAGCTTGGAAATATGCCATGTCTACCTTTTGCATGTCGTTACTGGTTGCTAAAGCCAGTTCAACTTGCTGAATGTCGTTATGACTCATTTGCCATGAATATACACCTTGAAGTGCTAACTCACGGGCTTTACGACGAGCTGAAACTTTCACTAAATGTTTACCTTAAAGCTTTTCAACAGCATCGAAAACGTTAACCATTTCAAGGGCGCCTAGTGCAGCTTCTGCACCTTTGTTACCCGCTTTGGTTCCTGAACGCTCGATGGCTTGTTCAATTGAATCTGTTGTGATTACGCCAAATGACACTGGTACACCGTACTCTAGTGATACTTGTGCAAGGCCTTTGTTACATTCGCCCGCTACAAAATCAAAGTGAGGTGTGCCGCCACGAATTACCGCACCAAGTGCAATTATCGCGTCAAATGACTTTTTCTCGGCAATCTTTTGTGCCACTACAGGTAATTCATATGCACCAGGAACACGTACTACCGTAATGTCGTCACTGTTTACTTCACCGTGACGCTCTAGTGTATCTAACGCGCCTTCAAGCAAGCTCTCTACAACAAAGCTATTAAAGCGTGATACAACGATAGCAAACTTCTTACCGGTTGCTCTGATATTACCTTCAATTACCTGCATGGTTTCATTCCTCGAGAAAAAACGGCGCGAAGTATACCACAACTGCGCCTAAACTAAATCGATTGTTTCTTTAACTTCTTCAATTCACCCAATACCAAACTCGAGCACATCAGTGTGGAGGGAGTATGCCCATCGCAAACCCTCCACCGCATGGATGCGGTGGCGGAGCGTACAGGGATGTATTCACCGCGTGTTTGGGATGGGCATACTCCCTCCACGCTTTTTACTCCCTAATTTTAGGCTCTGCGCTCTGCAGTACTAGTCGTGCACGTACTCCACAACTTCAAGGCCATAGCCTGAAAGTGCGTGATATTTAATTGGCTTACTCAATAGGCGCATTTTATGTACGCCCATTGATGCTAGAATCTGGCTGCCAACGCCAATGGTCCGCGACGAGCCCTGCCAATCTGCGCCTGTTGGACGCTCTCCGCGGTCTTCAGCAGCAAAGCGGCGTACTTGATGTTCAATATGCTCTTCTTTGCCTAAAAGCACCAGTACACCACCTTCTTCCGAAATTTTACGCATGCCATCGGCTAAAGTAAGTGAGCGATGGATACCGCGTGTCGAACCAAGAAGATCACTAAAAGTATTGTGCAAGTGAACACGTACTAGCGTTGGTTCGTCCTCTTTGATGTCACCTTTCTTAAGTGCGAAGTGAAGTTGATTATCAATACTGTCTTTAAATGTGTGTAACTCGAAATCACCGTACTCTGTAGGCATATTGCACTGCGCTACTTTTTCGATAGTGGTTTCATTTAAATTACGGTATTCGATTAGGTCGGCAATAGTGCCTATTTTTAAGTCGTGCTTTTCAGCAAACTTTTCTAGCTCAGGGCGACGAGCCATGGTGCCGTCTTCGTTCAGTATTTCAACAATAACGCCTGCCGGTTCAAGACCTGCAAGTCTGGGTAAGTCAACACCAGCTTCAGTATGGCCTGCACGGTTTAATACGCCGCCTTCTTTTGCAATAAGCGGGAAAATATGACCAGGCTGCACAATATCAGTGGCTTTTGCATCTTTTGAGACAGCGGCAAGAATAGTAGTTGCGCGATCTGCTGCCGAAATACCGGTTGTAACGCCCTTCGCCGCTTCAATTGACACCGTAAAGTTGGTTGAAAATTGTGCTTCGTTCTTATCCACCATCAGCGGAAGGTTGAGAGTTCGGCAGCGCTCTTGTGTCATAGGCAAACACACTAGGCCTCGTGCATGGGTCACCATAAAGTTAATGGCTTCAGGTGTTACATGCTCAGCCGCCATGATGAGATCGCCTTCATTTTCGCGGTCTTCATCATCCATCAAGATAACCATTTTACCTTGACGAATATCTTCAATTATTTCTTGTGTAGTGTTAAATGCCATATTCTTTTGCTTCTTGTAGGGTTATCTTTTTAAAAATCCATTCTCGGCTAAAAATGCCATATCGATGCCTTTTGACTGTGGCTCTGCGGCTTTTTCGCCCAGCATCAAACGTTCTAAATAACGTGCTATAACATCGACTTCTAAATTAACGGCTGTACCTACCTTGTAAGTCCCCATAATGGTTTCTTTTAAAGTGTGAGGTATTATCCACAGCATAAATTCAGAACCATTTACTTCATTCACCGTCAGGCTTATTCCGTCTACAGTAATACTGCCCTTATGTGCGATATACTTCGCTAAATCTTCAGGTGCTTTCACCCAAAACTCGATGTAGTCGGAATGCTTTATGATTTGCGTTACTTTACCAACGCCGTCAACGTGTCCAGATACAATATGACCGCCAAAGCGGTCGGTGGGTCGCATTGCCTTTTCTAAGTTAACTGTAGAGCCTGCTGAGTAATGTGCAAAACCTGTTAACTTAATTGTCTCTGCAGATACATCTGCACAGTAATAGTCGTCGCCCATATCAGTCACAGTTAGGCAAACGCCGTTTGTTGCAATACTATCGCCCAAGGCTACATCGGCCATATCAAGTGTGGGAGATGCAACAGTAAGGCGAATATCGTTCCCGCGATTGTCTAGTTTCTGAATTGTGCCTAGTGCCTGAATAATGCCCGTAAACATAAACTTCCTCTTAATCGCTAACTGCGACGTTCCGATTGCCATCGGGTTTAAAGATAAACTTAATATCGTTACCGACTTGGCAATTTTCAATGAGTGTGAGTGAAATAGATTGGTCGAGCGACGTGAAAGTAGGCAACGACACCATGCTCTGCCCTTTGTCGCCCAATAACTTGGGTGCCTGATAGCAAATTAGCTCATCCACCAGCCCCTCGTTAAACAGTGCACCTGCAAGCCCAGGCCCCGCCTCTACAAGCACTTCGTTATATTGCTTTTCACCCAGTGCATCCATTAATGCATGTAAATCAACTTTTCCGTTTTTATCAGGCACTATTATAGTTTGACCAGCGTGCTGCCCAGGTGTGCTTTTGGATTCAGTGGATGTGGTTGCTACTAGGGTAGCGAAACCATCATTAAACAATTGGTATTCATCGTTTAGGCTTAATTTACTATCGATGATGACGCGAACGGGTTGACGCAAGTTTTGAATAGGATAGTCAGCAAAACCCGCTTCGTTAGCACGTACTAATAAACTGGGATTATCAGCTTTGACTGTACCAGAGCCCGTTAGTACCGCACAACTCATTGCGCGGTAGCGCTGCACATCACGCCTTGCATCTTTTCCGGTTATCCACTGACTAACGCCATTTTCAAGGGCTATCTTACCGTCTAAACTTATCCCCAGTTTTAGTCTGATATAGGGCTTTCCGGTTAGCATACGTTTTATAAAGCCGGGATTTAGCGCTGCCGCTTCAGATGCAAGAATATCACTAACGACTTCTATTCCAGCTTCCTGAAGTATTCTAATACCGTTTCCGCTTACCGCAGGGTTTGGGTCGGTCATACCTATAACAACGCGAGCTACCTGTGCTTCTACAAGTGCTAGAGCACACGGTGGCGTGCGTCCGAAATGACTACACGGCTCTAAGGTAACGTATGCTGTTGCGCCTTTTGCGCCTTGTTTCCGCGCTTTTTCAGCGGCGTTGAGTGCATGTATTTCGGCATGAGGCGTGCCAGCCTGTATATGAAAACCTTCACTTAAGAACTGATTATTTTCATCAACAATGACACAGCCAACGCAAGGGTTGGGAGAGGTAGTGAAACGCCCTTTTTTGGCATTTTTAATGGCTCTCGCCATCCAGTAATAATCATCTTTTAGGTTTGCGTGATCCACATTTAATCCTGTGATAGGCGCAACGTGCGCTAGTCGCCTAAGCGAGCGATTTCTTCACCAAACTCTCTAATATCTTCGAAGGAACGGTATACAGATGCAAATCTAACGTAGGCGACTTTATCCAGCTCTTTGAGCGCTTTCATGATCAAGTTACCAAGCAACTCGCTTTCTATTTCTCGTTCTCCAGTGGCACGTAACTCAGACTTAAGAGATAAAATGCACTGTTCAACTTTTTCAGTACTTACAGGACGCTTTTCCAATGCCCGCTGTAGTCCCGCACGAAGCTTATCTTCGTTGAACGGTTCGCGTGAGCCGTCGCGCTTAATAACACGCGGCATAACAAGCTCGGCACCTTCAAAGGTAGTGAAGCGTTCGTGGCAGACATTACATTCGCGACGTCTGCGCACTTGATGCCCCTCGGCCACAAGGCGAGAATCAATAACTTTGGTTTCTTGCGCGGAACAAAAGGGGCAAAACATAGAAAATCCTTAACTATTGCGTACTTAGCAGTATCTTAATGTAGCAGCATAACTATCAAAGTACGCAATAAAACACAAACCTATTTACTTATAAACAGGATATTGTGAGCAAAGCGTAACTACTTCGTCTTGAACACGCTTAATAACAGACTCATCACCCATGTTATCAAGGATGTCACAAATCCATGTAGCCACTTGTTTAGCTTGTTCTTCTTTAAAGCCACGGCGAGTGATCGCTGGGCTACCAATGCGTAGACCACTGGTTACAAACGGTGAACGAGGATCGTTTGGCACTGAATTCTTATTCACAGTAATGTTGGCTGCACCAAGTGCCGCATCTGCGTCTTTACCTGTGATATCTTTATCAATAAGGTCAAGCAAGAAAAGGTGATTGTCTGTACCGCCAGATACAATTTTATAGCCACGCTCTATCATTACTGCAACCATGGCTTTCGCGTTGGCAACAACTTGTTGTTGATACGCTTTAAACTCTGGCTGTAGTGCTTCTTTGAAGGCTACTGCTTTAGCCGCAATTACGTGGCAAAGTGGGCCGCCTTGGTTTCCAGGGAATACCGAGCTGTTCAGCTTTTTGTAGATGGTTTCATCGCCACATGCGGATAGAATTAAGCCACTACGAGGACCGGCTAATGTTTTATGCGTTGTAGTAGTAACCACGTGTGCATGCGGAAGTGGGTTTGGATAAACACCTGCTGCTACTAAACCTGCAACGTGCGCCATATCAACAAGTAAGAAAGCACCAACGCTGTCTGCAATTTCACGGAACTTAGCCCAATCAACAACACCTGAATAAGCCGAGAAACCGCCAATGATCATTTTAGGCTTATGCTCTTTTGCGAGAGCTTCAACTTGCGCGTAATCAATTTCACCCGTTTCGTTGTTTAAGCCATACTGAACCGCGTTGTACGTTTTGCCAGAAAAGTTAACGTGAGAACCATGTGTTAGGTGACCACCTTCAGACAGGCTCATTCCTAGTACAGTATCACCAGCATCAAGTAGCGCCATAAACACAGCTGAGTTAGCTTGCGAACCCGCGTGAGGCTGAACGTTTGCGTATTCTGCACCAAATAACTCTTTTGCACGATCAATGGCAAGTTGTTCAACAACATCAACATGCTCGCAACCGCCATAGTAACGTTTGCCAGGGTAACCTTCTGCATATTTGTTGGTAAGCTGAGAACCCTGTGCTTCCATCACACGTGGGCTACAGTAGTTTTCAGAGGCAATTAGCTCAATGTGGTGTTCTTGACGCTCAACCTCTTTTGCCATTGCATCGGCTAATTCTGGGTCAAAGTCAGCAATGTTCATTTCGCGAGAAAACATGGGGGCTCCTTAACTGCGGTTTTTATGTGGCGTTAATACCAATCTGGATAAGAAACTGCGGTGTGACCAATTGCCTATGCAGGTTAGTATTCACTCGAATAGCTCAATTTGAGGCCATATTCTAGTCATTTTCAGCCCCTTGTATACCGCTTTATCACTAAATTAATACAAATGGCGTAGGTTTAACGATATCCCTACGCCATCTTAATTTTAACGTTGTTTTTCTAGCGCTTTGACGCGGTCAAACAAGCTGCCAATTTTTTGTAAGCGAACCGTGTTTTTACGCCACTCACGATTGGTTTGCGCCGGTTGTCCTGAAGAGTAAACGCCCGGCTCGGTAATATCTTGCACTATCATGGTATAGCCAGTTACTTGAACATTGTCACAAATAGAAATGTGACCATTAATACCTACACCGCCACCGATGATAACGTGTTTACCTATGTGGCAGCTTCCAGCAATACCTGTGGCGCCACATATACATGAATGGTCACCGATAATAACGTTGTGAGCTATTTGCACTTGATTATCAATAATCACGTTATTGCCTAAAATGGTGTCTTCCATGGCGCCTCTGTCGATAGTGCTACTGGCACCAATTTGACTATCATCGCCAATACGCACCGACCCTGTTTGAGGAATAGGGATCCATACACCTTTATCGTTGGCGTAGCCAAAACCCGCTGCGCCAATGACTGTTTGACTATGAATAGTCACTCGTTTGCCAATAACAATGTCATGATAAATGGTCACATTAGGATGGACGGTAGTGTCTTCGCCTATATGCGTACCTTTGCGCACTACCGTATTTGCGCCAATAACAACTCTATCGCCAAGCACAACGTTGTCTTCAATGATAACGTTATGACCTAACGCAACGTTACTTCCAATACGTGCAGACGGTGCAATAACGGCGGTGTCGGCAATGCCCGTAGCAACTACCGGCGTGGTATCAAAAAGCTGGGCTATAAGGGCAAATGCCGCATGCGGATTAGCCACAACCAAAGCGGGAACCGGGCTATGGTCCTTTAAACTTTCATGCAGTATAACCGCTCCTGCTTTTGTGTCTTTTAACTGAGGCTTATATTTGGGGTTAGTCAAAAAAGAAATTTGATGTTCAGCAGAGCCCGACAAGGTACCAACAGCAGAAATGTTAACACTGCCATCGCCTTGAACTTCACCGCCAACATGGCTGGCAAGCTCCTCTAAACTGTACGTACGTTTTTTCATAGCCGTCATGCAATTTTGTACCTGTAAGAATGTTCGACTTAGTGTTGCGTTATTATTACTTGCACTTCTTTTAAAGTGCACATTTACCTATACGCTTTAACAATTTCCCTTGCAGATACGCAAAAAGTGCTTTTAAGGGTATTGCAAAGTCTTCATTCAGTTCTTCACTTAGTAAAACAACACACACTATTTTATGATCTGAAGTTTACCTTAATTCCTTGCCTGTACCGATGTTTAAATAAAATTTTTCTCTGCAAGTGCACAAAATAACAGCATAAATACACCTAAATGGCGCTGTGCTCTGGCACAAACTATAGTGTTACGAGTAGAATACGGCACCACATTAATCAACTCGTTGACTGTGCTTTCAAGCATAAGCGAATAGCGTATTTTGCGAGTTGGAACTTATTCATTTTTCTGCATTGTAGCGAGGAGCAAGCATGGCTCAATATGTATACAGTATGCATCGCGTGGGCAAAATTGTGCCACCGAATCGTCATATCCTTAAGAATATCTCTCTCAGCTTTTTCCCAGGTGCCAAAATTGGTGTGCTTGGTTTAAACGGTGCAGGTAAATCAACACTTCTTCGTATAATGGCTGGTGTTGATACCGATATTGAAGGTGAAGCGCGTCCTCAACCTGGATTAAAGGTAGGTTACCTTCCTCAGGAGCCTCAGCTAGACGAATCAAAAGACGTTCGAGGCAACATCGAAGAAGCCGTTGCAGATGTAAAACACGCACTGACGCGTCTAGATGAAGTGTATGCAGAATACGCAGCACCCGATGCCGACTTTGACGCGTTAGCAAAAGAACAAGGTGAATTAGAAGCCATTATTCAAGCGAAAGACGGGCATAACCTTGAAAATGCGCTTGAGCGCGCTGCTGATGCTCTTCGTTTACCGCCGTGGGACGCTGACGTCAGCAAACTTTCTGGTGGTGAGCGTCGCCGCGTTGCACTTTGTCGTCTTCTACTTGAAAAACCTGAAATGCTGCTGCTTGATGAACCGACTAACCACTTAGACGCTGAATCAGTAGCATGGCTTGAACGCTTCCTTCACGACTATGAAGGAACGGTAGTGGCAATTACCCACGATAGATACTTCCTTGATAATGTTGCAGGTTGGATATTAGAACTTGACCGCGGTGAAGGTATTCCATGGGAAGGCAACTACTCTTCATGGCTAGAGCAAAAAGAAAACCGTCTTCAGCAAGAAGAGCGCGCAGAGACAGCGCGCATGAAAAGCATGAAGCAAGAGCTTGAATGGGTACGCTCTAACCCGAAAGGTCGTCACGCGAAAAGTAAAGCCCGTATGGCACGTTTTGAAGAACTGTCTACCAGTGACTATCAAAAACGTAACGAAACTAACGAGCTATTCATTCCACCTGGTGAGCGTCTTGGTGACAAGGTTATCGAAGTATCCAATCTTAAGAAATCTTACGGCGACCGCGTACTTATTGATGACCTTTCTTTCAAGGTTCCAAAAGGTGCCATCGTAGGTATTGTTGGTCCAAACGGTGCGGGTAAATCAACGCTGTTCAGAATGCTTACTGGTGCAGAGCAACCCGACTCAGGAAACATTGATTTGGGTGAAACCGTTCAAATTGCCGCTGTTGAACAGTTCCGCGATCATATGAACGAGAACAATACAGTGTGGAAAGAAATTTCTGACGACTCAGATATTATTCGCATTGGTAACTTTGAAATAAATAGCCGCGCCTACTGCAGTCGCTTCAACTTTAAAGGCACGGACCAACAAAAGTTCATTAAGGACCTTTCTGGCGGTGAGCGCAATCGTGTTCACTTGGCAAAGCTATTAAAAGCGGGCGGAAACGTATTACTACTGGATGAACCGACTAACGACTTGGATGTTGAAACGCTGCGTGCGTTAGAAAACGCCCTATTAGAGTTTCCTGGCTGTGCAATGGTTATCTCGCACGACCGTTGGTTCCTAGACCGTGTGGCTACGCATATCATGGATTATCGCGACGAAGGTAACATCAACTTCTTCGAGGGTAATTACTCAGATTACGAAACGTGGCTGAAAAATGAGTTTGGTCAAGACGTGGTTGAGCCACATCGCCTTAAATACAAACGTATGTCGAAATAGCTTTTTAACAAAGACATACTTCTGTATGTACAAGCTTTACGGCACCGTACAAAAAGCCCTCTTTATCGAGGGCTTTTTTATTGCGAAGGAAAAATAAATAGCCAATACTGAGTTTAGGGAAAGAATAAAAAAGGTTGAAGAATGACGGACAAGCGCCAGTTTCATCGGGTTATGCTGAATGTGAAGGGACATCTTGCTCACAACGACATCACTATTGAGGTAATGGTAAGTGATGTTTCACTACAAGGTATTAAGCTACTTGCTTCTGAAACAGAATTGGCAAAACTCCCTTTCGATAGCCATGAACCCTACACTGCAACCTTCAAAGCCAATGAAGATAGTCCATCAATAACCCTTCATATATCACAGCTATACCGGCATTCAGACAGTAGAAAAGACGATGTTTCGCTAGGATGCAAAGTAGAGCGCATGGATGTCGAATGCTTAAGTGCTCTGCGCAGACTTATTGCGTTAAATAGTATGGATAGTGGTATTGAAGAGAAAGACTTAAACGCGCTGATAGACGCAGTTTACCAAGCACCTCAATAAACCACGTCCATAATAAAGCTATTACCCCAAAGCATCCAACGCTTCGGTCAGGCGCGATACCGGTACCACCTTCATTCCATTAATCGCTTGTTTAGGCGCATTCGCTTTAGGCACGATAGCACGTTTAAAGCCATGCTTTGCCGCCTCAATAATACGCTCAGTACCATTGGGCACAGGACGTATTTCACCGGCTAGCCCTACCTCTCCAAATACAATTAAGTCTCGTGGCAGTGGACGGTTTCTAAAGCTCGATATCATGGCAAGCAGTAACGCTAAATCAGCGCTGGTCTCAGACACCCTTACTCCACCTACTACATTCACGAATACATCTTGATCGTTCATTTGAACATTACCGTGACGATGCAGTACTGCAAGCAACATAGATAAACGATTTTGATCAAGACCCACGGCAATACGTCTTGGGTTAGACATTTGTGAATAATCAACCAACGCTTGAATTTCCACCAGCAATGGGCGCGTTCCTTCCCAAATTACCATGACACTTGAGCCCGGCGTTTCGTTATCGCCACGACTTAAAAAGATGGCCGATGGGTTACTCACCTCTTTCAGACCTTTTTCGGTCATCGCAAAAACACCAAGCTCATTAACCGCTCCAAATCGGTTTTTGTGACTGCGAAGCGTGCGATAACGCCCATCACTTTCGCCCTCTAGCATCATAGAACTATCAATGCAGTGCTCTAGCACCTTAGGGCCTGCTAAATTACCGTCTTTGGTGACATGGCCCACTATAAACATGGCAATGTGATTTTGTTTTGCAAATCGCGTTAGATAGGCTGCACTTTCACGCACTTGAGAAACACTGCCCGGCGCCGACTGTACGTCAGTTACATGCATTACCTGTATGGAGTCGATAACCATAATCTTGGGCTTTTTCGTAAGGGCAAGGTCACAGATGGTTTCGACGTTGGTTTCTGCAAGCATTAGCAGTTTATCGTCTGGCAAGTTTAGCCGTTTAGCGCGCATGGCAACCTGTTGTAATGATTCTTCACCCGTAACGTACAGTGCCGTTTCATTTTGTGCCATTTGGCACATTACCTGTAACAGCAGCGTACTTTTACCTGCGCCTGGCGAACCGCCAATTAACATAGCGGCTCCAGGCACAATACCACCACCCAACACACGGTCCAGTTCCTTAAAGCCTGCACTAAAGCGTGGGAGAGATGCCAAATCTATTGCGTTTAAGGTTTCTATTTTTGCCGCAGTTTGACCCGCATAACCTGAAGTACTGGGACGAGAAGCACTTTTAGCACTCGCTACAACAAACTCGCTTATTGTGTTCCAAGCTTTGCATTCTGAACATTGCCCTTGCCAACGAGGAAATTCTGCGCCACAGTCTGAACAGACATAAGCAGTTTTACGTTTTGCCATAAAGCTATTTGATCCATTAGTCTAAAGTAGTATTCTATGTTCTTCATTTAGAAGAGATTGCGACCCACCAACACCTGTTTTGCTAGGTATACGTTTTATACGTTGTGCTCTATGCTTTTGTGTAGAACATGTGATTGCTTCTCAACTTTGTGCTTCACGCACGCGCAGGACGCGCAACCTCCATATTAATGAGATTGGCTGAAATGCCGATAATAACTAAAATAATGATACTTAACGACAAAGTTGCCCGTTCATGAGTCAAGATTTAAAGCAATATGCTGCCATTATAGAACAGCTAAAGCCAATGGTTAATGAACCTGAGTTCAACCAAGTGCTGCTTCAGATCGCTTCTGACGTTCCGAAAGAGAAGCGCTTCCTTATAAAGATGGAAGTAAAGCGACTTGCAAAACCTTGCATGAGGACCATTGACTTACGTGGCCATGTAGATGGTAAATGCAAAAAGTATGTGCATGAAGGCCGCACGCACTATATGGATGACATTGCTGTTGATAAGTTTGAAGAACAGATACGCGTTTTTGGTCGTTATACCTATGGTGTTTACGAGGCCGTACAAAATACGGAAAACAATTTCCGCCTAATGCGCGAAAAAGAACTCGCTCAAGAACGACAAGAGAGAAGTAATCCCGAATTAAAAAAACGTTCTGCGGTATTGGAACAATTCAAAGTACCAACAGTAAACCTTCTAGACTATCGTCAGCGCAATGCAGAGCGTATGAACTTTGCGGTAGCCGTAGAGTTATTTAACGACAAAAATGAGTCGATACGCGGGTTAAGTGTAGACATTTCGCTTGAAGGGCTACAGGTTAAACTCTCAAAAGATACGTTTTTTAAAAAAGGGGAAACGCTTCATATCTTTTTTAGAGGCCTTGAAACCGAATACGCGCTGGATAAAAAGAACGGTATTGCGTACAAGCTAGTAAAAATAAGTACGAAGAACGACGTCAATTACCTTGCACTACAGCGAGACAGTAACTATCCCAACCCAGCTTTCGACAAGTTCCTAGAAAACTTTATTCACGGTAATAAGCGCCGTTATAAAGTGAACATGAGTAACACCATCGAAGCCATCGCCAGTAAAACAAGCGAACAGTTCTTTTCACCGCGCTGCCCTACTTTACCTGTTTTTATTGATGTTATAAGCAATACTCTGGTGCCCCGTTTTGCAATGGCTAACGAGGTAAATAGAGAAACACTTGAATATTGGCAAGACGAAGAAGACAACTGTAGGCTAAATTTTCTTCTTACGCAGGAACGTCTTACTCGACTATTAAATAAGTCAGAGGAAGTAAGAGAAATCTTTGTCTTTAGCTTCACGCATTTTCAAAACGAGAAAGTGTACTTTTACTCAGCGGCTGTAGAAGAACTGGCGCAAAAAGATGCCCTTATGCGTGCTTTTCTTGGGTTTGGCTCAAAGAAAGTGAGTTGGCGTGTATTTAAAGTAACGCTAACAGATATGGTACCTGAGCAAGCGCACATACCGACTTCTATTCCTGATTCAGTAGGCAACAAGATTAAAAAACTTAATACGCCGCCTTCTGCTCGGTTAATGTCTAAGCTTAAAAACTTGCGATTCCTTGCTCATGTTACCGATGTTACATCAGTAACTGGGCAAGAAACTTATAACGAGTTTACGTTTAATCGAGATAACCTTGCGCATTTACGGCACTTTGGGCACCCCCGAAACCGTGCTGCATCAAATATCGAAATTGTACGATTTAAGTATGATGAAAAGCGCATTGAAAGCCGCTATCAGCTTAGAACTCAAGTAACGCTTCGTTTAAATGATGATGAAACCGTAATTAACGGAATTAGCGAGGATATTTCGGTACACGGCCTGGGGCTGCGTATTGAGTTGAAGCGCGAATATAAAGGTAACCTTGAGGGGCGTGTAGAAGTTGCATTTCCAAAGCTTCAAGAAATTGCACCGTCTTTTAACGTAATGCATTTGCAATACGAAGTGATGTATCACAACGCAGATAAAAACATTTTGCATTTGAAAGCAGTATCAGGAGATGCAGGTAAAGGTGCTCGCTACTTTTTCGAAGAGCTTATTAAAAAGAATAAAAGCAGCCTAAAAGTAGAAGATACAGAAGAAGAAATACCGGGCATGGGTCAGGCACTTCGCTGTATTAACGCGAGGAACGCAACGTCGCTTTCATTTTTGATGAGTAAAGAAGGTGTGCGATACGTACCTCAAGCTTGCATTATCGGGAAACAGGATGAGCGTGTTACTACGCTAACAACCCAATTTGCCGAGCAAGGTCAAGTAAACGTTGAGTTTTTATTCCGCGATAGAAAGCAGGAATCGCCTTTTGTACAGAGCGGCATAAAAGTTGTTAAGCATGAAAACACCCCGTTAAGAGAAGAGCTTTTTATTTCCTTTGATACTGCACAAAAAGACCCAAGAATGGCTATCATACCGCGGTATTCAAGTAAGTTTGAAGATAACAAACAACGCAAGGCTTTTATTCGAGAGGCAATGACTCGCGGCCAGTTTATTGCTATTCATTTGATGCTAACTACAACCGGCAAACCCGATTTATCGATGCTTCAAACAGAGATTAACTACGTCACCATGTACGCGATGCACAAAGCCAAAGAACTTGAAAAGAAAATGTGGAGTATGGCGGCGTGTTCACACCTTATAGATGTGACTGACGAAGTGCTTTTAAGGTACGGTTTTTCGTTAGACGACATTACCGCTAACAAAACGCTAAAAAGCAATCCCAAGGGCGCTTTGCTTACGCAATGAGCACTAAACACTGTGCAATTAACACTATTTAGTGCGTAGTGAAGCTCAAAAAAGGCTAGTGAGCACTAGCCTTCCAAGAAATACAGCATACTGTGCAGACTGCCCACGCGAATTGCTACATCGGCTTTTTCGTTTACCAAAGGCTTGCCGTGACATGCCACGCCCAGCGCCGATTCAGCCATCATAACAAGGTCGTTCGCTCCATCGCCCATGGCAACGGTTTGTGCCTTTGGAATTTGCCATTTTTCCGCCAATGTTTTAACCGTACGCGCTTTAACCTCGGCATTGATAATTTCACCTTCCACTTTACCGTTTAGGTTCCCGTCATTTACACCAAGCGTATTAGAGATAGCGTAGTCTAAACCTAAACGGGTTTTCAAATAGTCGGCAAAGTACGTAAAACCACCAGAAGCTATTGCCAGCTTCCAATTGTGCTTTTGTAAGGTTTGAACCAATGTTTGGATACCCGGCATTAACGGGATACGGTTTCGAATTTTTTCAAGATGGGCTAATGGCACGCCATCTAAACATGCAACTCTATGTACAAGACTGTCATTAAATGCAATTTCGCCACGCATGGCTCGTGCTGTAACCTCAGCAACTTGCTCGCCGACCCCGGCAAGCACGGCAATTTCATCTATGCACTCGATAGCAATCACGGTGCTGTCCATGTCCATAACCAGCAAGCCTGGCTGAGACAATGATGGGCGACTTGCCTGGATGCCAATATCAATATTGTAGGTGGATGAAAGATCTCCTAAAGCAGCTTTCACACTCGAGACATCAGCACTTAATAACTCACCTCGCAAAGTCACAACACTGTCACCAAACACGTTGTGTAGATGATGAAACGTCAAAAACGATGCTGCAAAGTGCTTTTCTAGTGCTTGTAAAACTGACTTCACAATAAAAGGCGTAAGTGCCTGACCTGAAACGGTTAACGTGTGTGTGAAGTTATCATTTCCAGCGTCAGTGGTAACGTATGATGATAACGCGTCGGAAACATGAAGAGATGATGATGTCACGCTGGTAATAAGCGCGTTTAATTTGGCATGCACTACGTTATTGCCCCTTAACTTGATTAGCCCTTATGCTACCCAATTCAATAAGCCAATAAAATAACTCCTTTAAAATTAATTCGATTTATCCTACTGTTAGGCTGGCATTTATTTACGGGAACACGGCCTTTACAAATATGGCGTTAGCAAACGGCGAAAACCACGAGAAAAGAACAGCAGACCGTTCGCATTCACTTTACACCGTGATAAAGCGACTTTGTCATGCGCTAGTTGTTGCTGGAGTGGTTGCAATGACAATAGTGTTAATCGTGCTGTTACAGCAATATCAGAACGAGTGGCTAAAAGTACAAACTCAGTTCTCTGGAGAAAGCGTTGCGCGCCAGTATGCCAAACTGCTAGAAAACCCGCTGTCGAACTATGTAAATGCACAAAGTACTGGCACACAGGGTTCGGCAAACCAGAGTACAACAGACACAACGCGCAATTCAGCCATTGCTATTACCAACATTGAAAACGTTTTGAAGGTGCTTACCAGCGAACCTCACATTATTGGCCTTGCCGTGTTTAATAGTGACGGTAAATACATTGCACCACTACCGAAGATCCCAAGCGTTATTGAATTGAGTAAAAACGATACGCTTACTCCACTTACCTTCGTAGAAGATATTCATAATGAAGACGGCGCTTTACTTGGCTATGTAAACATTCATATGAATACGAACGCCGTATTAGAAAACCCTTTGACGCTGCGATCTCAGCTATTGTTTATTTTACTGATTTTATTGGGTCTGGCACTGGTTGTTGGTGTGTACATGACGCGCGCTTTTTACAAGTCACGACCATGGATTATTGCTCGTTTAGGACAAAAATAAGCGGGCGTAATTGGCTGAAGTAAAAGCTACAACGCTTTCTTCTGATTCATCACCCAACGTTCGCAATGCACTTACTACATCACCAATATATTCAGGCCTATTTGGTTGCCCTTGCCTGCCGCTCATAGGCATATCTGGCGCATCGGTTTCTAGAAGCAAGCAATCGCGGTGATGCTTAAGTAGATACGAAACGGTGTCTCTTGTTTTTCCTGCTCTTTCGTACGTTATGGTTCCGCCAATACCTAGCATAAAGCCCCGCTCGATATATCGCTTTGCTACATCAATACTGCCCGAAAAAGCATGTATTACACCACCTTTTGTAAATTTAGCAGCTTTAAGGGCCTCAAACAGCAAGTGGTGGCTTTTACGATGATGCAAAATAATGGGTAGCGATGCAGATGCAGCTATATTTAGTTGCGCATCAAGCGCCGATTTTTGCAGTGCCATCGAGGTATTAATATGACCGTCTAATCCTGCTTCGCCGATGGCTTTTACTGAGGAGTGAGGACGGGTTAGAGATTGCTCAAGCAGGTCAACATTCTGTTTTAGTAGTGCTATGGCGTTATCAGCATTTGCTTGGAGAAAGTAAGGGTGCAAACCCAAGGCTGTATCAATAGGAAGTAGATGTGCAAACGAATCGCTAATGCGCTGAAGCTTTTTCCATGATGGCACCGTAGTTCCAGGTGCCATCATGCGATTAACGCCTTTCTGTTTAGCACATTGTAATACGCTGTCGATATTGTCAGCGAGTGCAGGTAAATCTAAATGACAGTGACTGTCTATCATTGTGGTATCTCTGCGAGCACTCGCATGAGTGCTATGGCATTAACCGTTGCGTGGTCCACTCGCCATTTTCCGTCAAATTGTATTCAAAGCGATCGTGTAAGCGGTCTTCACCACCTTGCCAGAATTCAATTTGATGGGGAACAATTCGAAAACCTCCCCAGAAATCGGGGACTGGTAGTTCTTTGTTAGCAAACTTATCTTTCAATTGTTTGAATTGGGTTAGCAAAAGCTCTCTGCTGCCAATAGGTTTGCTTTGCTTTGAAGCATACGCCGCAAGCTGGCTGTCTTTCGGACGAGAAAAAAAGTAAGCCGCATTTTCAGAGACCGAGAGCTTTTCAACGCTACCGCAAACACGCACTTGTCGCTCCATAAAGAACCACGGAAAGTGACACGACACTTTTGGGTTTATGGATAATTCTTGTGCCTTTCTGCTGCCTAGATTAGTAAAGAAAACAAACCCTTTTTCACTAACATCCTTTAGCAACACAATGCGCTGAGACGGCTGCATTGACGCGTCTACGGTGGCAACTGTCATGGCAGTTGGGTCTGGTATACCGGCATCAATGGCATCGTTAAGCCACTTATCAAATAAAGAGAAAGGATTTGAAGTTAAATCAGACTCACCCAAAGTACCCTTTGAATATTGCCTACGCATATCTGATATTGCCATATACGCTCCCGCGATAAATCGTTAATGATGTTGTGGAGTGAAAACGGATGGTAGCAAGGTCGAGATCACTCGACCTTGTAAAAACGCAATGGGCGAGGCCTTTTATAGATTACTGTCGTCGCCGTAGCCTAAAGAGCGCAGCGCACGTTCATCGTCTGCCCAGCCTTGTTTTACTTTAACCCAAAGCTCTAAGAAAACTTTGTTGTCGAACAGGTTTTCCATGTCTTTTCGCGCTTGTTCACCGATGGTTTTAAGATGTTTTCCACCTTTACCAATAATCATGCGTTTTTGCGTTTCACGCTCAACTAATATAAGCCCGTTTATGCGATAGACGCCATTATCGGCCATCTTAAACTGCTCAATTTCTACTGTAGTCGAGTAAGGCAGCTCATCGCCTGTAAAGCGCATAAGCTTTTCACGAATGATTTCAGCAGCCATAAAGCGACTTGAGCGGTCGGTAATATAGTCTTCTGGAAAGAAGAATTCGCTTGCTGGTAGCGACTGCGCCACTAGGTCGCGAATGCCGTCTATCATTTTTCCTTGCTTAGCACTTACCGGAATGATGTGTTCGAACTTGTGCTTCTCGCCTAGCTTTTGTAAGTGCACCATAAAGCCTTCTTTGTCTTCCACTTTGTCCATCTTATTCACGATAAGATAGCAAGGAAGGTTAGACTGCTTTACTTTCGTTAGCACCATCTCGTCTTCGCTGTTAAAACGGTCGCCCTCAACAACAAATAACACTAGCCCTACTTCAGCTAACGAGCTAGATGCTGCACGGTTCATGTATCGGTTGATAGCGCGCTTTTCGTCTTGGTGAAGCCCAGGTGTATCAACATAAATAGCTTGATAATCGCCATCAGTGTCGATACCCAGAATACGGTGACGTGTGGTTTGCGGCTTGCGCGATGTAATACTTACCTTTTGGCCTAGCAAGCGGTTTAGCAACGTAGATTTACCTACGTTTGGCCTTCCTACAATAGCAACAAGGCCACAGCGTGTGTCCACTGGCGGTGCAGACATTGAGTCATTGTCATTATGCGTTGTCATCAAGCTTCTCCAATGTTAAACGAGCAGCTTCTTGTTCTGCTTTACGACGACTATTACCCGACGCCACTACAGCTTTAGGGAGGCTTTCTACCTTACAGCTTACTTCAAAGGTTTGCGCGTGATCTTTGCCTGAAATCGAAAGCACTTCATAACTAGGTAAAGGTTGCTTTCGACCTTGTAGGAATTCTTGAAGGCGCGTCTTGCTGTCTTTTGGGTGAGCATTGGGGTCTAGCTTAAGAAAACGACTTTCCCAGAGTCTGTCGATGACACCTCTTACTTCATCCATTCCAGAATCAAGATAGATAGCACCTAATATGGCTTCAACAGCATCAGCAAGTATTGAGCTTCTGCGGTGCCCACCACTTTTTAGCTCGCCTGGACCAAGATGCAGTAAATCACCCACGCTCGTTTCTTTGGCAAGTTCGGCTAGTGTCTCGCCTTTAACAAGCGTTGAGCGCATACGAGTAAGCTTGCCTTCAGGCACACTAGGGAAACGTTTAAACAAGGTTTCACCAACAATCATACCCAGTATGGCATCGCCCAGAAACTCTAGTCTTTCATTGTGTTTCTTAGCTGCGCTTCTATGCGTAAGCGCTTGTTCTAGCAGCGACTCATCTTTGAACGTGTAGCCTATCGCCTTATAAAGCCGACGATATTTATCTATTCCTTGCATTGGGTTTTGCATCAATTAATGCCACCTACGCGGTCAAAACGCACTCCGGTGGGTACCCATGTTGGCAAGAAATCTTTTGGATCGCGCTCGAACTCAAATGAGATCCAGATTGCCACGGCTTTGCCTACTAAGTTTTCGTCTGGCACGAAGCCCCAAAAACGGCTGTCACGACTGTTGTCTCGGTTATCACCAAGCACAAAATATTGACCTTCTGGCACAATCCACTCATTACTGCGTGTGCCAGGCTGCGTGTAAAAATGAACTGATGATATTTCACGAACAGGATGACGCAAAATGTCGTGCTTAGCCACACCTAGGTCTTCGGTATAGCGCATAAGTTGCGCCATATCTTGCACAAACTCGCCACGTTCTTGGAAGTCTAATGGCACCGCTTTAAGCTTCCCACAAACCTCGCCTTGCTGGCATTTAGGTTTTATATACACCTGTTTGTTTTGGTAAACCACTGTATCGCCCGGCAAACCGATAACGCGCTTAATGTAATCAATTGACGTGTCTTCAGGGTACTTAAATACAACCACATCACCGCGCTCTGGCACACCAGTTTCAATCATTTTACTTCTGAATACCGGATCCTTCACACCGTAAGAGAACTTCTCAACCAGTATAAAATCGCCTACCAATAGCGTAGGCATCATTGAGCCAGACGGAATTTGAAATGGCTCATAAAGAAACGAACGAAGCACAAGGACAAAAGCAATCACTGGGAAAATCTGCTGTGATGTATCTACCCAATATGGCAGCTGCGGATCTTCACAATACGCTGCGCCTTCGGCAGTGGCCGCTTCTTGTAAACGGGCTTTGCGTTTTGGCGCAAAATACACACTGTCAACTAGCCAAACAAGCCCTGTGATTAAGGTGAGCGCCACCAAAATCAAGGAGAAATAATTCGCCATTACTTACCCACCTTGAGTACCGCGAGGAAAGCGTCTTGTGGTAATTCAACGTTACCCACTTGCTTCATTCGCTTTTTACCTTCTTTTTGTTTTTGAAGTAGCTTTTTCTTACGGCTTACGTCACCGCCGTAACACTTAGCGATTACGTTTTTACGCAACTGTTTAACCGTGCTTCGCGCAACAATGTGGTTGCCTATCGCTGCTTGAATTGCAATATCAAACATTTGACGAGGAATAAGCTCACGTAACTTTTCAACTAACTCACGGCCGCGACCTTGAGAGTTTTCTCTGTGAGTGATTACCGCAAGGGCATCTACACGCTCACCATTGATAAGAATATCAACACGCACCATGTCTGATGTTTGGAAACGCTTGAAGTTGTAGTCTAGCGAGGCAAAACCACGGCTCGTCGACTTCAAACGGTCAAAGAAATCTAGTACCACTTCCGCCATAGGAAGCTCATAAGTTACTGCCACTTGCTTACCGTGATAGGTCATATTGGTTTGCATACCACGCTTCTCAACACACAGCGTGATAACGTTACCTAGATATTCTTGCGGCACAAGAATGTTGGCTTCTACAAGAGGCTCACGAATTTCTGCAATATCGTTTACCGGCGGAAGCTTGGCAGGGCTGTCTACTGTAAGTACTTCACCTTTGGTGGTTTCAACTTCATAAATTACCGTTGGCGCTGTGGTAATTAGGCCTAAGTCGTACTCACGCTCTAAGCGCTCTTGAATGATTTCCATGTGCAGCATGCCAAGGAAACCGATGCGGAAACCAAAACCAAGGGCTGCTGAGCTTTCTGGCTCGTAGAACAATGACGCGTCATTAAGGCTAAGTTTTGCCAATGCGTCTCGGAAATCTTCGTAATCGTCGGAACTGATTGGGAAGATACCTGCATAAACCTGTGGCTTAACTTTTTTAAACCCAGGAAGCATTTCAGTTGCAGGCTCACGCGCAAGCGTGATGGTGTCACCCACCGGTGCACCTTGAATATCTTTAATACCAGCAATGATGAAGCCTACTTCACCGGCGCGCAGTACGCCCGTGTCTAGGGCCTTCGGTGTAAACACACCAATCTTGTCAACTTGGTGAGTTTGGCCATTCGACATAATTTGAATTTTGTCTTTCTTGGTAAGTTGACCTTCAACAATTCGTACCAGTGACACAACGCCCTGGTAGTTATCAAACCAAGAATCGATGATAAGCGCTTTCAAAGGCGCATCACGGTCGCCTTCAGGCGGTGGAATTTGATTTACAATCACTTCCAGAACGTCTTCAATACCAATGCCGGTTTTCGCAGAGCAGCGTACTGCGTCCATCGCATCAATACCGACGATATCTTCAATTTCTTCGGCAACGCGATCAGGGTCGGCCTGCGGTAGGTCTATTTTGTTTAAAACAGGCACCACTTCCATGTCCATTTCAATAGCGGTGTAGCAGTTTGCCAGTGTTTGAGCTTCAACACCCTGCCCCGCATCGACTACCAACAGTGCACCTTCACAGGCTGCAAGAGAACGTGAAACTTCATAGGTGAAGTCAACGTGTCCTGGCGTATCGATGAAGTTTAGCTGATACGTTTCACCGTTTTTTGCTTCATAGTTAAGCGTTACGCTCTGCGCTTTAATAGTAATTCCACGCTCTTTTTCTAGGTCCATTGAATCGAGGACCTGCTCAGCCATTTCCCTATCGGAAAGACCTCCACAATGCTGGATCAAACGGTCTGAAAGTGTTGACTTACCGTGGTCAATGTGGGCAATAATACTGAAGTTACGAATGTGCGACTGTTGCATAATGCTGGAAATTACCTGCAGAAAAATTCATTAAACAAAAAGATGCTACGTGTGCTGTTGTATTTTCGACATCAACACCGCTAAAAATAGCCTATGTCTACGTAGCGCGTGCGGATTTTACCCATTTCTAATACGAAAAGCGAATCAGCAAGGCTTAAACTTTTAATAAGTATGCTTTTGCATGGGTATGGTGGTTTACAAGAAAGATAAAACTAGTCCGTTTCAATAAGTTTAAGTAACACAGGCTGATACTTAGTAGACTCTATTTTACTAAGCTTTGATGCAATAAAACGATAAACACCATACGTTATGGCTACCGTGGGCAGCAATGCAGCTAATTCATGGCGTATTTCCACCATAAGCAACGCTTCACTAATAGTAAAAAATGCGACAATAAACGTAAATAGTGGCAGTAAATACAGCCAAGCCGATGCACTTAATACACCTGCCTCTGGTATACCTACCGTTACCTGCTGTCCAACCTGCACTGTCATAGGCGTATCCAACGTAAGATACTGTGTCTTAGGCGCAAGCGCTCGTGAAACCACACCGGTACCACAATCACTCTGTGCCTGACAGCTATTACATGTGGACTTAATGGCCGCCTCTACGGTTACTTTATCGCCATCAACTGCCACCACTGTTGCGGTTTCTTTGATCATGTCGAAATACTGCCCTTAATTTGCTGAATTTGCCGCCGGCCTTAATGAAGCTGCCATTGCTTTCGCTGTCTGAAGTGGTATTTCACCCACTACCGTTATCTGTGCCTTTCCAACGGTTAAAGTAAGAAACGTGCTTAGTTCATGGCGTAGCGCTAAATCGGCGCCTACAGCATCTTCTGCGGGCTGCACATATACAGACACATCAACCAAGCCGTCTGAGAACATTTTATGCTCTACCACCTGGCCTGTTAATGCTAATCGGCGCGTGTCTTCTTTTACTTCTTTCATACCAATGGGCAGATAGCCCACGTCCCAAGAGTGCTCTCTGGTTTGCACGTTATTCAGCGCCATTGGTTTTGGCAACGAATCTGGATTAATACGTGAAAAATACTCAGATGGTGCGGGTGATATAGCGAATGCGGTCACCTGCACTTGTTCCAAAATAGCACCTTGTAAGTCAACCATATTGAGTTTTAGCAACATTCCTGTTGCTTCGTCTAACCATAGCTGATAGCTGAAGCGGCTGTTGTCACGACTTACAATACGAATTTGTTGAGCCGGTCGGCCAGCTACTCTCGCTCGCCCTACTGCCACAAATTCATAGGCGGTAGATAACGTTTCAGGATGATACAAAAGCGCCGTCGGAATTGGCCCATTAATATGTTGTGAGCGCAAGCTGTATGGCTGTACGTCAGGTTCGAATACACTTACAACGTCATTAATGCGTATAAGTTCCCTACCGGGGCCATTTTGCACATTTAATTGTTCTAACTCAGTCCCGTTCTCATCAATGCCATGACGCCATAGATAAGGCACTGTTTCTTGCCCTGTCTTTGTTTGAACGAAAGAAAGCTGATAGTTCTCGTTAGACACGATATCACTTAACCGTGTTAACCATTGCGACGTAGATTGGATAGAAGAAGCAGACTGATATGAGGTAGATGACGCCACTGGCGCTTCTTCATAACTCGCATTTTGTTTTTCTACGACAGGCTGCTGTCTGGCGTTAACGTCAGGCTGCTGTTGAGCGTTAACGCCAAGCGCGCTAAAAAGAGGTATTGAAATGAAAGCAATGACTAAACTACAGCGCATTTTCCCTGCCTTAGAAACGAACATACCAGCAATTATATGCTGGCATGTTTAAAATAAATAGATGTGCGACGCTACGGACGACGTTTATGGACGAACTTTGTCGCCTTCTTTCTCTTCAGCGTCATCTTTCACTTGCTTGAGCTTGACTTGCTGTTCATGGTCGGCAATTAACGCATTAATTTTACGCTTTGTTTCCAAAACTTCGTTCATATCGTTGCGCGGCAGCTCACGTGTTTGCTCTAAACTAACCGGAGCAAGGCCACCTTGCGGTCCTACCGTCTCGAACGTTTCAAACGGCTCTGTAGGAACAGGTTGATTAAATTGCTGTACGCCGAGAATAACCGCTACTGCAACCGATGCTGCCACTGCAAACTGACCAGATTGCTTAGCAAACGGTACAACGTTGCCAATAACAGGAATTGACTGCCAACGAGAGCGTTTTGGTGCAACAATAGCTGGCTCGTTCTCCAACGCAGCGGCTACGCTTGCGGTAATATCAAGCTCGGGAGCGACACTGGCTTCTTTGCGCATCGCGCCGCGATATACATGGTAGCGTTGCCACTTGGCTTGAAGCGCTTCATCTTGCTTAATCGCGTCGATGATATCATTGCCTTCTATCTCGCCATCCATGAATGCGGACAATTTTTCTTGCTGTTGCGTCATATGTTCATTTCCAGATCGATTTGATCGTTTACTACCCTAACACAGCTGTTAGTCATCGCTAAAAAAAGAAAGTTCATCTTTTTTTAATTTTTTTCGTTTAGTTTTCTAACAGCGGCTGAATCACTTTATCAATAGCTTCTCGAGCCCTGAAGATTCGCGATCTCACTGTGCCCACGGGGCACGACATCACGCTAGCGATCTCTTCGTAGCTCAGACCTTCTATTTCTCGTAATGTAATTGCCATTCGTAAATCGTCAGGCAACTTTTCAACGACTTTAAACAGTGTCTCTTCAATCTCTTCAGACAGTAAGCTACGTTCAGGCGTTGATTGTTCTTTAAGCGCATCGCTGCCTTCGTAAAAATCAGCCTCATCTGCGTCTATGTCACTTGCAGGTGGCTTACGCCCTTGAGACACCAGATAATTCTTAGCGCTATTTACGGCAATGCGGTAAAGCCACGTATAAAACGCACTATCACCTCTAAAATTCGGCAGTGCGCGGTACGCTTTAATAAACGCTTCTTGCGTTACATCCGCTACATCGCCTGTGTTTTTTACATATCTAGACACTAAATGCATCACTTTATGCTGGTAACGAGTTACCAATAAATTGAAAGCATTTTTGTCGCCACGTTGTACTTTTTCGACCAGCTGCTGGTCGGTTATCTGCTCGCTCATTCGAGCCGTTACTCCCTACTTCAACTACACAATAGCTCTAACAAGCAGTGTGTAGACGCGCTCTGTTCCCAAAAGTTCTATCTAACTATTAAAAATTTTAAAAAATGCGCACAACTCACACTATCAATCATTGTGTTTTGCTACTCATCCATTAGACTTGCCGAACCTTGGCTCGTTTAATTTAGTATCAAAATACATGAAATCTGTATCCTCTTCACTAACTTCCACATCAAATGCTATTGAACATCGATGTGATGTACTCATTATTGGCAGCGGTGCGGCTGGTTTAAGTTTAGCATTGAAGCTAGCTGACCATTGTCAGGTGATAGTATTAAGTAAAAGTGACAGGAACGAAGGTTCAACACGCTACGCACAAGGCGGCATTGCGGCAGTCTTTGACGAGCAAGACTCTATTGATGCCCACGTAAAAGACACATTGAAAGCAGGTGGCGGCCTGTGCGAAGAGCCTGCGGTTCGGTTTACCGCAGAGCGCGCAAAATCAGCACTTGAGTGGTTAATAGGCTACGGTGTCCCTTTTGATACAGAGAAAAACGAGTCTGGCGAAGAGCGTTTTCATCTTACTCGCGAGGGCGGACACAGCCATAGGCGCATATTGCATGCAGCAGATGCCACAGGTGAAGCGCTGCAAATAACCCTAAACGACGCGGTATCTACGCACCCAAACATTCACGTATTCGAACGCTACAATGCAATTGATTTGATTCCTTCAAAAACGCAGGACAAGACCTGCGTTGGCGCGTACGTGTGGAACCGTCAGCAAGAGCATGTTGAGGTTATCCGCGCTCCATTTATTGCGTTAGCCACAGGCGGCGGCAGTAAAGTATATCAATACACCTCAAACCCCGACGTTTCTAGCGGTGACGGTATTGCAATGGCGTGGCGAGCAGGATGCCGGGTTGCCAATATGGAGTTCAATCAATTCCACCCTACGTGTCTTTTCCATCCGCAGGCAAGGAATTTCCTAATTACCGAAGCACTTCGCGGTGAAGGTGCAAACTTGTGTCATGCTGATGGTACTCGATTTATGCATAAGTTCGATGAGCGTGGCGATTTAGCTCCTCGAGACGTGGTGGCCCGCGCAATAGACTATGAAATGAAGCGTCTGGGCGCCGACTGTATGTACCTAGACATTAGCCACAAGCCAGCCGATTTCATTGTAAAACACTTTCCAAACATTTATCGCAAGTGTCGTTCGCTAGGTATCGACATTACGCGTGAACCTATTCCTGTTGTTCCCGCTGCACATTACAGCTGCGGTGGCGTAATAACCGATTTCAATGCCAAAACCGACTTAAATAACGTATACGCTATTGGTGAAGTAGCCTATACCGGGTTACATGGTGCAAACCGCATGGCATCAAACTCATTGTTAGAGTGCATTGTGTTTGCTACGGCAGCCGCCGAAGACATTATTCCCCAGCTACGTACAGCAGGCAGTGACGAAGCTATCGCCCCATGGGACGAGAGCCAGGTGTCGAATTCAGATGAAGAAGTTATTATTCAACATAACTGGCATGAACTACGCCTATTTATGTGGGACTACGTGGGAATCGTGAGAACAGACAAGCGCCTTGAACGCGCTATGCGCCGCATAAAATTGCTTGAACAAGAAATAGCTGAATACTACGCACACTTTAGAGTGAGCAATAATTTACTAGAGCTTCGCAACCTAGTCACCGTTGCTGAGTTAATTGTGCGCTGCGCTATGGAGCGCAAAGAAAGTCGCGGTTTGCACTTCAACTTAGACCATCCAAATCAACTCGATGAGCCTAAACCGACTATTCTAACGCCAACCAAACAGCTGTCGGCGGCAGATATAGGCTCGCTTATCACAGAAGCAAGTTTTACGGATACACCTGACTGATTTAGTTGACTGGTTCAGCTAAGTGTCAGATACGTATTTTGAGCGATGACTTTAACGGAATGTTTGGCGTGGGAATATATTGCAAAGCGCAAACCCTAAAAGTGGCCGCATACCTCAATTAACCAAAAAGGTGAGTTTTTAACTCACCTTTTTTATTTAAAACGTCATCGAAATTTCGATATGTGTTGAGGTTTTGCTCGCATTGGTTACGTCAATTTTCACACTAGAATTTGTTTCACAATGCTGCTGAAACACTATAGTGTTGGGAAGAAATACGGGCTTTTTAAAACGGCAATCTACGCGATTTATTTCAAGGGCATTGGGGTTTTCTTGATTGGCCGTGTAGGCAGATATTGCACGAGCTAGTGTAAACATGCCGTGGGCTATTGGCTTTTTAAATCCAAATAGCTTTGCCGAAAGCGTAGAAAGGTGAATAGGGTTAAAGTCACCAGACAGCGCTGCATAACGCCTTCCGGTCTCTGCAGGTAATAAGGCTTCTCCAATCGTCACCTTTTCTTCGCTGTTACAAGACTCAACCACTTCAGAGTGAATGGTTCTTGGTGCCACATGAACCGCTTTAACTTTCACTAGGTAGCTACTTATGGCTTTGTATACTAGCTGCCCAGCTTGATACGCCTCAAGTAACACCTCTACTTCCCACCCGCGACTATGCGGATTTACATCGTGAAACCTTACGCGACATTCGAACGGCTCACTGAGATCACAACTGAGTAGCACAGACACGCGATTGCCAGAATGAATAAGCCCCAAAAGTGGAAACGGGCTTTGCTTATCTAATAAACACTGCATTTGAAGTGGTAGCGATAACATTTGCAAATACAAAGGATGCATTCGATCACTTACGGGCCATTCCACCTCGTTGCAGTACTTGCCGTAATGGGCATTATCGACGCTAATGCTCTTCGTATAAATTCTTTGGGGTAGCGAAGGCGGCTTGAATTGCATTAACTTCCGTGTATCAACGCGCTTAAAAAGCGCCTGCATATATTCACGAAACATCTAATTTTTCCTTGAAGGCATTTCTTTTCTGGCCAAGATTACGGCGCGGCAAAGGCGACGGTAATCTCGCTCAGAACACTCATTTCTTAATACCCAACCCAAATGGGTATGATTTTTCTGAAACCAATAACGTTTTACACTCGCCACTTCAAGACAAAGCCCCCATGGGAGCACCATTGATGTGTGATGGAGTTGCTGTAAAGCGTTTTGGACTGCACCGTTTTGTTGAGCCAAAGGCTCTTGTGAACTGTTTTTACTTGTGCAAATTTTACCATCACTAGACAGCAAATACGTGATGTCAGCCGGTGTTTGTTTGTAACAAATTGCATCCAATACGATAGCAACAAGCGTAACTAAAACAAGAGCAACTATTGTGGTTTCGCGGTTCACCCATGTCCAAACGGTATCGGGTGCACCTAATAAAGCCATCGCTACGCAGCAACATAAAAGCACACTACGTAGCAATGTTCTGTGGGGTGTATACGATATATTTATCCTATACTTTGACACGGTTCACTATGGTAGCAACCATGGCTGCTAATTCAGGGTCTTCACACTTTTGGTGACCCATAATCCATGCGAACAAGTCTGGATCGTCACTGGTAAGCAAACGTTCGAATGTCTCTTGGTCTTCATAGCTCAAATCGTCGAAGGCTTCTTCAACGAACGGCAGCAGCAAAACGTCAAGCTCAAGCATACCGCGTCGGCACGCCCACTTTAATCGGGCAAGTCTTTTTGGTTCAAACTTCATGTCTTTTACCTATTTCTATTTACATTCAATAGTACCACGCTCAGGTGTACGGGATCACTGCTCTTTTGGTCTGATAATGAAACTAATAATAAATTAATATCTACACTAACATCCCTTGATTAATTCTTGTTTTGCCATACTTTGAAAGCATAGTTAAAAAGTAAGAGTGCTTTACATGTCTTCAATTGAAACGCTAAAGGCGTTACCCGAAAAATTTGCTGTTCGTTTAGACAATCACATGCTGATAACCCTTGAGGGCGAGCAAGCTGATAGTTATTTGCAAGGACAAATTACTGTTAACGTCAATAAGCTAACAGCAGACCACGCTCGGCACTATGCGCACTGCGACAACAAGGGAAAAACGTGGTCTGTAGGGTATGTTGCACGTTTCAACAGCAAAATAGCGATGATTGCTAACAAGGCAAGTGGTGCACACACTCTCGCTCAATTGAATAAGTACGGCGTATTTTCAAAAGCCGACATTATTGACGAGTCAAATGCGCACACGCTTTGGTTTGTATCTAGTAATACAGTAGGTGATGCCCTTTCTCACTTCTCATCTAGCGTTGTGACGCAAGAAGATATTGAAAGGCTTGCGGCAGCAAGTGAGCAAGGCACTTCACTGGCAAGCTTTGCAAACGATTCGCTTCTTGCCTTTCAAACAGGCTTTAAAAGCGGTGGTGTTGTACTTGTGCTTACCGAAGAAGCAACTGAGCAAGTACAAGCTAACTTAAACCAACACAGCGTGCCACAACTTGAAGCATCCACTTTTGATGCACTGCAGATTGAAAGTGTTCACCCTGCCCTTTCAGAGTCGGCTGTTGCCGAGTATGTACCGCAAATGATAAACGTGCAGGCTCTTAACGGTATCGATTTCGATAAAGGCTGTTATATGGGACAAGAAGTGGTGGCGAGAACTCGCTTTCTTGGGAAAAACAAACGTGCCGCCTATAGCTTTACATTACCCATGTTCGTGGATGTTAAAGCAGGCGCTAGCTTAGAAAAGCAGTTGGGTGACAACTGGCGTGTTGCCGGAAAAATTATTAGCGTGGCAACGTTAGGTAAAGAAACGCATTTCATTGCGGTTCTCAGCAATGATACTACGCCAGAAGATTTACACAGATTGGCTGATCAAACTGACGTTACCTGTTACCCTAACGCCCTACCGTACAATATTGAACAAAAAGCCAGCAATATTGTAAAAAAACGTCGCTAAACACTGTTTGTTGCTGCGTGAACTTTTAATGCCTTTTGACAAAAAAGGCCAACACAGGAAATGCTATGACCATTACCGCTGACAGCGTTGTAACGCTACACTACACCGTATCGACAGAAGACGGTACAACACTTGATTCATCTGAGGGCAAATCACCTCTAGTAGTGTTGCTTGGACGCCGTTTCCTTATTGAAGGACTAGAAGATGCTTTAATCGGTAAAGCAAAAGATGACAGCTTTAACGTTTCTGTTGCTCCAGAAAAAGCATATGGAGAGCGATTAGATGAACTAGTTCAAACCGTACCACGCTCTATGTTTGAAGGTATGGACGTTGAAGTAGGTATGTCTTTTAGAGCCACTACTCCTCAAGGTGAGCAATCGGTTATTATTATTGAAACGACCGATGAAGATGTTGTGGTAGATGGAAACCACCCGCTTGCAGGGATTCCATTAACCTTCGACGTTAACGTTGTAGACGTACGCGAAGCTACAGCAGAAGAACTTAAGCACGGCCACGTTCACCAAGAAAGCAGCTGCTGTGACGCCGAAACAGGCGAATGTTCATCAGGTGAGCACTAGTCACACACGTAATCGCTTTTAGCTTTGATATTAAAAGCAACGAAAAAGGGAGTTCAACGCTCCCTTTTTTATTTTCAATAGTGAAACAATGCTAACAAATACTAAATAGCTTCTTCGTTTTGCTCGCCAGTACGAATACGCACCGCAGTTTCAACGTTATAAACGAAAATTTTGCCATCACCAATCTTCCCCGTTTTTGCAGAAGACTGAATTGCTTCGACCGCTTGTTCAACGCGTTCGTCGTCTAGTACCAGCTCAATTTTAATTTTCGGCAAAAAATCAACCTGATACTCTGCACCACGATAAAGTTCAGTATGCCCTTTTTGACGACCGAAGCCCTTCACTTCTGAAACGGTCATCCCTGCTATACCTACCTCGGCTAGTGCTTCCCTCACATCATCCATCTTAAATGGTTTAATGATAGCTTCAATTTTTTTCATGACTACAACTCGTCGTAAATAGTTGGAATTGGCACACGTTTGTGTTGTGTACGTTCATAAATATAGAGCAATTTCTCTTCCACTTCCGCAGAAACAGGCTTACCTTCCAAGAAATCGTCAATTTGGTCGTACGTCATACCCAACGCTTGCTCGTCTTCCTTTTGAGGTGAAAGGCTTTCTAAGTCGGCCGTTGGCGCTTTAGTAATTACATTTTGAGGCGCACCTAGATGTGCAGCAATGGCACGCACTTGGCGTTTACTTAAACCGAACAAAGGTGCTAGGTCACAAGCACCATCACCGTATTTGGTGTAAAAGCCTGTAATATTTTCAGCCGAGTGGTCTGTGCCTAATACAAGGCCATCTACCATACCTGCAATTTCGTATTGAATTACCATACGTGTACGCGCTTTTACATTTCCTTTCACGAAATCCTGCTTTGCGTCACTTTCTGGCAATAAGCTAGATTCTGATAATGCTTGCGTAGTAGCTTCATGAATAGCATCTGCGCCTGGCTGAACGTTTACCGTTACTGCATGGGTTGGTTGAATGAAATCAATAGACTTTTGTGCGTCTTCTTCATCAGCCTGAGTGCTGTAAGGAAGTCTTACTGCGATAAACTGATATTTTTTGCCGCCTTCGTCATTTAACTCGTTAACAGCAAGCTGCGCTAATCGCCCAAGTGTGCACGAGTCTATACCACCACTAATACCCAGTACTAAGGCATGAAGACCAGAGGTTTTTAGCTGATTTTTGATAAAGGAAACTCGACGTGTAACTTCATTTTCCACGTCAATCTCAGGCAGTACTCTCATTTCTTCAATAACTGCTTGTTTTTGCATCATAATATCCACGTAATGTTGAGGCGTCCTGACAAGAGTTTACGACACTATTGTCATTCATGTTAAGGCAATTAAATGCTTATTTTTGCTTATTATTATTCGGAGTAATGCTATACGCACTAATACAGCAAGCACGCTGCTTAAAATGGGGGGTTGTGTATATAGCTTTATGCCCCCTCTTTTCAAAATATACCTTTAATTGGTAAAAATAGTTTACCCTAAATAAAGGGAGAGTTTTGTACCAAAAGCCACATTGTGAATTACAAAGCAGAAAGGTTGTCGATTTAAGCGCGACTTTTATGGGCAACATCAGCGTATAGGTGGTTAAAAAGGCCTATCGATGATTAACGTACTAACTCTTCTTTTAACAACCAAATTCTTTCTATTTTTAGTTATTGAGCACCATGCAGTACAGACACCAAGTATACGAAAGCCATCGACGTGAAGGCGCAGACAAGCCTCTGGACGCCAGCCTTAATGAGGGTTGCATGGCTATTCGTGGAACTGCTTTTGTCAAACCTTTCAGCGTAAAACGTCAACGCGGCTTAACACTATTAGAGATGCTAGTAGCAGTAGCCGTGCTTGCTATTGTGGTGACCTCTGTAGCTCCCAATATACAAAGCTTATTGATAAAAAATAAAATTACAGCAGACTTAAATAGCTTGAGCGCTGTGGCTCAGCGTGCTCGCTTTACCGCAGTTGACGAACAAACTGATGTACTGATGTGCCCAACTGACGATTACAGTGCGTGCAGTAATGATTGGAAGCTGGCAAAAATGGTGTTTATTGACAGTAACGGAAACGGCGCTCGCGATAACACTGAAGATTTGATTGTAACCAGCGACCCACTTAATAGTTCAAATACCGTTTACGGCTTGTCTGGTAGCTTAATATTTGACGAACAAGGCGGTGTTAGCCGCGCAGCCACTATTAAGATATGTCCAAAAACAAATGACGTAAATTACGCTTCAGCCCTTTTACTTTCGCTATACGGAAGAATTTCAGTTGCGGTGGACAGTGATGGAAATGGCGTAAAGGAAGATCTACAAGGCAACGATTTATCCTGTAGCTAGTCGAGATGTTTTCAGCACTGGGTAACTTTTTGCACCTCCTATTTATTCCTTCTTACTTACTCCTCCCGACACTACCAGCATTCTATTGGCAAAACCTCATCCTGCGTTATCGCAAGCGTTCGGCAACCTGAAGAAACCGGAACTGACGGCAGCGTAACGCTGAACTTATACGAAATACTTTGCTTTGTCTTATCGGTGTTGTCAGTTATTTTTAAGCCTTCCGGCGGCTTCATATTCAGTTGCTTCAACGACTTATAAATGCCATTTTCCAACCACGCTCTCGCCTGCACAGCCTGAAGCGAGAGTAGATAGCTTTTCGCTTTTAGTCTGTTTGATGCGTGCGCCGCACGTTCCTTGGCTTTATAGAACGAAAGGGTGAGAATAGTCACTATGCTAACTGCTATTAGCATTTCCAATAACGTCAAACCGTTTACATGCCCGATTGCCTTTGCTTTAAACCTATCCATGGTACAGCTTACATCTCGCCTCATTAGAAGTATTTTAAAGGTATCAATGAAGCCGTAACGGAGTAACCGAGCTTGGGTCTAGTTTTTAATATGAATGCGATGAGTAGGTCTACAGGCTATTCATTGCTTGAAGTAATGATAGTGGTTTCCATAATAGTGCTACTTAGTACGTTCGCTATCCCTTCTATTAACCATTGGCAAGCTGACAACAAATTTAGAAACGCATTACAGGCCGTAAGCGAGCTAGTAAAAGCAACTCGATTACAGGCCCTTGCAACTGGGGCAGAAAAACACCTTGTAGTTAATGGCAAAAGTGAAGAGTGTATCGCTATCAGCACCAATGCCAGCTGTTATTGCTCTGTATCTTCGCTACCAATTTCGCCCACTCCAGCCTCAAAACAATGTACATCAGACAATGAAATAAGACCGGTGTTACTTCGTGATAAACATATAGATATCACCACATCATCGGGTGACAACAAAGTGATTACTTTTAACAAACACGGCACATTAAATTTTTCTAGCAGCACAACAATAGTGCTGAAAAGTAAACAACGAGAGGGCCGCATAATAATTAGTAGCTTAGGAAGGGCGCGAAGCTGTTCATCTCCGTTTTTAAGTGGGGTTGCTAAGTGCACATAACAAGAGGGGCAACGTTAACCGAGCTACTTGTAGCAACTACAATAATGCTGATTGTCTCGCTTCAGGCAAGCACCTATAGCTCACAGTTGGCACAAGCAGTGATGAAGTTTGAGCACCGCATTAAACTAGAAGATGAGTTGCGGGCTTTACAGTTTGTATTGACTGAAAATATAAAAAGTACTGACTTTGCCGCCTATGACCACGTGCAACCCGTCGCTTTTTCATCCGTAACATTGCCTCCTAAACCTACGTTAACAATCAGTCAATTTGGCTCCGAAGCCACAAACAGCTGCGTGCTGTTTGCGTATGATAAAAACGAAAGCGGTGTGATTGAGGCTTCTGCATCTGAACAATTTGGCTACAGACTACGATCGAAGGCAATTGAATATAGAGTAAAAGGTAAAGCATGTGAGGTAACTGGTTGGCACGACATAACAGATACCCGCTCGACGTTGATAACTAGGTTACGCTTCACTATTACGCAGGCTTCCTCGTGGGGCACGTTACTTGAGGTAACGATAGATGCGCAGGATGCAACGTACACTGATATCGCACAAACGAAAACATTTACGATTGGTTTAGTAAATGTGCAAGCCTGAGGATTGCGAACTGCACACAGCGCTTGCTCACTTGAAAGTAAGCCCCTTAAAAAGCGAAAGTAGCGGTTTCATGATGCTCTCGCTCGTACTTATACTTCTACTTTCGCTGTCATACCTGGTATTTTCAAGCGCTCACAGCATTATTACATTCAGTAGGTTAGACAAATTAACACAACAGACTTCAAATGAATCATTATCTGCACGACAAGCAACCCGTGAATTAGCGAAAAGCATCGCAGTAAAACCGCTAGGAAAGTTACTACCCGCACAACATTCACATAAATTCGTCGTTAATTCATTCAGCTACAAAGGAGCACATGAGCTTTTAGTTGAACAGTTTTCTATAGCTACGTCGTCTTTAGAGGGCGCGTTACAATATAAAGAAAGCTTTGTTAAATACCCGAGTATTCTAGCACTACCTAACAACACGAAGAATTTTGATGTAGACAGTTCAATCACTGAGAAAATGTTCAATAGAACATTGGAAAGCTTTAGCCACGGTTATTTACCCTCGCCGCTCAGTGCAAATAATTGCAATGACTTGCAAACAAAAGTGGTGGTTTGGATTGAAGGAAACTGTTTGCTCACCGCCAAAAGTGTAAAGCACAGTAGTGCTAAAAACCCCATTCTGCTAGTGGTTAAAAATGGCAATATTACCTTTGAAGAGAATACTACATTTTACGGTTTGCTAATTATCATCCCTAGTACTTCAAACACCAACAAAGTAGTGCTTCATCCGTCAGCCAAACTTACAGGGCTCGCTATTTCAACCCGCTCTATTACAACCGATATTCAGGGAACCACTGCTTTTTCGTTTGACGTGTTGCAGCAATTACAGCAACACGCAGCCCTTTTCAAAATAATACCGATACCGGGAACGGCTTATGAATACTAAAAAGTACGGTAAGTTACCTAAGAGTCAAAAATGTCGTGGTGCGGTGCTTGTGGAGGTGTTAATGGCCACATTTATTTTTATAAGTAGCAGTGCGTTTCTATTTTCAGCATTTAATAAATCATCAACACTGCTAGTGGCTATACAAGAACACCAGCAGCGCTATTTAGCTTCACGAATGCCAAAAGAGCGCGAATTTATCACTGCACCTTACGACCAACAATGGAATGACGTTACAAAGCTGGGGGCGCTAAAGCTAGAGGGTACTAGTACCTTTACTAACAAGACCAACAATATTCGCTAGATTCAATACTGCCGTTATTGTTTTGATCCCATGCTTTTCGGCCATCACTAAAATAGAACAAGGCGCCATCACTGCTTTGCCCTGAACCACTTACCGGAGTGGCTTTTAACTGGTAGCTTGTTGCCGTGGCGGCAACAATAGTTAAGTCGTAACGCTTGTTCGTTTGCGGCTCTGAAGAGGGTGAATAAGTAGTGAAAATTGCTGGAGCACCTGTATTGCTGCCACCGCTGCCAGCACCTTCATAACTAAAAGAGCCGCTGTGGTGCCTCTCCATTGCTGATGCAAAAGCAAGCAAGTCAGCCTGCCCTGTACCGCGGTAACCATCTGCCACAACACCTTGATAAGATGGGTAAGCTATAGCCGCGACAATACCGATAATAGTAACCACAATCATCAGCTCAATAAGTGAGAAGCCTTTTTGTACAGTATGTTTCATATCCTTCACTCTCTTTCCGTTTCCGAATGCCAACTTCCTCGTTGAATACGTTCAAACCTACCATAAATGTTTTCAGCAAGGCACTCAAACGCCGACACACAGGCTTTGTCGTTACCGTCTTCATCAACTTCAATAACCGCAGATACACACTCTGTACCCAAACACACCACCGGACTAACGATGTCTTCTATGAGTATTTTTGTTTCAGGTGCAATGCCGGTTTGTTTGAGTTCAGCTGATCTGTCACCACTGTCCAGTACACCATTGATATTGAGGTCGCTTACTGCATTACCGTTAAACATACTGACAAGATACGCACGACTGTTTCCTGTAGGAGGTGCGCAGGCACTGGTACTGCTTACTGCAGGAACATAGGTTGTAAAGAACACCTTGTAATCGAGAATAAGCGGTGAGGACAACACTTTCTCACCGTTGGTGGTCAAGTTTAAGTACCAACCTGATTTGTTGGCAAAAGTGCTTGCCGCCAAATTACGATCTTCCTCGTTACTACTGGTTAAGGCGTGGCTTGTAGCGTTATACATGTCTGATTCAAACACTGTACTCATGAACGTGTACTCGCCATTGACGTCTCGCTTGAAAACTCCTTCGTCTTTCAACATATAGAAGTTATCTTCCACTACAGTGTCTAAAGGCGATGCTCTCCAACCACTACCTAACGCCACGCCATAATAAAGCTCATCACCGAGTGCGATTTCAGTAACATCAGGACCGTAATAGAAGCGGCGATTAGTTTCGGCTGTGTCACCACCAAAATCTGCAATCCGTTGCCCTTTGATAAAGTCAGTGCCACTTTCACCATTGTATATATCTAGCCTAAACAGCTGACCACCAGTATCTGCCACATACATATGATCGGCGAAACCGTCATTATCACGGTCGATAACAGAGATCCTGCCAGGAATACTATAATTCATATTTGAAAGATTAAGGTTCGAATCAGCATTACTTGCGTGCCATAGTAAAGCTCCGGTATCGGCATCGAACATGAATACCGCATTACCTATTGAGTCGCTTGATCTTACTAAGCGGTCGTCTTGTGCATCATCATAGCCACCGCCTACTATCATTACATTTTTTACCGTATCTCCCATTCTCACTTTGGTGATTGTGGGGCGTGACCATGTTTGACCCAATTTTGCTAAACCGCCTACACCACCTTCAATCTTGAACTTAAGTGATGGTGCAGTTTTGTTCGTAACATCAAACACGTAGTAGTTTTGACCACCGCGGCGCATTCCTACATATAGGTACTTACTGTCGCCTACGTGACGTAAGATAAGGTCGCCGTCTATGCCATATCGGTGTTCGAAAGAAGATGCATCTTTATAAAAGTGGTGCAAATTCGCAAGCAGCTCTTTGGGCATAATGGCAAAGTTTTCCTCGCCTGTAGTGGTGTCGAATGAATGTATCATTCCATGGTTGGTAGCCACCAAAATTGCTGAGTCGTTTTCACCATAGTTCACAATGATTGGTTGAGAGTGAATTGGGTCGCCCATCTGTGCGCGAAAATCTGATGTACTGCCGTCGCCATCGCTGTCTTTTACATCTACGCCGCGAGCCCATTTAAGCAGTGCATCACGTAATGCTTCAGGCTCAGGCTCACTTTGAATAGCTAAGTCAGTAGCGGTAATGGTTGTGTTGTTTTCATGAAGCGCGTTCGAGCTTCTTATAATTGAGCCATCGCCATCGAATACATAAATATTCCTGTTGGCGCCTAGCTGACTTGCAGCGCCGCCGTCACTCACTTCACTGCCATCGGCTAACGTAGACCAATAACTGTGTGAGTTCTCTGAGAAGAATCCCGTAACGCTGTCTACAGCGTTCAAGCTATTCTTATCAAGAATTTTGTCCCCGCTTAACCTGTAACGTTTTAAGTTCCCTGGCCAAATAGCGCCTTCGCTGGGTTTAAATAATGCGAAGTAAAGCTCGTCACGGTGTGTTAAGCGGTTAAGCTGGTTTACAGCAACACCGGGAGATACAAACGTTGCATTAATGTCTTTTACAGAGCGTAGAATAGTATTAAATGCCTCTAGCAAGTTGGTACTATTATCTGCTTGATAAAATCCACCACCGCTTTGTAGTGCTAGCTGATTTAGAAAGTTGTTTGCACTATTATTTGCTGCAAAACCGATAGTGTGAGTAATAACGCGTGGGCCTATCACCGAGGTTTCAGATTCGCTGATATTTCTCACCAAATCGAGTCCGCACTTCTCACCGCCACTGCCTGTGCAGGTTTTTCCCAGCAACGCCTGAATTTTACTTACACTGTGATTGTTGTTAGCCACACCATCAGATAAAAGCACAATATGGTTATTGGTTTGACACTGTAAATCGGAAACCGGAGAAATATAGGTTGCTGGTGTCGGGATCTGCTCATTCACACAGTCGCTGTCTGATAAATTATCTTCGCTACAACCTGAAGGCAGAATAGAGTCAGCGCCCAAATAAGAACTGCGATGACTAACACGCGTGCTCCGGCGCACTGAACTACTTACATCACTTTCACCACGTTTTAAGCCGTAATCTACATTGCGGCCACCATAGTAGTTACTGGCTTCTAGTAATGTATCAACAATTGGTGTTAGACCGTTTGCACTTAGTTCATCAACTTTACTGATTAAATGCTCTCGCACGGTAGCAGAGGCACCAGGGGTGGCCGAGCCGTTAAACTTCACTATCAGCTTAGCGGCTTTTGAAGGTGAACCACCATACGTGTAAGCACCTCGGTACGATACAAAATCATCTAGCACAAAAGCCATATCGTTGCCCGATTGCCACCCCGACCGGTCGGTGATTTGCTTCACGATACTGCTAATATCGGGGGTACGATAGCTATTGTTACGATAGAAATCTGGCATTGACCAGGTTAAACCGGATGTTTTCGGTAAGTTGCGAATTCGATAGCGACGGTCAGGGTGAAAATCGTCGGCATCATCATCGGCCACGCCGCGAATGCGCATGCTCGGGCTACCATAGGTAGTTGTGTTATATGCCGTAAGCTCTAAGTATGCCTCTGAAATAACCGCGCCTTGAGGAATATTCACATTTCTGAAGCGTAAACCAATATAACTATTGTAAGAAGGATGGAAAGTCAGCTCGCTGCCGGTATTGGGGTAGCCATTTCTATCTTCTTCAGAGTTATCTCGCGAGTTTGATACTTGATAAATACCCTCACCTTGCACACAACCGGTGGCGGTAGAATCGTCGTAAGACACAACCAATTGCGGTGCACCGCTTTGCCCTACGTCACTGGCTCTCGCCTCGCGACCACTTGCGCTATCATCGCTGCTGCCTTCAATTAATATGTTAAGGTCTTTCCCACCGCACCATGCTGATAAATCCACAACTTCTTGTATGACAGCGCTAATATCGGGTGTAGTAACCACTTCACCTGAAGCAGGAAAATCGTTGTCGGTTGTCCACTCTACAGTGGCCGTGGTTTTAGTTCGTGATGTTAAATTACTATTCGTATTCGAAAATACTGAGGAATCGGCGTTATCTTCTGCAGAAATAACTAATGACGTACCTGCAACGTTAAAGCCTTCAGAGGTGAAGCGTAGGTTAGCACTTACAATGGTAGCGCCTTGTGGAATTTTTAAGTCGGTAAAGCGCAGGCCAGATGTGACTGTTTTAGTCCCCTGACTTAAAACGAGGTCGTTGGCATTGGTGGTAACAGCTCCATCTATTTCATGAGCGTCGTGATCATCATCGTTAGTTGAGATAACAATTTCAGGACGTACCGTTTCATCTATATTACGAATAGGGTAGAGAATGGGGCCACCATAGTCCGAAAAACGCATAAGACCAGCATTGATGTTTGTCGCAGAACCTAGCGCCGCTTTCAATGCATTTTGGACACGTAACATGCGCGTCTGGTCGGTACCGTCGTAGCCTCCCATACTGCCTGATGAGTCCATAATAAACAGTACGTTTGGATTGTAGGTAACTGCACTATTGGCATTGCCTAAATAAATGTCTAAGTCGTCACCAAATGCAGAGAACCCAATGCAACTGAAGAGTATTGTTGAAGCAAAATAGCTAGATAACTTTCTCATAACATCACCTATTGAGAGGCCGGGCCGAACACCGACGCTGCAAGCGTATTTGCAACCACCGTCGATTTACCTGCTACCTTTCCACATCCGCGTATAATGAATACGTGACAATTAATATTACTGCCGCCAATTACGTTACTAGAGCCACGACATGCCTGTTCGCGTATAAACGCTGTTCGAGACCAGCTTTTTGAAGCAACCGCGGTTTGATATGTCCCGTCGTTAATATGTCTATCGCCTATGGCAAGACCACCTTCAGTCATGTAGCGATCTGTCCACTCATTGTTATCAAAGCAGCTCACTGCATCGTTTGCAGGGTCGAAAATATTACCTTGTCTGGCTTCTGATAACGGGTCGGTTTGATTAGGATCGCTAAGTAATGTTTCGTCTTCAGATTCGAAGAATACCCCAGCAATAGCCGATTCAGCCGCATCGAAAGCCAAACCACTTTGTTGCATCGACACCGCCATTTTAGACTGAGATAAGCTGCTGGTTACCGCGCTTACACCTAACACAGTAATAGACAACAAAACGAGTAACGCGAATACCATCACTAAACCACGCTGTTTCATTGCGAACTCCTTACAAAATTCTTCATATTACGAAGTGCCAGTGTTTTTGAAAAAACCTGATAGTAATGCGATGTACTCATGGTTTTTGCACTCTCGTTAAGCAGCGCAAAACGCTGCGCTTGAGTTTGCTGTACTTCATTTTGATAACTTTTCAACATGATGGCCCAACGTAGCGCGACCACCTGCTGATTTTGCGCTCTTAGAAGGCCTAATTCATTGGCAGTTACATAGCTTACTGGCTGACCTTTTGATGATGTAATTCGCTCTGACACGCCAAACTGAACATGAAAGCTTTCCACATTGTCTAAAAGCGTTACCGTTACTGGCGCCACAGATTGGTTTTTAAGCCCCCTTAAAACACGGCCATCAAAGCCTGTACATTTAAGTTCGCTACCGCTCACAAAATAGTGGTTTACTACATGAAACTCTTCATCTGCCGCATAGCCATGACTGTTGCCCGTGCAGTCTTCTTTGCCCAATAAACTCACCACCAATTTATCGCTATCGCCGCTTGCAGCTTGAATACTGCCAAGCTCACCGCTGGTAACAAAGTCGCCCACAAGGGCAATAGGCTTGTTCTGAACATACGCCGCTTCAGCAATAGTATCGACAGAACTATCAATGGCAGCCGTAACCAAGTCGTAGCGCCCTACTTCATAGAACTCAGACGATAAACGCGCCATAATAAAACGCCCCGATTCTTGTACCTGCGCGACAGCTTGATTCAACTTATTTGTGACACTGCTGCTTACCAACACTTGAATAATGGCACCGGAAATAATGAGGCCGAGCGTAAGGGAAATCATAAGCTCGACAAGGGAGAAACCTGTGTTTTTCATCGGGGTCGATAATCCGCGCGTCATAATGTAATGTCCTTGAACACGCAGGCATTGCTATCGCCTTCTATTGGGTTGCAGCGGCTGTTAAGCGTATAGTTTTGGTTACCCGATGACGTAACCGGCCACGTTAATAATACTTCGATGCGAGAGCCTGCGCTGCATCTGTAAACATCGGCAGTGTTGTTATCATCGCAGCGAATATTTACTTTTGTCTGTGGGTTAGTTTGTACCGCAGAGCAAGACAGCGCCCAACCGTCGTAGGCGGCCATTTGCTGCTCTGTACAGGCGTTGCCTTCGCAATTGGGAATACCGGCCGGGCGACTTAAGCAATAACAACGGTAAGGATGCGAAGAGCCTGCGCAACTTAGGCGCGAAAAGTTGTAGCTGTCGCTGTTAAAATAGTCGTTGTGTACTACCATACCGTCGCCTACTGTGGCTGGCCTTGCTGCTGCACGCAAACGCTCAGCGACCTGGGCTGCAACCATTTCAGCTTGGGTTCTACTTATTGCGTCTTTGTTCGCAAACGAACCAGTAAACTGAAGCGCTGCAACACCGAGCAAACCAACGGCAAGAATAAACAAGGTTATAAGGATCTCAATAAGACCCACGCCTGTTTGCTTGCTCATATCATTTACTGACCTGGTATTCATTGCCACCCTTTCTGTAATATCACTTTGGCGAGGAAACCTTATACCCCAAATACACCTCTACCAATGTAGTATAGTAAGACAATTGGGTATGCAACTGCGTATTCTTAGTTATCAAAACGTATAATTTAAAGATACGAATAAGGTTTTTGGTGTGTTCAGAGACTGCCAGTAACCTTACTTTCCTTTCTTAGCTAAAGACTTACTATCGGCAGCTTTAATGAATAGTTGTGGGATATTTATTTTACCAGCTTCACTACATGAAAAACGTCAAGACACGTATATCAAGCTATTCGCAAGTTGCTGATAGTAAAGCACACTAGCACAAACAAAAACACCGCATTCAATGCGGGCTATTGAGTGAACTTGGAGCCGTTTTGTTGAAAACAACAATGTGGCTTTTTGCTTTTAGAAGACTTTTTCCTTATTTTTCAATGATAATTGAGCCACAAGAAAGTATTCGAATTTCTCAAAAATTTACGATTAGCTTAATATTTCAGTTGGTTACTGAGATATTTGAAAGCGCGTGTGTAGGTTTACACTAATTTTCTTTTTTTGTATTTCTTAAAACGAAAAAAGCACTGACCATTATGATCAGTGATTTCGATTTTAATAATATTTTTTACTATGCTTGTTTTTTAAATTTACGAGAAGCTAATCCCATTAAACCTAAAGCAAAAAATGCTATAGCTGATGGTTCAGGTACACTAGCAGCTTGATATTTAAAATTATCAAATTTAGTAGAAGTATTTGCTCCTCCATTAGCAGGATCGTCAACAAAAGATATCAGCTTAAATGATGAAGTTGAAATTAGACCAAAGAAACCATTAGTTCTTGGTGAACCGACATTAAATGATTGGCCATCAACTGTGACAACAGTGAAATCACTGGTAGGGTCTTCATTAGAAAAGTCAAAGCCGAATGCATTAATTTCAAAATCAAATTCAATAAACATTGTATCTGGAACATTACAGCATTGGGTAAAAAAGTCTATATGATTAGATGTAAAGATGGAAGATGTGTTAGCTACTGATAAAGTAATTAGGCTATCGTTTTCATAAATACTAAAATCGCCAAAGTCATTATTGGAAAAAACACCTAGAGTGTCTGAATTGAAATCATATGTTCCTGTTATATTCACAGCATTGATAAAATCAGCCTCATCAGTGAATATAGTAATTAATCCAGCATTGACAATTCCACTAACAGTCAAAGCGAAGCTAGCTATTAAGCCTTTTAAAAATTTATTTTTCATTTGAGTTAGCCTTTTAGTGCCTGTCCTTATAGGACAGAGGTACTTAATTAAGTTAAAATTAAACATTGCGCCCTCGATAAAGCAAGAAATACACCTATTATTTTATTTGGCAAAAAAACAACAGGTTAGAGAGTGTTGGTGATTTTAGTGTTTGACGCTTGCAAAATAACCTGACACTAAAATCGGTTACTCAAGAAACTAGGAAGGTGTTCAGTCTTGTTGCGATAAACCTCATCAATACGCTCTTTATCCAGGCTAAATGACAACAAATCTTCCGCTGTGTAGTGTTTTCTAGTTAGCCCAAGTCGCATTGCTGGCGTGGTAGGTTTAGGTTTGTTATTGCCTTTGAAGTTTCGCTTAATGGTGCGCTTTATGGTGCGCTCATTGGTCATGCAATAATTGAAATACACGCGCTTGATTTCAATGAGCTTTACCATCCATTCTGGATTGTAACCCGCGTAGGCATTCCAGCGTTTTGCATTGGTGGCACTAGTTACAGATCTCTCTAAAAGATTAATGTGTCTACTCAAAATTTGAAACCAATTATCAACACCATGAAGCGAGGCATTGGCTAATAAACTTGCCACCAGTTTTGGGTTCATGCGCTTCACATCACCTAGTGGCATCATCATTGCTAAACGTGATTTACTATTCGGGTTGATTATCCATTCTGATTTAGCATTACCGACACGAACTCGGTTTGATAATTGCGCTTCCCCAAGTGCCTTTTTGATGCCTTCATTAGTGATTTCTGGGTTTTCTTTTTTTAAGTTCGCTCTAACTTCTCTGAGTCGTTTTGATGCATCTTCATCCAGATACTGAGCGCAGCCTGTTTTCTCTACTGAGATTTGAAAGGCATAAAGCTTATTGCGTGCTATCCAATCGTTAAAAACCGCTCCTACGGCTAATTTGATACCAGAATCATTATCTGCGTATAAGTTAACTTGATTGGCATATTTGAGTTTTTGCTTAAGTAAAGCAAAGTGCGCTAACACGCTATACGTTTGCTGTACCAGTAATCCTTTTGGTGGTAGTTGGAGTTCAACAGTGCGTTAATGCTCAGGTGCCTGAACATTAACATCATCATTACTTAATACGTATTGCGCGTAGCGTCTGTAATAAGGAAATTTTTCCTGCTCCTTCTTTTCTCGATGCTCTTTGTTTATCTCTTGATAATCACTGGTAAAATCAAAATTTACGTTAGAAACGAATACAAAACCTGAATGATTATCGACGGTTGACGTGTTCACGATATGCGTAGGTTTTGGCATATTATGGTCGCCCCAGTTACTTAAATAGAACTGTCTATCTGAACTGAGACTAAGTATTCTAGTCGCTACCGCATGGTCAATCATCTGTGAGTGATAATGGTCAAAGGCTAAGGCTTGCTCGTAGAAAAAGTTGATTTTGTCGTAGATAACCTTGGCACCCAGTTTATGCTTGTCCATCATGCGATTGAATATGTCTTTATTCATTAAATCTTTGAAGATTTTAACGTTATCTGAATCTCGATAATGGCGGTTTGCAGGGTTTAATTTAACCGGTAGCTTACTATTACATGCATGACAGGTAAGAAGTTGTGAGCCTAGTTTTTCTTCCTTGATGATTTGGGTGACGGGCTTACCACCTTTTTTGAGTGGCTTTTTAACAACACGCTCAATAATGCGGTCAGGCTGCGCTTTCCCATCTAATTTGTAGAGTTCAGGGTGGTTATAAATTCCCTTGTCTCTGTTTTTACACCGAGGCTTTAGCTTTTTAATACCACGCCTATTCTCAGGGGATGTTGGGATATAGTAGGGCCGAAACGTCTTAGGTTGACCGGGGATAGCTTTATTCTGACACGTTGGCTCGACTGGCTCGCATATGGTTGAAAGGCGTTTTACTTCTAATTCAAAACAACGATTGTGGATCATGGTGGTACTATGACTACATAATTTGCAGGTGAGCAGATACTCGGATTTATCGTCACTCCATGTAAGCTTGTATTCGTTGCCCAAACCTCGCTTAAGCTCACCATTTGCTTTGTAAGTCGAATTTTTAGCCACGACACCAAAATTCTTACATTCTGGATTTTTACAAAAGTTGAATTGGGTATATAAACCCGTTTATTTGTTTTTGTAAGCACTTGGAATGGATATGGCTTTGGTTGGCGTATGCTTATTCTGTTGTGGTGTTGATTTTAGTGGTTCAACCAAATCATCAAGTAATTTGAAAAACAGCTCTGCACATAAATAAGCATCGAGTAACGCACTGTGTTTGGTTCGACTTGAAATATCAATACCGTATCGTAAGCAATCTGCATCTTGACTGATTTTTCTAACACCGAATTTGCTCTTAGCCAGTTCCATTGCACAAGTCACTTCAGCACAAATATCAGAAACCGTTGAAGGGTAATTAACTCGGTTTAACTCAGCATTTAAAAATCGTAAATCAAAGGCTGCATTGAAGATAACAAGATGGCTGTCTTTGATGAATTCAATGAATACTGATGGATATCGCTAAAGGTGGGTTTGTCCTCCAGTTCTTCATCTAGGATTCCGTGAAATCGAAAAGCGCTCTTTACAGCTTTTTGCCCTCAGGATTAATTTTGAGGCTGAACACATGTCTAGTGGGAGTGAAATCTTCATATTCTATGCACGCTAGGTCGATGATCCTATGGTTGCCTTTATGGGGATCTAAACCTGTTGTTTCCGTATCTAAGAAGACATATTTCGTCATAATTACCACTCCTATAGCCAATATTATAGGAGGTTTTGTCGAGTTTTAAATAACTCATTGAAAAAACTGACTATTCGTACACTGTTTCAGTTGTTTGAACAGGAAATCCAGCTTTCACTAGAAATTTATTCGTTATTTTTCAATTGAATAAAATAAAAAAGAGCTACTATCAAAAAATAGTAGCTCCAAGTTGACTCAATAGCCCGCATTCAATGCGGTGTTTTTTTAAAAGATATGCGATTTCGATTTATGCAGCAATTTATCGTAGCTACACCTTATTATCGTATCTATATCTTAAACCACTTGCTTGACTCGAAGTTCTTTCGGCACAGCAAACTCGACATTTTCTTCTCGTCCAGCGCGCTCAGAAGCAGACACAGCGCCCCATTCTTTCAAACGGTTCACTACGCCTTGTACTAATACTTCAGGCGCCGATGCTCCTGCAGTAACGCCAATATGTTCAACGCCCTCTAACCAAGATTTTTGTATACAGTTTGCGTCGGCAATTAAGTATGCCGTAGCACCAATTTTCTCAGCAAGCTCGCGTAAGCGATTCGAGTTTGAACTATTTTGCGCCCCCACTACCAGCAATACTTGGCAGTCTTGAGCAAGGTCTCGTACTGCATCTTGACGATTCTGCGTTGCATAGCAAATATCGTCTTTACGCGGGCCATTTATCTCAGGAAACTTTGCACGCAGTGCATCAATAACATCTGCAGTATCATCAACCGACAATGTGGTTTGGCTGCAGTAGTAAAGATTTGAAGGGTCTTTTACCTCAAGCGTTGCCACATCAGCCTCAGATTCAACTAGGTAAATGCCGCCATCTTCATTGCTGTACTGCCCCATTGTCCCTTCTACTTCAGGGTGACCTGCGTGACCAATAAGAATGCATTCAGTGCCGGTTTTGCTGGCGCGCGTCACTTCCATATGCACTTTTGTTACCAGTGGGCAGGTTGCGTCAAACACTTTAAGTCCACGATCTGTCGCTTCTTTTCTTACCGCTTGAGAAACACCATGCGCAGAAAAAATAACAATGCTGTCATCTGGTACTTCATGCAGTTCGTCAACGAACAATGCACCGCGTTCGCGTAAGCCATCAACAACAAATTTGTTGTGTACCACTTCGTGACGTACGTAAATAGGTGGCTCGAACATTTCCAGCGCACGTTCTACAATGGTAATTGCTCTATCTACACCGGCGCAAAAGCCTCTCGGATTGGCTAAGTGAATTTGCATAATTAGTTTCCGTCTTGTGCAGCTGCACCTTGTTTAACGTCTATAATTTCAACGTCGAATACAACAGTCTGACCTGCCAGAGGGTGATTAAAGTCAACCGTTACAGAGTCGCCCGCTACGCTTCGGATAATGCCAGGGATTTCAGAGCCATCAGGCTGCGAGAACGCTAAAATCATCCCTTCTTCGATGCTCAAATCGGCACCAAAGCGACTTCTGTCCATATAGTGGATATTATTCGGGTTAGGCTCGCCAAACGCGTCATTCGCTTTCAACGTAAATGCTTTCTTGTCACCTTTTTTAAGCCCTAGTAAACAAGCCTCAAAGTTAGGCGTTAAACTACCGTCGCCCATTACCATTTTCGCAGGCTTATTGTTTACGCGTGTACTATCTGCTGCAGACCCATCTTCTAACTTTAAATCAAAGTGAAGAATCACTTCACTGTCTGCACCAATCACTAAAGAATCTGTCATAAATAATCCGAATACTACTTTGTGGTTTCGCTTGCACTGGCTGCGTCGCTATCTGACGCTTCGTCTTTGTCGCCGTTCTTAAACATATCAATGATTAATAACGCTGCACCAATGAAAATTGCACTGTCTGCAATGTTGAACGCCGGCCAATGGTAGTTATTTACGTAAAAATCAAGAAAATCGATGACGTAGCCATGCACGATACGGTCGTAGACATTACCTAGCGCACCACCGAGTATAAATGCAAACGCAACCGGCAACATTTTTTGCGAACGAGGAGACTGTTTCAGCCACCATAAAATAACGATACTTACGACAACAGCAATAGCAGTAAAGAACCAACGTTGCCAGCCACCAGCACTGTCTAAAAAGCTAAAAGCGGCGCCGTAGTTGTGCACATAAGTAAAGTTAAAGAACGGCATGATTTGTATTGATTGATACAAAGACATGCTGTCAATAACCGCGTATTTACTCCATTGATCTAGGATAAATGCAACTGCACTTATCCATAAAAATCGCAATCCTGTTTCGCGAAAAAGATTAAGCATAGTGGCGCTCTTCTCCTTCGCCATCGATGTTTGTTACGCAACGTCCGCAAAGCTCTTCATGACCTTCGTGTGAGCCTACGTCTTCACGATGATGCCAGCAGCGTACGCACTTAGCACCACTTGCTTTATTAACGGTTAGCCATAAACCATCAACGTCGGTTGCTTTAGCGCCTTCAGGTGCGCTTTCAACTTTCACTAACGACACACCAGATGTAATGAGTACAAAACGAAGTTCATCTTCAAGTTTCGCTAATACGTAGTACAGTTCGTCGGTTGCGTACAAAGCAATGCTTGCTTCAAGCGAACCACCTAGCTCACCGTCTTTACGTGCTTGTTCCATGGCTTGGTTTGCCGCGTCTTTAACACTTAGTACTTGATGCCAAAGTTCGTCGTTAAACGTATCGCTTTGCGTAAAGTTGTCAAAGCCATCATACCAAGTTTCAGTAAATACAAACTCACTACGCTCACCAGGAAGTGTTTCCCAAATTTCTTGCGCGGTAAAGCTTGTGATCGGAGCCATCCAACGAACCAGCGCCTCAACAATGTGATACATCGCTGTTTGACAAGAGCGGCGCGCAAGACCATCGGCTTTAGCGGTATACTGACGGTCTTTAATTACGTCTAAGTAGAAAGAGCCAAGCTCAATTGAACAGAAATGCATAAGCTTTTGTGTTACCACAAGCAGGTCGTACTTTTCATACGCTTCAATAAGCTCTGCCTGAAGTGCCTTGGCACGCGCTACAATCCAGCGGTCTAGCGCTACCATTTCATCTTCTGCTACTGCGTCCTCTACGCTAAAACCGTTAAGGTTGGCCAGTAGGAATCGAGCGGTGTTGCGTACACGTCGGTATGAATCAGCGGCACGCTTTAAAATTTCATCAGATACTGCGATTTCACCGCGGTAATCTGTAGAAGCAACCCACAAACGTAAAATGTCTGCACCTAGCTTATTAGTGACTTCTTGTGGCGCAACAACGTTACCCACCGATTTCGACATTTTTCTACCGTGAGCATCTACGGTGAAACCGTGTGTTAGCACTTCTTTATATGGCGCGTGACCATGCATAGCGGTTGATGACATAAGCGACGACATGAACCAACCTCGGTGTTGATCAGAGCCTTCTAAATAAAGGTCTGCTGATGCAGGAATATCATCTCGCTGGTCAACAACAAAATAGTGCGTTACGCCTGAATCAAACCAAACGTCTAATGTATCTGTTACTTTCTCGTAGTTATCTAACTCACTACCAAGAAGAGCGGCATCATCGAAATCCCACCACGCTTGAATGCCTTTAGATTCTACTTCAACAGCAACTTTTTCCATGAGTGCAGCCGACTCTGGGTGAATTTCACCAGTCAACTTATGCACGTACAGTGGAATTGGAACCCCCCATGTACGCTGGCGCGAAATACACCAATCAGGACGGCCTTCTACCATTTTTTCAATGCGGTTTTGGCCCCAGTCTGGGATCCACTTGGTTTGTTTAATTTGCTCTAGTGATTCTGCACGCAAGCCTTTTTTATCCATGCTAACGAACCACTGAGGGGTAGCACGGAAGATAATAGGCGTTTTGTGGCGCCAGCAGTGAGGGTAGCTATGCTCATATTTTACGTTAAGTACAAGGTTGCCCTTTTCTTTCACTGTTTCAATAATTTCATCGTTGGCTTTAAATACGAACTTGCCAGCAAATAGCGGTGTGTTTTCAAGGTATACGCCGTTGTTGCCTACCGGATTATACACTTCAATGTCGTATTGCTTACCAACGTTGAAATCGTCAACACCGTGCGCTGGCGCAGTATGTACACAGCCTGTACCAGAGTCGGTAGTTACGTGTTCGCCCAAAATAAGCGGCACTTGAAGGTCAAGGAATGGGTGATTTACTTTTAGTTTATCTAACGCAGCACCTGTACACGTTGCTACTTCGCGGAAGTCTTCAACGCCATAACGCTGCATACAGCTTTCTAACAGGTCTTGTGCAACCACTAGCCACTCACCTGACGGCTGAACTTCAACAATCGCATAAGTTAATTCAGGGTGCAGGCTAATTGCGCGGTTAGCAGGTAGTGTCCACGGCGTTGTTGTCCAAATTACAACGCCGGCTTTGTGCGCTGCTAAATCTGATTCTTCAACGCCAAATGCTTGCGCTATTTCTGCACTATCAGCCACTGGGAATTTAACGTCGATAGCGGGTGACACTTTATCTTTGTATTCTACTTCGGCTTCAGCAAGCGCTGAACCACAGTCAGTACACCAGTGAACAGGTTTAAACCCTTTTTCAAGGTGACCCGACTCAACAATTTTACCTAGTGCACGGATAATGTCGGCTTCGGACTTAAAGTCCATTGTTTTATACGGGTTATCCCAAGCACCAAAAACGCCAAGACGCTTAAAGTCAGCCATTTGACCATCAATTTGCTTTTGAGCGTACTCGCGACACTTTTGACGGAACTCAGCAGCAGTTACCTTCTTACCTGGCTTACCTACTTTTTTCTCTACCATTAGCTCGATAGGAAGGCCGTGACAGTCCCAACCTGGTACATAAGGCGAATCGAAGTCTGACAAGTTCTTCGATTTTACAATGATATCTTTAAGGATTTTGTTAACCGCGTGACCAATATGAATGTCGCCATTTGCGTAAGGAGGGCCATCGTGAAGAATGAAAGGCTTTTTGCCTTTTTTGGCTTCACGAATTTTGCTGTATACCCCTTTTTCCTGCCAGTCTTTAAGCATTTTCGGCTCGCGCTGAGCAAGATTACCGCGCATAGGAAACGCAGTTTCTGGAAGGTTCAATGTGGCTTTGTAATCACTCATAAAATTGTTTAATCCGGTTACCTTAGGTTTCACCCAATGCGTGAGGCATTGTGAAGGCGTTAAATCGTTAACTGTAAAACGTTATCTTGGATGCTATTTGATAGCAGCCCGCTTAATTAGGCTTACATAGTTTTCGTGACTTTATCACGTTTAACTATGCGAGTAACAGACGCGCTTTTGCGGCATCTGCCTGTATTTGTTCTTTTAGTGCTTCAAACGAAGCAAACTTAATTTCATCGCGTATTTTCGCAGTGGGAAAAACGGTAATAGGCTTTCCGTACAAGTCAGATGACAAATCGAAAATATGTACTTCTAATTGATTTCGTTCGCCGTTTAATGTGGGGCGACGACCTATGTTAGCAACGCCGTTATAATGCTCACCGTCCACATCCACTCGTACTGCAAAAACGCCGTGTATTGGCGTTTTTTGCCGCTTAAGCATTACGTTAGCTGTTGGAAAGCCAATGGTTCTTCCCTTTTTTTCGCCGTGCACAACACGGCCGTGTATCGCAAATGGGCGGCCTAACATTTCTGTTGCTAGTGCAAACTCGCTTTTTGCAAGGGCCTCTCTCACCGCAGTAGAGCTTATGCGGTGGGCATGCATTGTAAAACTTTGTGTGCTTACTACTTCAAAGCCATACATGCGACCAGCAGTTTTTAGCATTTCAAAATCGCCCTTGCGACCATTGCCAAAACGAAAATCATCGCCCACGACTAAAAACTTCACGCCAAGCTTATCTACTAACAAATCATGCACAAACGTGTCGGCAGTTTGCTTCGCAAAATCCGCGTTGAAGCGAACCGCAAGTAACCGATCCACGCCTTGCTGACTTAAAAGCTCGTATTTTTCTCGCAGAGGACTTATGCGGGCAGGCGCGCGCTCAGGCATGAAGACTTCTTCAGGCTGAGGCTCGAATACCATGACAGTTGCCGGTAGTGAGAGCTGTTTCGCTTTTTCAAGTACATTTGCCAAAACCGCTTGATGGCCGCGGTGTACACCATCGAACTTGCCAATAGTGAGCACGCAACCTTTGTGATGTGGTTTTACATTGTTAAGCCCGCGGATAAATTCCACTGTTAGCCACTACCTTTATAACTGCTAAAAATTCAAAGCTCGCGATTATAGCCGACCATGCGCTCAATACCAAGCACCTACATTACGCCTTGACTTACACTATTTTTAATTATCGCTTATTCACCGCCGCTTCTAAAATGACGCGGACGAGTACCCAATACCAACATACTCAAACCAAACACCAAAACAGAAAGACCGATGGTAATGCCAACATCCAAAATTTGCTGGGTAAGGCTAAGGTTGAAGAACGCCATTCCTTGGTCACGATAGAAAATAAGGGCGCCCATTGCGGCACTGGATATGAGCACTCGAGCAATAAACATGACAGACGTACGGCTTAATGCAAAAACACCTTGTTTGTGCAGTGTGATGTAGAGTAACGCGGCATTCATGGTAGCTGACATACTGGTTGCAATGGCAAGGCCCACATAGCCAAATGGGATGGCAAGCACCAGATTGAAGACCATGTTGGCAACCATACACCAGATGCCAAATTTAACCGGGGTTTTAGTGTCTTGGCGGGAGTAAAACCCGGGTGCGAGTACCTTAACAAGCATAAAGCTAAGCAAGCCAAATGCATACGCAGTAAGCGAATAAGACGCCATAATGGCAGTTTCGGCTGTAAATGCGCCGCGTTGAAATATAACCGTCAAAATAGGACGCGCCATCACGCCAAGTCCTACCGCAGCGGGAATACCCAGCAGGCATACCATTCGAAAAGCCCAATCGATATTGGCAGAAAATGCTTTAGGGTTGTTTGTAACGTGATTGCGAGACAGCGTTGGCAAAATAACGGTAGCGATTGCAATACCAAAAAGCCCTAGTGGAAACTCTAACAGGCGGTCGGAATAATACAGCCAACTAATCGACCCTGTTACTAAGAAACTAGCAATAAAGGTATCAAACAATAAATTGATTTGCCCAACAGATACGCCAAACAAGGCAGGGATCATAAGCGTTCGTACTTTAACTACTTTTTCGTCATGCCAGCCCCATTTAGGCTTTACTAAAAGCCCTGCCCTATACAAAAAGGGAAGTTGGAAAAGCAACTGAACAATGCCGCCAATAAACACGCCCCAAGCCAAGGCGTAGGCAGGCTGACTTAAAGACGGCGCAAGGAAAATAGCACAGGAAATAATGCATACGTTCAATAATACGGGCGTAAATGCTGCAACTGCGAACTTATTCAACGTATTTAATATAGCGCCAGCAAGCCCTGTTAATGAGATAAACGCTAAATAAGGAAAAGTGATTTTAAGCATTGTAGAGGCGAGCAAGAACTTATCTCCCGCCTCATCTCCCTGAAGCCATGCCATAAACCAGCCTGTGCCAAACAATGCTGCCAAAACCGGTGATGCGATAACGCCAATAATAGAAACAACGAAAACAATAGCGCCAAGGGTTCCGCTAATTTTGGCAACAAACTCTTTAAGTTTTTGCTTATCTTCGTCTTGATTTACTTCGGTGAGCACAGGAATAAACGCTTGAGCAAAAGCCCCTTCCGCAAATAAACGACGCAGAAAGTTGGGAATTTTGTTAGCGAAGAAAAACACGTCAGCAGCGGCACCATCTCCCATAAGCCTGGCAACAACTACATCACGAACTAATCCCAGCACTCGCGAGACAAGCGTCATAACGCTTACAATTAAACCTGATTTAATTAACTTCCGTGACACTTCGTGTTTCCAATTGCTTGATAAGGTTTACCAACTGCTTTTTTAAAAGCACTAGTAGGCGGGTTTTGTTACGTGGTTATACATACCGCTATGCTTTTACACCGCTTTATTTGAAAGGGTAACGAATGCCTTTGTAACACCACTGTAATAGTGAAAGTACGTATGATAACCAAAGGAATTCTTTGGTGAAACGATTTATTCAAAATAGTTGTGCATCTTTATGAAGTTTCTTGCTATAATCCGCGCCCGATATGGGGTGGTGCATCTTCACGTTGTACGATGTGTTGGTGTTTCACGTTTGTGACGAACATATGCCATAAATGCCGCTTACAATACCTCAAAAAGGTATCATGAATGTGCAACGCGTTGAGCATTTTTGCGTTATCACTAGCTTGCGCGGCGTGTTCAATGACTTGCGCGTTTATAGCGCGTTCGATTTAAGTTTTAAATCGTTTGACATTTGGGCGTTTGCTAGGCACAATCCGCACCCTCGTTTTTGACATGAATTTATTTTGGGAGTTACACCTTGGCTAACATTAAGTCTGCTAAGAAGCGTGCAATCCAAGCTGAAAAGCGTCGCCAGCATAACGCTAGCCGTCGTTCAATGACACGTACAAGCATCAAGAAAGTAATCGCTGCTATCGCTAGCGGTGACAAAGAAGCGGCTCAAGCTGCGCTATCTGCTGCTACTCCAGTACTTGACAGAATGGCTACTAAAGGCTTGATTCACAAGAACAAAGCTGCTCGTCATAAGAGCCGTCTAGCTGCACAAATTAAAGCACTAGGTTAATCTTTAAGATTAGTAGTTAAAAAAGCGCCTTTCGGCGCTTTTTTTGTATCTGTCGTTTTTTTGTATCCGTGCTGAATTTCTTTTGCATCCCCCGCTCAGCTATAAATGCTAAGCAGGGTAGCATCCACAAGACCATCAACTCACACAAAAACAATCAGCTCATTTTTCTAATGGTACTGGCAGGTGCGATACGCATTATCCAGTGCAACACAGCCCATGGCCAGCTTGGCACGAATGCATTCGCCTTTTCTTTATTTATCGCATTTACCATCGCTCTGCAGCCCACGTCGGTATCAACAATAAACGGTACTTTTTCAACCTTTTCGTTAATCTCACTGCGGATAAAACCAGGATGGATACACGTTACTTTAATTGGCGTATTCATAACGTCCATGCGAATTCCCTCTGTCATTGAGGTTAAGCCCGCTTTTGTAGCCGCATAAACTGTCATAGCGCGCCTAAAGCCGCGCACCGCGCTGATAGATGAGATAGTAACTAAATGGCCGCTATTTTGCGCTCTAAAAATGGCCATCGCCGCTTCACACTGTGCAAGCGCCGAAACAAAATTGGTCACTGCCGTTTGTTTATTAGCGTGAAAAAAACCTGTACCAACTGAAGCGCCTTTGCCCATTCCCGCGTTCACGATAACGCGATCAAGCTGGCCCATATCTGCTTTAAACGCATCAAACACTTCGAATACGGCATCATGATCGTTCACGTCTAGCGAACGAATGAAGACATTTATATTAGGATTAAGCTCAAGCAGCTCTGTCTTAAGCTGTTCTAGGTTTTCAAATCGTCTTGCGCATAACGCCAGGTTACAACCTTGCTTCGCAAATTCAATGGCCATGCCCTTGCCTAAGCCCGAACTCGCACCCGTAATTAGGATATTTTTTCTTATAGTCATTTTCTTTTTCCAGAAGCTTTTATTGCTTTGTTACAGCGCCATAGTAAATAGTGTATAAAAATCCAAAAATTCTTGAACGCTGGGTTATTTGTTTGACCATGGTGGTAGCGATAGTAAATTTGTTGCGCAATACCTGCTAGACGGAATAAACCGTACACCTCGTAAAAGGTAAAGTCGTCTACGTCTACTTCCATTTCTTTGCAGTAATAAGCCACAACCTGCTCTCGGGTTAACATACCCTGCAAGTGCGTTGGCTGACGACGCGTTGACTGCGCCAAAAAGTCATCATCGGCATTCACCCAATAAGCAAGAGAGTTACCTAAGTCCATTAATGGGTCTCCAAGGGTGGCCAACTCCCAATCTAAAACGCCAATAATTCGGGTGTAGTAATTTGGGTCTAACACAACATTGTCAAAACGAAAGTCGTTATGAGTAATGCAGATACGTTCGTGTGCAGGCATGTTATTTTCTAGCCAACGCATTACCTTTTTACCTGAAGGCACATTCCACGTTTTGGCTTTGCTATAACGCTCACTCCACCCGCTTATTTGACGTTCTATATATCCCGCGCCCTTTCCAAGGTGTGATAAACCGGCTTTTTCGTGATCGACCTTATGCAGCTCAATTAAACTATCAAGCACATTAGTACAAAGCTGTTTGGTCTGTTCTGGTGTTGTTGCTAAGTCTCTAGGTAAGTTTTTTCTGGGGATAACACCAGTAAGCTTTTCCATTACATAAAAATCTGTCCCTATCACACTTTCATCTTCACAGTACCCCAACATATCTGGTACGTAGCGGTACACTGGCTTGAGCGCATCTTGCAGCTTGAACTCTCTGCCCATATCGTGAGCGCCTTTAGCCTTTGTACCCGCAGGTGCGCGTCGCAAAATTAGCGAAGCATCGTTATAGTCTAAACAGTAAGTCCAATTCGACGCGCCCCCCGAATATTGGGTTACCGCCGGGCTGCCCTTTAAGCCTCCCAGCTTTGCTTTTACCTCATCGGTTAGATGCCTATCTAGCCATTCATGAACGGCCCCGGCATCGAGTTCCTCGCCAGGTCGAACCTTGTTAGCTTTATCAACCACACTGTGTGACATGTATCTTTACCTACTTCTTATTCGCTTACGTGCTATTCACTAACACGACGTAAATGAATGTGCTTGTTATTTGTATTTTTCCATTGCTTGCTTCATGTTTTTTGTTTGGGCAAGCATCTTGTTGATATAACGCTGGCTTGGAAGCAGCTTTTTAAGCCAATAAACGCGTTTACCCAATTTATGAGTAAGAATGAGAAAACGCTTCTGCTGAACCTGCTGATATATTGATTCCGCAACATCTTCTCTGGTCATGTCTGCCTTTGCAAAAAAGTGATCGATCATCTTATGCGCAGCTGGGTTTGTGCTTCGCATTGACTCATCTAGATTCGTTTTGAAAAAGCTGGGGCATACCACGCTTACGTCAATACCGTCGGGAGCGAGTTCTAGTTTCATGGTCTCCGAAAATGATACTACTGCAGCTTTTACCGCATTGTAGCTTCCCATGTAGGGAATAGGTGTCAGCCCCGCCTGAGAGGCAATATTGATAAAATAGCCACTTCTTTGTGAGCGCATCAATGGCATAAACGCCTGACTGACTCTTACCATTCCCAGCATATTGATATTATAAACCCACTCCCACTGCTCAATACTTTCGTCAAGTAGACCGCCGCCTGTTGCAACACCAGCATTATTGAAAACGAAATCGATACCCTGCCAACGATTTTGCAGTTCACTTGCTAAATTATTCACATCATCTGAGCGGGTAATATCGCAATGAAAATAAAACGCTTCCGCGCCTAGCTTTTGAAGCATTTCAATTGTTTCAGCGCCACGTGCCTCATTTATATCGGCAACACATATTTGTATATTTTTGTGCTTCTGCGCCCATTTTTCAGCCAGTGCTTGGCCTAGACCTGTCGCGCCACCAGTAATAAGTAATCGCATTATTTGTTGTTCTCTTTGTAATACAGTTTTATCTATTCGGTCTTGAGCAAAGACCAGCGTTTAAAGTCGCCTTGAACGCTACAAAAGTGACCTTTGAGTTGCTTTACACTTTGTCATTGCCCATTGTTACGGAGTAGTGCTTACGCGGCTTGCGCGACGCTTTGCCCACATTGCTAAAAGCGCAGGGCCAATATACATAGCAATACCATATACCCCAGGCGCTATTGCAAAATCAGGCGCCTTTAAAAAACTTATACATATAAGCATGGCCAATGCAGCATTCTGTACACCAATCTCTATCGCAAGGGTTAAAGCATCTTTGAAAACCAGTTTACTAAAGCGCGCGAGCACAAGCCCTAGCAATACTGATAAAAGGTTAAGCAGAACACAAACCAGGAAAGCATCATTGAACGACGTTGCAAGGTTTTTACGCTCTGATATCAATACACCCGCAATCATCAGCAACATAAAATACATAGAAAACTGTCGGAAGAAATGTTCTGTGCGCTCTGCGAATAGTGGCTTGAACCGCCTAATCGTCATACCAATGATAACCGGTACAATTGAAATACCGACTAGACCAATTACGGTTTGAATAATGGAGAAGGCTGGCGCATTCTCTTTCACAAAATAGCTGATAGCGAATTGTATAATAAGCGGTGTGGTAAACACGCAGGCAACTGTCGATATCGCCGTTAAGCTTACCGATAACGCTAAATTTGCGCGCGCGATATGGCTAATAAGGTTACTTGTAGTGCCACCTGGACAGGCCGCTAGAATCATGACGCCAACAGCAATATGCGGTGGCAAAGTGAAAAGTATGCATAAGGTAAATGCTAGGCAAGGTAGAAAAATAATTTGGCCGACAAAACCTGCAGTCACAGATCGCGGTGATTTAAGCAGACGCGTGAAATCAGCAGTGGTTAGCGTTAACCCCATGCCAAACATTACAAACGCTAACGCAAGAGGTAGCAATACCTCGGTAAGTACAGATGCCTGCATCAACACGCCCCTTACAAAAGAAACCTTTTATTAACATCTTTGGCAGTGTACCCTTATTATCAATAAATGAAAATGATGACTTATTATATAAACCCATAAATAGCATGCATGGAAAAATAGACCTCAATTTATTTACGGTATTACTGGCTATCTACAACCAGGGCAGTATTACAGCTGCAGCAAAATCGCTGCATCTGTCTCAACCAGCTATAAGTCATGCATTGGGCAGGTTGCGCGAAAGCTTAAACGATGAGTTATTTGTGCGTCATGGTCGTAGCGTGGTACCTACCCCTTATTGCCAAAAAATTATTGCTTCAGTAGAAGGCGCGGTAAATACGCTTGAGCATGCCGCAAGTGGAGAAGTAAGCTTTGATATTGCCCATACTAAAAGGCAATTAAACCTTGGGCTGCGCGATATATTAGAGTCGATTTTTTTCCCAACGCTTATCCCTGAGCTACTCATAACAACGCCCAACCTAACTGTTGCCAGTAGACAGGTAACATGGCCAGAACTGGCTCCTTCTCTAACGAGCAAAGAAGTAGACATTGTGGTTGATGTGTTAGTGCCAACCAGCAATGACATTCGTTCGCAGTTGCTGTGTCATGAGAGTTTTTGTGTGGTGTGCGCACCAGATAACATCTACTTAAAAACAAAAGATGTTCAGGCCTATGCCAAAGCGAAACACGCATTGGTAACGTTAAAAGACTCAAAGCTCGATACCGTCGACTTGGCCTTGGCGCAGCATAATCTGCACCGTGATATTGCGCTTCAATGTGAACATTATTTTGCAGCAGTTAATGTAGTGAGTAACAGTAACTTACTACTTACAATGCCAAGCCGCTATGCACAGCAGTTTGTAGATAAGTTCGATATTGAAGTGTCCCCTATTCCCCTCACAATCACGCCGCTAGCAGTGCACATGTATTGGCATAAACAGTCAGACAATGACTTAGTAAATAGTTGGATGCGAGATAAATTAATGGATGTAGCCAATGGACTTGGGCTGTAATTAAACGGTCAAGCATTCGTCACGCTAATGTCAATTACGGTGTTTAGAGTGGCATTCCAAAGTTAATACTTTGGGGCTCGCTATGAAAAAAACACACTACCGCACTTTGTGGCTTTCTGATATTCACCTTGGTAACAAAGATTGCAAGGCAGAATATTTACTTTCTTTCTTAAATAACATCTCTGTAGACACACTTTATTTGGTCGGCGACATTATTGACATGTGGCAGATGACAAAACAATTTCGCTGGCCGAAAGCGCACAATCAAATAATGCATAAATTTATGCAAATGAGTGAACAAGGTACGCGCATAGTATATTTACCGGGTAACCACGACGAGCCTATCCAGTCTTATTCTGGAATGGTATTTGGTGATATTGAGATTGAACGGGAGATTATTCACACCACAGCCAAGGGTGAGCGTTATTTGGTTCTGCATGGTGACCAATTCGATGGCGATGTTACTTTAGGCCGCTTTCAAGCGTGGATTGGTGATAAAGGTTATGATTTACTGCTTTTTTTAAACCGTGAGTACAATCGTTTTAGGGCGTGGAGAAAGCGAGAATACTGGTCTTTAGCAGGCTACATCAAAAAGCACATTAAGGGAGCGAATGCAGCTATTGCTCGGTATCGCAAGGCATGCTGCCAGAGAGCAAAAGACTTACAGCTTGATGGTGTTGTATGCGGTCACATCCACCACCCCGAAAGCACTATTGAAGACGGCGTCCACTACATTAACGATGGAGACTGGATAGAAAACTGCAGCGCCCTTGCTGAAGACATGCGGGGCAACCTTACTTTAATTCATTATTTAGAGCATGTTGAGCAATCTAAAATAACCACGTTAGAGGTGGGCTCTAAAACCTCTAAAGCCGCATAATTTGGCATTCCATTGGCAGTGCTATTGCCCATCGCAAAATAACAGAGAAAGCGTTGTATTTACGTATACGTTTCAAAAAAACCGACTCACATTGTGGTGTTTGAGCAAACCAGCTTAAGCACCTTTTTGTCCAACACAAGTTGTCATATTAACAAATTAATAACATTGTCAAATAACTGCCATCAAATTGCGTAAAAAGCGTCATATTGCCCTGCTATTGTTCGGCGAAAGTCTAAAAAGATATACAGGCACTATGTTTACCGTAAATGAAGTACTGAATAAGCATTACCCTCAGGTTGCCAATAACCCACTCCTTTTTAAGTCTGCGTCATTTGTTTTAAGACACTTACTGCACGAACAGGAAATTATTGAGTTTGGCGAAACGTACCCACATTACGAAGATATCGATTTTGTTGAACAGGTGTTGGAGTATTTCAACATCAGCTATTCAACACGAGATGTTGAAAAAGAGCGCATTCCTAGTGAAGGGCGGGTAGTTATTATTGCAAATCACCCTATCGGCTCTCTAGACGCACTCGCTTTAATCAAACTGGTGAGTGAGGTTCGTCACGACTTAAAAGTGGTTGCAAATCAAATGTTGATGGCTATCGAGCCACTTCATGACATGCTATTGCCAGTGAACAATATGCAAGGCGGCACACCTAAACAACATTTAGCAGCTATTCAGTCTCATCTTAATGGCGATGGTGCAATTTTAATATTTCCAGCAGGTGAAGTTTCAAGGCTGCGACCTCAAGGCGTGAGAGATACGCGTTGGCACACGGGCTTTTTACGCATTGCTCGACAAGCGAAGTCGCCTATCCTTCCTGTTTACATTGACGCAAAAAACAGCCCGCTGTTTTATGGCGTTTCAATGGTTTACAAGCCATTAGCCACAGCGCTTTTGGTGAAAGAGATGTTTAAACAGCGCCGCAAACACCTGCCCATGCGCATTGGCGAACTTATTCCTTTTGAGTCATATAACCAAACATCTATCCCGTTAAAAGATCATGTAAAATTGTTTAAGCGCCACTTATACCGTATAGGCAGTAATAAGAAAGGTGTATTCAATACGCAAGCGTCTATCGCCCTTCCTGAAGACAGAAAAGAATTATCCCGTGCTATCAGAGAGTGCGAACACCTAGGACAGACACACGATGGTAAGTCGATATACCTCTATCAACACAAGCATTGCTCGCCCATAATGCGGGAAATTGGCCGTCTTAGAGAGGTTGCATTTAGGGCTGTTGGTGAAGGCACGAATAAACGCCGTGATATAGATCAGTACGATTCACATTACTACCACCTTGTTTTGTGGGACGACAGTGACCTAGAAATAGTGGGTGCCTATCGCTTTGGCGACGCAGAGCTACTGTCGCAGAACAATCACTCAACAGGTCTTTATTCAGCGACGTTATTCAACTACGAAGGCGACAATGAAAAACTGTTTAAGGAAGGTTTAGAGCTTGGTAGAAGTTTTGTTCAGCCGCAATATTGGGGCAAACGTAGCTTAGACTATTTATGGTTCGGAATAGGTGCTTTTTTAAGTCGCTATCCAAAATACCGCTATTTGTTTGGAGCAGTTTCCCTTAGCAATGCCTATCCGCAGCCAGCTAAAGAATTGCTTGTTCAATTTTACAGCACGTATTTTCCTAGCAAATTTGGCAAGGCTACGTGTAAGCGGCCATTTCAAGCCACGCAAGAGCCCTTGTATACGTTTAAAGGTAATAACTACAAAGCGGAATTTGCGGAACTAAAACATTTACTCGCCAATATGGGAGTAAACGTCCCTACCCTGTATAAACAGTATAGCGAAGTAGCAGAAGACGGTGGCGTGGCATTCTTAGGCTTTAACGTCGACCCTGATTTCAACGACTGTATTGATGGCCTTGTGGTTGTTGATATTGCGTTAATGACAGCAAAAAAGCGAAAGCGCTATTTAACGCACGAGCCATTACAGGCCAGCGCTTAACATTATAACCAGCAATATAAACTACGTTTGCGTTGGTATTATCTTGGAGTTACTTTTCTAACTCCAAGATACTCAGGCCTCAAGAAGCCAAGCATCAAAAAGTTCAAGCTCCAACTAACTCAAGAATGTCAGCGTAAATATCCTCTAACGTTACCAAATCCGACAAATGAATATGTTCGTTCACTTGGTGTATGGTTGCGTTTGGCACCCCCACTTCAACCACCTGAGTGTGTTGACTTGCAAAAAATCGTCCGTCAGAGGTTCCTCCTGATGTGCTAACAACAGGGTAGCGACCTGTGGCATTTTTTATCGCTGCTTCAACGGTATTAATAAGACACAACCCTTCTTTTTTGGGCTGACTTAGATACGACTCACAAGGCCTGGAAAAGCTTACTTCAGCGCTGCTATCTATATTTGCTATAACCTGTTGAAGCAACGTAGATAATACCTTTTGATCAAAGTGCCAAGAGTAACGCACATTGAACTCGATACGCACACTACTTGGCACTATATTGTCGGTAAATGTGCCTGTGTCTAAATGGGTGACTTGAAGTGTTGTACCAGGAAAGTCATCGCTTCCAATATCAAATTCATAGTTCTTCAATGCTTGCACTATGTCACAGGCTTTGTGAATAGAATTAACAGCCGTTTTTGGATATGCCACATGACCTTGCTTACCGGTGACGAAAACTGTGGCAGACAGCGAGCCCCTACGCCCGACTTTAATTGTATCACCAGTACTTTTACTTGCACTTGGTTCGCCGACTAAACACATATCAAGCTGGATGCCTTTTCTATCTAAAAACGCTTTTATCCAACGAGAACCGTCTTCAGCCTCCCCTTCTTCATCTGACGTAATTAGCCACCAATAAGTTACTTTCAAAGGGTCAAGGTTTTTAATGGTTCGTTCAGTAGCGGCAAGCATGGCCGCCACCCCAGTCTTCATGTCAGCTGCCCCTCGCCCATAAAGCTTATTGTTGCTAATGGAGGGGCTAAACGGCGGCGACATCCACTTCTCTAGCGGGCCAGGTGGCACAACGTCCGTATGCCCAGAAAAAGCAAAGTGTGTATCGCCCTTCCCCCACTTCGCAATGAGATTTTTTACCCCATTCACTTCGTGCTGTTCACACGAAAAACCAAACTTTTTTAACCGATACATGAGATACGTTTGGCAGCCTGCATCTACTGGCGTTATTGAAGCTCTTGCCATTAGGACTTGAGCAAAGTGAATGCTTCGTGCTTGTGGAGCGTGTAGGAGTTGTTGAGCGGTCATAATAAAAACGTTAATACGAACTTAGTTTTTATTACACGTAAATATGGTGACAGGCGAATAACACTTTTGCGACAAAGCGATGACATATTACACCTTTGAATAATAGATAACGCTTTTAGTTACACCGTTGTTAATGGAAAAAGTGAACGGGGCTTGATATAAATAAAGAAATTTATTGAAAAGGCCTTTATTGTGATAAAAATTATTGTGCTTATTCCACTTTTTCTATCACTTTTGTGGTTTGGTTACTTACAGGCAAACAAATATACGCTTGAGCAGGGAAAGCAGGGATTTCTGTATATTTTTGTACTATCCGGCATTATTGCTGCATTTTATACCTTCATGATGTTCGTCACTAATTAGTGTTTTATTAGCAGTATTTTTTCACGATTTTTCTTTGAAATACAAAAAAGCCAGCGTTTTAAAGCGCTGGCTTTTCTAATTTAACTGCGGTTATTCGCATTACTGCGTAATGGTAACCTGTATGTCAGCTTGTGCACGAAGCGCATCTATATACTGTTGGTAAACACGTTGGCCTTGTACCTGCGCTAAACGCTGCTGCAGGCTTTCAGCAATGTTCTCTTCAATTGCTGAAGCTGCATTCACACCTTCAAGCATGATGATAGCAACGTCGCCATTTACCGTAGTAGCCGTATCAACTTTGTTGTCGCCTTCAAGTGCCAGCGAAAACAGTTTATCAACCACGGCACGAGCCAACGAACCACCAGCTCTTGAAACTTCCGTAGCAGTTTCCCATGATGCCGATTGCGCCGCTAGTAACTCGTCTACACTTTCACCTGCACGAACCTTTTGTGCAATATCAGAAGCCCACGATTCAGCAGCGGCTTTTGACTTATCAGCTTTCACTGATGCTTCAATGCCTTCTCTTACTTCGTCTAGCGACTGAGTACGCTGAGGGTTGTGCTCAACAACGCGAACAACAACGATATTTTCGTCGTCCAACTCAATGATGTCGCTGTTCAGGCCTTCTTCAATAAGCTCAGATGAAAACGCAACTTCTAGAACGGCTGGCGAGCTTAAATCAACTGGCGCGGTGTTACGGCTAAACATTGCAGACTCCTGAATGGGAAGGTCTACAGCATTAGCAACATCTTCTAGTGTATCTGGTACTTCAAATGCAATTTCTGCCATAGTATTTTGCAGTTCGAAATACTTTTCCATTGCCGCGTCGTATAAAAGCGTGTCACGGATTTCAGCTTCAACTTCCTCGAACGCTTTAACTTCAGCAGCTCTTAAGTCAGTAAGCTTAATGATGTGAAAACCGAAATCAGTTTCAACAACGTCTGACACGTCGCCTACATTTGCTAATGCGAATGCTGCTTCGTCAAACGCAGGGTCCATCATTTCTGGTGTAATGAAGTCTAAATCACCGCCGTTCTCTGCAGAAAATGCATCGTCTGAATTTGATTCTGCGAGGGCTGCAAAATCAGCACCGCCGTCTAGTTCAGCCTTAAGTGATTGTGCTTTTGCTTTAGCCGCTTCTGCATCATCACCCGCTTCAATTAAAATGTGAGAAACACGACGCTCTTCTTCTTTACCATAGCTACCAAGGTTGTTTTCGTAGTATGTGCGAACCGCTTGCTCGTCAACTGAAACACGATCTTTTAAGTCTTGTGCACTTAGTTTTACGTAAGCTAACTTCACTTCTTCTTCTGTGTCAAAAGAGGCAATATTGTTGTCGTAAAAAGCAGTAACGTCTTCCTCGGTCACTTCAACAGAATCGGCAAATTTGTCTGAGCTAACCATTACGTACTTAGCATCACGCGTTTGGCGTTGCAGCGCATTTGCTTGCTCTACTTCGCCTTGTAGGGCGAATGATGAGTTGGCTAATGCCGCAGACAATTGATTTTGTGTCATTTGAACACGAAGGTAGTCGCGGAAGTCAGCAACTTGAAAGCCATTCTGACGCAAAATTGCTTGGAAACGCTCGTTATCGAACTGACCACCAAATTGAAATTCAGGCATCTGTACAATAGCTTTACGAATTTGCTCGTCGCTAACACGTAGACCAATATCAGCAGCTTGTTGCTGTATTAGCTTTTCTGCTATCAAGCGGTCTAGTACGTTTCGACGGAAATCGGCAAGATACTGCTCGCTAGAGAAAAGCTGAGCAATGCTTTCGCCAAATTGAGATTCCATTTGCGCACGTTGGTTTTGATACGCTCTTTCTAGTTCTTGTGCCGAAATCTCTTCGCCATTCACTGTTGCTACAGCGGTTGGACCAGACGAGGTTAAATAGCTACCTACACCTGCGAATACGAAACTTAAAACGATAAGCGCAATTATGGCCATCGCCCAAGGGCCTTGAGAACCTTCTCTGATTCTTTCTAGCATGATTGTTCTTCAACTCCGTTGCTTACTACCATTACCCGCCAACTTAACAATATAAAGTGCCAGATAAAATAAGCGGTGATTATAACGTAATGCCGATGAATATGAATGGTCTAAAGCGATATTTGATGGTCTTTTCACCGTTCTTTATTGAATTGGTGATATCGCAACACGCTCTTTCGGCACTGTGCTAATAATTAATGATGCGAACCGCAACTACTTACTTTGCAATGCACATACATTTTGCTTCAGAAATAAAAAAGGCGATGGACTAGCCATCGCCTTTTTTTATAATTTCTTTGCTTAGTTACAAGCGTCTTTCAGTGCTTTACCAGCTTTGAAAGAAGGAACTTTCGCTGCTGAAATCTGAATAGTCTCACCAGTTTGTGGGTTGCGGCCACTGCGAGCTGAACGTTCGCGAACTGAGAAAGTACCAAAGCCAACTAGTGCTACTTGGTCGCCGTCTTTAAGTGCTGCAGTTACTGAGTCAGTGAATGCGTCAAGAGCACGGCCAGCAGCTGCTTTAGAAATGTCTGCACCAGCAGCGATTTGGTCGATAAGTTGAGACTTGTTCACAATTATGATCCCCTTCGATTGTTATTATACTGTTTGTCCAAAACGATTTTGAATGGACGTTATAACAAGCTTGATAGTTAACATCAAGCATCTGTCACAATTAATTAACTTTTTTATGAATCGCTGCAATCCCTTTTGTGGCAAGGCTTCAAGCGAATACCACTTAAAGGTAACACAACTTTTGTGAGTTGAAAGCCCATTTTTGCAAAAAATACGGATTTCTTTGGCTCAACGAGCAAAAATTAACCAATTATGGAGATTTTTTTTCACTTTTTGAAAAAAGGAAGCGCTGCACGCCTTTAAAATTAAGCAGTGCAGCTATTTAGATGTACTAATTTTTCACCACTTGAAAAGACTCAACTGGCTCTTGAAGGGCAATATCGAGCACTTCATCAATCCACTTGACCGGGTGAATAGAAAGATCTTTTTTCACATTGTCTGGAATTTCTTCTAAATCACGCTCGTTATCTTTTGGAATAACTACGGTTTTTATACCACCACGGTGTGCCGCCAATAATTTTTCTTTCAACCCGCCAATTGCAAGCACTTCGCCGCGCAATGTGATTTCACCTGTCATGGCCACATCACATTTAACAGGGTTGCCTGTTAATGACGAAACAAGTGCAGTACACATCGCAATACCGGCACTTGGGCCATCTTTTGGTGTAGCCCCTTCAGGAACGTGCACATGAATATCACGTTTTTCGTAGAAATCGTCGTTAATACGTAGCTTTTCAGCACGACTTCTTACTACGGTCATAGCAGCTTTGATTGACTCTTGCATTACATCACCTAGCGACCCCGTTGAGGTCATCTTGCCTTTACCAGGCACAGAGGTGGTTTCGATAGTCAGTAAATCACCGCCTACTTGTGTCCAAGCTAAACCAGTCACTTGGCCAATCTGGTTATCTTTATCAGCTTTGCCATAGTCGAAACGCTGCACACCCAAATAGTCTTTCAGGTTGTCTTGAGTCACCTCAACTTTGCCTTTGCTCTTCTTAAGCAGAATATCTTTTACCGCTTTGCGGCATACTTTAGATACTTCACGCTCAAGACCACGAACACCTGCTTCACGAGTGTAATAGCGAATCATGCCAATTACCGCAGAATCAGTAATTTCGAGCTCTTTCGCCTTAAGACCATTGCGCTCCATTTGCTTACCAATCAGATGGTTCTTAGCAATGTTCAGCTTTTCATCTTCCGTATAACCCGATAAGCGGATAACTTCCATACGGTCTAATAGCGGTCCAGGTATGTTCATGCTGTTTGAAGTAGCAACAAACATTACGTCAGACAGGTCATAATCAACTTCAAGGTAATGATCGCTAAAGCTGTTGTTTTGCTCAGGATCAAGCACCTCTAGTAAGGCTGACGCTGGGTCGCCACGCATGTCAGACGACATTTTGTCTATTTCGTCAAGCAAAAATAGTGGGTTTTTAACGCCCACTTTTGCCATCTTCTGAACTAGCTTACCTGGCAAAGAGCCAATATAGGTTCTGCGGTGCCCACGAATTTCTGCTTCGTCACGAACGCCGCCTAAGGCCATACGCACATACTTTCGGCCTGTAGCCTTGGCCACAGACTGACCCAATGACGTTTTACCTACACCAGGAGGTCCTACCAAGCACAAAATTGGACCTTTAAGCTTTTTCACTCGCTGCTGAACGGCGAGATATTCCAAAATACGTTCTTTCACTTTTTCAAGACCGTAGTGGTCTTCGTTAAGCACGCTTTCTGCTCTTGATAGGTCTTTTTTCACAGGTGAACGTTTGTTCCATGGAACGTTAGTCAACCATTCAATATAGCTGCGAAGCACCGTTGCTTCTGCTGACATAGGCGACATCATTTTTAGCTTTTGCAGCTCAGATTTTGCCTTATCTTCAGCCTCTTTAGGCATTTTTGCTTCAGCAATTTTCTTTGACAACGCTTCGAACTCGTCTGGTGCATCGTCAAGTTCACCAAGCTCTTTCTGAATGGCTTTCATTTGCTCATTCAAATAATACTCGCGCTGACTTTTCTCCATTTGCTTTTTAACGCGGGTGCGAATTTTCTTTTCGACCTGCAGCAAATCAATCTCGCCTTCCATCAGCGCCATCAAGTACTCTAAGCGCTCGTTGATGCCCTGCATCTCAAGTACTTTCTGCTTTTCGGTAAGCTTCAATGGCATGTGTGCAGCCATTGTGTCGGCCAATCGCGCCGCATCTTCAATACCGTTAAGCGAGGTTAGTACCTCAGGTGGAATCTTCTTGTTAAGTTTTACGTAACCTTCGAATTGAGACACTGCAGAACGAATAAGCACTTCTTGCTCACTCTCTTCGATAGTCTCATCTTCAAGCTTATCGACATTGGCTACAAAATACGGCTCTGACTGTTGATAGCTATCAATTTGACCTCTAACACTGCCTTCAACGAGTACCTTAACCGTACCATCTGGCAGTTTTAATAGCTGAAGAATAGTAGCAATGGTACCTACAGAATAAATGTCGTCTGTATCGGGCTCGTCTACGCCCGCGTCCTTTTGTGCTACTAAGAAAATTTGCTTATCGTTTTCCATTGCCGCTTCAAGGCAACGAATAGATTTTTCACGCCCAACGAAAAGGGGAATGACCATATGCGGATAAACGACTACGTCCCGCAAGGCAAGTACAGGAATTTCAATGCGATTCTCACGCTCAACTGTCATACTTGTTCTCAATTAGTTCCAAATGTCATTTTTATATGGGGATGTAAGCGCAAAGTTCAATCGCAACTTATTAAAGTGCGTTAATTCCTCGCCTTTTCTTCCCTGCTCTTTTATAACCATCATAGATTTTAAAGCGTATGGCAATACCTAAGTAGCAAATCCGATAGAAAGGATAGTATTAACGCAGCAAAGTGCACAAATAAACATCAGGGGTTGATTGTTTGGGCCCATGGGAGAAAAGATAAAAAGGCAGAGGCTGGCGAAACACTACATAAACAAATATCCGATGTTAAATCAAACCAGAAACAACAACTGTCGTTTTTAAACCGCGTTAGCGAGCATGGTTTAGACAAGGCGGGAAGTTTTGGGGAACCGGAGTTTATGTATAGTAAATGAGGATTTCACAAAATTTACCAACGCAGTATAAACCAGCGCAGTAGCGGTTTAAAAACAAAAAAGGCCCCGAAGGGCCTTTTTTACAACCTATCAATTACTCAGAGGCTGCTTTCTTTTCATTGCTGTCATATATCAAAATCGGCTTCGACTCTCCGCGAATAACCGTTTCATCTATAACCACCTTGCTGACGTCTTCCATAGATGGAAGGTCATACATGGTATCTAGCAACACTGCCTCTACAATTGAACGCAAACCACGTGCACCGGTTTTGCGCTCCATCGCTTTTTTAGCAATCGCGTTTAAGGCGTCGTCACGGAATTCAAGTTCAACGTCTTCCATCGAGAACAATGCACCATACTGCTTGGTAATGGCATTCTTAGGTTCACGTAGAATCTGAATAAGCGCTTCTTCGTTCAGTTCTTCAAGGCTTGTCACTACCGGAAGACGACCGATAAACTCTGGTATCAGACCATATTTAACTAAGTCTTCAGGCTCAACTTGCTTGAACAACTCACTAATTTGCTTACTGTTGTCTTTCGACTTAACCGTAGCACCAAATCCGATGCCAGTATCTTTTTGGGCACGCTGTTCAATGACTTTGTCTAGTCCTGCGAATGCACCACCACAAATAAACAAAATCTTCGACGTATCTACTTGAAGAAACTCTTGTTGTGGGTGTTTACGACCACCTTGTGGTGGAACCGATGCAACAGTACCTTCAATAAGTTTAAGTAGCGCCTGTTGAACGCCCTCACCTGACACATCTCGTGTAATTGACGGGTTGTCAGACTTTCGAGAAATCTTGTCAATTTCATCGATGTACACAATACCGCGCTGCGCTTTTTCAACATCATAGTCACACTTCTGAAGAAGTTTCTGAATAATGTTTTCAACGTCTTCGCCCACATAACCTGCTTCGGTCAACGTTGTTGCGTCTGCCATGGTAAACGGTACATCAAGTAAACGAGCCAGCGTTTCGGCAAGTAACGTCTTACCGCTACCTGTAGGGCCGATTAGCAAAATATTACTCTTGCCTAACTCAACACCATCGTGAACGTCGCCGTTACGAAGACGCTTGTAGTGGTTATAAACCGCTACAGAAAGTACTTTCTTAGCGTGTTCTTGACCAATAACGTAGTCGTCTAGGTGCGCGTGAATTTCGCTTGGCTTAGGTAAAGCGTCCTGCTTTTGCTTAGGCGCAATTTCCTTGATTTCTTCGCGAATGATATCGTTACATAACTCAACACACTCGTCGCAAATGAAAACCGACGGGCCTGCTATTAACTTTCTTACTTCGTGTTGGCTTTTGCCACAAAACGAACAGTACAGTAGCTTGTTATCACCGTCACCGCTTTGCTTATCACTCATTACTTTTGCCTCTGCCTTACCCGAGCCGAAAACCAATACGTGCAGCGCACAGGCTCGGGTTTTCTATAACTATACTACTTAGTTCCGGCTACGTCAGATCGATTTGCTAAAACTTGGTCAACTAAACCGTATTCCATTGCTTCTGTCGCGCTTAGGAAATTGTCACGGTCAGTATCACGAGCAACCTTTTCATAGTCTTGACCTGTGTGATCTGCCATAAGACGATTTAGCTTCTCTTTAATAGACAGAATTTCTTTCGCGTGTATTTCAAAATCTGACGCTTGACCTTGGAACCCACCTAATGGCTGGTGAATCATCACGCGTGAGTTTGGTAGGCAATAGCGCTTGCCTTTTGCACCGGCTGAAAGAAGGAATGCACCCATGCTTGCTGCTTGGCCCATGCACACTGTGCTTACGTCCGGCTTAATAAATTTCATCGTGTCGTAAATCGCCATGCCTGCAGTAACAGAGCCACCTGGCGAATTGATATATAGAAATATATCTTTCTCAGGGTTTTCTGCTTCAAGAAACAGCATTTGAGCAACGATGAGGTTGGCCATGTGGTCTTCAACCTGACCTACTAAGAAAATTACGTTTTCTTTAAGAAGACGAGAATAAATGTCGTAAGAGCGCTCACCTTTTGAGGTTTGCTCTACAACCATTGGAACAAGTGCATTCATAGGGTCAAACGGGGTATTAGTCATAGCTACCTTGATTATCTAGCGTTAAAAACAAAAATGCTCGGAAGGCTCCGAGCATTTAAGCAGTTGCTGACAAGTATTGTCAATCAGACAGTAAAAAATTACGCCTGTTTGTTCATAACCTCATCAAAAGCTTTTGTTACGTCAGTAACTTTAGCTTGCTCAAGAACCCACTCAATAGCTTGTTCTTCTAGCGCAACGTTTTGCATCTGCTGCATAAGCTCTTGGTTGTTGTTGTAGTAATCTACAACTTCCTGTGGATCTTCGTACGCAGACGCTGCAGTTTCGATCATCTCGTTAACTTTCGCTTCGTCAGCTTTTAGTTCGTTGTTTTTGATCACTTCGCCAAGGATTAGACCAATTGAAACACGACGCTTAGCGTTATCAGTAAATAGCTCAGCTGGAAGCTCAGGAAGGTTTTGACCACCGCCCTGCTGGCTGAAACGTTGCTTAGCTTGTTCGCGAAGCGCGTTTACTTCTTGATCGATAAGCGCTTGAGGGATGTCGAACTCGTTTGCAGCTACTAGCTTAGCAATAACGTCTTCTTTAACTTGCGCTTTAAGCGTTTGGTCCAGCTCACGCTGCATGTTCTTGCGAACTTCTGCTTTAAGCGCGTCTACACCGCCTTCTTCAACACCAAATAATTTTGCGAACTCTTCGTCCACTTTTGGTAGAGACTGGCCTTCAACTTTCTTAACAGTTGCTTGGAAAACCGCGTCTTTACCTTTAAGGTTTTCTGCATGGTAATCTTCAGGGAAAGTTACTTCAATCGTAACTTCTTCACCCGCTTTCGCCCCCACAAGTGGCTTCTCGAAGCCTGGGATCATGCGACCTTTACCAAGCTCTAGTGCGAAGTCTTCAGCTTTACCGCCTTCAAACTCTTCACCGTCGATAGAACCAACGAAATCGATGATTACTTTGTCATCTTTCTTCGCTTTACGCTTAACTTCTTTCCAAGTAGCGTGTTGCTTCTGAAGCGTTTCCATCATGTTATCAAGATCTTCGTCAGTAATTTCTACTACTGGCTTTTCGATCTCGATATCGCTAACACCTTTCACTTCTACTTCTGGGTAAACTTCGAAAGATGCTGTGAATTCTAGGTCCTGACCGTCTTCGTCTTTAGTCAGTTCAAACTTTGGCATACCAGCAGGTTGAATTTTCTCTTGAATAACTGCTTGGTAGAAGTTTTGCTGCATTACGTCACCAGCAACTTCTTGGCGAACTGCCTGGCCGAAACGCTTCTTGATTACGCTTACAGGAACTTTACCTGGGCGGAAGCCGTTAATGCGCTGTGTTTTTGCCAACTGCTGTAGGCGTGACTTAACTGCTGAATCAACCGTGTCTGATGGAACGGTGATAGTAAGACGGCGTTCTAAACCCTGGGTCGTCTCGACTGAAACTTGCATTATGTTACCTCAACTATACGCCTTTGCAGGCGTTTTGTTCTCAATCCCCTCTCCCGTCATGCAATGTTGCATATCACTTGCGGGGAAGAGGTCGTTATCTGACGTTAATATCATCATGGTTAGGACACAAAATGCGTCAAAAAACTAACCTGAAGCAAACGTACTGGTTAAAAAAAGACGCGGTAGTATACAGCCGCACACCACAAGAGTCGAGAGGGAAACACAAGTTTGTAACATCCATTTGAGCATTAACAGCACAAACGTATAAAAAAGCATCGCAACAGATTAGAAAATAGTGTTGATGTAGGTTTAGAGAATGTATCACGCAGAAGATAAGTGGTCGGTGAGACAGGATTTGAACCTGCGACCCCTTGTACCCAAAACAAGTGCGCTACCAAGCTGCGCCACTCACCGACAAAGATATCTTTTTAGAAAAGCTTTTGATAAAGCTTGAAAATATGGTGCGGAAGGAGAGACTTGAACTCTCACGCCGTGAAGCACTGGAACCTAAATCCAGCGTGTCTACCAATTCCACCACTTCCGCAAAAAGTGGGGTGGACGATGGGACTTGAACCCACGACAACCGGAATCACAATCCGGGGCTCTACCAACTGAGCTACGCCCACCATAGAGGTGCTTGCATAGTCTACATGTGAATTGTAAAACATGTAAACTTGAAAATTCGGCCATCCTAGTCAGGACCTACCTGACCCGCATGGCGCGCCCGGCAGGATTCGAACCTGCGACCCACGGCTTAGAAGGCCGTTGCTCTATCCAGCTGAGCTACGGGCGCTCGGCGAATCTTCGCTGCAAAAAGTGGTCGGTGAGACAGGATTTGAACCTGCGACCCCTTGTACCCAAAACAAGTGCGCTACCAAGCTGCGCCACTCACCGACTGATGTAACTGCTTTCTGAGACGTTTTGTCTCTGTGCCGTTACGGGGTGCGAATATTACTGACATGACCCCACCTCGTCAAACACTTTTTTAAATAAATTTATCAACCGCTCACAAAGCGTGCATTATCGAGTTTTTTTGTACAATTCGCGCGTATTTCAACCAAAAAACTCCTTATTACTCCGTTATATCTCACCCTAAACACACACGGTATTAGTAACATGAGTTACATGGTGAAGATGTTGTAGATTGAACTGCTACTATTTTTTATTTTTTTTTATCAGCCAATACGCTTTTCACTTTCTATTTCACCAAAGATTTCAATTCACAGTGCGCGTTTTTGTGCAGGTTTGATTTACTTATGTTGTTTATCACTATTCAAAAGACTAGTTCCGCAACCTTGTTTTGTGAAACAATATAGGGCACTTGTTGTTCACCTTTATATAACTAAGACTGCACACGCTTATGACTGCTCATTTAATCGATGGCAAATTAATTGCCAAACAAGTTCGCCAACACGTTACTTCTTATGTAGACACTCTCATTCAAGCCAAGAAACGCCAGCCGGGTTTAGCGGTTGTATTAGTAGGAAGTGACGCCGCGTCGCAGGTTTATGTTTCTAATAAACGAAAAGCGTGTGAAGAGGTAGGTTTTGTATCACGCTCTTTTGACCTACCTGCAGATACCTCAGAAGACACTTTATTGTCATTAGTTGATGAGCTAAATAACGACAAAGAGATAGACGGCATTTTAGTTCAGTTACCTCTTCCGGCAGGTCTTAACGCTGAAAAAGTGCTTGAACGTATTCATCCTCATAAAGACGTAGACGGTTTTCACCCTTATAACATTGGACGTTTAGCGCAACGTATTCCGGCGCTTCGCCCGTGTACGCCCAAGGGCATTATGACGATGATTGAATCTACCAAACGTCCGGTTAAAGGGCTAGATGCAGTGATTGTTGGCGCGTCGAATATTGTTGGTCGTCCAATGAGCCTTGAACTTTTACTAGCAGGATGCACCGTTACTACGTGTCACAAGTTTACTCAAGACTTAAAGAGTCATGTTCAGCGAGCTGACTTATTAGTAGTCGCCGTTGGCAAGCCCAATTTCATTCCCGGTGACTGGGTTAAGCCTGGTGCAATTGTGATAGATGTAGGTATTAATCGCTTAAATGACGGCTCGCTTGTTGGTGACGTAGATTTTGAAAAAGCGCAGGAGCGTGCAGGTTGGATTACACCCGTACCAGGCGGCGTAGGGCCCATGACAGTAGCAAGCCTTATTGAGAACACATTAGAAGCTTACGTTAAGTTTCACTCGTAACATATCAAAGTGACTAGCGTGCAAACCACTCATCTTATTGAGGCCACTATGCAATGGGTGGACGATATTGTGATAACACACAATTTCTGCCCATTCGCTCGTCATGTTCGTACGCCTAACAAAATTAGGTGTACTGTTGAATATGGCGAAGCTGGCGACATAGTTGAAACGCTTTTTAATGAAGCGAAGCTGCTTAGCGATTCTGAAGAAGTAGCCACAACGCTGCTTATTCTGGGCTCACCAGCCCTAGTTAATTTCGAAGAGTACCTAGACGTACTTGCCATTGCCGAACGCATGCTTCAAGAATGGGGCTATGCGGGTATTTACCAGCTTGCCAGCTTTCATCCGCACTATGTATTCGATGGCAATTCAGATGCCGACGCCGATAATTATACCAACAGGTCGCCCTACCCCATCTTTCATTTAATACGAGAAGACGACATTTCTCGATATATGAAAAACGAAGATGATGCCGAAAAAATATTTCAGCAAAATATAGAGCGTGCTGAGGCCCTTGGTTGTCCCTATTTTGAAGCGAAGTTGTTGGAGATGAAAAAAGAAAAGCCCAAAAGCGAAATAAACTAACGTCTGGGCTCTGAGAGGTGAAGATCCAGGGGGACCAACTATTCATTTATGTTTAGTATAATAGGCGCCGTTTATGTGATTTTTATGACATTTGAGTGCAAACTTTAAACTTTTACATTGTGCGTCCACAAAATAATGCCCCGAATTGATACGCATACAACGAAAACGATAAACAATATGTCATCAAGTTATCCATTATTGCCTATTGCCAGCATTGCAACACCTTTTAAGCAAAAATTTGCCATTCCAAGACAACCTGGACTTGCCAATGCTCAGGGTATCATTACCTTCAACGAAGGGTTTGATGATGAAAACATGTTGAAAGGCATTGAAGGGTACAGCCACCTTTGGGTGTTATTCATTTTCCACCAGAATATTGATAAAGGCTGGAAAAGCACCGTAAAAGCGCCTCGGCTGGGTGGGAACGCAACAATGGGCGTTTTGGCAACCAGAAGTACTCACCGCCCTAACGGCATTGGCATGTCGGTGGTAAAGAATAAAGGGCTTAAAAAGCATAATGGAAAAACTTGTCTCATCGTTGAAGGGGTTGATATTGTTGATGGCACGCCTCTTGTCGATATTAAACCTTACATTGCTTACGCCGATAGCATTTCACATGCAACTGACAAGCTTAACGACTACAACCCCATTCCCAACCGCGAAGTAGTCTTTCACGACACTATTTCAGTGAAAGTCACTAACGTTGAACAACACCATCCTGGATTTACGGCTCTTGTTACTCATGTTTTATCACAAGACCCGCGCCCAGCGTATAAACAGCACCTTAATGACGATATTAAAACCTACAAAGTATCGCTTTACGATGTTGACGTGGGCTTTCAAGTAAAGAGCGGCAATGTAGTCGTTACAGAGATAAATCCACTATAAAGTTACACGTTTGTAGCGAAATCGTTCGCAGTTAATTAGAATACGCCACATCAAAGAAAAATTTTTACAGGAAACCTGCTTTACATGCGCACTAGTCAATATTTGCTTGCCACGCAGAAAGAAACACCTGCAGATGCAGAAGTTATTAGCCACCAGCTTATGCTGCGTGCTGGTATGATTCGAAAGCTAGCCTCAGGCCTATACACATGGTTACCGTCTGGCCTTCGAGTGCTAAACAAAGTTGCCAATATTGTTCGTGAGGAAATGAACAAAGCAGGCGCAATCGAAGTGCTTATGCCTGTGGTTCAGCCTGCTGATTTGTGGGAGGAGTCTGGCCGCTGGGAAGAGTATGGCCCAGAACTACTGCGCATAAAAGATCGCCACCAGCGCGACTTTGTATTGGGTCCAACGCATGAAGAAGTTATTACGGCATTAGTGCGCAACGAAATAAGCAGCTACAAGCAGCTTCCGTTGAACTTATATCAAGTTCAAACCAAGTTTCGTGATGAAGTACGTCCTCGCTTCGGTATTATGCGCGGTCGTGAGTTCACTATGAAAGATGCGTACAGCTTTCACCTTGAAGACAGCTGTTTGGAAGAGACATATCAGAAAATGTATGACGCATACTGCAACATTTTCTCTCGTATGGGCTTAGACTTTAGAGCCGTTATTGCTGACTCAGGCTCTATTGGTGGTAACCATTCACATGAGTTCCACGTATTGGCCGACTCTGGTGAGGATGCCATTGCCTTCTCTACAGGCAGTGATTATGCCGCTAACGTTGAAATGGCTGCCGCTGTTGCGCCACAAAAAGCACAGGCGTCAGGTGCAGCTGTAGAAACGAAGGATGCAAAAGGTAAAGACTTCGAGAAGATCCTTAAGAGCATTGACGCAGATGTAACCAATGCTGTGAAAGTTGTTGTGGTTAAAGCCGCAAATGCGGCTGATGATAAAGGCGAGGAAGTTCAAGCAGACAATTGGGTTGCACTAGTGCTTCGCGCTGACCACGAACTAAACGACGTTAAAGCCGAAAAAATTGAAGGCGTTGCGGCGCCGTTAGTTGAAGCGTCGTTCGATAAAGCCAAAGAAGTGCTTGGCGTAGTGCCATATTTTGCAGATGCTTCAAACCTTTCAATCCCTACGTTTGTGGACGCTAGCGCTGCTGCACTGGCCGACTTCACAACTGGTTCAGGCGTGGGTGGTAAACTAAACACCAACGTCAACTGGGCAGACGATGTTACAGCGGTAGATATCAGAAACGTAGTAGCTGGTGATGCATCTCCAGACGGTAACGGTACGCTAGATATTAAACGCGGCATTGAAGTTGGCCATATATTCCAGCTTGGCAGCAAATACTCTGAAGCAATGAACTGCGGTGTACTAAGCGAAACAGGTAAACACCAAACACTTACCATGGGCTGCTATGGTATCGGTGTGTCGCGCATTGTTGCTGCTGCAATTGAACAGAATCACGATAAGTTCGGCATAAAGTGGCCAGATCCTATTGCGCCGTTTAAAATTGCTGTAATACCTATGAATATGCACAAGTCACATCGCATTAAAGAAGTGGCTGAGAAGCTTTACCAAGATCTTCTAGACTTAGGTGTTGAAGTACTGTTTGACGACCGTAAAGAGCGCCCTGGTGTGATGTTCAATGACATGGAGCTAATCGGTATTCCTCACAGTATTGTCATTGGTGAAAGAAACTTGGATAATCAACAAGTTGAATATAAGAACAGACGTACTGGCGAGAAGCAGTTATTAGACATTAGTGCCGCGAAAGACTTCGTAGCCGCACTCTAACATCTGAACTTGCCCTGCAAAGGTAAGGAAAAGGGCGTATGCGGTTAACATTTTATGGCGTTAGAGGGTCTATCCCCACTCCGGGAGAAGATTTTATACGTTATGGTGGTAACACCGCATGCGTTCATATTGAGCTAGAGGATGGTACTGATATCATCCTCGACTCAGGTACAGGTATTCGCAAACTCGGCGAACAACTTGCAAGAAAGCAAACCCCCATCTACCTGCTGTTAAGCCATAACCACTGGGACCACATTCAAGGCTTTCCCTTCTTTGTGCCTATTTACCAAGAAAATCGCGATATTAATATCTACCCTGGTCTAACCACGCTAAAAGAGCCTGATCAAATTCTTAAGCAGATGGAAGGTTCACTATTCCCTGTGCCTCGTGAAGCATTAAAAGCCAACATTCAAATAATTGAGCTGAATGACGAGCAAAACAGATTTGAGATCGGCAGCGCGATAATTCACCGGTTACCAATGAACCACCCGGGGAAAGGCAGCGCTTATTGCATTGAAGCCGATGGCGTGAAAGTAGCCTACATCACTGATAATGAGCTTTACCCCCCTTATAAAAAAGAAACTGATTTTCTGGATTTTGTAAAATTTGCCAGCGATGCTGATGTGCTTATCCACGATGCGCAGTACATGTTATCAGATATGCCGGCAAAAACCGGTTGGGGTCATAGCGTTGCTGAAGAAGCGGTGAAATTAGCAATGGCCTGTAATGCTAAAAAATTAGCGTTATATAGTCATGATCCAGAACGTACCGACGACGATATAGATGATGTAGTTACCCACTGTAATAGTTATGTCACCATTGCAGAGTCTACTTTACAAGTATTTGCATCTCGCGAAGGCCAAACACTGGACTTCATTTAAGCACGAAAACAATCCTTATCATGGAGATAAAAAAGGTGTCAGTGTTAAAGCCTTTATTCGTTATTACTACACTCGTATTCTGCTGTATTGCACATGCACAAACGCGCCCAGCTGATTACGACGAGAAAAACCTTTCGGCGCCCAAGCAAGAAAACACTGCAGAAGAGCAAGATACCGCTAGTGAAAAGTCGGGTATCGAAATTATCGATATCATAAAGCGAGATACCACAACAGAAAGCGCCCTGGATGCCAGGCTAGAGGGCGATAAAGAAGCCCTGGATAATGTTTTTGCAATTACACAGCACCGGCAAAATTACCTTCTGCCCTACACTTACGTATCGTCGCCCAACGCGTTAGGCAACGAAGACCTTACCGATGATAACGTAGACAACAATGAAGCAAAGTTTCAAGTTAGCGCTAAGCTACCGCTTTATTTAGAGGAGACGGGCTTTGATGGGCTGTACTTCGGTTTTACGCTGACTTCGTTTTGGCAGTTGTACAATAGTGAAGTATCAAAACCGTTTAGAGAAACAAACTACGAGCCCGAAGTTTTCTGGCAAGAAACCGCAGACTATTCTGTACTTGGCTATAAATTCAATACTTTTCAAGTTGGCTTTAACCATATGTCGAACGGACAAAGCGGTATTCGCTCACGCAGCTGGAATAGAATTTTCGCATCCATTGTATTTAGCGACAACGACGATATTTACTATCTAAAAACCTGGTATCGCATACCAGAAGACGAGAAAGAAGACCCAACCGATCCAACCGGCGATGACAATCCAGACATCCAAGATTTCTATGGAAGAATGGAATTTGGATACGGAAGAAAAATAGGCGCATTTAAAATGATGGCACTGCTGCGTAATAACCTTGATTTTAGCGATAACCGCGGCAGTATCCAGCTTGACCTAACCTACCCTATTTCAGATAGATACGATTTATTAATTCAGTATTTCAACGGCTATGGCGACTCATTAATTGACTATAACCGCTCGCAAGAACGAATTGGTATTGGTTTCCAGCTACAGTTTTTATAAAAGCCGAACTAACAGGTGCAGCAAACTATGCGCACCTGCATAAACGTTCTAGGCGATTAAGCTATCACACCCGCCGCGCGATACAGCTGCAGATGCACATCAACAAGGGCATCGATATCGCGCTGATACCCTCCCCCAATCACTGCTGCAATTGGCACGCCTAGTCGCTCAGCCATGTCAAAGACCAAGCAGTCTCGTTGATAAACCCCCGCTGTGGTAATGTGTAAATGCCCTAAGTCATCATTAATGTGCACATCTACGCCAGCATCATAAATAATGGCGTCAGGTTGGAACTGTCGTAACGCAATCGTTAATGCCTGTTCAAGTACCGTGAGATATTCATCATCCCCCGTACCTTTTGCCAACCCAATATCAATATCTGATTGCTGTTTTCTGTAAGGAAAGTTTTTTTCACCGTGGATAGAAAGCGTAAAGATGTCGCTATCATTTTCAGCAAGTTTTGCCGTGCCATCGCCTTGGTGAACATCTAAATCAACAATGAGCACATTGTCGATGTTCTTGTCTTGCTGCATGGTTTTAGCAGCGATGTACAAGTCGTTAAATAAGCAAAAGCCCGAACCAAAATCGGAGAACGCATGATGATAACCACCGGTGAGATTGAGCGCTTTACCGGCTTCAAGCGCAAGTTGTGCAGTTAGTCGCGTTCCAGCTACCGCTGTTCGGGTTCTCTCGATAAGCTGCTGTGACCATGGAAACCCAATACGTCGCATTGCCTTGGGGTCAAGAGTGCCGGTTGTTAATGCACCAACATAGTCACTTGAGTAATAGCGAACAAGCTCACTATCGCTTATGGGCTCTGGCGTGATAAAGCGAGATGTTTCTATACCTCTCGCAATTAATGCATCGCGAATACCAACATATTTTTCTATTGGGAATCGATGACGCTCGGGTAAATCGAGCTGGCTATAAATAGGATGGAAAACGAGTGGGATCATGAAACACTGTGTACCTCAAGCGCATAAAAAAGGGAGTCACCTGCTCCCCCTTTCTTATACTGTCAAAGCGACGCTAGCGGGTCAAACTATTCACCACTTTTTCAACGTTAAGTGACATACTTTTCATTGAACGTGACATGTCGTCTTTTTGAGAAAGTTCATGATAACGTTCAGATGACGTCACAACATTATTGATGATTGCTTCTACCTGATGAAGCACAGCTTCCTGTTCGTCTGCTGCGTCATTGAGCGCCACTACAACACTCGCTGTTTCTTTAATGTCGCTAACAACATTGTTGAGTGTTTCAAGTGCTGTAGCAGCCTCTTCTGCATTATTGTCTGAAAGCTGTTTACCCGACGCCATAGCATTAACAGCTCCTTTTGCCTCAGCCTCAAAACTACTAAGAATATCGTTAATCTCTTTGGTAGATTGCTGCGTTTTGGCAGCGAGTGCTCGTACTTCATCTGCAACAACGGCAAAACCACGGCCATGCTCACCAGCACGAGCAGCTTCAATGGCTGCATTAAGCGCTAGTAGGTTGGTTTGATCTGCAATTTCGTTAATTACGTTCACCACTTTTAGTATATTGGTACTTCTACTTTGTAGCTCAGCCACAATATTACTCGACTCTGTTACCGTTTTGGCAAGCTGCTTAAAGCCCAAATTGGCTTTCTCAAACGTGGTATAGCAGCTGGCAACATTCATCTCTGAATTATTAGTAGCAACAGCCACTTGGTCAGTAATAGCGACTAAGCTTTGTACTATCTCGCGAAGTTTATCTGTACTGCTGTCTAGCGAACGAGAGGCGTCCCGCTGCTCTACAGCGCCGTCCATAATGGATTTACTTACGTTGCCAAGCGTACCAAAAGCACGCTCCATTTCAGTTTCTGCCTCACGCAGCTGTTCCACCGACTCTTTCAGTTTACTCTGAAGCGCACGTGCTGAATTTGCCAACACGCCCAGCTCGTGTTTACTTGTGTACGTTAACGCGTAGTCGTAATTGCTGTTGGCTAAGTTGGAAATGCATGAAGCTATTTGCTTGGTTGGCTTTATAACCTGAGTTCGAAGGCGAGAGACAACGTAAACAACTGATGCCACTGACAAGGCAATAGCAGCAAGCAAAATAACCCAAAGCATAAAGCGAGTATTCGCTTTCAAATCCGCTATTGCATCTTCGCTTTGCTTGGCAATATCATCTGCAACGCTCGCAAGCAGCTTTGCAGGCTCACGATCTATGCCTCTCACATAGCCATCGCCTACTTTAGGGTCGAAGTTCGACGCAACGAATGCCTCGTAGCCCTCTCGATATTTCGTCGCCATCACAGAATGTGCTTTAAGAAACTGCCTAATTTCTGACTTTGCCTTATCGCTTATGACATCATTGCTTAACATAGCGTTGAATTGGCTTTTTATCTCAGCTTCTCTCTGCTTAAATCGCCCCCAGTACTTATCTAGATCATCTTTTTTGTGGCCACGTATAAGTACGTTTTTCCATTCCTGCACCTGTGTTTTAAACGTGCTTAGCACCATGTTCACATCGCGCTCAGATTGAACTAACGTATTTTCAAGCTCATCAAAAGAATTGAGCACAGAAAACGATTTAAAAATTGATGCGCTGTTAAGCAAAACAAGTAAAAAAAGGCTGGCAAGAACAGGGGTCATGACCAAGCGGCTGATGCTAGTGTAATTGAACACAAAAAAGACCTTAGGCAAAAAATATCCAACGATGTATCACCATTAGATGATCTTTTTGTGACAGCCCTGTTACACGTAAGGTATAAAATTAAATACCAATATATGTAAATTCATACGAATACTATCGCTTGGCAACCATTCCATCGTCATAAACGTTGGCACGTACCTTACGCCAGTTAAACCAAACCCGGTGCAACAGTAAAACCAGCGATAGCACAACCCAATACACTACGGCGCTTTCTCCTCTTTTTTCCTCTAACGCATAGTGCAATAGAATAAGTAACGTTAGCGGATAGATACTTCGGTGTAGTACGCGCCAATTTTTTTTCAGCTTTTTCTGAACGATATCAGGACTTGTTAACGCCAAAAGCGTAAGCACTAGGAAGCTTAACCATCCAATTGCAACAACAGGCCTTTGCTGCGCATCCCAAACTATTTCACCGAAAAACCAATCCAATTCGAGCCACAGGTAAATAAGCATGTGTATCAATGCGAAGTGAGTACTAACAACACCTAAACTTCGACGCAATTTTATAAGCCAATTCCAGTCACTTAATCGCTTTCCGAAATGCGCCTTTAAATATTGACATAAAATGACGCACCAGCGCCTTAAAGGCGTTATTGCCAGCACAATAAAAAAATATATTAACGAATATTGACCGGAGAGCGACATCATCGTTTGGTAGGTGTTTGGTAAATCGGCATAAAAACAATAGATGAGGTATAGCGTTAGAAAAAAAGCCGAAAGGTAAATAATAATTCGAATTGCACTGACATGCGGTGCAGCGTTGTACCAAACACGTTTAGCTTCATTATCAGGCGTATAGGGCCGCGACATCGCTTTCAAAGCCATTGTACATGAGTGTTTTTCTTTTTCTCTTTTCACCTAGCAGTAACTCTCTACGCTGACTCCACCTTGGATGTGGTTGATTAGGGTTTACGTTGCCAAGAAAGTCATACTCTGACGGTACTGCTTGTTGCCACGACCCCACTGGCTGATTTTGTGTCAGCTCAATTCGGGTAATGGCTTTAATGCTTTTGTAACCATATTTCCACGGCACAACAAGACGAATGGGGGCACCGTTTTGCTTGGTGAGTGGTTTATCGTACATTTTTGTGGCGAGCATTGTGAGCGGATGCATTGCTTCATCGAGTCTTAATCCCTCAACATAAGGCCACGGAAAATTACCCGTTCGCTGCATTGGCATCTCATCTGGTCGAAAAACGCTGTAAAACTTAACGTATTTTGCATTTTCATTAGGTTCTACCATCGACAATACATCTCGAAGCATTACGCCTTGCCAAGGAATAACTGCTGTCCACCCCTCAACGCATCGCATGGGATAAGTACGCGACACATCATCAGGCAAAATAGAGAGTTCCACTTGAATTGGCTTTTTTACTTCGCCATCTATGGTTAACGTCCAAGGTGACACCGAAAACGCTTTCGCTAAATGATGAATCATCTGTTTATTGCTGGAAAATTCGTAATAGTTACAGTAGGTAGTTGCCCGCTTCTCGGACGTAACAGAAATTTCAGAAGCACCTCTAGCAGGCGAAACTAGTCCACCTGCAACAAGACCACATGCGATAGCTTGCTTTATTAACAGGCGGCGAGATTTGTATATCGCCTCATCGGTTACAGGAAAACGCGTAAACCGTTTCATTACTTTCTCAGCGTCACGATATAATCTACAACATGGCCAATCTCTTCTTGAGTAAGTTGGTCGCCCCAAGGAGGCATCTGACCAGAGCGTTTCATCCCCTCACCGCCTTTCGTTACGATATCAATTAAATACGCTTTCGGCAGGCGCGATAATGTTAAATTAAAAGGTGGTGGTGATTTTATAATTTTGCTCATTCGCCCATCACCCTGGCCTGAAGCGCCATGGCAAAGCACACAACGTGTTTCATAAATATCACGCCCGGCAAATATAGACTGTTCAGACGGCGATGCGTTAACAGAAGCTAACAAACTCAAGCCTTTATCTGTGTCTTCTTTTAACAGCATAAGAAAGTCGACTACGCTCTCTAACTCTGTCCACGAAAGTTCTGCGCCCATTGGAGGCATATAGTCAGAAATGCTATCAAGGGACGCACCGTGTGTGACGATATTCTGTATTTCTTGCTCATTGCGCTGTCTAATACGTTGAAGCAAATTGGTATTGGGGTATCCCTTTAGCTTCATCGGCAGTATACCTTCCCCCATTGCTTGTGAGCCATGACACAAAACGCAGCGCTGTTGATAAACCTTTGCACCAATCTGAGTTGATGGGGTTGTATCCTCGGCACGCACCGTACTTAACAAACATAGGAATAATATGAGCAATACAACAACAGCATGCTTGAGAGAGCTGGCGTTCATGAGCATAGTCCTTTTTTATTCTTTCACATGTATGACCATTTTCATGGACGGATGAATCGCACACTCAACCTCAACTTCACCTGCGGCATCGAATTGAATGTCACGGTGCTCTCCTTTCGGGAACGAACCTAAGTCAAACAAGGCCGCATCAGAAAGCGAAAAGACGTTGTGAAAAAAGTCATCTTCATTTAAGAAGCGAACTGTATCACCAACCGAAATTTCGACTTCTTTAACGGTAAAAGCCTTGTCCTTTTGTCCAACAACAACCGGTTCGTTTGCAAATAGCGTAGTGCTTGTAAAAAACAACATTAAAGAGAATATCAGTTTCATAAATACCGCCTTATAGTGGAAGAATTGGTAAAACAAATTCTTTTCGTGGTGTAGTTAACGACTCCATAAATGCAACAAGATCTAACTTTTCTTGCTCTGTCAGGTTCAGTGCTTTCATGTTTGGCGATAGATTGTCTTTAACGACCCCGCCTTTTGCGTAGTGCTCTACAACTTCATCAAGCGTATTGGCGCTTCCATCATGAAAATAAGGGGCAGAAAGAGTTATATCGCGAATTGTTGGTGTTTTAAATGCGCCCTTCATAAGCTTTAGCGGCCGCTGTGTATACCTTCCTAAGTCTGGATTTTCGTTTCCATAAGACGCTAAACCTAAGTTATGAAAACCATTATCTGTGAAATTAGGCGCACTGTGGCACACCGCGCAATTTCCTTTCTTAGGATCAACAAACACCTTAAACCCGCGTATTTGTTGTTCGGTTAGCGCATTCTTGTCGCCCCTTACCCATGCATCAAATGGCGAATTCCTGCTAACTACCGTGCGCTCAAACGAGGCAAGGGCTTTCGCTATTTGCTCCACACCAATTTCATCACTGCCAAATGCGTTTTTGAAATGTTGTTGATAGTCAGAGCTTTTCAAGAACTGCACAAGCTTGGGTATATCCATATTCATTTCGGCAGAGTTGCGCATTGGTCCTATGGACTGATCTTCAAGGGTTTGCTCGCGTCCGTCCCACATTTGAATGTCGTTATATGCGGTATTGGTAATGACAGGTGATGCACGTCCAAGCACCATGCTTTTATGGCCTCTAGCCGTTGCTTGCCCATCGGACCATCCAAATAACGGAGAATGGCATGTGCCACACGACATGTTCCCATCACCGCTCAAACGAGGGTCGAAAAAGAGCATTTTTCCCAACTCAATTTTTTCTTTGGTTAACGGATTATCATCCGGTGTCGGAACTTCGGCAGGAAGTAACCATTCTTTAAGTGATGGATGACCTGCTTCAAAAACGTATTCTTCGGCTAGAAGGTTGGTGGATATCAACACGCATAATGCACACAAAAGGGTTTTCACGTTGCATCTCCCGTTATCTTGAAATAAGAAACAAGCGACTGCAGCCTGCTTGACGATTGTGCCAAACTATCTGAAAGGCCTTCCATATCGGCTACAGACAGTGTAGTGGAATCTATGACTTCCTTGAGCTTTTCCATCGCTTCAATGATGGCGCGCGTCTCGTTGAGTTGTTGATCGCCTATGTTTGATGCTTCTTCAATGCGCCCTTCGCTGCTTCGAATAAGCGATTCAGCATTCAAAATATTCTCAAGCGTCGACTCAAATTCCTGCTCTTGCTCGGAAACTTTTGTACTGGTCTCATTCATTTGAGACACCATTTCTGACACGCTCGAGGTAAGTTGCTGCGCCAATGCTGCAATTTCGTCAACCGAGTCGTTAGAGCGTGATGCAAGGCTTCTTACTTCATCCGCTACAACAGCGAAACCTCTGCCACTTTCGCCCGCTCGCGCAGCTTCGATAGCAGCATTGAGCGCAAGTAAATTAGTTTGCTCAGAAATAGCCGCAATATTTTCAGAAATTGATGTAATATTTTGTACTGCAAGCCCCATTTGCTCTGCGCATTGATTTGATACGTTGATAGATGTAATCACTTCGGCGATATTGCTTTTTGTCACTTGGGCTTGCTGAAGGGCTTCGAGAGCCTTTTTACTCGCATCAGCACTCATGGTTTTTACTGTGTGTAATTCATCCGCTGTTTTCTCACTCAACGATATATTGGTTTGTGCACTTTCATCTATCCGTTGGTAAGTTGATGTGAGCGCTGTTACCCTTGCGATAGAATTTTCAGTTGCCTGTTTCACTACTTCGGCGTCACTATTTAGCCCTTTGGCTCGCTTTGATATTTGTTGTACGGTCTTTTCAATTTTAGATAATGTTACGGCAATCGAGTCATTCACCTCACCAATTTCACATTTACTGCGCTTTTCAACGCGACTAGTTAAATCCCCCTCACTGAATTTAGCCAGCACTGTACGCACATAATGAAGCCTATCCTTCAATGTTTTGCCGAAGTAAAGTGCAATTCCAAGTGATGCCAAAGCGCCTATCAATGAAAAAGTAACAAGAGAGTACATAAGTTTTGTATTCTGGGATGCATTTGCATTTTTTAGCTCAGTCAGTTTTTCAGACTCTCTTTTTACTAGCGACAAACTTATTTTTTCAAGCTCAGAGATAAGTGGCTTCATTTCGTTTGCAGTGTTCATTGCTTCTGCATCTGCATTGCGCTTCGCCTTTCCGATAACCTGCATTTGACGAGGTTTTATTTCGTCAAATAGCGCTCGCATACGCTGCAAACTACTATCATTGCCAAGCGCCTCTTTTAGATTTGTTAACTCTTCTTCTACTGTAGAGGTAGCTTTGATAGTTGCAATAGCACTGGCGCGTATGTCACCAGGAGTGGATGCAGCTATTAAAGATTTTACTTCCGCATTAAGCGCTAAATTGGCGACCATAAAAGACAGTGACATATCCTGACGGCTTTTCAGTTCGTCAATAGCTTGCTGTAGTGATTCGCTTTGAGAAAGGAGTGTGTTTGATGCTAAACCCACAATGGAAAGGCATACCAATATTGGCACCGCGCCAACAAGGTATAGTTTAAACTGCCAACTTGCCATGTTTTGGTTTCGAAACATCCTGTCAATTCTTCTTAAGTTTAACTATTAAATACTCTTAACAGAAGAATAGTAGAGTTCAGAAATCGCGCAAATTTACAAACAAGTAAATTGTTAATAGTGAGAGGGGTTTAACAATATAACCAGGCTAAATGGGTTCTTTAGCATTCGTCATTGCTGAGATTAATGACTATCGCCTAATATATTAAATTTTTTTAATCAAAGTAAATTAGTCAATTAAAAAAGGAAGCACTATTGCTTCCTTTTTATGAGCTAATGAAACGTGAGTATTACTCCCACTCAATCGTTGCCGGTGGCTTACCAGAAATATCGTAAACCACGCGGCTAATGCCGTCTATTTCATTGATAATACGGTTCGACACCTTGCCTAAGAAATCGTAAGGCAAGTGCGCCCAATGCGCCGTCATAAAGTCGATGGTTTCAACTGCTCGCAAGCTAACTACCCAGTCGTATTTGCGCGCATCACCCATAACACCTACAGAGCGAACTGGCAGGAATACGGTGAATGCTTGGCTTACTTTTTGGTAAAGATCTGCGGCATACAGCTCTTCAATGAAAATAGCATCAGCACGGCGAAGTAAATCGCAATACTCTTTCTTAATCTCACCTAATACACGTACACCAAGACCTGGCCCAGGGAATGGATGGCGATATAGCATGTCGTAAGGCAAACCTAGCTCAAGACCAATCTTGCGTACTTCATCTTTAAATAGTTCGCGAAGAGGCTCAACAAGACCAAGTTCCATGTCTTCTGGCAGACCGCCCACGTTGTGGTGCGATTTAATTACATGCGCTTTACCCGTTGCAGAACCTGCAGATTCTATTACATCTGGATAAATAGTGCCTTGCGCTAGCCATTTCGCGTTCTCACATTTGCTGGCTTCTTCGTCAAATACGCGAACAAACTCGTTACCTATCGCTTTGCGCTTGAGCTCAGGATCTTCAATACCTTTTAGGCGATCTAAGAATCGGTCTTCAGCGTCAACACGAATAATGTTAAGCCCGAAATGATCGCCGAACATTTCCATTACTTGGTCAGCTTCATTTAAACGCAATAGACCGTTGTCTACGAACACACAAGTAAGCTTGTCACCAATTGCACGATGAAGAAGCATAGCTGTTACTGATGAATCTACGCCGCCAGAAAGGCCTAGGATAACTTCTTCATCACCCACTTTCTCTTTAATACGCTCAATAGCATCGTCAATAATAGCACCAGCAGTCCAAAGCTTTTCACACTTACAAATATCCATAATGAAATGGGTAAGTAAGCGCATGCCTTGACGTGTGTGAGTTACTTCAGGGTGGAATTGTACGCCATAGAACTGTTTTTCTTCGTTGTACATTGCCGCGTGCGGGCACGATGGCGTTTGTGCAATTGTTTCAAACCCATCGGGTATAGATGCTACTTTATCGCCGTGGCTCATCCATACGTCTAGAAGCGCACCGCCATTGTCGCTGATGGCATCTTCTATTTTGTCTAATAGTGGACTTGGCTTAATAACTTCAACTTGTGCATAACCAAACTCACGCTTGTCAGAACCTTGTACTGCGCCGCCTAGTTGCTCAGCCATAGTTTGCATTCCGTAGCACACACCAAGGACGGGTACGCCCGCTTCAAAAACGTATTGAGGAGCACGTGGAGAGCCCGCTTCGGTTACCGATTCTGGACCACCTGATAAAATAATGCCTTGAGGATTAAATTCGCGAATTTGCTCTTCGGTCACATCCCAAGCCCAAAGCTCACAGTAAACGCCAATTTCGCGAACACGACGCGCTATTAACTGCGTGTATTGCGAGCCAAAATCCAAAATAAGTATGCGTTGAGCGTGTATGTTTAAACTCATAAAAAGCCTTTTTCTCTTTCCAACCACTGTGCAACATGTCGCTAAACAGCGAGGGCAAAGTGTTTGTAAACAACCTGTCCGAGGCATGAATGCCGGGGCCAAGCTCCCAAGGATGGGTTTACAGCGTGGTTTTATAAAACACTATCACCACGCTGAGCGGTAACTCGCCTTAACCTAAACGGTAGTTTGGCGCTTCTTTGGTTATGCTTACATCGTGCACGTGACTCTCGCCCATGCCGGCTGCCGTTACACGTACAAACTGAGCTTTATTGTTAAGCTCTTCAATTGTTGCGCAACCCGTCAAGCCCATCGCCGAGCGCAAGCCGCCCATTTGTTGATGGATGATGTTCGCAATTGGGCCTTTGTATGCAACGCGTCCTTCAATACCTTCAGGTACTAATTTCTCCGCGTTATCAGATTCTTGAAAATAACGGTCAGATGAACCATGGCTTTGATCCATTGCACCTAGTGAGCCCATACCGCGGTAAGACTTGTAGTAACGACCTTGGAAAAGCTCCACTTCCCCAGGCGCCTCTTCTGTTCCGGCTAGCATGCTGCCTACCATTACGCAGCTTGCACCAGCGGCAAGTGCTTTCGCAATATCGCCAGAGAAACGAATACCGCCATCTGCAATAACAGGAATATCAGTATCTTTTAGCGCTTCAACCGCATCAGATACTGCTGTAATTTGTGGCACACCACAACCGGTTACAATACGTGTGGTACAAATTGAGCCTGGACCAATACCTACTTTAACCGCGTCAACGCCAGCTTCTGCCAACGCTTTTGCTCCGTCGCCTGTTGCCACGTTACCCGCAATAATTTGTACATCTGGATAGTCAGCACGCACTTTCTTAACACGGTCGATAACACCTTGTGAGTGACCATGAGATGTGTCGATAAGCAACACATCAACACCTGCTTCAATAAGTAATGCGATACGCTCATCAGTACCTGCACCAACACTTACCGCTGCTCCTACGCGAAGGCGACCTAGCGAGTCTTTGCATGCATTAGGTTTGTTTTCCGCTTTCTGGAAGTCTTTAACGGTGATAAGACCTGTAAGCTTGAATGCATCATCTACAACAAGAATTTTTTCAATGCGGTGCTCATGCATAAGGTCTAGTACAACATCAGAGCTTGCGCCTTCTTTAACAGTAACCAAATCATCCTTACCGGTCATTACGTTACTAATAGGAAGGTTTAAGCGCTTTTCAAAACGAAGATCACGACCTGTCACAATACCGATAAGGTTGTTGTTTTCATCTGTTACAGGGAAACCTGAGTAACCAAGGCGCTTTGAAAGTGCAATAACTTCGCCAATAGTTGCGTCTTTAGAGACCGTTACAGGATCAGACACCACACCACTTTCGTACTTTTTCACTTCACGTACGTGCTTAGCTTGCTCTTCTGGCTTCATGTTTTTGTGAATGAAACCAATACCACCCTCTTGCGCTAGCGCGATAGCTAGACGGGCTTCAGAAACCGTGTCCATGGCAGCAGACACCATAGGAATATTTAACGTTACACCACGCGTTAGACGTGTTTGTAAGTTGGCTGTGTGGGGGAGGACGGTCGAGTGGCCGGGAACCAGCAACACATCGTCGAACGTCAGGGCTTCTTGGATGATACGTAGCATGCAACAACACCTATTCAGTTGAGGGTTAATTGCGGCGCAATTGTAGTGTTTTTTAGTTTTCAGGTAAACTCTAAATGTATTAAACCCAGTGATTTTTTTTATGTTTACAAATTCGCCATCTACGTCTAGACAAATTTTAACAGTTACCAAGCTAAATCGCTTAGCCAGAACCGTGCTAGAAGGTGAAATTGGCCTTATCTGGCTGTCGGCAGAAATATCCAATTTTGTTGCCGCGGCATCAGGGCATTGGTACTTCACGCTCAAAGATAATAAAGCGCAAGTTCGCGCAGCCATGTTTAAAGGTGCAAATCGCAATGTGCGTATTCGCCCGAAAGAAGGTGACAAAATATTAGTACGCGCTTCTGTGGGTTTATATGAAGCTCGTGGTGATTATCAGCTTGTGGTTGAGCACATGGAAAGCGATGGCGAAGGTGCGCTTAAACAAGCTTTTGAAGCATTGAAATTTAAGTTGAATAGCGAAGGGCTATTTGATGCAGCAAACAAGCGTCCGCTACCAGAGCATGTGAATCGTATTGGTGTTATCACATCTTCAAGCGGAGCTGCGCTTCACGATGTATTAAGCGTACTAAAACGTCGCAGCCCGCAAACAGAGGTAGTGGTATACCCTTCCATGGTTCAGGGAGACACAGCATCGCCTCAACTTATTGAAGCATTGCGCACTGCAAACCGTCGAAACGAAGTTGATGTCATTTTGCTTACGCGCGGTGGTGGCTCTCTTGAGGATTTGTGGTGTTTTAACGACGAACGTTTGGCCCGAGAAATAGCAATAAGTCATCTTCCAGTAGTAAGTGCGGTAGGTCACGAAGTTGACTTCACAATTTCAGATTTTGTTGCCGATTTACGCGCCCCTACGCCATCTGCTGCCGCTGAAATTCTAAGTCGGGACTCAAGTGCGCTTTTGCAGACATTAAATCAACAGAGGCAGCGACTTGCCAGAGTGATGACGCACTATATTGAGGCCAATAGGCAACAACTTGCGTTGAAAAAACAGCGTTTAAACGCACTTCACCCGGAAAGTAAAATTCAATATCAATGGCAGACTTTAGATCGACTTCACTTGCGCTTGCAGCATCAAATGCAACGTGTGTTAAGCGGTGCTGAAAATCGCCATCAAAAGCTAAGCGCTCGACTTTCACAGCAAAACCCTGAAGCCAAACTGGGGGCAGCAAAAGATAAGCTGGGAAATGCAACCATACGACTAACCAGTGCAATTAACACACTTATGCGCAGCAAAAAAACTGAACTTGGTACGAAGGTCGCGCTCTTACAATCGGTCAGCCCACTATCTACTCTAGCAAGAGGATATTCTATTACCTTGTTAGACAACCTACCAGTAACTAGCACGTCAGCAGTCAAGAAAGGTGAAGAGATAACGACTAAAGTGTCTGACGGTGAAATAATTAGCACTGTGAAGAAAATAAATCATAATTAGAGCAACTGAAAAAATGTCGCAAACTGAGGTGAATTAGATTGTATACAAGGAAGAAACAAGCCTTTGTGCTGACATTGCTGATGACACTTTGGTTTTGCAATGCATTCGCTTCTGAAAATGCATATGTCCATCACCCATTGGCGGTGTATTCAACTTACCCAAGCGGAACACTTAAAGCGCGGTGTGAAGCCGAAGGCAGTCAGACCTTATGCAAAGAAGACGCAGTGTCAATTGAAGACTTTGTATCGTCGTTAGAGAAATCGGAGCTATTTAAATCGTTAGCTCCTTTTGGGCAAGGAACAGACTACGAACTGCTAATTGCAAATATTGGTAACCCTCTAACTGGCGAACAATTTGCCGAATTCACACTTCAGTGGCGCGGGTTAGAAATAAACACCATATCTACCACTTGCTGTGAAACACTTCTTACTCACCAGCGCACCGCAGAAGAGCTGGTGAATGTATGGATTAACGAGATAGTAAATAGGAAACTCTTTTCAAGCGCTTTCCTCTTTTCGGCAATTCAGGCTAGTGACTACGCACAACTTTTGGTTCCTGAGCACATAGGTGAGTTTACCAAATTAGACACACAGCTTTATGCTGACCCCTTTTCTGGCGCTATAACGCGGTATACTCACGCTCAATTTGAAGACGCACTAGTTGATGTGACGGTATATCCTTTCATGGATACATTGTCTGCAAAAGAAAGTGAATTACTGCGCGAACAGCTCGACGACGATTTGGAAAGGGCCTCACGTGTTGCGATGTCTCAATCTTTGACATTAAGTCAACCTGCACCTGCAGCACCATACTCTGCCGATAACGACATACAAGGATGGCGACTATCGCTAAAAGCAGAATCAGAGACCGCACCTACCATTTACGCAACAACCTATGTGTTTAAACGGGGTGACAAGATAGTTAAAGTGGCAACCACCTTTCCCGCTCAATTCTCAGATTCAATTGCAAACGAACTTATCACTGCTATTCATGTACCAGATGAATCCATACTAATGAAAAATATTCGACAACTGCTAATAAACAGCAAGTCAGGTGGCTAGGCAAAACCTGCTTTAGACTTTGCAACCGCCTTAAACCTATTCTTGATGCGTTTGAGTTTTCTCGCTGTTGCGTTCGTTGCAGTCACTGTTCTTTTTTCTACATTTCTATTGATGACATAAACACTTGCTGTCGACTTTGTTTCGTATTTTTCGAACCAGTTGTATACCTGATCTTTTTTAAGCGCTTTCGTTCGGCGCAAATTATCACTTGTAGACATATTCAATCCCTTAACATTATCGCTTCAGCACCATTGATTCCATCAATGGACTAACTACGCGGTTGACCTTGTTTAATTCACTCTTGTAGAGAGGTGTGCAAATAAGACGCCATTGTGTGTCTAAGCGGAAATATGGGCGAGATAGCCTACAATGACGGGCTACGAGTACAATTGAGCAGTACTGCCATAGCAACTCACTAAGCTTGTTGCTAGGTAACCATTACACACAACAGTAATAATTTTCAGGCGCAGTGATGTATCGTCTCAATTATGGGAATGACTTATAAAATTACGTTACTTGTTAAATTAAGGGCGTGCCGCGAAGCGCAGCTTGTGCTTAAACTTATTTAGTGTTCTGCTTTTTTCAGACCTCTCTAGCTTTTCGCATTTCACTACCTCTTGATTAAGAAGATAGATTTCCTTGTTTTGGTTTTCCTCATATCTGTCAAACCAATTGTAAACTTGGTCTTTTTTTAACAGCTTTTTTCTAAGCATAAATTCGCTAGTGGGCATAACAATTCCTACTAATAAAAAAATTAGCGCTTCATCGTAACTGCCATGGTCACAAATAATGGCACCTGCAAAAAAGTACGAAAGCGGTGCTCTCGCACTGCCGACGATACTAGTGATTAAGACGTTTATTGAAAGCGAACACTTGGAAATTGACCTAAACTTTTCCGTTGTTCCTAAAATAACGATTGAGTAATGGGATTGGATGCAATCTCAAGGCCCTGAGTAGAAAACTCAGAGCCACATTATTGCTAAGCTACTTCTTCTCTTTGTAGTAAGACATCATTCGGCGGCGCTTGCGTTGCTGAGCAAGCGTAAGGTTATTTTTCTTGCCTTCAAATGGATTATTACCTTCGCGAAATTCGATTTTGATGGGCGTGCCCATAATTTCCAACGCTTTCCTAAAGTAATTCATCAAAAAGCGTTTGTACGAACTTGGTAAGTCGTCAACTTGGTTTCCGTGGATAACAATGACTGGAGGGTTATAGCCTCCCGCATGGGCGTATTTCATTTTAACACGGCGACCACGTACCAAAGGTGGCTGATGATCATCTTGCGCCATTTCCATAATTTGAGTAAGCAGCGCTGTATTAATACGCTTGGTCGCGCTCATGTAGGCTTCTTGTACTGACTCAAACAGGTTACCAACGCCAGAACCGTGCAATGCTGAAATGAAGTGAATTCGAGCAAAGTCTATAAAACCAAGCCGTCTGTCCATTTCACGCTTAATTTCGTCTTTCACATCGTTATTTAGCCCGTCCCACTTGTTCACGGCAACCACAAGAGAACGCCCCGAGTTCAACACGAAACCAAGCAAGCTAAGGTCTTGATCCGTAATCCCCTCTCGTGCATCAATAACAAGAAGAACAACATTTGCTTCTTCGATGGCTTGAAGAGTCTTAACTATCGAGAACTTCTCTACCGCTTCGCTAATTTTTTTACGCTTTCTCACACCCGCTGTATCTATAAGGATATACTCACGCTCGTCACGTTCCATAGGAATGTATACGCTGTCGCGTGTGGTGCCAGGCATGTCATAAACAACAACGCGCTCTTCACCTAATATTCTGTTAGTAAGCGTAGATTTACCTACATTTGGCTTACCCACAATAGCAAGCTTAATAGGTAACTCTTGAAGACGCTGTCGTTGCGACTCGGCATCTTCGTCTTCCTGTGGCTCTTCGTCCACAATCTCCATATCAGGAAATTCAGATTCAAATGGCGCTAAGGCATCTTGTAATAGCTGCGCTACACCACGGCCATGCGCGGCGGCTATTTGCTTAATGTCACCAAGGCCTAAAGAGTAAAACTCAGCACTTTCACTGTCGCCGTCGATACCATCGACTTTGTTGGCAACAACAAATACCTTCTTGTTTATACGACGAAGGTGATCGGCAATACCCTGGTCGGCAGGTAACAAACCAGCACGAGCGTCAACAAGAAACATCACCACATCGGCTTCTTCAATAGCCAAGAGTGATTGTTGCGCCATTTCCGCATCAATGCCTTCTTCATCACCCGTTATACCGCCCGTATCCACAACAATAAACTGGCGTCTATCAAATTTCGCTTGGCCATATTTACGGTCACGCGTAAGGCCGGGGTAATCAGCAACAAGCGCATCACGTGTATTAGTAAGACGGTTAAACAAGGTCGACTTGCCAACATTAGGGCGGCCAACCAAAGCAACAACGGGTAACATTTATCAGATCCTAAGGGTCATGAAAGCTAAAAAGCACAAACCGCAAGACTTAACAACCCATACAACAGTTATTGAAGCAATTACAGAGCAGGTAAAAACGCTTGCGGCTTTGAAGAATGGTGCATTATACCTTGTTCAATAGTTAATACCAATGACGTTCAGTTTTTGATTTTAAGTTTGAAGAATGTGAACATTCTTTAGGAGTAGTCCGCAAAAACAAAAAAGCGAGCCTTTATTATGGCTCGCTTTTTAATTGAACAAATATGTATTGAATAACGCAGCGTGTTAACTACCGCCTAGCTCTTTAGGTATAGCTCTTTAGGTATATCTACTTAGATATCGCTACTGAGGCATACTTACTGATGCAATGACGCCGCTTCGAGTAACAGCCACGATACGACCATCAACCTTAATTGGCGCTACATAAATGGAGTCGTCATCATCATCACCACCAACATCTAAGCGAGCAACAACTTGTCCTGTCTCTTGCTCAATCCAATGCAAGAAGCCCCAGTTATCGCCTACAACAACGTGGTCACCTATTGGTGTAGCTGCTGTTAAAGAACGTTGTTTAAGAGAGCTCTGCGACCATAGCTCAACACCGTTTCTTCTGTCTAACGCATACACGTTTGAATTGTTATCTACAACAAAAATACGGTTACCGTCGATATTCAAGTTTCTAAAAGAAGCATATTCACGCTTCCAAATTACACGACCAGAACGCAGCTCAACTGCAGCCAATGTGCCATTAAACGATACCGTGTATATGGTGCCGCCGAATAAAACTGGCGTTGTATCAATATCGACAATACGCTCTAACTCGGTCGCGCCCGTTGGCTTGGCAATGGCAGTTTCCCAAGCGAGCACACCAGAATCGATAAGGTTTACTTGAATTTTGCCCGTAGGTGTTCCAATGATGGCACCACCATTAGAGGCCACTGGGCCAGAGATACCGCGAAGTGTAAGCGGTGGCGTGTCGCCCTCATGGCGCCACACTTGCTCACCTGTTCTGGTATTAAAACCAAACAGGCTTCCAGCTCCCGTGTTTACCACTAAAATGCCTTCGTCAGCTGCTGGTGCTGCCAATATCTCGCCAGGAATACTCGCTTCCCACACAAGCTCACCGCTTTCAGCATCTAGTGCAGCAATGTAACCATTTTCTGTTCCAATGAACACATGCTTGTCAGCAACGGCAATACCACCAATACGTGCAGTTTCACCGTCTTGCCATAAACGCGTTACCGGGCTCAACATACCTTCGTTACTAAAGGTTGCAAAGTTCTTTTCCCACAAAACTTTACCTGTTTCAGGCTCCATTGCAACGACATTACCATGTCGCTCTGCGGCGTACAGTTTATTGTAGGCATATACTGGGCGCAAACGAGAAAAATAGCGGTCTACGCCGTTACCTATTTCACGCTCCCAGCTAATGGTTGGCTGAAATTTAGCATCAATAGGCTTTAATCGACGAATCTCTAGTTTTTCATCGTCAGTAAACCAGTCTTCAATTGTAGAGCAGCCTGACAGCGTTACAGAAACAGCCATGGCCATTCCTATTACGCGAGCAAATCGACCTTTTCGGCCACACGTCTTGTGAAACAAATTGCGTACCTCTTTATTATGCATGCCAATTATGTGGCTCGCGATTACTGACCAGCGGCAACAGACAAGTTGTCCAGTTTCATTTGTAATAGCGGGTTATTGGCATTTTTTTCTAACGCACTTGAATAAGCTAGGCGAGCGTCGTCAAACTTTGACTGCTTTGCATACACATCACCTTTCAATTCTGAAACTTCAGCTGAGAATGCGTCGTTTGTTACATTGCCTAGCGTAGACAACGCCGCATCAAGCTGGTTCATTTCAATTTGCACTCTTGATAGACGAAGTGAAGCAACAGCTTTCATTTCTTCGCTTTCGGCAAACGTTACAACACGGTTTAAGTGAGAAGCAGCGGCGTCTAAATCACCAGACTCAACGGCTTGCTTTGCCGCAAGAAAACTTGCAATACTTGCATAGCCACTGTCTTTATTCGCTTCAATAAACGCATCAACCTTCGCTTCGCCACCTTCAGCAGATAGAGATTCAACGGCTTCCTGATAAGCAACAGACGCAGCCTCTTTGCTGGCAAGCTGAGTCTCTGAAAAATAACGCCAGCCCCATAGACCGCCAAGACCTAGTGCTGCACCCACAATAATTGCGGTACCGTGCTCTTTCCAAAAACGCTTTATGGCTTCTACTTGTTGTTCTTCGGTTTCAAAACGTTCCATGATGTCCTCTTATTATTTTGCGCTAAGCATCTCTTGTACCTTATCGGCTAAGGTATCGAAGCTTACTGTAACTTGTTCTTGTCCATCGCGAAGTGGTTTAACACCTACCTCACGTGCTTGCATTTCATCAGAGCCCAAAAGCAACGCCAGGCGAGCGCCTGTTTTGTCTGCGCGTTTAAGCTGTTTTTTAAAGTTTCCGCCACCACAGTGCATCATTACACGAGTATCCACCAGAGTGTTACGCAAGTGCTCTGCAACTTCCAGCGCGTAAGGCTGAGCATCGTCGCCCATAGCAGTGACATAAACATCAGTAAAGCTAGTATCTTTGCCTTCATCAGTGAGAGTAGTGAGCAACAGTACCAAACGTTCGATGCCCATGGCAAAACCAACTGCAGGCGTTGCTTTACCGCCTAGCTGTTCAACAAGTCCATCATAACGACCACCCGCACATACCGTACCTTGTGCGCCAAGGCTGTCGGTTACCCATTCGAACACCGTGCGATTATAGTAATCAAGGCCGCGAACCAAGCGCGGGTTTATCTCAAATTCAATACCCGCTTGCGTTAGGCGAGAGCACAATGTTTCAAAATGAACTTTAGATTCTTCGTCAAGATGGTCGATAAGCGCTGGCGCGTCTTCGATTGCCGCCTGAACGTCTGGATTTTTGCTGTCTAGAACGCGCAGTGGGTTGGTTTCGAGGCGACGTAACGAGTCTTCGTCAAGCTTATCAGCGCGCGCTTTCAGGAACTCTACTAGCGTGTCACGATACGCGGCGCGCGCTTCGTTAGAACCTAACGTATTTATTTGAAGCTTTATATGTTTTTCAATGCCAAATGCTTTCCAAAAGCGCGCACTCAACATGATGACTTCTAGGTCGATATCTGGCCCATCCATACCGTAAGTTTCAACACCAAACTGGTGAAACTGACGATAGCGACCTTTTTGCGGACGTTCATGGCGGAACATAGGACCCATGTACCACAAACGTTGCTGTTGGTTATACAACAGACCGTGCTCATTACCCGCGCGTACACAGCTTGCTGTACCTTCTGGGCGAAGCGTTAAGCTGTCACCATTGCGGTCTTCAAATGTGTACATTTCTTTTTCAACGATATCGGTAACTTCACCGATAGAACGCTTAAATAAATCTGTGCTTTCAACAATGGGCGTGCGTATCTCTTGGTAGCCGTAGCTCGCCACAACCTGACGGAGTACAGATTCTACCTTTTGCCATGTGCCGGAAATCTCCGGTAGGCAGTCATTCATGCCTCGAATTGCCTGAATAGTCTTAGCCACGTGAAATTCTCATACTGCTAAATAGTGAAAAGCCCCGCATTATAGGGGCTTTGGAAGTAAACAACAATGAACAAAAAGCGGCTTAGTCTTTAACAGAAACCTGAATTTTATTTTCTTCGCTCATACGAGCGGCTTTGGCGCGGATTTTTGCTTCAAGCTTATCTACTAGGTCATCATTCGGAAGGCGCTCTTTCACACGCTTACCATCTTCATAAAGACCGCTCATGTTGCGTGCACCGGTTAAGCCTAAGTCCGACACTTCAGCTTCGCCAGGCCCATTTACAACACAACCGATGATAGACACGTCCATAGGTGTCAGAATATCTTCTAAACGTTGTTCTAGCGCGTTTACTGTGCCAATAACATCAAACTCTTGTCGTGAACAGCTTGGGCACGCAATAAAGTTAATACCGCGCGAGCGAATACGTAGCGACTTAAGAATATCAAAACCTACTTTGATTTCTTCAACAGGATCTGCGGCAAGTGAAACGCGCAGCGTATCACCGATACCCTCTGCTAGAAGCATGCCCAAACCTACCGCACTTTTGACTGCTCCAGCACGCTGACCGCCAGCTTCGGTAATACCTAAATGTAGAGGCTGATCAATTTCCTTTGCCAGTAATCGATATGCGCCAACGGCAAGAAAAACATCAGATGCTTTAACGCTTACTTTAAACTGGTCAAAGTTGAGCTTATCTAGAATGTCAACATGGCGCATGGCCGACTCTACAAGCGCCTCAGGTGTAGGCTCGCCGTACTTTTCTTGTAAATCTTTCTCTAGTGACCCGCCATTTACACCTATGCGAATAGGAATATTTTTATCCTTTGCACAATCGACAACAGAGCGAACGCGCTCCATATTGCCAATGTTTCCTGGATTAATCCTAAGGCAGTCAACACCATATTCAGCTACTTTAAGCGCGATGCGATAATCAAAGTGAATGTCAGCCACCAAAGGCACACTCACTTGCTTTTTAATTTCTTTAAATGCTTCTGCCGCTTCCATGGTAGGCACTGAAACACGCACAATTTCACCACCCACAGCCACGATTCGGTTTATTTGATCAACCGTAGCCGCCACATCTGTGGTACGTGTATTAGTCATTGATTGAACAGCAATGGGAGCCCCATCGCCTATTGGAACATTACCTACATTGATACGCGTCGACTTTCTGCGCTTGATAGGACTTTCTGCAAACATCTAATTAACCTACATAGGAAGTGTAAAGCGCGCTGTTCTACCGTTTTGGTAAGAAGAAATATCAACAGCATCGCCATTTACTGATATACGCACATTATCCGGTGCGCCGAGCGTAACTTCAACCGGAGGTACGCCCTGAATTTCCATAATTCGCCCTTTTTGCTTAACGCCATATGCAATAGCTTCTCCCGTAGCATCAGTAATATTTACCCAACAATCATCATCAAAGGTAAATGTCATCGATACAGGTGCGGCATTACTCGTTAAATTAATGTCAGGAGAGTTGGCGGTTGACGCAACAAGTTCGGTTAAATTGTTACTGTCGTTTACAGCCGTGTCTGGTGCTGATATAGCGCCATCATCAAGGTTACCCTCTTGAGTAAAACCACTCTGTGAAAGCGCGTCTTCTTCTGGTGTCTCGTTGTCTTGCTGCACAGGCTGACTGGTCTGTTGTGGCTGCGTAGTTGATGGTAGCGTTAATTCATCATTAGACATGCTTTCAGAATCAGTTAACGTTGATGCGCTTTCTTGCGAGGTAACGGTACCAGTGATTTTTTCTGGAATAGGGGTATTCGCAGCTTCTTCCATCACCGCATCGGGAAGCGACACATCACTCACAGCATCATCACCAGGCTGTTGATACCACCAGGCCACTACCCCCGCAATTATTAACAGGAGGATCACGTAAGTCACCATCATCCATCTGTCGTCGTGTGTCTGTTTTGCGACACGTTTCGAAAAACTTTGCAGTTTATCCGACGACGGTACTGACTTTTGATTATGGAAGCGCTCGAATGCTTCAATAACGTCTTGCGAATTCATATTTACCTGCTTTGCGTAGTTTCTTACGTAGCCCTTGGTAAACGTTATCGAGGCGTTATTATCCAATTTATCGTTTTCTAAATCGTTGATTTGCTGAACTTTTAAAAACAGCTTATCCGCAATTTCTTGTTGCGAGAGGCCCAACGCCTCGCGGCGCGCCTTTAGCATGGCACCTGGACTTGGCGTGCTTTCGTTTTGTTGCGAATCTACGTCTTGTTTCGCTTGTTCTTCTGACACCATTAAACCTTATTCCTCCTGCATACTAGGTGGTACTAACCAAAGCGACTGACCAGCAATAATAGCGCCAGTATTTCCTAGGTTATTCCACTCTTGCAGTGTTGCCATCTTAATATTGTGCAATAACGAAATACGATATAAGTTTTCGCCCGGTTTTACTACATGGATTTTTGGTGTTTCAGCTGATAATTCATTACTTTGCGCTTTAGCATTATTACTTTTACTCGCTTTTGCGTTAACGCTAGCGGTGTTTTCGGCACTCGTACTTGCCTGACGCACAGTGCGCTCAATACCAGTGTCATTTGCCTTAGGCTGTGCAGTTCTTGGCTCAGGTAGTGATTTATCCATGGCTGGCGTGTTTGAGGGGGCTGCGTTGTCGCTATTTTTTACCACTTTAATAACTCGGTTGGGAGACGCCGCACTCTCCTTTTCGAAACGTGCCGTTAATGGATTATCGGGAAACAATGACTGCATCATTTCACCGTAGCCTTTTGCAGTTTCTAAATCGCCCTGCCCTTTCGCAATTTCGTAGGCAAGCCATAAAGAGTCGGGAGAAACTCGCGCAACTTTCTCATATTGCTTTAACGTTTGCTTAGCCAAATCCCATTGCTCGGAAACCGTGTACAGCTGAGTAAGAAGATATAAGCTTTTTGCTCTGGCAGGTTGATGCTTTAACGCTTCCTTGAAGTAATTCGTTGCCTCTTCAAGATTACCTTGGCTTTGTGCACAAAGTGCTAAGTTTTCGTAAGTCTGCGCAGCGTTAGCATACAGTCGGTTATTTATGGCATCGAAGAAGTAAGCTTTTGCGTCTTCATACTGTCCGTTTTGGCATTTAAAAGCGCCGTAACTGTTTGCTATATCACCATTATTAGGTGCCAAGTCTATGGCTGCCTCGTAAAACTCTTCAGCTCGCTGGTTGTCGCCCACTAACTGATAGTAATACGCCATAGCGTATTGAACGTCAGCAGAACGCGGGTCGAAAGCAAGTGCTTTGTCGAGGTTCTTTTTGGCTTGAGAATAATTGTTGTTTTGAAGGTAGGTAAGCCCAAGCGACATTCGCGTTTTAGCAGCTTCTTCGCGGTCGAAGTTACTGCCATAGCTGCCGGCTTGGTTGTTACTAACACAACCTGACGCCACTAGCGCAGCGCCAAGTAAACAAATCCTTAGTGAAGAACGCAATCCTGTTCGCATAGACTTACCCTAATATCTTGATGATTATTGGGCCATTTTTACTGAAATTGCTTCGCCCTTCATCTGTTTTTTTAATAATCTTTTTGTTCTATCGACAACATCACCCACTAATTGGCCGCATGCAGCGTCAATATCGTCGCCTCGCGTTTTACGAACAACGGTGGTAAACCCATATTCCATAAGCACTTTTGCGAATCTATCGATGCGTGAGTTACTTGAACAGGTATACGGTGAACCTGGGTATGGGTTAAATGGTATTAAATTTATCTTACTAGGAGTATCTTTTAATACTTTAGCAAGCTGATGCGCCTGTTCAGTGCTGTCGTTTATGTTCGATAGCATTACATATTCTACCGTAACACGACCTTGGTTCGCTTTCGACTTCGCCAAGTAACGACGAACACCTGCTAAGAACGCTTCGATGTTGTACTTTTTGTTTACTGGCACTATCTCATCTCGAAGCTCATCTGTTGGTGCGTGAAGAGAAATGGCTAACGCCACGTCAATTTGGTCGCCCAACATATCAAGCGCAGGTACAACGCCAGATGTACTTAAAGTAACGCGACGCTTTGATAAACCAAAACCAAAGTCGTCTAGCATAATGTCCATTGCCGGCACAACGTTTTTAAGGTTCAGCAATGGCTCACCCATACCCATCATTACCACGTTAGTAATTGGGCGTTTGCTTGAATCTTTCGATAGACCAAGGAAGGTAGCAACGCGCCATACCTGACCAATAATTTCACTGACGCTTAGGTTACGGTTGAAGCCCTGCTGTGCAGTTGAGCAAAAGGTGCACTCTAGTGCACAACCCACTTGCGAAGAAACGCAAAGCGTTGCGCGATCAGTTTCAGGGATCCACACCGACTCTACTTCTTGGCCGCCTTCTAGTGTAAGCGCGAACTTGATAGTGCCATCACTGGCTTCTTGGAAATAAGCAATTTCAGGCGCTTTTATCTCGCAATTTTCAATAAGCATGGCACGCAACTTTTTATTGAGGTTACTCATTTCTTCGAAATCGCTGATACCGTGCTGGTAAATCCACTTCATTACCTGGTCGGCACGAAACGGCTTCTCGCCCATTTCCTTAAAGAAATTGCGCAAGCCTTCGCGATTAAGATTTAATAAGTTCGTTTTTGCCATGAATTGAATGACCCTTTAACCTTGAGGGGCGCCCCTCATACTGCTGAATATGATGTAAAAACCAGCGAATTGACCAAGCCTTAACCCAATAAAGAAAAGCCTTGAAGAAGATAAAAATCACTGACTAAAAATTGCGCGGATTCTACCACAGAAGAGAATAGAGAAAAAGCCGATTTAACGAAGAGCAAGGTTAAGTTTGGCAATGCGCGAGAAGCGTAGTTTAGCATGCCTAAATGAGCGCCGAGCAAAGCAGCATAACGCCTGCGCTTTTTTCTTAGTGACTGAGCGCGTGTTAGGCAATGCGCGAGAAGCATAGTTTAGTATGCCTAAATGAGCGCCGAGCAAAGCAGCATAACGCGTGCTCAGACACTAAGGGAGGCTTAGAAACGAAAAACGGGGCCCTTAGGCCCCGTCTTTACTGCTTACACAATCTTAGCGAGTGCGTGGGCAGATTTCTTCTTCAGAGAAGAAGTAAGCAATTTCACGTGCTGCTGACTCAGGAGCGTCAGAACCGTGCACTGCGTTTTCGTCGATTGACGCAGCGTAGTCTGAACGTAGTGTACCTGCAGCCGCATCAGCTGGGTTAGTTGCGCCCATGATTTCACGGTTAGCTAGAACAGCGTTTTCGCCTTCTAGTACTTGCACCATAACTGGGCCAGATGTCATGAAGTCTACAAGTGCGCCGAAGAACGGACGCTCTTTGTGTTCTGCATAGAAACCTTCTGCTTGCTCTTTGCTCATGTGGATCATCTTAGATGCCACGATGCGAAGACCTGCAGATTCGAAACGGTTGTAGATTGCACCGATTACGTTTTTAGCTACCGCATCAGGCTTGATAATCGAAAAAGTACGCTCAAGAGCCATGTTTTCTCTCCAAACAAATAGTATTTATCTTAAAAATTTTGGTCGCGAATTATAGGCAATAAATACCTACTTGACCAGAGACTTTGTCAAATCTGCCTTAAAGCACTGTTTTTATGAATAAAGCTGTGTATAAGTAAGCGTGTTAGATATGACAATATGATGACATTGTATACATTGCGTTGCACAAGCAGGCATTTGTCAGAAAATACCTGCTAAATGCCAACGAAAAGAAACCTTATGCGTTTGCTTTCGCCAGCTCTTGTATTTTGCCGACAATAGCACGCAAACCATTACCGCGTGTTGGCGTAATGTGACGTTCAAGATCTAACGCTTCAAAATAACCGTCGATATCGAACGCTAGAATATCTTTTGGCGATTTCTCATTATAAGCGGCGAGCACTAAAGCAAGTAGACCTTGAACAATTACAGCGTCGCTGTCGACGTCAAAACTCACTTTTTCGCCGTCGTAAGACTCTACAAGCCAAACACTGCTTTGACACCCTTTTACTAAACGTTCTGGGGTTTTAGCTTTTTCAGATAAACCAGGGATAGATTTACCTAAGTCGATGATGTACTGATAACGCTGTTCCCAATCATCGAAGAACGCTAAATCATCAATAATCTCGTCACTGCTAGGTAATTGCATCGTCATTTCCGTTTATAGGTAAAGAGGTAATTTGAAAGTTTTAGATAAGCCTAGAAAAACAATCCAGCCTCAAGCTGTGCTTCTTCGCTCATCATATCACGTGACCATGCTGGGTCGAATACCAACTCAACGTTCACGTTTTTAACATGAGGCACCATGGCAACACGATATTCCACATCGCCCACAAGTACTGGCCCCATTCCGCATCCAGGTGCAGTCAATGTCATATCAATGTTAACGTCGCCTGACGCTTGGTTTATATCTACTTTATAGATTAGGCCAAGCGAAACTAGATTAATCGGTATTTCAGGGTCGAAGATGGTTTCTAATGCATCCCACACTTGCTGTTCGCTGATGTTGCCATCTTCTGGCGCATCGAAGCTTAGCGTCATAGCTTTTCGGCCAATAGCGCCAGCGTCTGTACCGTCAATGCGATACATATTACCGCGCCACGTAATTGTGTAGTTTCCGCCAAGCTCCTGCGTAATATTCACGAATTCGCCTTCAGGAATTACGGTTGGATTACCGGCAGGTACCAAACGCGCTTTACAGTCGCGTTCAGTAGTCACCATCTTTTGCTTCATATACTACTTAGTGCCTGTTGTTAAAAAGTATTGGCTATTAACCTACGTTGAAGCTCTCGCCGCAACCGCATTCATCAACTACGTTAGGGTTATTGTATTTAATAACGCCATTTACGCCTTCCATCACGTAGTCAATTTCGGTATTGCGTAAAAGCTCAGTAGCATCAGACGCTACCGCAACGTTCAGCACTGGAGAAATTTCAATAATTTCGTCGTCTGCTTCTGCGCCATCTGCAAAATCAAGCACATAAGCGTAGCCAGTACATCCGCTTACTTTTGTTGATAAACGAATTAACTGACCAGGCTTGTCTTTAAGCTTACTTTCGAAATGCTTAACGGCACTGTCAGTTAGCGAAATGAGTTTTGTGCTTGGAACAAAAGTTTCAACACTCATAGTGCCTCCTTAGGCCAACATCATTTTTGCTTTCTTAAGTGCAGCAAACAGGCTGTCCACTTCTTCAAGCGTATTGTAAATAGAGAACGACGCACGTGCAGTACCCGGAATACCAAATCGCTTCATTAGCGGCTGCGCGCAGTTATCGCCGGTACGGATTGCTACGCCTTGGCGATCTAGAATAAAGCCTACGTCCGCTGGATGTGCACCATCAAGTAAGAAACTTAACACGCCAACTTTGTTAGGCGCTGTTCCAATGATACGCATTCCTTCAAGCGCTTGTGCTTGCTCGGTGGCATAGGCCAGCAATTTCTGCTCGTGTTCGTGTAATGCTTGTACATCAAGCGCGCTAAACCAGTCTACCGCCGCACCCATACCGATGGCGCCAGCAATGTTAGGCGTACCGGCTTCAAGACGGTTTGGCAACGCGCCCCAAGTAGCTTCGTGATAGGTAACGTCTTTGATCATTTCGCCGCCTACTTGCCACACAGGCCAAGTTTCTAGCACCTCTTTTTTGCCCCACAAACAGCCGATACCTGTTGGTCCGAATAGTTTGTGACCTGAGAACGCATAGAAATCACAGCCGATGTCTTGTACGTCAACACCGCCGTGAGCAATACCTTGTGCGCCATCAACCAGCACCCAAGCACCAACCGCTTTCGCTTTTTGAGTAAGCTGTTTGATTGGATTTACAGTACCCAACGCATTCGATACATGTGGAAAGGCTACTAGCTTGGTTTTTTCCGATAGCAGCCTGTCGAATGCCTCAACATCAAGTTCTCCGCTATCAAAAATAGGTACAACATTTAATGTTGCACCAGAGCGACGACACGCCTGCTGCCATGTAACTAAGTTTGCATGGTGCTCAAGCTCCGTCACCATGACCTCGTCGCCTTCACTTAAAAGCTGACCAAGGCCATTAGCCACAATATTAATGGCTTCTGTAGTGCCAGACGTCCAAATAACTTCTTCTCGGGCACTTGCGTTAATGAAACTCGCTACGCTGCTACGTGCATTTTCATAGCGGCGCGTTGCCTCATCAGACAAATGGTGCGCACCGCGATGCACGTTTGCATTGGTGCCCGTGTAAAAATCCATCAGCGCATCAATCACAGCCTGAGGCTTCTGTGTGGTTGCTGCATTATCTAGGTATACCAGCGGCTTGCCGTCTACCGTTTTCGATAAAATAGGAAACTGGGCACGAAGTGCTGCAACGTCTAAGCTCATTTCACCTCCATCTGAGAGAAACGCTCACTTAAGATTGGGGCTAGCCAGTTTCGTACCGCTGTATTAGGTACGTCATTAATAAGCTCTTGAATAAAGCCAAAGTTAAGCATTACCAATGCTTTACTGCGAGAAACACCGCGAGTTAGCAAGTAATACAAGGCTTCTTCTTCAATTTCTGCCACTGTTGCACCGTGGGCACATTTTACGTCGTCGGCATAAATCTCAAGCTCTGGCTTGGTGTTGATAACACCACGGCGCGATAGCAACAAGTTGCGGTTGTTAAGTTCGGCCAGTGTCTTTTGCGCATCGCGATGGATATGAATACGACCATTAAATACCGCACGCGCTTTGTCACCAACAATACCGCGGGCATTTTCTTCAGTCGTACCATTTGGCATCGCGTGCTCAATGGTGGAGTGAAGGTCGAATAGCTCGCCTTCTGCCAGAAGATAAATAGCGTTCATTTTCGCATCAGCGAATTCACCAGCGTGATGAATATCTACGTCTAAGCGAGAAAGCTCACTACCGTAACCTACCATAGTGCTGTTAAGCGTAGTACGGTTATGAAGTTTAAAGTGGCTGCCACCTAATTGTTTTGCTTTGCCGGTAAACATAGCAAAACGATAGTGCTCTAAGTGGGCATCATCGGCTAGGTCATATTCAGCAAACGCTGTGGTTAAGCTTTCAGTATCACCAAAACCTTGCTCGATCACTGTAACGCTTGCGCCCTCAGCGACCTTCACCACCACACGTGTGTGAGCGTCGACATTCTGCGAGGCCATGTTCACAATGCGCACTGGCGTGTCGATTTTCGCGCCTGCTTCAACATTAATAAATATACCGTGTTGGCACAGCGCGTCGTTCACTAGGCCAAACATATGACGTGCCGGCTTAACTTGACCATATACACTGCTAATGGCTTGCTGAGTAGACTCATCATTACTGTTCAGCGATGTAATGGTCATGCCTGCTGGCACATCAAGGGTATTAACCTGGGTAACCAAAACACCGTCTACAAATACAAGGTCGATAGCGTTAAGGTTCTCGATAGCTGGAACGGGTAAGTTCTCAGCTTTCGCCGCTAAATTCGCTTCACGCTTTTCAACCGATGAAAGCGGCGTAAAGCGCCAGCTTTCGTTTCTACGGGCTGGCCAACCATCGGCTTTTAACTTTTCTAAGGCCTGCTGACGCACGGGCGCTAAGTAATCGGAGATTTGCGCCGCATCAATGACCTGTTCTAGCCATTGACTCATGCCTCAGCCTCCTCATACGCTTTACCAAGAAATGCGTATCCGCTCTTTTCAACTTCAAGCGCAAGTGATGCGTCACCACTTTTCACAATTTTGCCGTCAGCTAGGATATGTACGAAGTCAGGCTTGATGTAGTCTAGAAGGCGCTGGTAGTGGGTAACAACAATGAAGCTGCGCTCACCGTCGCGCTGGCTGTTTACGCCATCAGCAACAACTTGTAGTGCATCAACGTCAAGGCCTGAATCTGATTCATCAAGAATACACAGCTTCGGCTCTAGCAAAATCATTTGCATGATTTCGTTACGCTTTTTCTCACCACCCGAGAAGCCTTCATTTACACCGCGCTTCAAGAAATCCAATGGAAGCTGTACTTGCTTGCACGCTTCTTTTGCTTTCTTTAAAAATTCAGCAGCAGTTAATGGCTCTTCACCACGTTGTTCACGCATAGCGTTAACCGACTCTTTCATGAATTCCATGTTGCTTACACCTGGAATTTCTACCGGGTATTGGAAAGCAAGAAAAAGCCCTTCGCGAGCACGCTCTTCCACTTCAAGTTCAAGCAGGTCTTTGCCGTTTAGTGACGCTTCACCTTCACTAACTTCATAGCCGTCGCGGCCAGAAAGCACGTAACCTAATGTACTTTTACCGGCACCATTGGGGCCCATGATAGCGTGTACTTCACCAGGTTTAACTTCAAGGTTAAGACCTTTAATGATGTTTTTCTCTTCCACGCTGGCATGTAAATTCTTGATACTAAGCATTGATTACCCCACTGAACCTTCAAGACTAATTTCGAGCAGTTTGCCGGCTTCTACGGCAAATTCCATTGGTAGCTCTTTGAATACTTCTTTACAGAAACCGTTAACAATCATAGAAACGGCCTTTTCTGTGTCTAAGCCACGCTGCTGACACAGGAATAATTGTTCGTCGCTCACCTTCGATGTTGTTGCCTCGTGCTCAACAATGGCTGAAGGATTGCGGCTTTCGATATACGGGAATGTGTGCGCGCCACATTTATCACCGATAAGTAGCGAGTCACACTCGGTAAAGTTACGTGCACCGTCTGCGCGAGGGCCCATTTGAACCAAACCGCGATAGGCATTGTTACTGTTACCCGCTGATATACCTTTAGAGATGATGGTCGACTTGGTGTTTTTACCTACGTGGATCATCTTAGTACCTGTATCAGCTTGCTGACGACCACGGGTAAGCGCTACTGAGTAGAACTCACCTACACTGTTATCGCCTTTAAGCACACAGCTTGGGTACTTCCACGTTACCGCAGAACCTGTCTCAACCTGCGTCCACGAAATCTTGGCATTGGTATGCGCTACACCACGCTTGGTTACGAAATTGTAGATACCGCCTTTACCGTTCTCATCACCCGGGTACCAGTTTTGTACCGTTGAGTATTTGATTTGCGCGTCGTCCATTGCCACTAGCTCAACCACGGCCGCGTGCAGCTGGTTTTCATCGCGCTGAGGTGCCGTACAGCCCTCAAGGTAACTCACGTAGCTGCCTTCATCTGCAACAATTAACGTACGCTCGAATTGACCGGTGTTCATTTCGTTAATACGGAAATACGTAGAAAGCTCCATTGGGCAGCGTGTGCCTTTTGGAATGTAAACGAATGAACCATCGGTGAATACCGCACTGTTAAGCGCAGCAAAATAGTTATCTGTGCGCGGCACCACTGAACCTATGTATTTCTTTACAAGGTCAGGATACTTTTGAAGCGCTTCTGAGATTGGGCAGAAAATAACGCCCGCTTCTTCAAGCTTTTCACGGAATGTAGTAACAACAGATACCGAGTCGAAAACTGCATCTACCGCAACACCTGCAAGCATTTCTTGCTCGTGCAATGGAATACCCAGCTTCTCATAAGTACGAAGCAGCTCAGGGTCGACTTCATCTAGTGACTTAGGCTTATCTTTCATACTCTTTGGTGCCGAGTAGTAAGAGATGGCCTGATAATCGATTTTTGGATAATCAACGTGCGCCCAATCTGGCTCTTCCATTTCTAGCCATGCATGATAAGACTTCAAGCGCCATTCAAGCATCCATTCAGGCTCGTTTTTCATTGCTGATATGCGGCGGATAACCGACTCGTCCAGGCCGCTTTCAAACGTTTCCGACTCGATTTCAGAGTAGAAACCGGCTTCGTACTTTCTTTCTAACGCCTGTTCGATCTGTTCACTCATGTTGGGATCTCACTTGTTTGCCTGCATTTGCTGCCACTTGCTTCTGCGTTTTGCTAGAGAATTAGCACAGTAATCATCCCACGGTCTTAGTGATTACTGGGTTTTTTACTTTAAAACGCTTCTTTCTCTTCGATACTTCTTAAGAAAAAAGCCTACAAACCTCTCGCCACAATAAGAGCAGCCTAAAATTTTGGTGCGGTAGTATATAATACCTGACTATTTCACTCAAATATTCAGCAGTATATTTCTAGCCGCTTCGCTTAAGTTTTTGTTAATACGCTTTGTAGGCGTTTTTGCTGTTTTTAGGCACTTACTATGCCTCTTAATCGCGTTGTTACGTCAGTGACTTTTTTTATTACGTATTCAACGTCTTCTTGGGTTGTAAATCGGCCAACACTAAAACGAATACCTGCGTGGGCAAGCTCGTTACTGCGACCAATTGCTTTTAGTACATATGAAGGTTCAAGGCTTGCTGATGTACACGCAGAGCCAGAAGACACCGCAATATCGTTAAGCCCCATCATTAAGCTTTCGCCATCCACACCGGCAAAGCTCACGTTTAAAATACCTGGTATGCGTTGTGTTTCATGGCCATTAAGATAAACATCGCCAATCTTCTTCAAGCCTTTCCACAGTATTTCTCGCAGCGCTAATATACGCTTACTTTCCTGTTCAAGGTTTGCTGTAGCTACAGATATCGCTTCGCCTAATCCAACTATTTGATGGGTAGCTAGGGTGCCTGAACGCATACCGCGCTCATGACCGCCGCCGTGAATTTGAGAAACTAAACTTATTTTCGGGCGTCTTCTAACGTATAACGCGCCCATGCCTTTAGGGCCATACATCTTATGTGCGGAAATCGACAATAAATCCACTGGAAGTTCTGATAGGTCTATTGCAATTTTACCCACGCTCTGCGCGCCATCCACATGAAACAATATGCCTTTTTCGCGACATATTTCACCAATGGCTTGAATATCTTGAATTACACCTAATTCATTGTTCACGTGCATGATCGACACTAAAATAGTGTCTTCGCGGATAGCATTTATTAAATCGTTTAGATTAATTAGGCCGTCTTGCTGCGCTGCTAGATAGGTTACCTCAAAGCCCTGCTCTTCCAGATATTCGCATGTATCCAGAACCGCCTTGTGTTCTGTATTAACCGTAATGATATGCTTGCCTTTGCTGGCATACCCTTCAGCTACGCCTTTTATAGCGAGGTTATTTGATTCAGTAGCGCCTGACGTGAACACAATTTCGCGAGGGTCGCAATTCAATGCATCACTAATATTGTTGCGCGCTACATCTACAGCCTCTTCGGCCATCCAGCCAAAACGGTAGCTGCGAGAAGCGGGGTTACCAAAATTACCGTCTAGGGTTAAACACTTTGCCATTGCCTCTGCAACCGCAGGGTCTACCGGTGTAGTGGCAGCGTAATCAAGGTAAATGGGTGTTGATAAGGCCATGCGTTGCTCAATACCTATTTAAAGTTGAATGCTAACTTCGATGTCGTTGGCAATGTTGCGAAGCGATGTGGCACTGTCTTGGCGACCCGCCACTTCCTGGACATCGCGTTTCGCCATTAGCTCGCCCAACGTAATTGAATTTAAAAATACCGAAATGCGATCGCTTAAGTCTTGCCATAAGCTATGCGTTAAACAGCGATCCCCGCCTTGACAATCGGCCTGACCTTGACAGCGCGTAGCGTCAATCGACTCATCAACCGCACGAATAACTTCGCCAATAGCAATGTCACATGCATCGCGACCCAACAGGTAGCCTCCGCCAGGTCCTCGCACGCTATCAACTAGCTGCTCTTTGCGTAAACGAGAAAAAAGCTGTTCTAAATAGGAAAGTGATATTTCTTGTCGTTCTGATATGTCGGCAAGAGGCACTGGACCACGCTTGGAATGCAAAGCTACATCAAGCATCGCAGTTACTGCATAGCGCCCTTTAGAAGTGAGTTTCATTGAATTCTCCCGCCGTTTTTGATGCGGGAATTTTCACATACCCGACTAAAATGGTCAAGTATAAGACCTAGTGTTTTAGTCAGGTATTATTGGCACATTTAGGTTTTTTGATGGTGCAAAATTCCTGTAGCTGCATTGCTCTTGATTTATGTTCTTGATTTTGTGGGAACTCGGCCAGTACGTTGCCCAGGGCGCATTGTGCTTTGCAGTGGCCTAATTGAATTGCTCTATCAAACCAATCTATTGCAAGCGCTATGTTTTTTTCCGTCCCTTCGCCGTTTAACAACATCTGTGCGTATTGATACGTTGCATCTACATCGTCAACATATTCGGCGCCTGCCTTGGCATATTCGAATGCTTTTGGCAGATCTACAGGAACACCTTTACCTCTGCGGTAAACTTCGCTCAATTGTTTAAAAGCAGCGCTTACCCCTTGCTCGCTGGATAATTCAAGAAACTTACGTCCCGCTGCTTCATCTTTAGATACGCCATCGCCTTCTAGGTACATCACGCCTAATTTGTATTGTGCAATGGAGTCACCTGAATTTTGATGAGCAGCGTGAAAGTATTCTGCCGCTTTTGATTTATCGGTGGTAACGCTAATACCGTAATAAAAAAGTTCACCAACTAGCGAGTCAGCATCCCACTCTTGGTGCTCTGCCCACTGTGTTGCTACTTCCAGATGGTCAGTAAAAGGAGAATTTGCAAGCTTGTTATCTTTTACACAGTCGAGTAAATCAAGATAGGCTTCATCATGCTTTCGCTCGAAGGCCACAAGATACCAGTTACATGCCTCTGCAATGTTGTCCGCCTCTACGTAATGAGCTGCTAAATCGAAGGCTATTTGAGCATCTCCCTCAGATGCAACAAACCATTTGCGTTCTTCATCTTTGAATTGTTCAGCCAATCTTTCAAGTGCAAGCTCTTCACCATCTTGGATTGCCTCATAAAGGTAATCTAACGCTAGTGCTCTGTTGAAAAGAGGGAGCTCTTGATTTAAATATAATTCAGCAAGATATAACTTGGCCTTGTCGAAACCTAATTCGATCGACTTTTTATAAAGTGACTCTGCTTTATACGCATCAATTTCAACCCCATTACCATATGCGTACATGCCTCCTAGATTACTATAAGCATAAGAGTTCCCTCTTTTTGCTGCAATTTCGTATAACTCTCGTGCTTTTTCGTAGTTAACTTCTTTGCCAGTTCCTTTGGAATAGAATGTAGCTAAGTTGTTATAACCCCAAGTTTCATCAGCTTCGATTGCTTGCTCGTAGTAGTATTTTGCAGAAATGGGATCTTCATGACCAAATTTTCCCTCTTCGTACATAAAACCCAAATTCGCAAAGGCACTTTCTCTTCCTAGCTCTGCAGCTATCAAATAATACTTTTTTGCAATTTCGGCATCTGCTTCAATGCTTGTCTCGCCAAAGTCATAAATAAGAGCATTTATGAATGTAGCCTCTGCATGCTTAACATTCGTGCCAAAGTTTACCCAATACAATAGCTTTTCACTGTCGTTATATTTATCAAAGCCTTCGTACAGCAACCATGAAATTGCACGAATACAAAGCGATTCCCCGTCTAGTGCTGTACTCTCCATAAGCTCAACTAATTGCAGCACCTCATCGGGGTCCCGTCTTGACATGAGGTCACCATAATGACAAATGGCAGGTTCGTAGCCTTGTTGATAGGATGCAAAATAATAGTCTAGAGCACGATCTTCACTTCTTTGTCTTCCGTTACCATTAAGAAATGCATTAGCCATATTAAACGAAGAATACATGTTCCCAGCGTCAGCCGCTTCTTCCCATAGATCAAGCGCTACTGCTCTATTTTGCTCTACGCCCATTCCCCAATTATACAAACCACCAAGATTGTGAATGGCTTGAACTGAACCTAACGAAGCCGCCTCTTCATAAAATGCCTTAGCCTTTGCATAATCAACTTCAACACCGTCACCTTTTTCATAAGCAAGGCCCTTCGCAACCAAATCAGCTGTTTTGTCGTTGATTTGTTGGTCTATATAACTTTCTTCATTGTGCATGCGACTTTGTGTATTAGGTTCACATTCATAAGATGCGCACAAAAGAACGGGGATAATTTGTAGTATTCCAAAAATCATTTTTAGGCCATTAGTTAATAGTTTTTTGTCCCGCTGAGACTTAGCATTGATAGACTCTTTTCTAAATTGAGCCAATCATTAAGGAAAAATAGAAGTCGTAATTTATTGAGTCTTATGATTTCAGACAGAGATAAAAGGTGTGTGAGGAGACATGTATCATTGAAGTTCCTTTTCTTTGGATAGCTAGTTATCGACGCTCTACTCTACCCTTACTTAAATGGATAAAGCGAACAAAAATCAAACATAAACCGCTTCCTTAAAAACATCAAGTAAAGCGACAACAAGAAACTAATTTAACGCTAAAAACTAAAAGCTTAAACGAAACAAGCCCAGCAACAACTGGGCTTGTTTTATAATCGAAGATACTAATTTAAATTGCTGGATCGAACGAAGAATGTGCTTGTTCTTGTTTTTGTGCGTTCGCTAAATCGATACCCGTGTTAGCGAAGTCTTCGGCGCTAATGTTATGCAAGTTCTCTGTGCACACTTCACCGCCTAAAGATTGAATTACCCTACACATCTCTTCAACTTTAGTGTCCATTTGGTGCATGTGTTCAAGCATGATGCCCATTGCATTGGCTACAGGATCGGGGTTATCTGGCGCTACGGCGTAAGCGTCGAACCCATATTTTTGCGCAATCTTGTCTCGTTGGGGGTTAACGGTGGCATTTGCGTCTTGTTGCTTGGAAATAATAATACGGCCAGGAATGCCAACAGCGGTAGCACCATCAGGGATGTCTTTCACCACGACAGAATTAGATCCAACTTTCGCGTTTTCACCAATAATAATAGGCCCTAGCACTTTTGCACCAGCTCCCACAACGGCACCTCTTTTAAGCGTTGGGTGACGCTTTCCCGCTTTCCAGCTAGTGCCTCCCAGCGTAACGCCGTGATATAGCGTTACGTCATCACCAATTTCAGCCGTTTCGCCAATTACCACACCCATGCCATGGTCGATAAAAACCCGATTACCCAGTGTTGCCCCAGGATGAATTTCTATGCCTGTTAGCCAACGACTAAAGGTAGACAACGTTCTGGCTAACCATTTCCAATTAGCCTTCCACAGTTTATGACTCACTCTATGTAGCCAAACGGCATGTAAACCAGGATAGTTGGTTAGCACCTCAAAGGTATTTCGTGCCGCGGGGTCACGATGAAACACACCTTGGATATCGGCTTTTATACGGGCAAACATAGTGCTTACTCTTTATTAGTCTCTGCATCAGCATCGACGTTAGCAGCTGGGGCTGGGTCCGCCTTTACCGACTTGTCGATAGACGCCAAAATACCACGTAAAATATTTAATTCTTGTGATTCAGGGCGCGCTCGATTAAACAAACGGCGAAGCTTGGTCATTACCACGCCAGGGTGGCTTTTACGAATAAAAGACGTCTTTTCTAGCGTGGTTTCAAGGTGCACATAAAAACGCTCTAGGTCTTCATTCAGCGGGTATTCTTCTTCAACACTTGGATACGTTTCGCGATTTAAGTACGCCATTCTTATTTCGTAACACAATGTTTGAACCGCTGCAGCCAAATTCAATGAACTATATTCAGGGTTTGCAGGAATGCACATATGGAAGTGGCACTGTTGAAGTTCTTCGTTGGTTAAACCACTGTTTTCACGACCGAACACAAGTGCAACTGGGTATTTCTCCACTTCTTGCACTAGCTTCTCACCACAATCACGAGGCCCAAGCATTGGCCAAGAATGCGTACGAGAACGTGCTGATGTGCCAACAACAAGGCCACAATCTTTCACTGCCTCTTCTAACGTACTTACTATTTTTGCATTCGCTAAAACATCACCGGCACCTGCCGCCAAAGCACTCGCCTGTCCATCGGGTTCGTTAACAGGGTCAACTAAGTATAGACTGCTTAGCCCCATCGTTTTCATGGCACGAGCGGTTGAACCTATGTTTCCGGTATGAGACGTGTTAACTAAAATAATTCGAATGTTTTCGAGCATGTTTTGTATACCTAAGAATAATCCTTATTGCGCTTGATAAAGATGTTGCTGCGAAACAACACGCTGCTTATCTGGCAATTTCTAATACGCTCAAGTTTATCACAGCGGCAGTATAGATGGCTATTCACAACACCTTCGTGAAAGCCCTCTTTCCAATACGACCAAATTCATTTGCATCACCGTATGATTCTGGTAGACTCCGCCCGTTTTCGAAAACAACTAGCTATTTTTTGTACAGCTGGTTTGTTTCATTGGTCTTTTACAATTGGTGGTTTATTTATGCATCCTATGCTGAATATTGCGGTGCGCGCTGCGCGTGCGGCTGGAACAGTTATTGTTCGTGGTTTTGAAAAACATAATGAAGTTGCAACTGAGTCTAAAGGCTTAAACGATTTCGTTACTCAAGTTGATAAAGAAGCAGAACAAGCAATTGTTTATAAAATTCAGCAATCATACCCAGAGCACTGCTTCCTTGGCGAAGAGATGGGCGAGATCCACGGTAAAGAAACTGACTATCAGTGGATTATCGATCCGCTAGACGGCACCACCAATTTTATTAAAGGCATTCCTCATTTTGCCGTATCAATTGCACTACTTCACAAAGGCCGTTTAGATCAAGCGGTTGTGTTCGACCCTATCCGTAGCGAACTATTTACCGCTAGCCGTGGCCAGGGCGCACAGTTAAACGGTTACCGCATTCGCACGTCTAAACCACGCGACCTTACTGAAACCATTATTGCTACGGGTCTTCCGTTTAAAAACAAATCGCAGTTTGGTGAATACGCACTAAGCCTAAACAAAATCTTCCACGAAGTGGGTGATATACGTCGCGGCGGTAGTGCAGCACTAGACCTAGCATACGTAGCGGCCGGCCGTCATGATGGTTACTGGGAGCGTGGCATTAAGTCTTGGGACATCGCAGCAGGTGAACTTATCGTTCGCGAAGCTGGCGGCTTGGTAACAGACTTTAAAGGCGGTAACGACCCTCTTAACAAAGGCGAAATTGTTGCGGGTAGCGTTAAGGTTGTTCAGGGCCTAGTAAAACACCTTAAATAGGGCCCAGCACCTTAAATAGCTCTAAGCGCTTGGTGTAGCGCTAAAAACACCACACGAACAAACAAAACGAGGAAGGCGCAGGTAATTAATTACCCGCGCCTTTTTCTTACTCAAAATCCAATTAAGCGCAATGCTAACGGAAGTGTTATCACACCGATAACAATTTGAGCGTTTACACCTTGAGACCAGTGACTCTGCGGTGCACGCTTTCCCAATAACACACCAAAAACAACGCTATATTTGCAAACTCCGAGAATGACAATACAAATAATCGCACTAGTCATTCCTGTGAAGAACATGGCAACACTAGGCCACTGAAAAACACTGCTGAACCAAAACGCGACGGCGATAAGCACACTTTGATGTATTACATAGAAAGGAAACACATAGCCGTTTGCTTTTTGAATATAAACATTTGGCTTTGTGAACGTACGATGAGCTAACGCTAGTACAGCAAATAAGGTCACCATTTTCGCGATGTAATACGCAAACCTTGCAAAATCGGCTAATACTTCGTTATCTAACGCGCTACTCGAAAGGGTAAAGCCTACCTCATAAAGCAACGTTAAAACTACACTGCCTAATACTAGTTGTTTGGTATATTTATGTAACCATTGCCAAAAACTTGCCGACAACCCAAAGCAATACCCACAAAGCAAACATATAAAACCATAGAAGTCTCGCTTGTCATCGCTGTTCTCGATATACATGGAGAGTAAGGATAACAGTATTAAGCCGGTGAACCAGTAAACGTTAAAGTGGCCATACTTACGCTTTATTACGCTAAGTACCGGTTGAAACAACGACAACACTAAAACTAACACCAACGTGAACCGCCAAAGCGATCGAAGAAACCAAAGATGGTTTACATCTATGTGATGCCAAATACCCGACTCAAAACCTGCAAAAAATTGACTATCAGTTACATCGTCGCCCAAGTAAAACTGCCCTAAAAATGCTATAAAAGATACGGAAGTAGCCTGTTTCTGTATCATCTCAACAAATAGCTGAATAGGTACAACAAAATAGATACCTATTAACAAGGGCAGCAACACTGCGTTGCTTCGGCGGGTAATAAGAAACAAAAGCCCTTTTTTTTGCTGCATCGCATTCAGTGATGCCCCTGCTATAAACCACAACAACCCCATTCTCCAGGGTGACGTCAACATCAATACGTTTTGCAACCAATCGCCGTTAAAGTACTGTTTAAAATGAAATTCCCACTCAGGCACCCAAATCATGCCAAGGTGAAAGAGAAACAGAACCACAACAGCTATTACCCTTAAATAATCGAATGCTACAACTCTTCCTTGCTTAGAAAACGATTCATCGTTACTTGAGGTTGCGGTACTTACCCAATGATTATACTCGCTCACTGCTTAAACTCACTGTTTCAAATAATGTGTAAACCTGCTCTAATCAAATTAACGCCTAACACACTGAAAAGCATAAGAACTGTGACGGACGGTGGGAATAAGTGATAAGCGGATGAATAAAAAAGCGTACTTAAAAGATATATTCCAACAACATCAAACAGCCATAACCATCGCACTGCTTTTTCTCTATTTTTTGATAAGCGGTTTAATTAATGCGAATGCTGTTTTAATGGAAGGCATGAGACAGGCACCGCTGCCGTTTTTAACGTGGGAGCCCTATGTTTGGGAAATGACCAGTGCCTTTAGCAGTTTCTTAGTTGTTCTTGTGCTCGCGCTTTTATTACGTTTGTTTCCATGGAACTGGAAGCATCAACTAAGAAGCGTGGCGCTGTATTGCGCTTTTGCACTGTTGTTCGCTTTTGCTCACATCGGCTTAATGGTGGCTTGTCGTTCTATTATTTATGCTATCAATGACGCTCAATACAACTTCGCCACCACACCCCAACAATGGCTATTTGAATTAACGTATGAAATGCAAAAAGATGTGTGGTCGTTTGTATTTTTTGTTGTGGCAATTGCTTGCTATCGATATGTGGTAGCCCAATGGTTAGGTAATGCAACAAATATCGAAGTTAATAACCCGAAAGAACATGTAGAAGCAGAACAAAAAGCGAATCAAAACAATGATGCACCGAAAGGTCTTCTACTAGTGAAAAAACTGGGCAAAGAGTTCCTTATAAAGAAGCAAGATATAACTTGGGCAGCGTCGTCGGGAAACTACGTGAACTTGTACATAAATAACGATGTCTTTCCCATGCGCACCACCTTAACTGCATTTCTAAGCGACAATAAACATTTACCTATTGAGCGGGTTCATCGCTCTTTCGCAGTAAACCTTAACCAAATAGATAACATTGAACTACAAGATAGTGGCGACGGAATAATTACGCTGAAATCAGGCAACACAGTGAAAATGTCGCGCCGATATAAACTGTCTTTGTCATAAACAAAACACAAATAGCCTAACCTGTGCATTAGATTTCAGCTTATTTATTTTTTACAGCAAGAGATAATGGCCTTTCAATCACGACAAAAAGCACAAACGAAGTACAAAGTGTTGCAATGAATAAAGGAATCCAAAGCCAGAAATATATATGCGCATTATCCATGGCAGGCGGAAAAACTACGCCCATTACGAGGAAGCAAAACTTGAGCGTAATACCATGAAATAAATAATAAGAATAACTCATATTTCCTAACCACCTCAAAGGTGTAAAGATGAGCCACTTATGAAGAAACGATTTACTGTTAAATGCACACAAACACATAAACAGAAAAAGCACATAAACCGCCATCAAAGACAGTGCAAAACTGTACGTGAAGACTGTTCTTAACCCAAAAATGGCCAACGCTACTAACAGCATTCTTGTTCCATATTTGGATATTGACACTTGTTTGTTTCGATGTAACTCAAACAAAATAATACCAGATACAAACATAACGAGGCGGATAGGCCCACCCTCTAACTCCCATATGATGAAAGCCAGCACAGACACAATTCCCCAAAACACTATGCGTTTATTGGAGGTCCAAGCTCTAAGCCTAAATAACGGTATAAGAATTGGGATAATAATGTAGTAAAACACTTCATAGCTTAACGACCATGCCACGGTGATAATCGGGGTAATGTTGAATATTCCCGGTAATAGCAATGCGTTTTGGACGATATAAACAACAGAATTTGTTAACCCGTGTGGAAGCTTGCTTTCGCTCGGGAAAACAAATGAAAGAATTAGGTAAAGCGCAAGCACAAATAAAAATGTTGGATAGATACGTTGAATTCTTCGTTTGGCATAACCTACGGGAGCAAACGTAGGTTTGCTAATTACCGTTCCATAAATAAGGTAGCCACTAAGGACAAAAAATAAGTCGACACCTATGTTCCCTAGACTATGAACAAAATCCGATACATGTAATGCTTGCCCACTAATCCACGGGTTAACTAGGGAACTGTAATGTACTAAGAAGACCAGAAATACAGCTACGCCTCGCAACCCTTCCATCGACAACAGAGGCTTATGGTTTCCATGGCTTAATTCGAGTTTCTCCTCGAACCACTTCCTATTTAGTCCGTTTATAAAATGCATTCTTTTTCCAACAGGTTCTTACGCACAAAGTAATTGATGAATTTGTCATCGATAGAATAAAAGCACGACAGCCAAATCAACAACAGTTTGTTCTATTTTTATGCCGCAAGATTCTACACTACAGTTTGTTAAAGTATTCTATTAAGTTGCTTAAATATACGTTTTTTAATTACAAAAAAGCCGCACTAAGTGCGGCTTTTAACATTTATTACGGCTACAAAGAAAATGCTTAAGGCATTGGATCTAAATCGGCGCCTTCTTTTTCAACCTGTGGAGGCATCAAATCTTCTTTGCTTATACCTAACGCTAGCGCAACAGAACTTGCAATGTACACTGACGAGTAAGTACCTACTACTACACCAAACAACAGTGCAGTGGCAAAACCATGAATTAGCGCACCGCCTTTAAAGAACAATGCAACCAACACTAGCACAGTAGTAAGTGAAGTAATTATGGTACGGTTCAAGGTTTGAGTAAGTGAGATATTGATGATCTCAACGGGCTCGCATTTTCGAATTTTACGGAAGTTTTCACGGATACGGTCAGAAACAACAATGGTATCGTTAAGCGAGTAACCAATAACCGCCAGCACCGCTGCAAGTACCGTTAAATCAAATTCAATTTGCAATACCGAGAACAAACCCAAAGTAAGAATAACGTCGTGAATAAGTGCAGATACCGAGCCCAGTGCAAAACGCCACTCGAATCGCATTGCTACGTATACAAGAATACACAGCAACGCCACTAGCATAGCTAAGCCGCCCTGCTCTGTAAGCTCTTCGCCCACATTCGGACCTACGAATTCAATACGACGCATGTCAACAGAAGTGCCATCAGAACGCAGCGTTGCAAGCACTTGCTCACCAATGGTTTCTGCTTTAATACCATCACGAGGGGCTATTCGAATTAGCACGTCTTGGCTACTACCAAAGTTTTGTACAATGGCATCTTCAAAGTTTGCGCCGTTTAACTGCACACGAATTGCTTCTAGGTTTGCAGCATCTTCATAACCCACTTCAATTAGCGTACCGCCGGTGAAATCTAGCCCCCAGTTCAGACTATTCACGCCCAGTGACACGATAGAGCCCAAAATAAGCACAGTAGAAAGTACCATCGCAGGTATGCGAAGTCGCATGAAATTGACGGTTTCGGAAAGTTTTAATAATTGCATGTTACGCTCCTTAAATCGCCAATTTGTTTATGCGTTTACCACCCCACACGGCGTTAACGATAACGCGCGTTACCAAGATGGCGGTAAACATTGAGGTAGCGATACCAATCATAAGCGTAATAGAGAAACCTTTGATTGGGCCGGTACCGACGGCAAACAATATAAGGCCAGCAATAAACGTTGTGATATTTGCATCCAAGATAGTTGAAAATGCACTGTCGTAACCGTGATGAATAGCCTGCTGAGGACTACGTCCGTCGCGTAACTCTTCACGGATACGCTCAAAAATAAGCACATTCGCATCAACGGCCATACCAACCGTAAGTACAATACCTGCCATACCGGGAAGCGTTAGCGTAGCACCTGGGATCATCGACATAATGCCCACAATCATTACAAGGTTTGTTACCAGAGCTAAGTTGGCTACAACACCAAATGCTTTGTAGTAAATCAGCATAAAGATAAGTACAGCAGCAAGACCAAAAATTATAGCCTGCATGCCCAGTTCGATATTCTCTTTACCTAAGCTAGGACCAACGGTACGTTCTTCCACTATTTGAATTGGCGCAATTAGCGCACCTGCACGAAGTAATAATGCTAAGTCACGGGCTTCTTTAGGTGAATCAAGGCCGGTGATTTGGAACTTGCTACCAAGCTGCGCACGAATAGTAGCAACAGAGATAACTTGCTCTTGTTTTTCAAATACTAATTTACCGTCTTTGTTTCGCTCGCCAGTAGATTTGTACTCAATAAACACGGTTGCCATAGGCTTACCAATATTGCCACGAGTAGAGCGTGACATCTTGTTACCGCCCTCTGAGTCTAGCGAGATGTTTACATTCGGTAGACCATACTCATCAACGCCGCTGTTTGCATCAATAATATGGCTACCTGTAAGCATGATGCGCTTTTCCAGAAGCTGTGGAATGCCTTGTTGGTCTTCAATAACTTGAGAACCAGGAGGAACGCGACCATTCAGTGCATCACGGATGTCATTTTTTTGGTCTACCATACGGAATTCAAGCGTTGCGGTTGCATTAAGAATTTCTTTTGCTCGCGCAGTATCTTGAATACCCGGTAGCTGAACTACAATACGGTCAGCACCTTGCTTTTGAACCAATGGCTCAGCAACACCTAGTTGGTTAACACGGTTACGAATAATGGTGATGTTTTGCTTAACGGCGTTATCGCGAATTTCCTGCAGCTTGCTTTCAGCGAAAACGGCGCGAAGGGTTAAGTCATCAACTTGGTTAAATGTTAAATCACGGCTTTGGTTTCGCAAAAAGAACTCAGCTTTATCTAAAGCGTCTTCATCGCGAAACGTAATATCTACGTGATTACCTTCTTGCTTAACGCCTCGATAACGAATGCCTTCTTCGCGAAGTGAAGTACGAAAGCCACTTTCAGCATCTTCGAGTGACTTAGCGATAACCTCTGTCATGTCGACTTCCATTAGGAAGTGAACACCACCACGAAGGTCAAGACCAAGTTTCATTGGTGCTCCGCCAAGGCCTTCCAGCCAGTCAGGCGTATCGGGCGCAAGGTTCATCGCCACGAAATAGTCATCGCCCAACACTTTTTCCAGTGCTTCGCGAGTAACTAACTGTGTGTCTGAATCTAAAACGCGAACAAGAATTTGCTCATTTTCGAATTCAATGCGTTTTGGAGTGATATTTTTTTCTGCAAGCGCTGCTTTTACTTGGTCAACAGTAGCAGTGGTTACTACTGCATCACGTCCTGCAGAAATTTGAACGGCGTGATCTTCACCGTAAATATTTGGAAGTGCGTACAATGCACACATTGCAACAACAATGAGTGCACTGAGTACTTTCCAGATGGTATTTTTATTTAGCACTGGATAATCCTTTCGTGCCAGTACCGGGAAGCATCCCGGCCCCGGCGGTTGTTACTTACAGTGACTTCATTGTGCCTTTAGGCAGCACAGCAGTAACTGAAGACTTCTGAACAACAATGTTGTTTGATTCATTTAGTGCCACTTCGATAAAGTCTTTCTCTTCCGACACCTTAGTAATTTTACCTACTAAACCACCTTGCGTTAGCACTTCGTCACCTTTACCCAGTGATGAAACAAGGTTCTTATGCTCTTTAACACGCTTCGCTTGTGGGCGGTAAAGTAGAAAGTAAAAAATTAAACCGAATACTGCCAACATGATAAGCATTTCCATGCCACCACCCTGTTGAGCACCACCAGCAGATTGCGCGTAAGCGTTTGAGATAAATAGGCTCATAAAATTCCCCAATTATTATCGTTGTTATAGTGCCGGAACCGGCAACCCTTTTTGTTCATAAAATTCTTGTACAAATTCATCCAGCGTACCCGCGTCAATTGCATCGCGAAGACCTTGCATAACACGCTGGTAGTAACGAAGGTTGTGAATGGTGTTTAAACGCGCACCCAATATCTCATTACATTTGTCTAAGTGATGTAAATAAGCACGAGAATAATTTTTACAAGTGTAACAGTCACAATTTTCATCAAGTGGCGACGTATCGTTTTTGTGTTTTGCGTTTCGGATTTTAACGATACCTTCGGTGACAAACAGGTGACCGTTTCTAGCGTTACGAGTAGGCATAACACAATCGAACATATCAATACCGCGTCGTACTGCTTCCACTAGATCCTCCGGCTTACCTACACCCATTAGGTAACGCGGCTTGTTTTCTGGGATCTTAGGTGCAGTGTGATCGATGATGCGAATCATGTCTTCTTTCGGCTCGCCCACCGACAAACCACCGATAGCGTAACCATCGAACCCAATAGCTTCTAGACCTGCAAGCGATACGTCACGTAAGCCTTCGTACATACCGCCTTGAATAATACCGAATAGCGCCGCAGGATTATCACCGTGCGCTTCTTTGCTTCGTTTAGCCCAACGTAACGACATTTCCATTGAAACCCGTGCTTCTTGTTCCGTTGCCGGGTATGGCGTACATTCGTCGAAAATCATCACGATGTCAGAGCCCAAATCGCGCTGTACTTCCATCGACTTTTCAGGCGTAAGTAAAATCTTTTCACCGTTAATTGGTGAGCGGAAGGTCACACCTTCTTCAGTAATTTTACGTAGGTCGCCTAGGCTGAACACCTGAAAACCGCCTGAATCGGTAAGAATAGGCTTATCCCAGTTCATAAAGTCATGAAGGTCGCCATGTTCACGGATAATGCCGGTGCCGGGGCGAAGCATTAGGTGGAATGTGTTTCCTAAACAAATATGTGCGCCACTGTCTTTCAACTCTTCTGGCGTCATTCCTTTAACGGTGCCGTAAGTACCTACAGGCATAAACGCAGGTGTCTCTACCACACCTCGCTCAAATACCAAACGACCGCGGCGAGCGCGTCCTTCGGTTTTTAACAACTCAAATTGCATGTGAAAATATTCCCACTTTTATGCGCAGCTGCGCTGGGTATAAAAAATAATTGGCGGCGATTATACCAGTAATTTTGCTGAGATCATGCCCTGTATCTATGTTTATCCGTCATCAAAGGCGAATTAAAACAAGCCGCTGGATGAATGAATACGGAAACAAACGCAGATTATGTGGTAAATGTAGCTTTAAATCAGCGAATTAAGCTGCAAATCAACTACTCATTTGCACTTCAAGTGAGTAGATAAAATGCAGCGTTTGTTCACTACTACACGACTTTGAGCGTGCGAGTTTATCCACGCTCAATAAACATAGAGTCGCCATAACTAAAGAATCGATATTCTTCGTTTATGGCCTCTTGATACGCATTCATAACGTGCTCTTTCCCTGCAAACGCACTGATGAGCATCATTAACGTAGATTCTGGAAGATGGAAGTTAGTAAACATCGCATCTACTACTTTAAATTCAAAGCCTGGATAGATAAAGATTTCGGTGTCTTCGTAGAAAGGAGCAATAATAGCGTCATCGCCGCGCTCACTGCTTGCTTTAGCTGCAGATTCTAGCGAACGTACAGACGTTGTTCCTACGGCAATGACACGTTTCCCATTTGCTTTTGTGCTTATTACTGCATCTACCACTTCTTGAGGAACTTCTGCATATTCTGCATGCATCTTATGCTCTTGGATATTATCAACGCGAACAGGTTGAAAAGTTCCCGCACCAACATGCAGTGTAACAAATGCTAAATTAACGCCCTTCTCTTTTAGCGCCGCTAATATGCTATCGTCAAAATGAAGGCCTGCTGTAGGCGCAGCCACTGCACCCGGTTTTTCGTTGTAAACCGTTTGATAACGTTCTTTGTCTGAGTTTTCATCAGGACGGTCGATGTAAGGCGGTAATGGCATGTGGCCGTGTGCTTCAAGCAAACTTAACACTGTATCGTCGTGATCAAATTGAAGAACAAATAGCGCTTCAGCGCGCCCTGTTACCGTTACATTTACCTTATCTTCCAGTATAAGTTTTGTGCCAGGCTTTGGTGCTTTGCTAGCGCGAACATGAGCAAGCGCTGTATTGTCTGAAGTGATACGTTCGATTAATACTTCTACCTGGCCCCCTGTTTCTTTTTTGCCTAGCAAACGCGCAGGAATAACTCGAGTGTTGTTGAAAACAAGCAGGTCTCCCGGTTCAACAAACTTCAGCATATCGGCAAACATGGTATGGGCAACATGCCCGGTTTTACCGTCAAGATGTAAAAGGCGACTAGCTGCGCGTTGCTCAGTTGGGTATTTCGCAATAAGCGCTTCAGGTAATTCAAAACTGAAATCAGATAACTTCATAATAAAGACAACACTATTAACCGTAATTTACTGAAATAAAACCTAAGATTAAGAAAACATTAAGTTTGAAAAAGTTTGCTTAAAATATGCTGCTGCCACCAGCAAGCAGTGAAGAATTAAACAACAAAACATTTAAAATCAAAAACATAGCAACAAAAGGTATAAATAAAAATAACTAGTTATAGGTCCACATACGACAATTCAACACTAAAAGATAGCGCTTACAACCTTAAACGGTTAAGCTGCGTACAGATAGTGATGATGTTCTCCCATAACATTCCTTATCATTTATACCCGGCGTTTGCTGGGTATTTTTTTGCCTGCACGTTCAACATTGTTTTCAATTAAAAACGATAGATGCATAGTTTACGCATTTTATTACTGTAGGTCAGTTAAGATTTCTTCTAAAAGCGCAGAGTCTATTGGGCGCGCCTTTAGTACATACAATATCTGAAGCAATAAATCAGCACCCATTATTCCTTTGTTCACCTTATTTCTTAAATTATCTGCACTTTGATCTATACCAATTTCTTCAAGCCGCTGGCTTAACGTTTGATATTTCACCCCTCGCACAGACATTTCACTTTTAACTACCCTTGCAACCGTTTGTCGCCACGCATTCTTTGTACTCAAATGGCACCTCTCAAATATACAAATGTGACTTATTATTTACAAAAACACACTTTCTTACACTTATAGAGTGATTTTTATATTGACGATTATGGCATATCGAGTCTACACTGCAAGTCTAGATATTGGCGTGTGTAGAAATTGTCGTTACAGTAGGGCGTCGCGTTTTACTAAAACTCGATTTTCACACACGACATCATCGCTTCAAAAATAAAGGAGAAAGCCATGAGCTGGGAACTAGAAAGCATCGAAACCTTGTTAAAAGAGGTTGATGACTTTGTGGTAACACGAGAAGAAAACTGCTTACTGATAGCTAATCAAGACGGCATTGACGCCTGGCTAGCCATCAGTGGTGAGCAAATTTTAGTGGAAAGCTTATTGTTTGCTGCATCAGAGGTAAAGGATAAGCCTGCGTTAGACCATGAAATATTGTCATCACACATGGTATTTCCGCTTACAACAGTGGGTATATCCACTATTAATGGCGAGGAATACTACACCGCTTTTGGCGCACTCAGTGCACAATCAAAAGCCGAAAGCATTGTAATTGAAGTAGAAACGCTGTTTCAGAATGTTGCGTCGTTTTTAGATGCATACGAAACACACCTTAACTAATAATTTACTTCTAAGGAGAAGCAAATGTCTGTGTGGAAAAAATTAGTAACAGCAGTGAAAGGTGGTGCAACCGAAGCTGCGCAGTCAGTAGTAGACAGCCAAGCTATTCGCATTCTGGAACAAGAAATACGAGAAGCAAAAGAAGAGCTTCGCAAGTCAGATCACGCTCGTACCCAAATCTTGGCTAAATGCAAACTATCTCAGCAAAAAGTAGACAGCTTTAATAGTTCTATTGCGGAATACGAAGCTCACGCGCGCAAAGCAATAGATACTGATCGACAGCTAGCCTTAGACTGTGCCCAAAAAGTTTCGGAACTTAAAGAAGAACGCGACCAAGAACAGGCGTATCTTGATCAGTTTAAACAGTCTGAAAAGCAACTTGCTCAAAACATACAACAAGCAAAAGCTAACCTTCGCCGTTTAGAACAGCAGGTTGACATGGTAAAGGCAACAGAAAGCGTTCAAAAAGCACAAGTTGCCGTATCATCGCGACACATGGGTGCGAATAGCAAAATGAAAACGGCCACTGAATCGCTGTCTCGTATCCAAGAGAAACAAAAAATGCGAACTGCAGAACTTCAAGCAGCTGAAGAGCTTGCAAGCGAAGAATCAAGCAGCGATTTAGAAAAACGTTTGGCGGAAGCAGGCATTAAAGGCGGTAAAACATCTGCCGACGATGAGCTAGCACGCATTTTAGGTAAATAAGTAATACTCCGGTTGTGAAAGCACCCGGGCAAAAGGAGCCTTAGGGCTCCTTTTTTGTTTGTTACTTTATGAAAAGTGGTTAGGAACAATGGTTTGTTACACATAAACCATAGACAAGCTCCCAATATTCGGGGCACAGTAACATAACGCGAAAAAAGGGCTTTTGGGTAATATGTCTCCGTCTCCATGGATTAAGCTGCGCAAAATAATGTTGAAGCATTTTGCGGAGTCTCGTTGGTACACAATACTAGGTGCCACTGGTTTTTACGCAGCCTCAAGTTATTGGCTTCTTTATGCTGCAGGCGAGCATGACCTTATTGGCAACGTCGACTTCATTTATTGGCTTGCAGTAACGGCATCTACTGTTGGTTATGGCGACCTCTCCCCTTCCTCTTCGGCGGGGAAAATTGTTGTAGCACTTTACGTTATACCGCTTGGATTAAGTATATTCGCTATGGTTATTGGGCGAATAGCAGCTTGGGTTACAGGACAATGGAAAAAAGGGCTAATGGGTATGAATAGCTTGCACCTAGACCAGCATATTTTAGTGATTGGATGGAATGAGCAGCGCACAATGCTGCTGTTAGACTTATTAATACGTGAACGCGATGCAATGCCAGAACGCCCTGATATTGTGCTATGTGTGAAGAAAGACATTGAAAACCCTATGCCGGGCGTTATTGAGTTCGTTAAGGTTGACTCGTTCAACAAAGATGAGGACATGGATAAAGCGTGCGTGGCCGAGGCAAGAACAATACTTATCGATAACCCGCAAGACGATGTCACCATGACAACCGCATTATATTGCGCAAAACGAAACCCAGAAGCGCATCAAGTAGCCTACTTTGACGACGACAGTCTGGTTGGTTTGTTACAAGACCACTGCCCCAAGGTAGAATGCACGCCTAGTGTTGCCGTCGAAATGCTTGCAAAAGCGGCTTTCGACCCGGGTTCGAGTATGCTTCATCACGACTTATTAAGTGTTGAAGATGGGCAGGCGCAGTTTTCAGTAAAAATTCCTGAAAACAGCCCTACAATTTCAGTAGCAAAGCTTTTTATTAATTTGAAGCGCAAGCATAACGCTATTTTTATTGGCTATGCCCCTAACGCGAAAATAAAAGAAATGGTTGTAAACCCGCCGCTAGAAGAAACGCTAAATGCCGGTGACACACTGTTTTACATCGCCGAGCACCGTATTAATGCCATCAATTGGTCGTCGTTAGACGCAGACTAAAAGGCTATTTCTATGTTTAGTAAACTGTTTAAAAAGTCGACGCCCAGTAAGCCGAAAGCGCCAGAAATTATGGGATTGTACCTGGGTGGTTCATTTGAGCTAGATAATTTAAAGATGTCGCTTATAGAGCCAGAGCTTACCATTGAAGGCGCCGCACGTTCCCAGCTTATTCAAGCCGTAGGTGAAGCCCCTCTTGATACAGGCGGCACATTACTACGCTTTTACACCGACGACGACGCATTTCTGCAAGTTGTGCTGGACGGCGGTACGACCGAAAATCACATCACAGATGTAAAGCTTTGGCACTTTTATGATACGCAAACCATTGGCAGTAATGCGCAGTGGAACGACTGCCTGAAAAACCTTATTAGTAAACCAACTTATGAATTAGACGGTAAAGTGTTTACTCGTGTTTGGGAAGCCGTTGGTGAGGAATCTCCACCAGTAGCCGTAACAGAAACCACCTATGAGGAAGACGGTGACGTAAGTAAAACAGATCAGTTCATGATGCTTTACGAACGCCCGCTGGATAATGAGCGTGTAGAAACATTGCTGGTTGTTGGCGAAGAAAAACAAGTTGGTAACAATATGGATCGATGCCTGGTAATCTCAACAGGCTTCGATATTCAACCCGCAGATATAACAATTAACGGTTAAGAAAAAAGGATTATCTATGGAAACCATTATGCATTCACTGGCTGGCCTTGGAAGCTTCGCACTGTATTTCGGCCTGTCTATTGTCTTTCTTTTCATCTTTAAATTAGCTTATGCGCTTGTTACGCCGCATGATGAATGGAAGCTTGTGAAAGAAGAAAAGAACGTTGCAGCTGCTATTGGATTTGGCGGAGCCATAATTGGATTTGCCATTGCCTTAGGTGGTGCTGCATCGAACTCGGTTGCATTGCTTGATTTTGCAGTATGGGCACTGGTTGCGTTAATTGCGCAATCACTTGCGTTTGCTCTACTGCGCTTTAGCTTTATGCCTAAAATTGCGGAGCGCATTAACAATAATGAAGTATCAGCAGGTGTTATGCTGGCCAGCATGTCAGTTGCAGTTGGCTTGTTAAATGCGGCTTGCATGACCTACTAGGGGCGCGCTGATGACTGAACTAAAACACAATATTAATGAAGCGCCAAGAAGGCTTAAGCGAAGTAAAAACATCGACTTAACGCGTATGCGTAAAGCGTTCAGCATTAAACCTATTGCATTAAGCGTGGCCAGCGTCATGTTAAGTGCCTGCGGTGCAGAGCGTGAAGATGCGACTATTTACACTTCTCTTGAAGACTGCAAGCAGGACTTCCCAGACGCTATTGAACGTTGCGAAGCGGCTTATCAAACAGCCGTTGATGAAGCCATGCGTACCAGCCCGCGGTTTAATTCAGAATACGACTGTGAGTATGAGTTCGGCCCTAACCAATGCCAGTATGTAAACAACAGCAGCGGCAGCTTTTTTATGCCGTTTATGGCTGGCTATATGGTTAGCTCACTATTATCGCCTAACCGATATTACTCTCAACCACTATATACGTCGTATTCGTATAACTCTCCTTTCCGTTCACGCTGGATTACCGCAGATGGTTATGTGTTTGACGGCGATATTCGAAAACGCAACTATCGCGTGAATAAAGACGTTTACAAACCTAAACCCACTGTAAACCGCACAATGAAACGCGGCGGCTTTGGCAGCAGCGTTCGCGCGAAGTCATCTTGGGGCAGCAGCGGCCGTAAAGGCGGCTGGGGCGGCTAACTATGTTTAGAATGCCATGCCAGCCAAGAAAGGGCTGGCAGCAGCTGGCTAATGAGTTCGGTTTTCACTTTCATACTATGTATGGCGAGCCTTACTGGGACGAAAGTGCGTATTATCAATTTACTCTCGAACAAATTGAAAAAGACTTAGAAGACCCTACTGCTGAGCTCCATCAAATGTGCCTAGCCGTGGCCGATGAAGTGGTTAACAGTGAATCACTGCTTACACAATTTGGTATTCCCGAAGCACACTGGGACACGGTAAGAAACAGCTGGCTTCAAAGAGATCCCAGCTTATATTCACGCCTTGATTTGGTATACAACGGAAAAGCACCGGCAAAACTGTTGGAGAACAACGCAGACACGCCTACTAGTTTGTACGAGTCTGGCTTTTGGCAATGGCTGTGGCTTGAACAAAATGTTGATAGTGGGAAGCTTGCTCGCCACGCAGATCAATTCAACAGCTTACAAGAAAAGCTCGTTCACCGTTTTAAAGAAATAGCGCTGCACTATGGTATTAACCAAATGCATATGGCGTGTTGTAAAGATACCGTAGAAGACCGCGGTACTGTGCAATACCTTCAAGACTGCGCAAAAGAAGCAGGGCTTACCGCTGACTTTGTTTATATTGAAGACATTGGCCTTGCTGATACTGGTGTTTTCACCGACCTACAAGATAACCCAATAACCGACTGTTTTAAGCTTTATCCCTGGGAGTTTATGCTTCGTGAGGAGTTTGGCGATGTACTTGACGATGCCAATGTTAATTGGCTAGAGCCAGCGTGGAAATCAATTCTGTCGAACAAAGCCTTGTTGCCACAGCTGTGGAAACGCTTCGAAGGCCATCCCAACCTGCTTCCGACTTACTTTGCAGAAGATATCAAAAACAATGCGTTGTCAGGAAAGTGGATTAAAAAACCCCTATTTTCCAGAGAAGGGGCCAATGTGTCGCTCATCGAAAATGGCGTAGAGAGTGAATTAAGTAGCGGCCCGTACGGCGAGGAAGGCTTTATTATTCAGGCATTTGAACCATTACCTGTTTTTGAAGGTAATCATACACTCATAGGAAGCTGGCTTGTTGATGATATGCCTGCGGGCATTTCCGTAAGGGAGGATAAGTCTGCCATAACGCAGGACCTATCGAGGTATTTGCCGCATATCATCCTGTAGCATCGTTTATCGCAGCATCATTTCTACAGGCTGTGCATCATATAATATCGCACGTAGTGCCACACGTTTTTGCGGTGCTTTAACTGGTAGTAAAGAGGAAATCGAAATGAAGCCACTCTCTTTTCAAATACGGGTTTTATTAACATTAGGTGCGTTACTTATTGTTATTGAAGTGGTGAATCTCTTAACAGGTAATGCCCTTAATCAGTTTGGTGTTGTGCCGCGCTCATTGTCGCACTTGCCCTATATTTTTACTGCGCCATTTTTGCATGGCACGCCTACCCATTTAATGGCAAACCTTGTGCCGTTGTTATTGTTTATGTGGTTAACCATGCAATGGGGAAGACGTACTTTTCTGATAGCTACACTCAGTGCCTTGATCATTGGTGGCTCAGGCGTGTGGCTATTCGGGCGAACGGCCACACACATTGGCGCAAGCGGCATGGTGTATGGTTATTTTGGTTTTCTTGTACTCGCCGGTTTTAGAAGCAAAAAAGTCAAATACTTGCTTATTTCGTTATTAGTGGCTGCGCTTTATGGAGGAATGTTAGTTGGTGTACTCCCTACGTCGAAGTTTATTTCCTTTGAATATCACTTATTTGGCTTTATTGGCGGTTTAATTGCCGCATGGCACTGGGCACGATAACTCGTTTCCGTATAATTGAACCCAAGACTTAACATTTAAAATAACTATGTCAGCAGTACAACAACCTACACAAAAGAACCAAGGCTTTTTTGGTAACCTTGCGTTTAATATTATTATTCCCGTGGTGCTAATGAGCTACGCAAGCTCTGATGAATATTTAGGGCCAGCGTGGAGCATCGTAGCAGCTTTAAGCTTTCCGATAGGCTATGGCTTGTGGGATTTAAAAGCATCAGGAAAAGTAAACGGCTTTTCTATTTTAGGCATACTAAGCGTGCTGTTAACCGGCGGTTTTAGTCTGCTAAAACTTCCCGCGGAATACATTGCCATTAAAGAAGCAGCAATACCCGGACTAATCGGCATTGCGGTATTGGTCACTCAATATTCCAACAAGCCGCTTGTTAAAATGCTTATTCTTAACGACCAAATTATTAACTGGCCGCACCTTAACGCAGTGCTCGATGCAAAAGGCAAGCAACCTGAGTTTAAGAAAAAAGTGGCGGTTAGCTCTTACATTGTTGCAAGCTCGTTTTTCTTATCCTCTGCACTTAACTACATTTTGGCAAAAATGATTCTAGTGAGCGAGCCTGGCACTACCGCCTACACCGAAGAGCTAGGCCGTATGACAGCGCTAAGCTACCCAGTAATTGTTATACCCAGCATGATATTGCTAATCGCAGCACTCTGGTATTTGTTCGCTCAAATAAAGAACATTACTGGCGAAGAGCTAGATAACTTTATAAACCAATAAAAAAGGGCCTAATGGCCCTTTTTTATTGCGCTTACATTTCTTACTGTCTAACTGCTGCAAGCACCGTGTTCCCATTCAAACATAAGTAAACAAAAAGACCGTCGAACACGTAGTAGTAATGTTGCTGTAACTTATCGCTTTGTAAGTACTTTCTATGCTGCTCATCAATAATTTAGTAAAAACATTTTCAACTGACGCCGCTCCGTTGCTCAACAACATAAACCTTCAGGTTGAACAAGGTCAGTCGGTAAGCATTCAAGGCGCTTCAGGGTGCGGAAAGTCAACGCTTCTGTCTTTAATCGCTGGCTTCGATAGTGTTACCAGTGGTTTGATATCAGTAGGTGGTTTGCAAATTACACCAAATGCCACAACGCACGGTCAAACAAATCCCGAGCTAGCAACGCCCAAGCCCATAAAGAAAAGCGCACGTAAAGTGCAAAGTAATAAAGCGTTAGATAACTTTCGTAAAAACCATTTAGGGATTGTGTTTCAAAGTTACAATTTGTTTGACTGTTTTAACGCGTGGGACAATATCGCTTTTACCGCTCGGCTTAAAGGAAACTACGATAGCGCCTTTCAACGAACATTAATGCAGCAGCTCAATATTAGCGACCTTGCTCAAAAGCCGTTGAGCGACCTGTCTGGCGGCGAGCAACAGCGTTGCGCCATTGCCCGTGCGTTGGTACATCGTCCTTCTCTAGTATTAGCCGATGAACCAACGGGTAATTTAGATGAGGCCACTAGTGAATTTGTATCAGCGCTGCTGTTTGATACCTGCAAAAGAACAAACACCTCACTAATTGTGGTAACGCATAGCAGCGACGTTGCAGCACTTGCAGACAAGCCAATGCATTTACACCAAGGCAAACTTTTTGATGCCAAGCACCAACCTTCCCTTTCGGTTTAGTGGGTTAGTTACCCCTTATGTGCGCTTTTAAACTAACGCTTTTTACCTTACTTGCCATGGCCAAAAAGCGGCCGTGGGAACCTTTACTGATCATGTTAGCCATTATGTTGGCTAACGCGGGATTAATTACCGTTTTACTTATAAACGAAGGTGCGTCGCAAGGTGCACTGCTTCAAAGCAATTCATCGGTATTATTAGGGCAAATAATAAAACCTAGCGACGGACAAGAAGGCTTTACCAAAAACGATTATGTAACGTTACGCAAAGCGGGCTTTACTTCGCTTATTGCCTTGGCAGAACGGCAGGTAAATGTTGCCTGTGGTTCAGATACCACTAGCTCAGATTCTGATAGCTTTGATGCCGATACAAAAAGCACGCTTAGGCTTGTAGGGGTAGATTATCAACCACTTTTAGGCAGCGCTTTTAGTGAGCGTAAGGCATCACTTTTTAACAGCACGCCAACAACCACCAATAACGCACAAAACCAGCTATTGAGTAACGCAGCGCTGATACACCCTATAACGTCAGCCAAGCTGGCTTGCGATGATTTACTTACTATTAGCACTCCTACTATAAACACTCTTGACACTCGCACTAATGAGACACAAGAAAACCAAAAGCTCAAAAAGGTAATAAGTACTCGCATAGAACAAGGTGTAATATTGGTAGCAATGAGCCAATTTTACAGTGCTGGCATTACCGAAGCGTCTATTCCGCTCTCTGGCTTTGTTTCAGTTAATACGCTAACTGCAGAAGACATGTCGAATATTCAAACGCTAATAGGCAATCAGGTAGTACTACAAAACACCTCGCAGCAAAACGAAACTGGCTCGCTACCACAAAGCTTTAAATTAAACCTGTGGGCAATAAGCGCCCTGATGGGCGTTGTAGCATTATTTATAGTACTAAATGCTATTAACTTGATGTACCGCACTAGGCTTCCCAACATCGTACGACTTCGCCAGCTGGGTATTGGTCAACGAGAATTGCTAATAGCGTTGTATGCCGAACTTTTATGTTATTGCATAGTGAGTATTCCAGCGGGTATGGCAATAGGTTTTTATGCTGCATCGGCGCTTTCCCCTATTATCAGCGGTACTTTTTCTTCATTGTTTAATGCCGTATTTATAAACCCCGACGTAAATCTGCTTTTCTTGTTTGCCCTTACGTTAAGTATTACTTTTGTTTCGCTGCTGCTTTTTGCGGTGGTGCCAGTTTCACAACTAACCAATGCGCTCACCCCTAAACGTGTGAGAAGCGTAAGAACGCTCTCAGTAAGAACAGCGTCGCTGTGCACTGCTGCAGCGATCGCCGGATTAATCACGATACAGCAGACAGTGCATAATACGGGTATGGCATTGCTGTTTGTTGCTGCTTTGCTGTTGTTGTGTTGCTCTTTAGTGCTGCTTTGGCTTCCCCTATTAGCAAAAAGCCTTGCTGTTATTGCACCTAAATCGTGGCCTGTATTTCATTTTGTAATGGCGAACATGCATTTGCTTTCGGGTAAAACGAAACTAGCGGTATGCGCCTTCTTCATTGCCCTAACCGCCAATATTGGCATGAACACCATGACAGATAGCTTTCGGTCCGCCACTGAACAATGGCTAGATCAACGGCTTTATGCACCGTTCTACCTTTATACTGATCAACCGCTTTCAACCATTTCTCTTCCCAGTAACGCACAGGCAACACCATTACTGAGGGCACAAGGCAAAGCAACTTTTAAAGGGAAACAGGAAGCAAGCGTTTCTATTAGCAGCTATCCCACTCACGCCTTGGGAAGAGAGGCGCTGGTTGTGGATTTCGCACAGCCCAATGCGTGGAGGAATTTTGTAGAAGGTCGCGGCGTTTACGTAAATCAGCAACTCGCATTTAGTTTAGATATTTCTGTTGGTGAAACCCTAATATTATCGAACGTAACGTATCACCCAAAGAATAATGCAAGTCCAAGCGCCGCAAGAGGTGATGAAAAGGGAGATGACATTTTCGCTTTACCTGTTTCATGGACTGTACTAGGTATATATCCTGATTACGGCAACTTAAATGGTCAACTTCTGGTGCCTTTGCCGTATTTTAATCGTGTCGATACTGCAAGTGGTGATGCGCTCTTCTCGGGCGTAATGGCAATCCACAACAGCTCAGAGTATGAAATCACCGAGCCCAATAGGGTAAATCACTCAGTAAGTGACTCAGTAAGTAGTACGGTAAATCATTTACTGAGTAATACAGTTAGCAATACAGCGCATGAAAATAGCGGTGTAACCAAAAGCAACATTGAAAGCGTTTTGAAGCTGAATGCAAAAGACGGTATAGGTCAACTTTTCTCTCAGCAAGAATTAATGGCGCTGTCTTTAAATACATTTGATAAAACCTTTGTGCTTACCGATGGCTTAAATATTACCACGTTGCTAGTCGCCGGTATTGCTTTTGCAGTTTCACTTACGGTGCTTACATTAGGTAATGCAGCGCAGCTTTCTGTATTGCGTGCGCTGGGTGTTAGTCAGCTAAAAGTAAAGGCAGTATTATTTATTCAATACTTGCTGCTGTGCTTAGTAACGGCTCTACTCAGTGTTCCGTGCGGTATTTATCTGGCGTATGTATTTATTAACTTGGTAAATCGCTATGCCTTTAACTGGTCGTATTCGTTAAGTATTAACGTACAAGTTATTGCCACCAGCGTTGGCGTATCGCTATTAATTATCTCGCTAGTGTTACTGCTGCCGTTGGGCAAACTAAAGCCTAAGATAGATTTAAGGCAGGATACTCAGCTATGATTTTCAACTCATACAGTAAAACGATAATAAGAGTCCGCGAGCGCGTTTTTGAATTGAAATATGTGGCAGGAAAAGTACTAGCCAGGCTACTAAGTTTGAATTGGATACAAGTACCGTCTGCCCTTTTAACGGTTGTCGTTCTGCTGATGTCTTGCTCTGAACAAAGCCAATCTAACAACCGCGAAACAAATGTAGGCCCCACCTCATTTTTTGGCAACATGCCTAGCAATAATACTGTGAGTAACGCCGCATCAGTTAAGCGCAACGCACTGCTTAAACTGCCTGAAGATCATAAAAGCCATCCCGAGTTTCAGCTTGAATGGTGGTATCTCACCTTTGTACTTGAAGATGAAAACGAAAATGAATATGGCTTGCAGTTTACGCTTTTTCGTTTTAGCGAGGCTTTTGAAGGTGGTTTTGAAGCTGGTTTTGAAGAGCACGACACATCTAACTCGCCCCAACATGCGAGTAGTTGGTCGAATTCACAACAATGGATGGGGCATGCATCACTTCATTCTAAAGACGAGCATTTTTTTGAAGAACGCTTTGCTGCTGGCGGCGTAGGTAATGCTTATGTAAACACAGCGCCATTTGAAGCTGTTATCGATGACTGGAGCTGGCAAGCTAGCAACATTAACGCCGGCTTATTTCCATCATCGTTAAACGTTACATTTCCTCAAGCGGCTAATAGTAACACTAGTGCATTTCTTCAACTTACTGCTAACGGCCCCTACATCAAACAAGGTGACGATGGGTATAGCAAGAAAACCTATGACGAGCGCCTTAGGTCATATTATTACAGTCAACCATTCATTGAAGCGAACGGCACGCTTATAGTTAGTGGTAAGCAGATATCTGTAAACGGGCTTGGCTGGTTTGATCACGAATGGACAAGTCACCTTGCCAATAGCGAGGCCATGGGCTGGGATTGGTTTTCTCTCCATTTTGATAATGGCGACAAGCTAATGGCGTTTCGGATGCATGCAACGAAAAAAGAAGCAGACGGAAACGTAAGTAATACAAGCGATACAAGCAATGTGTCGGAAGTTTTTACAACGGCTAGTTTTATAAGAAAAGATGGGCGCAAAGAAACACTAAATGGCGATGAAATATCTATTCAGCCTGAAAAAACATCTCTCATTACCTCTAACAACAAGGAACACAGCGTACCCACGAATTGGCGAATATCAATTCCTTCAAAAGAAATAAACCTGCTAACGTCGCCATTTAAAAAAGACCAGTGGAACCCTAGTTTATTTCCCTACTACGAAGGCAGAATTGAAGTAACTGGTACACACGGTGGCACTGGTTTTATGGAGCTTACCGGTTACTAACCGTTTAAAAAGGCTAGTATATTGACCAGTTTATTCGCTCACTTAACGATGTAAGTGCTGCAACCCCAAGCTGTGAATTACCTACGCTGTTTAACGCAGGCGAAAATACACAAATAGAAAAACGCCCGGGCACAACGGCAACTATACCACCACCTACACCACTTTTACCTGGCAGCCCTACTTTAAACGCAAAGCTTCCAGCTTCGTCATACATTCCGCTTGTTGCTAAAAGCGCATTAACTTGTTTTGTTTGATAAGGGCTTAGTACCTGTTCACTGGCACATGATGAAAAACCCGCATTGGCTAAAAAGCTTGTTGACCGCGCCAAGTCTTCACAACTCATCTCTAGTGCACAGTTATGGAAATAGTTTCGTAGAACATCTTCTACTTCATTGTCGAAATTGCCATACGCCTTCATTAAATAGGCCATGGCAGCATTTCTCGAGCGGTGCTCGTATTCAGATTCTGCCACCACCTTATTGACCACAATATCGCCATTGCAAGATAGCCTTCTTACAAAATCGCGCATGGCTATATGCGGCGATGCGAAACGCGACTGCACCATATCACTCACCACCAAAGCACCGGCGTTAATAAATGGGTTTCTAGGAATACCGTTCTCGTACTCCAGTTGCACCAAAGAGTTAAAAGGTAGCCCTGAAGGTTCGCAACCTACGCGCTCCCACATTTCCTCACCGTAGTGGTTTATAGACAAAACCAAATTGAATACTTTCGAAATACTTTGAATAGAAAACGGTACGCTTGCATCGCCAATAGATGTTATCTGACCTTGTGTATCGCATATGGCAATACCAAACTGCCTTGGATTTACCGAAGCAAGTGCGGGGATATAGTCAGCCACTTTTCCCATGCCAAGCATAGGCTCTACTTCATCATAGATGTCTTGTAGCAAGGTATACATTTCACTATTCATTGCGTAATTCTTCTCCTCCCTATAAAGCAAAAGCGCCCGTTAAGGCGCTTTTATCAAACAACACTATTTAAGTATTTATGATTAGTGCGTTTTATCAAGTAGCGTGAATATTTTTTTAGCAATATCAGTGTTATCAATTTGGCCCATAAAGTTTGTGTATCCAGCACCAAATGCAAACACTTCTACATCAACACCGGTATGGCCGCCGGTTGTCCAACCTGTATTGGTTTTGGCGTCAAGAAATGCTTTAACTGCTGTAAAGCGGCTTCTGTCATCTTGATTTGCAACACTGGCAAGGGTGGCTAACTCATCTTCTGTTAGCGACAAGCCCAGCATTGATGCCACATATTCTTCAGGCTTTTCTTCGTTCGACATTGCCATAGCAATTGTCATCACAGAGGCCTGTAAACCCTTAAGGTGTTCAGGGCTCCAGCGATAATCGCCATTAGCACCAAGAGTTAAACCACCCGTGCTGTGATCGGCAGTTATAACCACCAATGTATCAGGATTTTTAGCTACGTAATCGCGCAGATATTCTAGCGTTATGGCAAGGTCGTGCATTTCTGCCATTGCTGATGCAATATCATTTGAATGCCCTGCCCAATCAACCTGACTTGCTTCAACAAGCAAGAAGAAGCCATTGTCGTTTTCTAAATGCTTTATGGCATTTTTAGTAAGATATTGAAGGCGGTTTTTCTTTTCGTCATCAAGTACAGCAGGCAGTGCCACTGGCGCAAACAAACCCAGTACGTTACTTCCTGCAGGTACATTTTCCAATGTTTCGTACGTGTCTACAAATTGGTAATTGTTATCAGTAAACTGCGCCGCAATATCTCTGTCTTCACGCTTAAAATAAGACGTACCGCCCCCAAGCATTACGTCTGCAACAAACTCACCATTTACACGAATATCAAAAAAGTCTTCTGCAATGGCATTGTAGTTTTTACGGCTTTCATTATGTGCAATATAAGATGCAGGGGTGGCATGAACAATTTGTGAAGTAACCGCAAGGCCTGTACGCATGCCCTTGCTTTTTGCATAGTGCATTACTGATTTCACTGGCTTTTTATTTACGTCCACACCAATGGCACCATTATAAGACTTTATGCCGGTAGCGAGTGCAGTCGCCGCAGCGGCCGAATCTGTGACATAGCCTGAAACCGGTGCAGGATAGGTTGACGCATTCCCAACTAAAATGTCGTCGAACACTACATTTTCTACTACAGGCGTTGAAGGGTCGTCCATGTAATTGCGATAAGCCGTGGTGTACGCTGGGCCCATACCATCAGCAACAACCATGATAATATTTTTTGGTGTATTTATTTCTGGGTTCGCGGCTGCAACAGGGTCACTTTTTGTTGAGCCACAGCCTGCTAAAAACGCAGCCGACGCACAGCTTAACAGCACTGTACGTAAGAAATTTGTCATCATTTATACTTCCCTGAGTATTTTACTTGTGAGCATAGGTATTTGAAATTTGCCAATTGCAAATGTAAACCTAAGTGTCATTACTACAAAAATTTTTGCATAAGTGTAAAACACACAGCGTTTCACCTCAAAGGTTTAACTAAAATAAACAAGGGTTATTACAAGGAAATTAAGACCAAATAGTCTTATGATGATGGAAGTATAGTGTCCGCAAACGTTCTCTTACTTATTGGTATCTAAATATTCACGCATTCTTTGCTGCGCTACATCCACTAGCATATCGGGTTGGAACTTTGATATGAAACGATTACACCCTACCTTTTCAACCATGGCATCGTTAAAACTTCCACTAAGTGACGTATTCAGAGCAATAAAAAGGTCGCTCATGCGTGGGTCACTGCGCACCTCTGCAGTCAGTCGGTAGCCATCCATCTCTGGCATCTCCGCGTCGGTGAACATCAACAGTATCTCATCCGATGGGCGTTTACCCTCATCTGCCCACTTTTGGAGTAGTGCCAGCGCTGCGGCACCGTTTTTACGCTCAATAATTGATACGCCTAATTGCTCTAGCGTGTCTTTAATTTGCTTACGGGCGGTGCTTGAGTCGTCCACAATCAGCACTTTCTTACCCACGAAGTGATTTACAATTTCGGTATCCAGCACCTCTTCCGATATTGAGATATCGTAATCGATGATTTCAGCAAGCACTTTCTCAACATCTATTATCTCTACCAGCTCGGTTTTACCCTCAATATTCACCTGAGTGATAGCGGTTAGATAGTTTGATTTACCAATGCCATTTGGGGGGGGCTGTATGTCTCCCCATGATGTATTCACAATGCTTTTCACTTCGCCAATGATGAACCCTTGAACGCTGCGGTTGTATTCAGTAATTATCACATTTTTAGCGAAGTCGTCGGCCACCGAGCCGCGCATTTTTATTGCTTGGCGAAGATCAATAATAGGAATTGAGCTACCGCGATAGTTCATAACGCCTCGAAGGTTGTAATGAGAACCTGGCATCATGTTTAGTTTTGGAACGTTGATAACTTCTTTGATTTTAAAAACGTTCATGGCAAAGACGTGACGCGTGCCAAGCTGGAACATCAAAAGTTCAAGCCTATTTTCACCCACAAGCTTGGTTCTTTGATCGACAGACGACAATACACTGTTACTCATACCACTCACTTTTCTATAAAAATCAATACACTCGGATCATATCCGACCAGTGCGCGACAATCTACAGGGCGTTTGCGCTAATAGCTATTACCCATTTATCTAATTGCCAGCTCAAAAACTACGCATCTTTTATTCATACCTTTTATACCTAAAGCGTAGACAAAGACTTCTGGTTTAACACCTTTTCGTAGGACGCATCGCCACAACATTCATAAAATGAATGGCGGCAATGCTGATTATATATTTCTCTTATTCAAATTCGCACACTAGGATGAAATGGAACTAACGGGAACGCCCCACAGCGTAAACGCTAATAACGTTAAGTATTTTAATTATAGTCGGGAGAGACGCTCATGTCGCAATATCAACAAGACATTGATAACTTCGCCACATTAAAAGCAGCACAAAAAGGAACTTGGGAAGGTATTAACCCAGAGTTCGCTGCTCGCATGAAAATTCAAAACCGTTTTAAAACGGGCCTAGACATCGCTCGCTACACTGCAAGCATCATGCGTAAAGACATGGCTGAATACGACGCAGATTCGTCTCAGTACACACAGTCTCTTGGTTGCTGGCACGGCTTCGTAGGTCAACAGAAAATGTTGTCTGTTAAGAAGCACCAAGGCACTACTAACAAAAGCTATCTATATCTTTCAGGTTGGATGGTTGCAGCACTTCGCTCAGAATTCGGTCCACTTCCTGACCAATCAATGCACGAAAAAACGTCTGTATCTGCCCTCATCGAAGAGCTATATACATTCCTTCGTCAAGCAGATGCTCGCGAGCTAGGCGACCTTTTCCATAAGCTAGACGACGCTAAGAAAAACGGCGGTGACGTAGCTGCTATCCAAGCAGAAATTGATAACTACGAAACTCACGTTGTACCAATTATCGCAGACATCGATGCAGGCTTCGGTAACGAAGAAGCAACCTACCTACTTGCCAAGCAAATGATTGAAGCGGGTGCTTGCTGTATTCAAATCGAAAACCAAGTATCTGACGCTAAGCAGTGCGGTCACCAAGACGGTAAAGTAACGGTTCCACACGAAGACTTTCTAGCTAAGATTAACGCTGTACGCTACGCGTTCCTTGAGCTTGGCGTAGATGAAGGTGTTATTGTTGCACGTACCGATTCATTGGGTGCTGGCCTTACTCAAAAGATCCCTGTGTCTACGTCTGAAGGTGACCTAGCAGCACAGTACAACGCATTCCTTAAGACCACTGACGTGGCGGGTGTTGATGACCTAGCTGAAGGCGATCTAGTACTTAAGCAAGGCGGCAAACTTGTTAAGCCTGAGCGTCTTCCTAACGGACTATTCCGCTTTAAAGACAACACTGGTTTTGACCGCGTTGTTCTAGACTGTGTAACCTCTCTTCAGCACGGTGCAGACCTACTTTGGATTGAGACAGAAAAGCCACACGTTGGTCAAATTGCGGAAATGGTTAACGAAATTCGTAAAACAGTTCCAAACGCGAAGCTTGTTTACAACAACTCTCCATCATTTAACTGGACGCTTAACTTCCGTCAGCAAGTATTCGATGCTTGGACTGAAGAAGGTAAAGACGTATCTGGTTACGACCGTGCGAAGCTTATGTCAGCTGACTACGATGACAGTGAACTAGCTGCAGCGGCAGATGAGAAAATTAAGAGCTTCCAAGCTGACGCAGCACGTGAAGCGGGTATTTTCCATCACCTTATTACACTACCTACATACCACACTGCAGCATTGTCTACTGACAACCTTGCTAAAGGCTACTTCGGTGAAGAAGGTATGCTTGCTTATGTTCGCGGTGTTCAGCGTCAGGAAATCCGTCAAGGTCTTGCGTGTGTTAAGCACCAGGCAATGGCAGGTTCTGACCTTGGTGACACGCACAAAGAGTACTTCTCTGGTGACGGTGCACTGAAGGCGTCTGGTGAAGACAACACAATGAACCAGTTCGACGTTTAATAACGTGTAAAATAGTTTACTGGAAAGCATCCCAACCTTTCCACGGGGCACCTTAGGGTGCCCTTTTTCGTTTAGGTACATTGAAAGTGTTTTAAAAGCCCTGCTTTGAATACTATAAATCTTAAATATGAAAAATGGTGTCTTCTGACGTTTAATGAGATTTCACCGACAATTATTCACTAAAATTATGCGCTTTAATGCATGTGATATTTAATAAAAGCTGAGAAATACAGTTATGAAAAAGCACTAAATAATTAAAATTCAGACACTTAAAATAAAAACAAAAACTTACAATAAGACTAAATGCTTATCTGACAAGCGATACAAAATTGCGTACAATAGATACGTTAAATTAGATTACTGAAGAGCATTAGAACAATGAATATAGCGAAGGTCGATCTTAATCTATTGGTGTATTTAGATGTGCTGCTACGAGAAGGAAGCGTGACAAAAGCAGCAAACCAACTGAGTATAACGCAGCCAGCAATGAGTAATGGCCTTAAGCGCCTTCGGGATTTGTTTAAAGATCCGTTACTTGTTCGTACTAGCGACGGCATGACGCCAACTAAACGTGCACTTGAACTTCAACCTATCATTCGCGATGTACTCAGTCGTCTAGAAAGTTCTATTCAGCCAGAAACAGACTTCGACCCACTTACCAGCGATAGAACATTCCGCATCATGACCAGTGACTATGCGGAAAGTACACTTCTGCTCGAGCTTGTTGGTCGATTAGCGGACCTTGCGCCGAATATTACGCTAGACCTTATCACGCCCAGCGACGTGACATTCCATGACGTCGAACAAGGCAAAGTAGATATGGCAATAAACCGGTTTGACGAACTACCGCTTTCCTTTCACCAAAAGGTGATTTGGTATGACACTTTCAGCTGTGTTATGAGTGCCGACCACCCGCTGGTAGCGAAGTGTGACCTTGATGGTTATCTTCGCGCTCAGCACATATGGGTAAGTAAAACAGGCTTTGGTGTTGGGGTTGGTATTGACCCTAACGAAGTACAAAAGCTAGGCTGGGTTGATGCAGAACTCACTAAAATAGGTAAACAACGCGCCATTCGCGTATTTACACGCCACTATCATGCGGCATTACAAATAGCGAAAAAGCAGAAACTGATCGCCACATTACCGAGTAAAGCGGCGCGGCTATTCAAGCACGACCCTGACGTAGTGATTAAAGAGCCACCTTTCGACATTCCACCTATCGCACTAAAAATGGCGTGGAGCGCACTTTTACACCATGATGCAGGGCACATTTGGTTGCGCCGACTCATTAGCGATGTGGCAAGTGAAATGAATGCCGGCTAAACATTCACAAAATATATGGCAAAAATACAAACCATAAATTAAAAAACTACCTCTATACACACTACACTGAAGCAACAGAGAAATGTATAGAGGTAGTTATGCAAGGATATATCACTAGAGGCCGATTACAGGTTGCCGAACAGCTCGACAACTTTATCAACCAACAGGCGCTCCCTGGAACAGGCGTAGAACAAGACGCTTTTTGGAAAGGTGCAGAAGCCCTCTTCGCAGAATTCATTCCACAGAACCGCGCACTTCTAGAGAAGCGCGAACAACTGCAGCGCGCTATCGACGATTATCATAAAGCGGGTAACCCCGTAAACGGTAGTGAGTACACTGAATTTCTAAAAAGCATTGGATACTTGGTTGAACAGCCATCATCGGTTGAAACCTCAACTACAAACGTTGACCCTGAAATTGCCACCATGGCGGGCCCTCAGCTAGTGGTACCTATCAATAACGCTCGATATGCACTTAATGCAGTAAATGCCCGCTGGGGAAGTCTGTACGACGCCTTATATGGCACTGACGTAATTAGTAACGAAGGCGGTGCTGAAGCAGGTAAAACATACAACCCAGCACGTGGCGCAAAAGTGGTGGCCAAGGCTAAGTCATACCTAGACAGTATGATTCCACTGTCAAAAGGCGCGCACGCCGACGTCGTAGAGTACAAAATTGAAAGTGGAAAGTTAGCAGTTAAACTGACTGACGGAGATATCACAACCTTAGCAAACGTTGAACAATGGCAAGGCTATCAAGGCGACGTTTCAGCACCTTCAGCGTTGCTTTTCCGTCATAACGGCCTTCACTTTGAAATTCAAATTGACCCTACGCACCCTATTGGCGAAAGTGACCCAGCGAACGTAAAAGATGTGCTTGTAGAAGCCGCTCTAACCACTATCATGGACTGCGAAGATTCAGTGGCAGCGGTTGATGCAGAAGACAAAACGTTAGTGTACAGCAACTGGCTTGGCCTGATGAAAGGCACGCTTAGCGTAGAGATGACCAAAGGCGGCAAAAAAGTAGTGCGCGCCATGCACGAAGACAGAGCCTATTCACCGTCTGCACACGCAAATACCGATGAGCAGCTTACCCTTTCTGGTAGAAGCCTTATGTTCGTGCGTAATGTCGGTCATTTAATGACTAACGACGCAATATTGTTTGACGGTGAAGAAGTGCCGGAAGGCATTATGGACGGTATTGTTACCTCACTTATCGCTAAACACGACTTGCTGGGCAACAGTCAATTTAAAAATAGCCGTGAAGGCAGTATTTATATTGTTAAACCTAAAATGCATGGCCCAGAGGAAGTGGCTTTCTCGAATGCCCTATTTGGAAAAATTGAAAGTATTATTGATGTACCTGCGAACACCTTGAAGATGGGTATCATGGATGAAGAGCGTCGCACCAGTGTGAATCTTCAAGCCTGTATCGCCGAAGCCGCCTCTCGCGTTGTATTTATTAATACTGGCTTCTTGGACAGAACCGGCGATGAAATTCATACTTCTATGCTTGCTGGGCCATTTGCCGAAAAAGCAGCGCTAAAAGCAATGCCTTGGATTGCAGCTTATGAAACTGCAAACGTAGCAGTAGGCCTTCGATGTGGACTATCAGGCAAAGCCCAAATAGGTAAGGGCATGTGGCCTATTCCTGATGAAATGCAAAACATGATGCAGACCAAAATTGGTCACCCCAAAGCGGGCGCCAATACTGCATGGGTGCCCTCGCCTACCGCTGCTACGCTGCATGCTTTGCATTACCATGATGTAAATGTATTTGACGTACAGCAGGGGCTAGATGCATCGTTTGATGGCCTAAACGACATCCTAACTATTCCGCTTCTTGAAAATGATGCCTCTGCGCTTACGCGAGACAGCATTAAGCGAGAAATTGATAACAATGTTCAAGGTATTCTTGGCTATGTTGTGCGCTGGGTTCACCAAGGTGTTGGATGCTCTAAAGTACCAGACATCAACAACGTAGGTTTAATGGAAGACCGCGCTACCCTTCGTATTTCGTCACAGCATATCGCTAACTGGCTTGAACATGGCATTGTAAGTGTTGATCAAGTGAAAGAGTCTTTGGCACGTATGGCGGTTTTAGTTGATGAGCAAAATGCTGGCGACCCTGAGTACATACCAATGGCTCCTGACCTTGAAAATTCAATTGGTTTCTTGGCAGCTAGCGACTTAATCTTCAAAGGTAAAGAGCAGCCTAGCGGTTACACGGAACCATTGCTTCACGCACGACGTCGTGAGATGAAGGCCAAGCTGGCTAGCTAGTTATGTAATTTAGCTGACTAGTTGCGTCTGCAATAACCTTCTAACCTCAAAAGCCCGCGTAATAAGTTACGTGGGCTTTTTGTTACTTTAATAGGCAGTGAAAACATTTCTTCGTTTGTGCTCTTTGTCGCCCCCTGCGCTTTTTTTTGTAACTCGGCTTTGTTTAAAAAATTGTTCCTGTTTGCTAACCCTTTTTGATCCATAGTTATTAAATTCAAACTTTAGACTAAAGACCATTGTTACTTTTTTTGCCGTAAGAATGGCTATCTACTATGCTCTAAATATAAATATGGAGCCTTTCGATGCAGCTAGTTAGCCCTGCTTTAACTAAAGTAACCACGTCAATCGTGCCTATATTCTCAGGAGGCGGCACGCGGTTAAGTGCGCACATTGGAATCATAAAAGCCTTACACGACATGGACTTTTCATTCGACACGTTAGTAGGTGTATCAGGGGGTTCGATAGTCGCATCTCTATACGCATCAGGACGAACTGTTGAAGACATGCGTGAACTAGCACTAGCTACCGATTTTAAACAATTTACCGAATTCTCATTGGTGCGTTTGTTGCGCGAAGGTGGTCTCTCTTCTGGTGATGTTTTTCAAAGGTGGATAGACATGCAGCTAAACGGTGCGGTATTCGACGACCTCCCCCTTGACCTTAATATCCTTGCCACAGATGTAAACGGCGGCGGGCCTGTTTTGTTTAACAAGAAGACTTCGCCTCAAATGAAGGTGTCAGAGGCAGTACGCTACTCAATGTCTATTCCGCTGATTTTCTCTTTTAAGCCGTTTAAAGAACACCTTTTAGTAGATGGCGCGATTCTCTCTGAAGATGCATTGTTTGAAGACTGGCGAGGCGACGGCACACCGTCAGTATGCTTTAGGCTCCAAAGCACAATGCAAAAGCGTAAAGCTATCAAGAAAAACTTGTTACAACTACCTCAGTATATCAGCATGCTTATTCGCACTTTTATGACGGCTATTTCGAGGGAGTACGTAAACGCCAAATATTGGCATAACACCGTAGTGGTAAATACGGGTGATATTTCGGCGGTAGACTTTACGCTTTCGCCAGAAATTAAAAACTCGCTGTTTGAACTTGGCTATACCACCACAAAAGAGTTCTTGCCCAAGAAATATGCGGGTTTTACCTCGACCACGCTTTTATAAATGTTATAAAACTAAAAAAGGTGCTAAATAGCACCTTTTCAAATATAAACCTGCTTAGATAGGCGGCCTTAGGCTTCCTAGGCCTTTATATCGTAAAAATCTCTGTACCAATCTACGAAAGCTTTCACACCAGTCTTAACGTCAGTGCTTGGCTTGTAGCCCGTATCTTTCACAAGAGAAGACACATCAGCATAAGTATCTGGCACATCGCCTGGCTGCATTGGCAACAGCTCTTTCTTGGCTTCTATACCAAGCGCGTCCTCGAGTGTTTCGATAAACTTAAGAAGATGTACGGGTGTTTGCGCACCAATGTTATACACCTTATACGGCGCTTTACTGCTGCTTGGGTCTGGGTTTGCACCATCCCAATTTTCATTGGCATTCGCGACTTTATCAAGTGAACGCACAACTCCTTCTACAATGTCATCGATGTAAGTGAAATCTCTACGATGATTGCCGTAGTTAAATACCTTAATTGTCTCGCCTTCCAGTATTGCTTTAGTGAACTTAAACAGCGCCATATCTGGGCGTCCCCACGGGCCGTAAACGGTGAAGAAACGCAGGCCTGTTGTAGGCAAATTATAAAGGTGGCTATAAGTATGCGCCATGAGTTCGTTAGCTTTCTTAGATGCAGCGTAAAGGCTCACTTGGTGATCGACATTGTGCTGCTCTGAAAACGGCATGGTTTCATTAGCACCGTAAACAGAACTTGAAGACGCATACACTAAATGCTCAACATTATTATGGCGACAGCCCTCTAAAATATTACCAAACCCAACAATATTTGAGTCAATATAAGCACTTGGGTTTTCAAGCGAATAACGCACACCAGCTTGTGCAGCTAAATGCACAACGCGGTCGAACTTGTGTTCTTCGAAAAGCGCTGCCATTTTATCGCGCTCTTCTACGCCCATTTCAACAAATGAAAACAAACTTGCGGCCTTCGATGTTTTAAGGGCATCTAAACGGGCGTGCTTTAAGTTAACATCGTAATAATCGTTTATATTATCGATACCAATAACCTGGTCACCACGATTGATAAGATACTGCGATACGGCAGCCCCGATAAAACCGGCTGCGCCGGTGACTAACACTTTCATTGACTTTCCCTATATCTTAATTTGGCGGTGTCGCTTTGGTAAAAATATGCTCTCCAAACAATAGCTTTGTCACAGCTCTGAATAGTTTCATACTGCTGTGAAAAACCAAGATATGAAGAGGCATTTTCAAGAAATGCCCCCTAATCTCAGCAAAGCAAGTTGGCACTTTATATTCACCATGTGCTAATAGCGAATGTTTAGGTCCTGACGCATATCGTAGCGCAGACAACTCCCACTTACCGATGCTCTTCAATACACACGTGACGCGCTCGCTGACCCAGTCCGGTAACTCGACATTATAATCAATCTGTAAAAACCTGAGGGCTATGCAACTTTCTTTTTCAAACCCTGATAACGCATGCAATTCAAACAACGATTGATAAAACGAATCTGGTTGCTGTTTTACCATAAGATACAAATCAGTCATGTCGCGCATGGCAGCACTATAGTCATCATTGAAGAATAAATGAATAGCACTGTGGTAAAACATCCCAGCCTCATTCAATATCATTACACCATCAACATCTGTTCCAGCTATTTCTAAGAGCCTTTCCATTTCAATAGCTTTTCCAGACACGGGAGGCACCAAATTATGATGGAGATCTAGTAATGTACCTCTTATACCATGCTGCATTGGCGGAATTTCATGAGACCACTGTCGATAATATTTTTCATCATAGTCGTCTATTTCTTTACTTAGCCAACCATTAATAGCGAGGCGGCCTTCCGCATTGTCAATAACGTGCTTGGGGACAAGCACATCTATATCACTGAACACTCTACCTAAGCCTGCTCGCGAGTTACATATAATATAAGCGGCGCCTTTTAAAAATAGTAACGGATACTTCTCTCGAGCAAACGTAACTTTTAACCTCGAAACCTCACCGATAACTACTGTCCGTTGCTTTGCCGCCAGTGTTTTAGCATTTTCACAATGCCTCTTTAACTGAACGGGAAGGAGCTCAGTTAACTGACATTCATCTAATAACAAGTAAAACCTAGCCAACAACTTTTCATGTCGCAGAACAATCATTAATTCGTTCCATTGACGTAACGAAAAGTTTTGGGTGGAGCCAGGATTAACAATCGCTTGAATAACTTGCTTTCTACTTAGCAATGCTCTGCCCCACAATATCCTCAAGAAGAAAGTTATTCAGCTCTGCTAAATTGTCATACTTTACTTCAAAAGCAGGAACTTTCTCAGCCACATTTATAACCGATTGAATGCCTCTGTCTTGCAACACACTAAAATTGAAAGCATTTTCAGCAAGGGCAGTATAAGCTGTCGATTTATCCATTTCGAATACGTCACAAAATGTACCTTTGCTGAATTTGGGAAATACAACACCAACGATCTCAGCGCACTCATTCTGACCATCAACAGATGCTTTGTCTGGCGCCATATGAACAACATCACCTTTATGAGTATCAGTTGCAACGGAGGAGAATATAGCGTCGGGAAACCAAGTTTTAACTAAATCTATAGAATCATTTTTTAAACAAATTGGTCTTACAAATGGAGAAACTTCAAGACTTAATGGAGTGATTAAGGCCATTTCATCAGATAATAATCGCCACCCATTTCTAGATAAATAAGCAGTGAGAGTGCTCTTTCCAGACCCTGGCGGAGCAGGAAATAAAACAGCTTTTCCGTTTTTAGCGAGAACCGCAGAATGAATTACTAAATGGGATACTTCATGCGCTGCAATAACCCAATTTAATCCCCACTCGAGCAAAGCATAGGATTGAGAGCGATTGAGCGGCTTGAAAGGCTCTAGACTATCGCAAGTGAATCTTGCTTGGTCTTTCAGAAAGCGTCTTAATCCACCACTGTCTTTGATAGAGACAAAGTAATCAATGAAGCCGTCGTATTCATCTCCATCAACAATCCTGTTTCCATAAATTGTTTCAAGGTTACTAAATACTTCTGGAAAACAGGATTCTACTTTAAATGCAAAAGGGCTACATTCAAGTACAACACTACGCCTCAAAAGCCATTCCCTTCTTTTTAAGTTCATCCCTCAGTTCGTCACTATTGCAAATAACAAAGATGTCGCTGGGGTAGGATTGTATTAGAGCAACACGATCGCACGGCAACAACACTGATTCATCGGTAGTTGTGTTGTAAATCAACAAACCACTGTCGTCGCTGAAGGTGTGAGCGACAACGGACTCTTTAAGCTTGACCGAATGAGGCATCAGATTAAGGAATACATCTCATCTTTACTGATCAGTTCTCCCAATTGCTCACCCGATGATTTCGGATTTGAAACTGTTATGCTGTAAAGATGTGTAGCAAATGCCCCTGATGACTGGAACGGTCTTCCGTTAGCGACAGGATAAACAATGTTATGAATATTGGTTTCATCGCTTCCAAACATAGCGTTAAAATACATGGCTATAAGCTTTGCATTATATTTTTTCTGTCCAAGTGCGTCCTGTTGACCGGCCGATAAATCACCGAAACCAATGCCTGCCTGTTGAGACAAAGAGTTTAGAGGTAACAGAATTTCTAAAAACGTTCTACTAGCACCCTGTACATTGCCGTTGCGGTCGACGGGATTACCACCGAAAATTGAGCTAAAATCGACCGTTAGCTGTTCGCTAGCCAAATTGTTAAGCCAATATCTAGGGCCTTTAAGGTTGATTGATGCACCATTCGCCCAATCTGAACCATGACCTGACGCAACAATAGAATTAGTGATTCCATTCGCCCAAACAGAACGAACGGGAAGCGACACTAATGCAGCGCCAACAGTAGCCTTTTTTACGAACCGTCTACGACCTTGCGCTTTTTCGTTACTATTTGAATTATTCATATTACATCTCTAATAATTTTCGTTGTTTCGCAATATCATTGCTCTTGTGCGTAGGACGCGATGCACGAATCAGGCCAACAATAAAACCTTGTTTTTTAAAGTTTTTTAAATGTGCTGAATGTCTTCTGTAAAGAAAGCTGACGGACATTATTATTGTTTAGGTTATACATACTTTTTTTGATATTACCACGGCTTTATTTTTCGTCTACCGTTTCGGTTATAAGTAACAATAGAAGTTACACTTTTAGTTTAGTTCAAACACAGGTTTGATCATGTCTTTGCTGCAACGTGAATATCAGAAGATGCTGCAAAGCAACTAAATACACACATAACCATGTCAATCATGTAATAGATTCGTGACATATTTTATGGGTATAGCGTAAGATATTCCAGTGGGCGAACTCAGCGCACTCTCTTTAGTATCTTTAACTAACACTTTGTTTATAACACCAATAACTTCACCTGACTCTGGATTATATACCGGGCTTCCACTATTTCCGGGGTATGCGACGGCATCAAGTTGATAAATCAAGCTTGAATCCGACAGCCTTTGCATCATTTTCACTGTAAGTTGATCTGAGTTTTTGGCAGGGATTGCGTCGGGCGTTATAGCTGATATATACCCTCTATGAGTAGCTGGATATAGTCCCAATATGGCTCCAATGGGAAACCCAGTGAATGCAATACTGGTTCCCGGAGGCAATAACTCAGTGGTACTCAGCACTGCTGGAGTAAGCGTTGAATCTAATTTAAGAAGCGCCAAATCATGAGCGGGGTCGATTTTCTCTATTGCAGCTTTAACTTTTTTTATTACTCTTCCCTGTCCCGAAAGAACAACGTAGTTCTCAACAATAGTGGGGTCTAATACCTCTGATACTACATGATAATTAGTAATTGCATAGTTACCATCTCCTACCACAAACCCTGTTCCCACTATTCGAGGGCCGGCATGCTTGATGGGAGCGTCAATTGCAATGGCTAATGTGCTACGTGTAAGCTTTTCAACTACATCAGGAAAGTTGGCATCAGAATGCTCAGCGTTAGCTACATTACCCAGTCCACAAAAATGAACAAAAACTAAAATGATTAGGGGAAAGCGGAATATTTTCATGATATGTTGGAGCTACAAGACTTTCTTTGAGCCTAATACATAAAGGTTGTTAAATCAAAATGTTAATAGCTAAACAACTTGCTATGTTTTTAGTGTCGCCGCTTTGCCTTTCTATATGCTTACTGCTTTTGAACATTTTAATGCTAAAAAGAAACAAACTAAGCGCGGTAAAGACATTTAACATAGTGGCACTATCCCTTTTATTGGTATTTTCCCAACCTTGGGTGGCCGATTTAGTTCTGAACCCCCTTGAATTTCAAAGTGCAAGTACAGAAGCAAAAGAAATACAGCCTGACTATATTTTTGTTCCAGCTTGTTACTATCATACAGAAGGAAATGTACCCACAATTACGCGGTGGCACGAGTGTTCTTTGCAACGCATGCTAGAAGCAATTAAACAGCAAAAAAAATTAGAAGTACCAATCGTGCTTACAGGGGGTAAATTCCTTCAAAACAAAGACGTTGTTTTCGCAAGAGAGGCTGAAAAGTTTTTACACACCTTTGGGGTAAATCACAACAACATAATAGTTATTGAAGCAGGATGGAACACCAAATCAGAGGTTATTTCATTAAAGGAACATTTACCAGATGCAAGAGTAGTTGCAATTAGCAGTGCTACTCACCAAATAAGATTGTCGTATCTACTGTCAGATGCAGGAATTGAGCACACCATCAGCGCTGTTGATTACCACAGCTCAGGAGATTTAAGCTTTTATATCGTTCCCCCTTCATCAAACGCGCTAATTAAAATTCAAAGAGCAGCTTACGAATACTTGGCACTACTAAAATATTTCTTATACGATAGTAGTAGCGAAGAAATCCGCTAAAAATATTTTCCTTTGCTAAACTTCGTGTAAACATTTGAGATCTCGGACGGATTCAATGCCACTGGCAAGAAAATCAATTTTAAAAAAAATCAAGAAGATTGTAGGTCCCAAAGGTAGACTTGGGAAATTGCTCAGTGGTTATGAAACCTTGCAAGAGGCAAAGTTTATATCCAGCCATTTCTCCGAATTCCTAGAACCTGTGGTTGCTCAAGATCCTCAAACAAAACAAAATAGCTATAATATTCGACACAAGGTTTATTGCGAAGAGTTGGCATTTGAAGAGCCAAACGAGCAAAGGCTAGAGAACGATGAATTTGATGAGTTCTCTATCCCTTGTCTAATCAAGCATAAAACTACGTCAAATTACGCCGGTACCGTTCGGCTGGTGAGACCTACACAAGATAGTCAGCAACTACCCATAGAAAAATATTGTTTGAATTCAATTACACACAGTGATCTTTCGCCATCAAATTTCGATAGGAAAGAAGTTTGCGAAATATCAAGGCTCGCCGTACCAAAAGAGTTTAGAAAACGCCAAATGGATAAGTACTCGGGTGCCGCTTTGGGTGTAATTAACGAAAGTACATATTCGGAAGAAGAGTTACGCTGCTTTCCTTTTATTGCGATAGGTCTTTACTTTTCAGCCGCAGCAATGGTAATACACAACCAAATTAAGCATACATACGTTATGATGGAACCGCGGCTTGCAAGAAGCATGAGTTTTGTCGGCATACAATTTGAGCAGATCGGGCCTGTTGTTGATTATCACGGTAAGCGAGCGCCATATTATATTAACCCAGCCCTGTTAAATGCAAATTTACGGCCAAGTTTCAGGGTAATGCTCAATAACATACAAGCTCAAATAGAAAAAAATGAGTGAAACATTAAACTACTATTTACTTACATAACCCAGTATACAAAATTTGGTAGGAAGCCACATTAATGAATTCTCGAAGTGATATGAGACAAAATCTTGTGTCTAAAATCAAAACTTTAGGGATTGATGAAAAACAAATTTCATCAGAAGAAAGCGTAAATAATGGCGAAACCTACAGAAGGGCGTTTGGCGCTATCTTACACATAAAGCCTCTGCCAAAAGCTCCCTCAGGAAAACTTCGTTATTCCCAAATAATCGATATTATAAATTTAGCCAAAGAATTGAGCTTTACTATTCACGTTGTCAGCCGTGGGATGAATCTTGGGTATGGCGGCGAAGAACCTTATGAGCGAGACGCTATTGTCGTCAATTTAAGTGCATTCAATAAAATAGATAACTACGATCCCGCACTTGGACATATAAGAGTAGAGCCAGGAGTGACTCAAGAAGATATTTATAAATTCTTAAAAACCAATGGTTCTCAGCATATCCATGACACCACAGGCGCTCCCAAAAGTGCCAGCATCATTGGCAATTATCTTGACAGGGGCTTCGGACATACACCTATGGCCGAGCACCCAAAAAATATTTTGAATGCTAGTGTAATTATTCCCGGAGCAAAGGGCAGCGTTCCGGCGTATCGTGTAACTTCATTAGATGGAACTATATTGAAGGCAAAAGACGATACCGTAGTTCGTACATACACGATTGGGCCAGATTATACTCAACTGTTTGTTCAGAGTAATTTAGGTGTCGTAACTAACGTTACAATTAAATTGTTCCCTGTTACCGAATCATTTGTTGCCTTTATAGTCCCCTTTCAGACCAAAGAGGCCGACAAAGTAATATCTTTATGTGCAGAATTACGTAAACAAGGCACTATTCATAGCGCTTCACATGTCGGCAATGCAGTAAAAACTTTACAAATGATAGCAGCAGAGCATCCTTCATTAATAAAATCATATAATTCAGACTATATTAGTGGTCTAATTCAATCTCTAAATTTAAATGACTGGACCATCTCTGGTGGCATTTATGGAACAAAAAATCAAGTCAGAGCACATGTGAAAGACTTAAAGAGAGAGATGTCTAAAATAGGGCTTGCGCCTTTATTTTTGGGCCCAAAAAAGCGCTTTTGCTTAAGGCACCTTGCTGTGTTTCTAACAAAAAACAAAAAACTGCTCGAAAGAGGGCTAGTAAGCAAAATAAAACTTATAAGGTCACTATCAACATCAGTAACCTTGTCGAGGGCACTGAACAAATTATGCGATGTAAAACAAGGTAAACCAACGAACTACTTTCTTAAAACCATCTATTGGCGCAACCTACACAAATTGAAAGATGTAAATAACCTCTCACCAGTAACGGACAAAGTAGGTTTAATATGGGGGGCGCCATGCGCAAAGTTTTCATCTAAAAACTTCGCAATAATTACTTCAATGATGGAACAAGTCTGTTACGAATACAAAATGGAGAGCCCGATTTCCGTAACAATGTTAAACGAACGAACAATGGAATTCGTTTTATCCCTATCTTACGATCGCTTAAATCCGACGGAAGAAGAGGCCGCGCTGAAATGCTATGAAAACATAATGTTGAAAGCAGAGGCACTTGGTTTCACTCAATATAGAATGTCTACTCTTTCTAACTCTTTTCTAACCAAGGAGGCATTGAAATTAGAAACCCCTCTAATTACCTTGAAAAGCCATTTAGACCCTTGCGGAGTGTTATCACCTTCAAAGTATAAAATTGTGTCAGGATAGTTTACAAAGAGAACATAAAAAAATAAAAATACCTTAAATATCAAAGACGTAAAAAATGGCACAGTAAATGCTTAACCTAGGAAGCAAACAATACAACTTAGGAAAGTTAAAAATGTTTAAGACAAAATTAATTATCGCAACACTTGCAACTCTTGGATTTGCATCAAGCGCAAACGCCGGCGTTTATGCAACCACGTATTATGGCCTGACAAACTTGAAGGTTGAAGTTGACGGTGCTGTCGGCGCCGTAGATGGCGTAGCAGACAGCGTCAATGTGAGCGATTTTATCTCTGTTACGGGCGGACAACGTTTAACAAACACAAGCGCTACGTTCAACAATGATTCAGACGGAAACGCTGTTACTGCGGGTCCTGAAGGTGAAGCCAACGCATCACTGTCTTGTGCTGGGCCAGATTGCGCAGTTTTAGGTTTGACAGAAGATGGTCAGAGCCTTGACGCTGGTACACTTATCGCTTCAGATGACTTCAATTTCGCGGCTTCTGATGTCAACGTTACTGGGTCTGCTGTTGATGGCGACGCAATTGGTTACACTTATGCAGAAGCGTCTATTCATAGTGGAAACAACACGAATGCTGCCGCATCATCAAACATTATTAACAACTTAACGACCACTATTAGCTTCAGCGTTGCTCAAGCCGTTAATCTTCGCCTATCTGCTGTTGTTGACTTGTTTATCAATGCATTCATATCAGACGATATAGCTTCGGACAATTCAATTGCAGCAACCGCTAGTGCATTTGGTAATTTTAATTTCTTCTTGTTGCCTGATTTTTCTAACGGTAATGGAGGAGCTGGTGTCGCGGCAGGAGCGTCGAATTTTTCACAAACTGCACAGGACAATTTGACATCTAACAAACCACTAGCAATAGTTGCTAATGACCAGTTATTTGCATCTGATTGGTTCTCAATTGGTGATGGTGATTACACTCTTACAATTAACCAAACATCCAACGCGCAGGTTTCTTTAGTATCTGCACCTAGCATGCTTGCGTTTATGGGTCTAGCATTATTCGCGGCGGGCTCACTTTCACGCAAACGCAGAGCATAAGCCGAATCAACTGCATTCAATTCGCTTATGTTTGTTGCTCATTGATGTACAACCGAATAAAAGCCACCTTTATGGTGGCTTTTTTTTTGAAAAACCTTCATTATTTAACGTATCACCTAACATAAAAATTACAACAACATGGCTTTATCAAAGTATCTACTAGTTCCTTTACTATTCTCTCTATCTGCATGTAATTCGCCCGACCTTAATGAAATAAACCAGCGTTTAGACAGGGCTTTTCAAAAGAAAGAATATGCTGAAGCAGAAATTTCACTAAAACAAGCGATTGCTGACTTTCCAAATGACAACATGCTACGTTTAAAGCTTGCTGAAGCTTATGTTATGCAGGGTAATACAGAGGGAGCAGAAAAAGAGGCACTGAAAATTCTTGAGCTTGTAGAAGACGATGTTTTACTTAAAAGAGCGTTTAATGTTCTCACTTTAAGTGCAAGTATTACTAGGGATACAAGCACTATTGCACAAATTAGCAATATTGAGCTTTGTTCACTTTGTGATTTCGTGTTTGCTCTAGACGATAACTATAGCGTAAAAAGCACAACGGTAGAAACAGCTTTAGAATTGTACAACAGCGCTGACACTAGTCCTGAGAATTTGGCTAAACATCTTGAAAAAGCAAAATACCCGACAGAAACATTAATTTTCTTTAGCGACATAGAGTTAAAAAGAAGAAATATTGACCAAGCCTTCATAATTCAAGAATATATTGTTGCTAAAAACCCAAATTTCTACCAATTAAAGCTCCGTCTAGCTCACCTCCATATTTTTGCCAATCAATTTGTTGAGGCGAATTTATATGTTGAGCAAGTAATTCAAAAATACAATAAGAATCCATTAGCAAATTATATCAAAGGCAAAATACTTTTTAGTGAGGAAAAGTATGCTGAATCCCTAGTGTATTTTCAAAAAGCGAGTAACTATGGCATCAATTTGTCTGACGCTTTTATAGCTAAGGGAATTTCCGAATTTAAGCTCAACAAGCTTGAAACAGCATTGTTATCGTTCCAACAAGCGCTCAGAATTAATAAAAACGACCCTATTGCCCTCAAGCTCATTTCAGCAACACATGCAAAATTAGGGAACACTAAAGAATTGCTTGAAACACTTTACTCTAGTGAAACACTGGATGAAGCAGATATTTTAAATATTGTTAGCGCTGCAGTTAAAGAGTTTGGTGTATTTGACGCAGCGCTCAAAATGCAAGCGCTCGCGAAAAAAGAACGTAATGAAAGTCTAAGGGATGCATTGAATGACGCATCAAAACACATAAGTTCTATTGTTGAGGGTAATATAAACCTCGAACTTACAGGAGATAGTGAGCATTCAAAGCTCCTAAAACTCTTAGCTATACATAGCATGGTCAGCAAGTCACAGTATAATAAGGCAATTGAACAAATAGATACATCTTTAGAACTGTTTAACTTGTCCGATAGCTTATATATGCTTGAGTTGAAAGCTGCTTTATTGCTACAACAAGATAAACCGCTTGAGGCAGCGTTAGTTTACGAGAAAATACTGTCCTTTGACGCAGTAAATCAGTCTGCTCTCCTATTTTTTGCTGATGAGGCAATGTCCAAAAATGAGACACAGAATGCATTTGCGAAGGTAGACAAAATATTATCAGACAACCCACTCAACCTAACTGCCTTAAGGCGTCGTGTTAAGTTTTCGTATATGACTAAAAGCGGCATAGATAAAACACTCGAAGCACTGAGCAAAGCTATTAAAAATTCGACGAATAAAGTGCAGTACGAGCTGTTGAAATCTGGGTTTCTACTTTCACAAGGGCTTATTTCAGAATCTAAAGCTCTATTCACCAGTATTGATACAAATATCGCAAAAGAATTAAATCATTATTGGGAAATTGCGTTTGCGCTCGATATTAGAGACGGCAATGATGTCGAAGCAACATTTAATGAGTGGAAAAAAATCAAAACTAAAGTTGCACAGCCTTACCTAAGGTATTCTAAATACCTTATATCACAAGAAAACACGGAAAAAGCTATAGAAGTCCTTGAAGATGCCGTGGACACTCCTATAGAGTCTAAAGATGACATCGCGATTTTACTGTTTGGTATATATTTCAACAGTGAAAAGCTTGCCCCTGCTGAAAACTTGTTGAAAAAAGCTCGACTTTCAGATTGGCTTCCTGTTACGACTCTCGATTTTATCGAAGCTGAATTCGCAGTTAAAAAGCAAGATTTCATTACTGCCGAGAGGTTGCTGCGCGCTGTATATTCAAAAACTCGCAGTCATAACACACTTCTCTTTCTGTCTAAGGTCAAAAAGGCGTTGGGGCAATCCTCTAAGGTCGAATTGATATCACATTTCAATGAGTATAAAACGGACTATGACGTTGCGATAGAGCTAGGAAATTCAATGATAAATAGCGAGCCAGAAGAAGCAATTCGATATTTTGATGAAGTTCTGAAAGACGTTCCGTCCAATATCTTAGCGCTAAATAATAAAGCTTGGACACTATATACAATTAATTCGCTAGAAGAGGCTAAAAACCAGATAACATACGCTTTAAATTTAGCTCCAAACGATCCATTTCTCTTAAACACATTTGCACATATCTGCTTCAAACAGGATGAGCATGTTGAACTCCAAGATCTTGACGTAAGTAATTTAGATGATGAAACAAAAGTTCTAGTTGCGGCATCCTACTATAAAACCGGAAATAGACAGAAAGCGATTAACATAATAAAAAATGTGAATTCAAAAAATTTATCGCCATATACTCTAGAGGTTCATAGCTTTATAAAATAAAAAGATAGAGTTGTATTCTTCAAGCTATTCTATTTGATGAACTCAACTCTCATTTAAATTCTATGAATCTAATGGTGCTCACAAATTAAATGATTAACGAAATAACAGCAATCAGCACAGCAGAGCTGAAAGAGAAATGGGAACATGTATATTATCAGTCTGCTTTAAACCCCTTTCTTTCTTGGGAATGGTTTAGTGGCGTTGTAGCACACGCGGGAAGGCCTGATCTTATTATTGAGTCACAATGTGATTTGGGCCAGCCATTAGGACTTTGTTTCTTCTTCAGGCGGTTAGAGAAAGGTAAGAGGGTATTATATTTAAACAAGTCAGGTATTCCTAAGTTTGATCAACCGTGGATTGAATATAATAGTTTTCTTACAGTAACTAAGCTTGAAAAAAAAGTCTCTGTAGAAGTAGCCGACTATCTTTTTTCAAATGTTTCTTTCGATGAATTAGTAGTTGGGGCTTCAACAAAACAGTCGCTGGGTGTCTTTGAGCTGTTTTTTACAACAAAACGTGTCGAATGGTACTCCCAGACATACAGAGCAGATTTAACACAATTCAAAAACAAGTCGGAGTATCTTGCTTCACTATCAAGCAATACAAGGTATCAGATTCGACGTTCTTTCAAAGGCTACTTGACTTTTGGAGCTTACAAAGTACACCGCGCTGAAACAAGCGATCAAGCAGTATCATGGTTCAATGAAGCAGCTCCTCATCACATCTCTCGCTGGAAAAATACGCGGGTTGGTAGCGGTTTCGAGAATACTTCATTTACACTATTTCATAAGGACTTCATTCGAAGCTGCTTTACCAAAGGTAACATAGATATACTTAAGATTAAGTTCGGTAATGTTACCATCGCATATTTATATAATTTTATAGTAGGTAAGCGAGTTTACTTTTATTTATCTGCAAACGTGTACACAAAAATACAAAGGCATGCAAAACCTGGGCTAGTTGCTCACACACTGGCAATTGACTATTACATCTCAAAAGGTTTTGAGATATACGACTTCATGGGAGGAGAGTCACAGTATAAACGGTCTCTTGCGACCGACGGGGAGCCGATGTCTATCACTCGCTTTCAACGTTCAAACTGGAAAACATTTTTTGAAAAGCAAGCGAGATATATAAAACACTCAATTTGGAATAAAAGTATAAACGAGAGTTTTCAAAAGAAACGATTATTTGTGACTGGCGGTACTTTAAACCCTAAGTCTGATAAAGCAAAATATGGCAGCGCCCTCGTACTTGAAATAGAGCTATCATCGAATAAAAAACCCAAAATAATAAGAGCTCTTTCATTTCAGCCAGATGTAAAAAACAAAAACTATACCTCTTCTACGAATGTTATTTTCAAGTCAGCTTCTATATATAACGACTCTCTTTACATACCAACAGAAACCGAGATAAAAAAAGTCGACATAAAAACTATGACAATAGTAGACTCTTATTCATCTCCAAGTTTTAATGATTTACATCATGTTTTTAGAAGAGATAACGTACTACACATTGCTAACACAGGGTTAGATTGTGTTAGTCACCTGAACATGTCGGACAATTCGATAACTCATTCTGAAACAGTAGATGGCAGCATTTCTAGATATAACAACATAACAGACTTCAGAGAGTTAGCGTCTACCAAGCCTCACCTATCACATCCGAACTACTGTTTTGAATTAGACGGGAAACTCTGGGTCACCCGATGTGATTTTATGGATGCAGTATGTATAGACTCCCCAGACAAACGAATATTTATCGGCGACGGCCTCGTACACGACGGTGTCGTGTTTGGAAAATATATTTATTTCACAACGGTGAATGGACATATAAAGCTTTACGACAAGCAAACAATGAGCTTGCACTGTGCCATTAACATCAGTGTACTTGATGTGAGACTCGATGGTTGGTTCAGAGGCATTCGCCCCATTGATAATGGTATTGTAATCATCGCTATGAGCAAATCCAGAAAGTCAAAACGCATGAGTAAAAAAAGTAGAGGTTCACTTCTAATTCTTGTAGATATCTATAAAAAGAAGATACTTCAGACATGGGGTGTGGGAAGCCTTGGCTTAGACGCAATCTTTAGCGTCATTGAGGTACCTAAAAATGACTAAAGCACTAATTATTGGAGAAGATACAAGAAGCTTTTTAAGTGTAATTCGCTCTTTAGGTCGAATGGGTATCACGGTTGATGTAGTTTGCTTTGATAGAACATCACCCTCGCTAAAGTCTAAGTTTATTCGAGAGGCCTATTACTACAATTATCAGAACTGTGAAGCAGATGAATGGATTACGCTCGTTACAAAACTAATTAATGATGGTGCATATAATTTAGTTTTTCCTTGTGATGAAAGAGCTATATACCCTTTAGTAAATGCAAAAAGAGAAATAAACCGTCATACAAAGCTAGCACTACCTAATAAAGCCGTTAGAGATAATTTATTCGATAAAAACTTAACGAAAAAGATAGCCAAACAATGCGAAGTTCGAGTTGCTAAGGGAGAAATACGTTCAATCGAAAACAGTACTTACAAGCAATTGGCTGATGAGTTCTCATCAAAATTTGTCATAAAGCCGACTGAATCGTTTAGTGAAAACAACCTCTCCAGCAGAAACAAAGTTGAAATAATAGATAACGCTGATGACTACGATAAATACTTATCTAAAAATGATGTTTCTGGCCTTGATTTTTTGATTGAAGAATACTTTGAGGGTGTCGGCCAAGGAATCTCAGTTTTTTCTTGCCAAGGCGTAATACAATATATGTTTGCTCACACGCGAGTGAATGAGCCAAGAACAGGAGGAGGAAGCTCTTATCGAAAAGCTATTCCCATAGACCCTAGCATGGCCAAAGCTTGTGAAGCAATATGCAGGGCTACTAGTTATGATGGCGTCGGTATGTTTGAATTTAAATACAATAAAACGACCAACGATTGGATATTAGTCGAAGTAAACGCTAGGTTCTGGGGCTCATTACCCCTCGCGTTGCATGCGGGTGTCGATTTCCCCAGGCACTATGCCGAATATCTTTTAGGCACTTACGAAGTAAAAACCTCCTATTGTGCTGAATATAAAATTGGCGCATTAGCTAGAAGCTTCTCTAACGATGTATATGATATCAGAGCAGAAATGCAACACGTAGCTGAGTTAGAAGGAAAAATTAGTGCCATTACAGGCGCGATAAAGCGTCTTTCTGCTTTCTCTCGCGTGCTTGGAAATGAAAAAATAGATAGTTATGACAAAGATGACAAGCTACCCTTTTACAACGAATTTAAACAACTTGCCTCATCAACTTTTCTGAATAAATTAGCTGGAAAGCTACCGTTCAATCACGACCCTGAAGTATTACGTCGGCTACACCGGTTAATGTATGTTACCGAAGGCAAAGGAAAAATCATTTTTGTTTGCTACGGTAATATTATGCGAAGTCCTTTAGCCGCTGAGTTTTCAAAAATTTTTGTTCAAAATACTGAGCTCAACTTTACTGTCGAGTCTTTTGGTTTTCATTTAAATGAGAATAGAACGAGCCCGAAAATTTGCCAATCAGTTGCAGCATCGCTGGGAATCGATCTTGCAGCCCACAGATCAAGAAGACTGCTTCAAAAGCACATTTCAGACAAAGACATCATCTTTATTTTTGACCATCATAATCAGGAAACGTTAGATAAGTTTTATGACGCGGAAAACGTTTTTAATCTAGCAGAGTTCATTCCATTGGGAATGGGAAAATACCGAGCAATAGATGACCCTTATGGACATGGTGAAGAAGCCGTGCATAAATGCTATTCACTTATTATAGAGGCATTGAAGGCTATCTTCGAAAGCTATCTTCGTTTAAAGTAGCGAAAGAGTATGGAAGCAACACTAAACTAGGGCAAAGCAAAATGAAAAAAGTACTCTTGGTATTCGGAACAAGGCCAGAAGCAATTAAAATGGCACCGTTGGTACTTGAGTTGAAGAAGTCGACGGAATTGATAATAGAGGTCTGCGTTACTGCTCAGCATCGAGAAATGCTAGACCAAGTACTCGCACTTTTTGCCATCGAGCCAGATTACGATTTAAACATTATGAAATCGGGCCAAGACCTTTATGACATAACCTCTCGCGTTCTTCTGGGCCTAAGAGACGTAATAAAAAGAAGTCAGCCAGACATTCTTCTTGTACATGGTGATACCACTACAACATTTGCTTCTTCGCTCGCAGCTTTTTATGAAAAAATAGAAATTGGTCATGTCGAAGCAGGCCTTCGAACAGGAAATCTTTATAGCCCATGGCCCGAGGAAGCTAACAGAAAGCTTACCGGAGCGCTTACGAAGTACCACTTTGCGCCAACGCTAACGTCAAAGAATGCCCTTCTTAAAGAAAACATTAATGAAGAGCATATTCATGTAACCGGAAACACAGTTATTGATGCTTTATTTTGGGTGTCAGAAAAAATCGAATCTGATATCCAGTTAAATGGCGAGATAGCAAACAAATTCAAAGCCATTAATTTCAATAAAAAGGTTATATTGGTAACTGGGCACAGAAGAGAAAGCTTCGGTGGCGGTTTTGAAAACATTTGTACTGCGCTGAAAACAATTGCAACGCAAGACGATAACGTAGAAATTGTATACCCAGTGCATTTGAATCCGAATGTTCAGGAGCCAGTAAATAGGCTACTTGCCAACCAGCATAACATTCACCTTATTGCACCGCTTGATTACCTACCCTTCGTTTACCTTATGAACAAGTCATATCTAATACTTACAGACTCGGGCGGAATACAAGAGGAGGCACCGTCTCTTGGCAAACCTGTGCTTGTTATGCGTGATACTACAGAGCGACCCGAGGCTATTGATGCCGGAACGGTAAAATTGGTGGGAACGTCATCTGAGAAAATAATCGATGAAACAATACGTTTATTGAATGATACTAGCTATTACAGTGCGATGAGCGAAGCGCACAATCCGTACGGCGACGGAAACGCATGCACGCGTATTAGAGCTATCCTAGAAAATTAAAACGCGAAAGAGCGGAATATGACACAACTCATTAAAAAAGTTTCGGTAATTGGTCTTGGATACATAGGCCTACCAACAGCAGCAGTTATTGCGTCACGAGGGATCGATGTTGTAGGCGTCGACGTTTCGCAAAGTGCAGTAGATACTATCAACGCGGGTAAAATCCACATCGTCGAGCCCGATTTAGACATGGTGGTGCAAGCCGCTGTTACCACTGGAAAATTAAAGGCAACGTTAACTCCAGAACCTGCAGATGTTTTTGTGATAGCTGTACCTACACCGTTTAAGGAAGGTAATAAGCCTGATTTGAACTTCATTCATGCAGCAGCGAAAGCTATTGCCCCAGTGCTGGCCAAAGGAAATTTGATCATTCTGGAGTCAACGTCTCCTGTGGGTGCAACAGAGCAACTGGCAAAATGGATAAAAGCCTTAAGAAGCGATTTAACCAGTCCATTAGATAACGCAGCAGGCGCTGATTTATACATCGCACACTGCCCTGAGCGCGTTCTGCCTGGAAGGGTTTTAGAAGAGCTTGTCACAAACGATAGGATCATCGGCGGTCTCACACCTGCCTGTGCACAAAAATCGTTAGACCTGTACAAAGTATTTGTTCGTGGTGAATGTATTGTGACCAACGCGCGTACCGCGGAGATGGCAAAATTAACAGAAAACTCATTCCGCGACGTTAACATCGCCTTTGCCAATGAACTATCTATTATATGTGACGAGCTAAATATCAATGTTTGGGAATTAATTAAGCTCGCTAATCGGCACCCCCGTGTAAATATTCTCTCACCAGGGCCTGGTGTAGGCGGCCATTGTATCGCGGTAGATCCTTGGTTTATTGTAGACTCAGCACCGGAGTCAGCAAAAATTATTCGCACTGCCAGAGAAATAAATGACAATAAACCGGCTTATGTAATCAATAAGGTGAAAAAAGCGGCGGATGAGTTTAAGCGCCCGGTTATTGCTTGCCTTGGTCTTGCGTTTAAAGCAGATATTGATGACCTTAGAGAAAGCCCTGCACTAGACATAACCATGCAATTAGCAGAGCAAGGTATAGCAAGAGTTATTGCGGTAGAACCAAATATAAAGGAGCTACCTACAGAATTAGCGGCACTAAACATCGAACACAGTACATTAGCAGATGCAATGGAAAGTGCGAATGTTGTTGTAGTTCTTGTCGATCACGCTGAATTTAAGTCGCTTTCACTTGAAGTGATTAAAAATAAAGTAGTGATAGACACACGTGGTTTAATTCAATAGGGTTTTAATAAAGGATTCTGTGTTGACTAAGCTTTCAATAGTTGTGCATACAGAAGAGGAATTTGATTGGAATGGTGGATTTTATCGCCGAAACAATCAAGTCACTCACGGGAAAGAGCTGACTGAATTTTGCAAAAAGCTTATTCAAGCAGGCGGAAAAGTTGTATTTGCTATGGATTATGCCTTTGTAAGCTCAGAAGAAGGCAAGGACGTGATCGCCTATTTTCAGCAGCACTTTCCAGAGGATGTTGAGTTTGCAACGCATTTACACCCGTGGGTAAACCCACCATTTGAAGACACCGAGCCAGTTCCCGAAAAACATTCATATCCAGGCAACCTGCCCTACTCATTAGAATATGACAAGCTCAAATGCTTAACCGAATTAATCGAAAAAACCGTTGGCAAGCGCCCGAGCACCTATCTGGCTGGACGCTATGGTGTGGGTGAAAATAGCTACGAAATAATGGCTAAACTCGGCTATACACATGATGTCAGTATTTCAGCCTTCGCTGATTTTACGCATCAAGAGGGGCCTGACTTTAGCCAGTACACAAATCATGTTGTCGAAAAACATGGAATTAAGTGCATTCCTCATAGCACGGGTTATATAAGTTGGTTCAAACCGTTTTCCAATTATCTAAATCAAAATCCAAATAACTTGGCCGGATTAAACCAAAACGTTTTAGGGAAAGTGTTTTTGCGGCTGTTAGGTGTTGAGAAAGTGAGGCTTTCGGCCGAAGGATTTAATTTAAAACAAATGAAAATGCTAGCTGAGTCTTTGCGAGCCACGCACTCAAAACATCTAATATTTTCGTTTCATTCCGCGAGCGTCAAGCTTGGTTGTACACCTTACAATGCAAGCCCTGATGAACACAGACGATTTCTAAACGACTCTATTGAATTCATAACGATGTTTAACAACTTTATGAACCAAGATAATCAAACACAAAGCGCTTTGATAAGCAGTTAATTAGACAAGTATTTATGAAAGTACACAAAGCGATAAAGCAACTACTAAAAACTCCATCAATAGTACGCCCATACAGGCATATATTTCTATTAAGCCACATGCGTGCTAACACAAGTTTGTTTGGCCATATTCTCGGTGAGCACCCCGATGTGAATGGCTATTATGAAATGCATATTGGCTATTATTCATGGAAAAGTAAATTGAGGCAGAAGTTGTTATATGTGCAAGATCACGAATTAAAACCACGAAGCAAATTCTTTTTCGATAAAATCCTGCATACTGGACACCATGTTTCAAGCGATATTTTAAATCAAAAAGATGTTGTTCCTATTTTTAGCCTAAGGGCTCCAGAACAAACTATCCCGAGCATTGTAAAACTATTTGAAAACAAGCCAAATCATGAATGCCATACGAAAGATGGTGCGATAAGATACTATCAAGAGCGCTTAGCTGAACTTTCTAGCCTATGCATGCAAGTTGACAATTTCATATATCTAGACGCTGACGCTATCAGACAAAACACAAAAAATACACTTGAATCGCTAACAAAAGCACTTGAGTTTAAAAGCCCTTTAACGGAGAGCTTTAAACCAAAAAAATTAACCGGAATTGGAACGAGTGGTGATCTATCAGGAAACCTATTATCGGGTAAGGTACGCACTACAATTTCAAAATATGACAACATTACACTTTCTGAAAAAGAAAGCACTGCATTAAGTAACACTTATAACAAAACAAGAGACTTAATGATAAAAAATGCACACCAAGTCATAAAAAGCCAGAAAACTTAGTCATTGCAATACTATGAAGGATATAACGTTGGCCACATCAACCCCCTTTTTTACAGTCATCATCCCAACTCGTAACAGACCTGAATTATTTACATTGGCCTTAGAGTCTGTATTGGCTCAAACATTTAAAGATAAAGAGATAATAGTTATTAACGATGGAAGTGAACCTGAACTTTTGGTTCATTATCGTGAATTAGAAGCTAAATATTGTGATGACAGGATTAAGTTTAGATACCAAATCTCGAGACCTTGGGGGCACGGCCAAAGCTACTCAATGAATACAGGGGCACTTGTGGGTAGCGGTAAGTATTTGGCCTTCTTGGATGACGATGATTATTGGACAGATTCTGAGCACCTTAATAAAGCATATGAGGAAATAATAAAGGCGGGTGATGATGTTGATGCATACTATACTAACCAACGGGCATTCTTTAGTGACGGAACTTTAAAAGAAGAAAACGTTTGGATTGAAGACTTAAGGTGTAAACTAAAAAACAGTTCTTTGGAAACCTGTGAGGTAGATGCATCCTTTCTATTATCAAGTAATGGATTTGCACATCTAAACTGCACGATTATTAAAAGGCAATTATACCTTGATATGAAAGGCATGGATGAAGGTATAAGATATGACTGTGACAGAGATCTTTATATCAGAACTTTAGACAAGGCAAAGAAAATGCTATTTTGCCCAAGATTTGTGTCAAAGCATCACATACCCGACAAAAGCAAAAAGGGTAATATGTCCACAGTAATATCTTCGTTCGAAAAATACCTTTACCAAATTTCTGTTTATGAAAAGGCACTGCTACTTTGTGTAAAACCAGAAGTAAAAGCGCACTCTCGAATTGCTCTTTCAAATATTTTCAAGCATATTTCCGACATCTATTCCTCTGAGAAGCAATATAATTTAGCCAGAGTTTATGCACAAAAGGCTTTGGCTTTAAACCCAACATTGAAATGGTGGTGTTTTACAAATTATATGGCGGTTAAATTGTTATTCGATTTACTTTTAAAAAGATGAATACAGCGAAACTTGTTGCTTATAGTCGAAGGCTAATATTTAAACTCCAGAAGAATATAGATGCAGACAACAACACCGGCGTAATGAAACCTGACGCTTACTAGAGAAGTTATTATTTCTAAGCAGAGTTTTTGAGTTATAGGTGGGTGGATTGTTAAACAATAAATGGAATAAATACGCTAGCTAACGCCAGCATATCGAGAAGATATTAATATGAAAGCCGAAAACAAGGAAAAACACCACATTAATGGTTTTGATTCACTACGAGGTTTAATGGCGTTGTGGGTTGCAGCTGCACATACTTTTATGACGTTTGATATGAATGTGCCTAGTTCGATTAAGAGCGTTTTAAATGTCGCGTTTGCGGTCGATGTTTTTATTATATTAAGTGGTTTTGTAATATTCTTATTGCTAGATACTCAAAGAGAAAAATATGTTCCTTTTATTGTTCGTCGTGCGTTTCGATTATTTCCTGTTTACCTTATTGCTCTCTTTATATCGGCCTTTACCATTGAATGGCAAATAGAAGTATGGAAATCCATTGAAAGCTCAGGTCGTTACTTTAGCGGTAGACTCAACACGCTTGAAGAAACATACAATAATTTCTGGCCACATCTTTCAGCGCACCTTTTTCTTCTTCAAGGGCTGTTTAGTGAAACGCTGAAATATAGTGATTACACTTTCCTTGAACCGGCTTGGAGTTTATCACTTGAATGGCAATTTTATCTCGTCGCGCCATTGTTATTCTACAGTTATACAAATACTAAAAAGCAAATTTGGCTTGTACTATTTGCTATAACAATGGCGGCTACCTACGGTTTTTTCGATGCTGGTTATTTATCTAATAACTTACATTTTTTTATCGTTGGTATGGCTTCATATTACATGTTTAAACACAGGGATACTCCATTACAAAAAGCGCTACCACTTGTAATCCTCTGTATAGCTATTACTCTCAGAAGCGTGCCCTTGACTATATGGTTCGCGACTTTTTATGGTCTCATTGGAAGCAGCTGGTTTTGCAACATTACGCAAAGAGTATTGAATGTTCCAGCTTTAGTTTATCTAGGAAAAATTTCTTATCCGATATATGTTATCCACACACTTTGCATATACCCAATGTATGTTTTGATGGATGTTGTATTGACAGCGCCGTCATCGATATTCGCAACTATAGCAGGTACCCTGGTACTCACCATTAGTCTCAGTGCAGTTATACACCATTGGATAGAAATTCCACTGATAAAACACGGCAAAGCATTATCTAAGTCATTAGGGAAGTGGACATGAGCATTACAACCATGTTCGGCCACATAGCTCACTAAATTACCTGCCGCCTGTTGAGTACGCGAAACAGGCAGCATTATATGAAAAATCTCATCGAAAGAGTGGCGCTAGTTCAGGGGAAAGGTCAAAATGAGGGAGTTCACGGGCGCAAATTAGTAACGCATTTGAGTGATAATCGATTTATCTCAACCAGTTAGCCACTAAAACTTTTAGACTCTAAGATATTTCAGCTCGGTTCTTTTGATACTAACTAAAGAACCCAGCCAGTAATTGTCCAATTAGCGCTCACATAAAAATGTTGTCGTGCGTTCTTCCTTTCTTTCGTGTAGGCGTTAATCAGATCCCTGTAAAATTTTGATCACTTGTTTTGATAATCTAAGGTAAGATGAGTCTTTGAACCTATTTGTGCCAATGAAATGAACTAAATTCATCGAGGCAATCTTCTCATTCGACGAAGGCATTCCAAAATTTTGATAATAAGGCCAAGGTAAAATCTTAGAACCGTCACATTTGGAAATTAAGCACATTGTAGTAGTCTGCTCACTCCCCCATTTAAACCAATCCTCACCAACATATTTCTGAATGCTTTCTGAGAGCTCGACGATAGTGTTTACATCTGCAAAGTTTTTTGGATAACCCGCAAACCCCGCACATCCACGCAGATACTTCGTTCCATCTTCGAAAAAACGTAAGTGTTTAAAGTTTTTCTCAGCACGGGCTTGAACGTGATTTGAGTTCCATTGGCTTACAATACCATCTAAAAACTCTACATCTACGGCCCCATTCCAACGTTTACTTCCGGTTAGAAAGCCAGTGTTATTCTGAACGTGATTATGGACATCTACGAGCGGACCTAGACTCAGTGTATCTGAATCAAGTTGTATAACGTAGGAAAACTTAGCAAGTTCCTGGGCTTTAAATAATCTCTTCCAAGACACATAAGAAGGGCAGTTGTGTGTATTTATATTATCTGCATTGGAAATATTAATCTCGGGAACGTGTTCTGCGAGAATGTTGATGTCGCTTTTCGTGAGCGTTCCATCATTTACCACTTCAATACTTCCATACCCAAATTGTCTCATAAACGACTTTATTGCTAATAGATACATATCGACTGTATCACTGCTAACCATAGAGAGAATGCTTACGTCTCTACTTTTACGATAACGAATTGGTGGAGTATTTCTAACCTGTCTTGCAACCCTTGCAAATTTTAACTTCATATATTTTTCGTATATCACAATCAATCCTTAAATAATGGTTTAATTTGCAACCGTTTTTTAAAGTAACGAGTTATTACGAAACTCGCAGTACTCAATATCCATTCGGCCGAGGGGGATTTTTTCCTCAACATTATCGATAGGAAAAAAAATGCTAAACTGTATATAAAGGCACCACTTGTAATCTTAATAATCAACATCAAAAGATCATTTAAGATGAATTCAATCTGTGCCACTACACTTCCCATAACAAGCGCGCTTACAGTGGGAATAGCTAACGTATCGACCACCCTTTTTAATTCAATATTTATAAAGTATTTGGCGAAGAGCAAAATGCAAGTAAAGCTAAAAAAGGCAATAAAAAAACGGAAATAGCTGAAGTCGTTCAACGTATCAAAATGAATGAAAATGGCGCCAACAGAAAGCACTACTATACACACGATATCAACAAAACCCGATACAAACCCCTTTTTATTGAAATCGTATAAGTTATTCATTAATGGTTGTAACGTAAACGGAAGCATTAATACACTGAGATATTTAATTATCTCGCCAGCATCGTTCCATTTATCACCCAATAATACTGATGCGATTAGGTCTGCCGTTACATTAACTCCTACGACTGAAGGCACAATGAAAAAATATAGCACACTCATAAATTTATAAGTTTGTTCATATTTATCTTTTAAGCTTTCATTGTTCGAAAGTAAGCCAAACAGCGGCTTTGCAGTTGGACTAACAATCTCGGTTTGCGGGAGAATCGCAAATTCTTGAGAGACGGTATACTTCCCTACTTCGGCAGAAGTAAACAGCTTACCTATTATGAAGACATCAATCTTAGCGCGCAGATAACCGGCTATGTTTCTAAACATAAGGTGAAAGGAAAACGTAAATAATCCCTGAGGATAAGAAAAATTCAATTTCACTTTATGATTAGAACAATGGTAGCTCAAGACAAAAAGTGCAAAATAATTCGCAAGATAACCATAAACAAGTGCCTCAAAAGATTTGAATATAAAGGCTGAAGTCAAACATACCGCTGTTGAAAAGATCTTGGCTTTTAACGCCAGAACTTCCAACGGCTTATAATCTAACTCTATTTCATATTTGATGATGCCTATATTTTGAAGTAACAAGAAAACCTGTGCCAAGCATAAGAGTGCAAGCAAGTCTTTTAACTTAGGGTGTCCAAAATAATCAGCCAGAAATGGCGAGAGAATGAATATAACTGCTATCATGCTGCCATGGAGCAGGATGCTGATTGTCCACGCAGCATTCAAAGTTTCAGCATCAGTGCACTGATTTATTATTATATAGCGCTTTACTCCAACTTCTGAGAAAACGAAAAACATTCCCATAACAGCAGTACCAAGCGCATACAAACCAAAATCGCTGGGATCGAGTAACCTAACTAAAATTAAGGTCGAGATAAGACCAATGCTTCTTAAAAGCAACTTTCCTAACAAACTCCATAAATAAGCACGGCCAAACGCTGTTTTAGCAGACTTATTCATCGTTTCTACTTATCCCGTAATTCGTCTTATCAACAAATGAAAATCTTGCTGATGCAACTTTTCTTTCATTAACCAAAATAGCGGCCTCGTAGTTCTCGTTGGGTTCTAGTTTCACTTGAGTACCATTACTTAAAGTTATCACTGTCAACAACTCAAAATTTTTATTAGCCTGTTGGGACGTTTCTATTCGCCAACCCACTCTGTCGAACCACCTCTCCTCGTCGTACCCTTCATGAAACGTTTGGCCGTCGTATATTGTATAATCGCTATCAAGTTCTACATAGTTTCTGTATCGCTTACCCCCTAGCAACCTTGTCGAAATGCGTTTTGGAGAATAAACCAAAATACTATTACCGCCATTCACTTTAACATCTACCAAATTGCTTTCTCCATACTCGATAATTCCATCAAGCTCATTACCTTTTGCTACTGTACCGTTTAGATTGCTAATTATCGGCTTTTCTGGGAAATATAACCGAGTTCCAGACTCCAAAGCACTTACTGTGGTAATTATACTGTCGTAGATGAGAAGCACCTGCTCTTTTCCAAGGTAATAAAATTGTCTCTTTACGCGCTTGGCCTTTGCTTTACTTCCGTTATCTGAGCCTTTTACGCTGTTATACGCACTGGTTATATCCAACCAAATATTTACATCACCGTTTGCCTTAAAATCAGAATCTATTAGTTCCGCCATCGCTAAGTTTTTGTGTTCTAATTCATGGCTCCAGTTATCAAAACTTGTAATACTACTGTGGGTCGCCAATGGGATTCTCTGTCCACCATCCATCGAATTTAGCTGATAGTGTTTAGTAGGCTGAAAAACATCGTCCTGACTGTTAATAAAGATCGTATTTTTGGATATAGATCTGTTCGAGAAATACTTTCGGTTTTCGGAAAAAATATTTTTATAACGGCTTGCATTGACAATGAGAGGCTTACCATTACTGTGAATAGTAAATGCGCCGGCATCAAAATGTTGATGATGTGTCAAACGGTCGGAAGCTCTTATCTGGATAAGTGCATCGTCATTTTTCCAGCCACTACGAATAACAATATGATTACTGATACCTTTACCGAAAATAGCTGTCGGTATCAAAAAAGGGGCAAGTTCTTCTAACGTAACTTCCTCATTTTTCTTGTAATCTGTCTCCACTGCTTCATTTGATATTAGTAAAGGTAAATACCATTTATAAGCTCTGTAGTAATTGAAGTTCCCAAAGCGTTGCCTTAGTAAATCAGCGTATTTTCCAATAACTAGGTTATCGGTACTAAGTGCTATTAGGTCTATTATTCTTGAAGTTTCATCTCTCAAATCGACTCTTGGTCCTTCATCACCCCAACCAGCTATAGTCCAATCTGGCCGTGTGTTGTAGATGTGCCATAAACCGATCCTCTCAAGAAGTGCTTCAGCGCGTACGTCCAGAAGCAACTCATTAGGTTCTAAAGACTTTAAAGCCGAGACCGCCAAAGTAATCTGAAAGCCGCGAGAGTTAGCCCAATAATTATATCCTTCTGGCCATATTTCAACGGCCTCCAACGCTTCAAAAAAATCATAGAAATGGCCAAACGCCCTATTTATGTTTTCTTGATTTCTTTTTTCATCAGAATCAAGTTGTGTTGCAAGCAGCCAAGCATTAGAAGCCAACACGCTGCGACCATGAAACAGAGAAGCACTATCACCGTCCAAAACAAAAAGATAAGACTCTAACATTTGGTGCAGCTTCTCATCTATCATTGCTTGAGTTGAAAGTGGTATTTCCAAACCACTACCTCTTAGCACGTCAAGCACGACGACAAACTCTAACACATTCCCGTAAAAGCCAACTTCTCTTGGTGGCACAAATTCGTAAAGTGTTAGTTCTCTCAGAAGCTCTTCTATTTCAAGCTCATCCAATAAATAACAATAAAGCAATCCATGGATATTCTTTCGAGCACAATCTGGTGTGTAGCTTTTGCTGTCCTCTAGGGCACTTAGATTATTTTTCAAGTACTCAGAATACGTCAAACCAGCATTTTTGTCTGAGGGTAGTATTCTTGGGAATGTGTCTTTGTGCCGCAAAGCAATTACTGGTTCAGTATACTTTTTTTTATAATCAAGTAATCTTTTACCCTCTTCAACTAAACCCAGTTTTGTCGCGCTTTTGTTAATCACTTCAAAAAAAGTCAAGTGATACGTTTTCATGACGACCACGCTTCCGGACAAAAACAGAACAGTAAATAAAACTATCAAAATAAAGAAAATACGTAGTGCTATGCTCATGTCATCTCTTGAGTTTTTCAAACAACTTTACACCACGAACTTCAACGTAGTTATACATGAAATGAGACATAATTAGCGTCAACACAATATAAAGTATGAGCCACCATATAGGCGTATATTCTGTCTCCAATATCAACTTCAAGACATCTTTTATTAAATAATGACAAAGGTAAATTGAATAACTAACTATGCCCAACCAATTAAGAAATGCGCCTATGTTCACTTCGCTATCCTTTTCGAACTTTACAAAGCCCAATATTGAAAAGAAAATTAATAGTGGAAGATAGTAATAGTCTGGCAAGCCAATAAAAATTACCATTACTAAAGTTGACCAGCAAAAAGCCAAAGTTTTCCAATTTATATTATCAATGAAGCCAGATTGATATAGTTTAAATATAACGATCCCTAATATAAATTCCGCAACGCACCGAAATATCCCTAATGTGGCTATATTACTCCCTATACTTCCGGAGCCATACTTGTCGAAGATCAATAGAAGGATTACCAAAGAGCTTACTAACGCAGCACCCACTGTCCAACCTCTATTTAACCTGGACATACAAAATATCAATATAGGAAAACAAAGGTACGCGAAAAGCTCTGCGCTGATAGACCAAGCAGGCACATTCCATGGAAGAGTATCAACAATCCCCCAATTATTAATTAGCAATAACGAATAAACATAACCCTCAATCGCAAAGCGACCTTCGAAAAAAAATTGTTTATCAAAAACAAAATACAAAATCGGGATAATTAAATAGAGAATTAGTACTACCAAGTGAAGAGGATAAATTCTAAAAATTCGCTTTATGATAAAAAACACGAAGCTTTTGAAAAGTATGTTTTCCGAAAACACCTTACTGTAACTTAACGATATCACAAAACCGCTCAGTACGAAGAAAAAGTCAACTGCTACATAGCCAAGGCTTATTACGTCAACCACGTGTGGCGAGATATGAAGAGATAGTCTATCTCTTACATGATATAGAACGACCCATAATGCAGCTACTCCTCTGGCAGCAGTTAAAAGACGAAATTCTTTTTTATTTCTCAGCATCGCTATCTCTGTCAATTATTTTGAGGTGGACAACTGTAAGTGCAACTAGCTGGAAAATTATGGGCTTATAACCGATACCTACAAAGGCTCCCCCTATACAAAAAATCACAATAGCTGACTTCATACAGCTTCCTAAATCACGAGACCACTCACCCAGCCTATCATTTTTCTCTATTTTTCTATTTTGATTATAGGCCCAAAAAATTAGCCCTAGATAGATTATTAAGCCACCATAGCCTTGTTCACCCAATAACTCAAAATAGATACTGTGAAATGCTTTTACGGTAAACGAAAAATTTTCGTTATAATTTATCAATTGCCCCCTGTTAGCCAAAAAGCTTTGGAAGCCTCCACCAAAAAAAGGGCGTTCTTTGACATAATCAATCGTCCACTGCCATACCACAACTCTTCCCATTGCGGAGCTTTCATCAGTAACCTCCGTGAGAGTATTCATCCTATTTTTCCAGTCCGCTGGTGCAAATGCTTGGAAACATAAAACTGCAAACAAAAATACTACAATTCCTTGTATGAAGAATTTTTTATTTAAAGAACGATATCCAATGTATCCAGCCAAAGTAACCAACCCAGTTCTGGCAGTAGTCCCAATATTTGCGGCTACGCAAGACAGTATAGCTGCGTTCCAAACCCAGTTCTTACCTCTTAAAAAATGCATAAGAGTTATATGTTTTTTAAAAAACATAAGAAAAGGAATTACAAGAACTGAGAACGCCGCCAACGTTGAGCTTTCAGCCATCCCCATATTACCAACGCCAGTTATTAGTACTCGGCCATAACCGCCGCCGCCAAAAAGCGTCTTTATACCCGCGGTTAACATGAAAAAGCTGAGTGAAAAAACCAATACTAATAAAACAGATTCCAGCTGTTTTTTAGTTTTAATCGCAAACATTGTTAACGTAGCCATCAAAACTGTTTTGATCGCTGTATCCCACTTGACCCATGCAACTGCTTGAAATTGAGCCATATCGGTCGATATGGTGATCCAAATCATGAATAAGACAAGAAGAAAAACAGGAATTCCTCTTGTCGGTTTACTAATTTTTCCCGCCCCAATAACTAGGCTAAAAAAACACAATCCAGCCATGATCATTGAAATAGGCCTTCCATGAAGAAAGCCGAATACAATAGTTTGGGGTACTAGAGTGTCTACCCAAATATAACCAGCAAATGCTATATATGGGCGAGTAAGTCCATAGACAAAAAACGTCAAAATAACTGCAAGTATAAAAAAATCACTCATCTCGGTTTCTGTCTTTTATTTTGCTATTTTCAGATTTTACTACTTGATAGACAACGTAAATAATACTTAAGTGAGATACAAGTAGAGCAAACTTATCTATCATCAGGAGGCAACCTTACTCACTACGTACCTATATTTTCCCGAGGCTTCGGCGGCAATACTATCCACAATAGTTATATCAATAGTAACGTTGCTTCCAAGTCTAGCCTTGAATGCAGCAACTATATTTTCCTCAACCGAATCAGTATAGGTTGACGTCGGCACAATAAGCACAGATGTCTTAGCGGTCGACTCCTGCACTATTTTAAAACTATCCACACTATCGATTTCTCGTAGGATATAAATAAGCGAGAGACCATGTATTTGAGTCCCATTACTGGCCACAACAAAATCAGTTGTTCTTCCCTCAACTTGCTCAAGAACGGGTAACCCTCTTCCACAGTCACATAAGTCGTTACTCAGTCGACCAATATCACCAGTCTTGTATCTTATGAAAGGAAAATCCCCTGTAGCCATGTGTGTTACTACTATCTCTCCACTCTCGCCAGGCTCGCAATTCGTACCGTCATTACGCACAACCTCGACAATAATATCTTCGGCAGAAATATGCATCTTCCCAGAGGGGCACTCGTGAGCGATAAACCCCGCATCGCGTCCGCCGTACCCATTGGCAACAGGTGCATTGAAAATCCGCTCTATTAGTTCTCTTTGATAGTCATATAATCTTTCAGAGGTCACGAAAATAACTTTTATACCTATTTGCGACATGTCGATTTTATTTTTTTCAGCTTCTTTTGCTAACACATAATAGACGGACGGATAGCCAAACAACATTTTAGGTTTAAAGCGTTTAATTTTTTTCAAAAATAAAATCTTGTTTTTAACGCTCAAGTCGAAAGCTGGGATAAGCTTTGTCCTGAATATGAAATCCCTCATGCTCTTCAACCTATCTTGCTTGGTGAGTTCTATTGGAGAGCCCCAAGCCACAATTTCCCTGTCACCGATATCAACACCCCACCATCTTGTGGCGCGCCATTTTTCAGCAACATCATGACTTACGCGTTCATTACCCAATAAAAATTTGAGAGGCGTTCCACTAGATCCCCCCGTAGTAAAAACCTTTGAACTACCCGCATTTTTTGACTTAATACCGTCAAAATTATTTCTTATCAACCTCTTATCAAGAAAAGGCAATTTTTCAAGATCGGAAATCTGAGTGATATCATCCGGAGTGAGCCCTAACTCTTTGAACAGCTCTGCATAATAAGGCACATTTTCGTAACAATAGCTCAAAAAGGATTTCAGCCTATTTTCACGCTCCGCTGATAATTCAACCAAGGGCTTCCATTGACTCTTTTCTAAATTTTTTCTTATTTCAAATGACTGATGACCTTTCAACATTTCATGTAAAGGAAACAAAACATTTGCACAGAAATATGTGTAAAGACTCATTATCTACAATCCTACAAGCCGACTAAATAGTGTGTGGAGCTTGGTTACTCTTACATTCCAATGGTTCGACTCAGCATATTGTCTGAGTATACCCCCATCCCACTTTTTGGTTAATGATGACAAAAGTGAATTGAGTAAAGCTTTTGAGTTGCCAAAGGGAATTATATAACCCAAGTCGCTCTTTGTTATGACCTCCCTGTTCCCACCTACATCAGTAGCGATAACAGGAGTACAACACGCTAATGATTCCAGAAGAACGTTTGCCCACCCTTCATTTGCCGTAGGCAAAACAAATAAGTCTGCCGCTGAAATATACATGCTTAACTTTTCAGGAGGTTGGGCCCCAAAAAATATTACATTCTCTGTAACATTCAGTTCTTCACATTGATTTATCAAGAAATTTTCAATATTTCCCTCGAGGGATGGGCCACCAACAACTAAATATCGAATATCAGGATATTTTTTCTTAAGATCGGGCAAGCATTCTATAACTCGATGAAAACCTTTTCTAAATACTAGCCCGCCAACAGTAATAAGCACTGGTGAAAGGGGGTTTATACCTAACTCTTCTTTTGCTCGCCGCTTATCTAAGGGCATGAACTTCTCAGTATCGATACCGTTGCCAATAACGGTAACATGCTCATCTTCAACACCATGCTCAAGCGCCACATCTTTTAGGCTCTGCGAAACTGCTACCACATGTGAAGCTTTAGCCCATGCTTTTTGTAATAATGGCAATTTTCTAGGATCTTTCGAATGTGGGACCTCAGTTCCACGCATAGTGATAGTAGATGGAATACCTACCTCGTTGGCTAGCGTGGTGGCAGCTAATCCATCCGGATAAGTAAAGTGCGAATCTATTATGTTAATTTTTTTTTGCTTAACTAACTTTTTTACCAACCTTCTTACAGACCAAGCCATAAAAGTGGCATCTTTCGACCTAAAGAAAAAAGGAAACGACAAAAAACGAGGAAAATACACTTCCACCCCATCTTGAACTTCCATTACAGCTGGCATTGGTCGATATCCCTTGAAAAAAAAGCGGATAATTCCTTGCCCAGGAAACCAAGGTACAGGGGATACTACTGTAATTTGCGCGTGCTCACGCATCCTGAACATTCGCTCTCGCACAAACAAACCAGCTGTTTTACGAACTTCACTAGGAAATAAAGAACTGAAAACTAATATATTAAGTGGTTTATGAGCCATTTTTTACCAACTCGTCGTACAGGGGAAGATAGTGAGAGACCGAAACCTTCCAATTACGCTCATTTTTCACAAAATCAAAGCCGTTATTCAATATCTGCTGAATTTGAGATTGTGAGATTTCAATTATTTTAGCTGCAAGAGCCTCTACGTTATCAGCTTCAAATAAGTATCCAGTTTTACCATTCTCAATAAGCTCTTTGTGTCCACCTACATCAGACGCCAATACGAGTTTGTGTTGAGCCATTGCTTCCAACGGCTTTAAAGGGGTTACTAGCTCCGTAAGCCGCATAGATTTTCTTGGGAATGCCAATAAGTCGATCATATCGTAAAACAAAGCGACACTTTCGTGGGGTACACGCCCCGTAAAGGTTACTTTGTCTTGAAGATTCAATTGCTCAACTTGCTTTTTTAAGTTCGCATCTTGTGGACCACCACCAACGAGTAAAAGGTGCACATTGGGTTTAGTTTGTACTACAATCGACATGGCTTCCAATAATAGGTCCAACCCCTCATATGCGTAGAACGAGCCCACAAAACCCAGTACATACTTTCCGTTTAGGCCGTACTTTTCTCTAAGCTTATTAACTTCGTTAGCACTTACTTCTTTTTCAGTAAACTTTTCAACCTCAACAGCATTCGGTATTTCTGTTAATTTTGCTTTAGCAACACCACGCTTAATTAAATCTTGTTGCAAGCCTTTGCATATAGTCGTGACTGCTGATGCATGCTTTACTACATAGTTTTCAAGTGCCCTAGTTAGCTTATATCGAAAATCGCCTTCGCGACAGGTTCCATGATCGACGGCTGCATCTTCCCAAAAAGCACGAATTTCATAAACTACAGGAATTTTTTTATCTTTAGCAACTTGAATAGCAGCCAATCCATTTAACGCAGGGGAATGGGCATGTATTACATCAGGCCTTTCTATTTCAATTACCTCGGCAATTTTTTTACGAAGAGATGAAATAACTGCTAACTGGTCTACTCCAGGAAAAACGCTGAATAACCCCGTAGGCTGATTACTCCTGTAAAATCTTAAATCATCCACCGTTTCAACAACGTTCTCGCATTCCCCCTGCTTTGGACTGGTAATGTGACAGGTTTCTATACCAAGAGCACGCTGCTGACGAAGAATAGCTCTACTTCGAAACGTATAACCACTGTGAAGTGGTATGGAATGGTCAAAGACATGTAAAACTTTCACTAAATCGTCCTTTTAAAAGCTACTAATGTGTCTAACCACTAGCAGTATTTTTATTATTCTTTTGAATGTCAAAACTGTTTAGCAGAGAATCAAGGGTACTTTTCCACTCAAAGTTTTGTTCGATAACCGCAATATTTGCTTTGCCTATCACAGCTTGTTTATTTTCGGAACTGAGTATGTCGATGATTGACTCGCAAAACGAATCAGCTGTATCGGTAATATATTTTTGTTGTTCTTTTGGAATTAAAATGCCGTCGGCAGCCATACTTGTTAGTACCATAGGCTTTCCCATAGCCATAGCTTCAAGAACTTTGTTTTGTATGCCTCTCGCAATTCTCATAGGCGCAATACATAGTGACGCTCCTTTGATGTAGGGGCGAACGTCGTCTACACGACCTGTAACTACGATTCCATCTACGGCTTCAAGGGCATTGACCTCATCCGTAGGATTTCCACCTACGATATAAAACTTGAGATTAGGGTAAGCTACAGTCAATTGTGGCCATACTTTTTTAACAAACCATACAACCGCGTCAACATTCGCCCAGTAATCCATAGCCCCTGTAAATGCCAAAAACGGTTGTTCTTCCTCTAATTTATTGTAGAAGGAGGCACTGAAATATTTTGTATCCACGCCATTAAGAACGAAACCAATCTTATTTCGAAGCTTCTGAGGCACTAGTTCTTCAAAGTAAGATGCTTCCTGAGGTGAAACGAAAAGACTCTTGTCGAAATTAGCGGCAAGCCTCAATTCCTCCTTTTCAAGCAATGCAGCTTCTCTTCGGTAAACCCAATTCATTGGCCAAGACTTTTTCTTCGAATACTGAAGCCATTTATCTGAGTCAACGTCGACAAAGTCAATCACGCGCTTGAGGTGGCTATGTTTTTCGCCGTCTACGTATTGCCCCATTGATGAAGAAAAAACAAAAATGTTTGCATTGTTATGAGTAGAAAGAACATTATCGGTAAACTCTGCAATTTGCGCGCTGTAAAAATAAGGAAGCGTTAAAGGTCTATTTGAGATCAAGCCAATAGCACTTTTAATTGTGGCCAACTTCTTATTTAGGTTAACTAAACACACTGATGCGCAATATTTCTCTAATTTTATTTTATGTTGCCAATCGTCTGGATCATCGACGAATGCAGCAAGATGCACAATATAGTTCTCGCTCAATTTTTTGAGCATGTTAAAGCTTCTAATTTTATCCCCTTTATTAGGGGGAAATGGGATACGATGACATAAAAAAAGTAAATGTTTCACTATTAATTATTCTTCTATAAAAGCGCTTAGCATCATCAATGCCCACAACGTTGTACCGTGATCTCTTCGTTTACTTTGATGCTCTTTGAACAGCGTATCCAAAGCACTCGCATTAAAAACATTCAGCTTCGACGATGTTAAATTATTCAAGGCATCACGCAAACGTTCTTTTAGAGGACCTCTTAGCCAGAAAGCGACTGGAGAACTAAATCCCATCTTATCCCTGTACAGATTATCATGAGGAAGATGTGGCTCCATTGATTGCTTAAGACAAGCTTTCCCTTCACTGCCATTTAACTTTACGCTCAGTGGAAGCTTAAATGCCCACTCAATAAAATGATGGTCAAGCATGGGAACTCTTACCTCAAGACTATTGGCCATGCTTGCTCTATCAACTTTGGTCAAAATGTCGCTCGGCATCCAAGTTTTAAAGTCAAGATATTGAGCTTGTTTTACTGGGCAGTTGAACTCCTTTCCCTCCACGTATCCATCAAAAACTTCCTTTGAACAATAACCGTTCAGCTCGCCTTTAAACGAATCGCTGTACAAGGAAAAGCGCTCTCTTTTTCTTATAAGGCTTACTGAGTTCAGATAAGCATCTGAGGGCGACATTGCTATACTTTCTAACGTAGTCTTTGCTCTTAAGAAACGGGGGGCCCAATCTAGTTTTGGATATATTGCCGCCAATGGTTTTATAACTTTATCACGAATCACTTTAGGCACGTTTTGACGTACTTTGTGCTCATTAAAGTGCATGCGATAACGCCTGTAGCCAACAAATAATTCATCGCCTGCATCGCCAGACAATGCGACGGTCACGTGTTTTTTTGCTGACTTGCAAACTAAGTAGGTTGGTAGGGCAGAATTATCAGCAAACGGCTCATCATACATGCTGGGCAATTTATCAATTACTGAAAAGTCATCTACTTTTACCACATCAAGATTGTGTGCGGTATTGCAGTGTTCAGCAACCTTTTGTGCAAACTCCGACTCATTAAATTCAGGGACATCGAAGCCTATCGCACATGTGGTAACGGGTTTTTCTTGTAACTGGCTCATGAGTGCAACAATTGATGAGGAGTCCACACCACCTGACAAAAATGCACCTAGTGGCACCTCAGACTCCATCCGAAGCTCTACAGCGCTTTTTAACTTTTCGAACAGTTGCTCAGTAAGGCCTTCGTCAACCTCTATATCACCTTGCTGCCACGGCAAGTCCCAATATTCTTTGGGTTCTACTGATTCTAATTCGTTTCGTTCAAGCAAGAGGAAGTGGCCTGCTTGTAGCTTCTTTACTGAAGAATAAATAGACTTTGGCTCGGGGATATAGCCAAATGTTAAAAAATCTTCGATTGCTCTCTTATCTATATGACTATCAAATAGCTCATGTTGCTTCAAGGCTTTAAGTTCTGAAGCAAAAACAATACATCCATTTTTTAAACGCGAATAGTAAAGCGGTTTCTCTCCCGCTCGATCCCTAGCAATAAACAATTCCTGGGTATTGGAATCCCAAATGGCAAAGGCAAACATACCGTTCAATCGCTCAAGGCAAGCTTCCCGCCATTCTTCCCAAGCATGAACAATAGTTTCTGTATCACTGTTCGTCTTAAAAATATGCCCTAAGGCGACAAGTTCTTTCTTAATTTCTTTGTGATTATAAATTTCACCGTTAAATACAATGGCAACGGTGTCGTCCTCATTGAAAATAGGTTGATGCCCGCCAGCTACATCAATAATTGATAAGCGTCTGTGACCGAGACCTACGCCGTTAGCAATAAAATAGCCCTCATCATCAGGTCCACGATGCGCAATTGCCCTGTTCATTGCTTTTAGCTGCTGCTCATCCACAGAAAAGTGTTCATTAAATGAAAATATACCGCTAATACCACACATTACTTTTGTTTAGCTCCCTGATAAAGTGAGTCATATGCTTGAACCATTGCCTTTTCGCTAAAACGCTCAACTATTGTTTTTCTAGCGGAGTTACCCAGCTTGTTGACTAATTCTGGGTCTTCAATTAAATGAATTAGAATATTTGCTAGTGCTTCGGCATCTTCACTTTCATAAAGGATTCCATTCTCATGTGAAACCACCTCGGGGATACCACCTACTTTAGTTACTACCGGAACCAGACCACATGACATGGACTCTAGCAACGTCATAGGGATTCCCTCTGCGAGCGAGCTCATTAAAAACACGTCTAGCTTGTGATATTCACTAAGCATGTCAATCTTTGCCCCGAGAAGGTGAATTGAATCTGATAATTTATGTTTTTCTATCAATTTGACTAGTTGCTGTTTACAAGGTCCCTCTCCAACTATTAGCAACTGTGCTTGCTTATCGAAATTGTCACTTATTTCGCAGGCCAAACTAAACGATTCGATTAATAGCTGTTGGTTTTTAATCTCTGCTAGTCTTCCAACATGACCAAACGTAAGAATATTATTTTGACTTTGGCGCAACCTTGGCTTGAAGTGTGATGTGTCTACCCCATTTACAACTAACAATGCTTTATGCGCTGGAACATCAACGACTTTTAGAAGCCACTGATACAGATCATTTGAAACTGCAACAATGTGGTGAGTTACAGTAAATACTAACTTTCTTAGAAGAATATATTTTTTATTTTTACCTTCTGGATCAAAGATATCTCTTCCATGTTCTGCATGAATGCGAGTTTTCACTCGACATAAAAATGCAATAACCTGAAGCTCCAGCGTAGATAAATTATATGTCTGGACTACGTCTGGTTTATTTTTCCTTAAATATTGAAAAAATTTACGATAAACAGATAAATCATTCCCCTCTCTTTTATCAAAAGAAGTTACATTTATATTCGAAGGAAGCAAAGCTTTAAAAGAATCAGAACACCCCTTTAATGAAATGATTTCGTGCTTGTAATCTGAACTGTTTAGCTGATTAACACAGTTTACTAACACTTTCTCTAGCCCACCAATATCTAAGCTTAAAACAACATGAAGTATCTTCTTCACTCATCTACTCCTTGTTGTAATATTAAGTCGAGCTCTTTAGAAATGTTTTCTACATCAGAAGGCTGGCTAACTTCAACGACAACGTAAAAGCCATTGGCTGTTTCTCCGTGCAACTTGTTTATTAATTGATAGGCCTTAACTTTCAGCTTGTTAGATGACTGAAAGCCCTGTATCGCATACCAAGCTGCTAGTGTTTTTCCTTGACCATGGATGTTTACGACATCTGCGATATCTACCTGTATACCGCCTATGCTTTTTGTTTCTAATTTTTTTTGAGTCCAGTTTTCATTATCAAAAATACGATGGCGAGAGCTCACTAAGTCTCGGTCAGCTGCGGCTTCGTTCACATAAACCAATCTGATATTAATATCGTTCGACACACCAAACCAAGTCTCATCATCAGTCGTTGCAGCCCACTTATGGTCTGCACTTCGTTCCCATTTGGGGAATTTTTCTAGATGTATTAAACGTGAGGTGCTCAAAGTTTGATTATCATCGGAAAGAAGGTAATGCCATGCGAATACAGGAGCTATTAAGATAACAATTGAGGCCACATATGGAATGCTTGTAATTGACTTCACATTTTTATGGCTTGGAGTCAATATTCTAGGCTCGGCTAGTTTGTCATTAGCAATCATACCAACCAAGAAAATAATTATGGTAACGAATGCAAAGAAGAACCAACCATAAATTAAATGATCCGCCCCTGTAGCATATTTCATATCGCTTAAATAACCTATTACCATAATGCCAAACGCGCGTACGCCGTTCGCAAGAATAGGGATAACGGCACAGAATGAAATAAATGCCAAGCGCTTCCACAGCTTTTGATAGTTCAGATATGCTAGCAACACGCCTATTGCAAAAGTGCCGATTAAAAACCTTACTCCAGCGCAGGCTTCGGCAACATGAAAAGTACCGTTCGAAAGGTAGATGTAAAGCCCATCACGATAAACGGGAATATCAACCAATCTGAGCATACCGACGCTTAAATCAGCAGTAACATCTTGTAGGAAGGGGACTAACTCAGCTCCAAATGGTACACAGAACCCAAGATATAGAAGTGGAAATGCGATTATTTTTGTTAACTTGTGCCCAATCAAAAACCAAACTAAAACAACAAAAGTCAGGTACGCAGAACCGTGCATTAGCAAGTTGATACTCAACTCAGCAAAAATCACATACGCTAACTGAATCAATAGTAGAGGGAAAAGAAGCCAAGGAACGGAGCGTATACTCTCAGCCTTCAGTTCCGATTTTTTTTCATAAATTAAGTAGACAACAATAACAGGGATGAAGAAGCAGTGTTTATATGCCTCCGAGCTACTCCAAACATGTATCATGTGTTTTAGGGCTTCATAATAAGTGAAAAGCCATGCTATGAGCATGACAAAACCTAAATACAACAATTTTTTATTAGTAGCGCTATTCATAAGACAACTAGCTAGCCCAAGTATTTAGAAATAAACGGCCCGACCAGCCGAGAAATCGATAGTGGCAGCTTTTTCCAAGTATTTATTACTAAACTATATTTTGGATTATTTGGACTCAAATTGGGATGTTCGGAGGCACATACCAAAGCTCTCATATAGTGCAAAGGCTTGGGTGTCATACCCCACGTTGATTTATATTTAAAAGCCCCAGATTCATCTTTACTTCGACCGAAATCGAAACTTGTGCACCCTTTGTCGACCGCATGTGACATCAGCTCATAATACATCAAATCATTGCTTTTCAGGGCTCTTGCTTCAAAAGTTCCGCCACCATAATAGGGTAAAACTTCTCCCTTATAGTAAAAGCTTAAAACCGATGAGACAGTTCTTCCTTCGCTCTCAACGGTTAGCACGTCTACTTTTTCGCCAAAGAGTTCCGCCAATTTAGGAAAATATTTTGCATTGAATACAGGTGTCCCCAAGTTCCTTACACTCTCACTGTATATGTCGTATGCAACTTTGGTGTCTTGATCAATTCTAAAGCTCATTCCTTTTTTCAAAGACTGACGTATGTTTGCTCTTTGCTTTTTCTTAATATTTGCAAGGATTTCTTCTCGGCTTTGCGCCAACTCACACGAAAAAGTAGAGTGGTGGCAGAATCGTTCATAATTTTTATTTGCGGTAGGGTAACGGTATCTAAGTTCAACGTAATCTACGCCTAGCTTTTCACCAATATTGAGTGCTTCATTCTCTAACGCACATCGGATGACCTCGTTGTCAGCTATTGCTCCGCCATACACACAAAATGGTGTGGAAATAAGAGAATGCCCGAACAGCTTACTTTTTTGTTCAACAAGTGGTAAGACACCAACAACCTCGTCGCCATCATCGCACTTAGCATACAAGTAATGTGATTGATGACGGAAAATATCCTGAGTAAGTTCGCACCATTCAGCGAGGTGAAAAAACGTACCATCGATGTGATTATCAACGTAGTTATTCCAACTTTTTTTATCATTTGAACTATAACGCACGATTTGAAATAATTTTGAATTATCGTCCGACATCTATATTCCCTGTTAACCTAATTCTCTCTCAAATAGCGTCACAAACTATATGCTTGTTCCATAGTTACCCAATTAAAATCGTTTAGCAACTTCTCTATTTTACCTTCCATCCTAGAAAGGTTGATATAGTGGCGTGCTTTAGACTTCCACGGGGCACTTTCAAAACGGGGCTGTTGCGCATCAATTTCCCAAGGATGGAAATAAAAACTATAGGGTGCACTTTCGGATTTCATGAACTCTGTAATACGGCGCTTCGATAACCAATAAGGATACAATCGAAAATATCCACCACCACCGATGCCAACGTTAGTATTATTTTTTCTTACTGTAGGAATAGGTATTTCTATAATGCCGTTCTCGCGCTCGTATTTAAATCGCGGCCATTCAGGAACACCATAAAGGTCATGATTAATTGGATATGTACTAGATGAGTAAACAAAACCTAGGTCTTTTAAGATATCGTAAACCCATGTGTTAGAGTCGTTAATTGAAAAACTAGGCGCGCGATAACCTTTTAACGCCACGCCACCAATATCTTCCAATATATCTTTACTCTGCTTTATATCTTCATAAAGCTCTTGTTCTGTCATGGTAGTGGCACGTTGATGCGCCAAACCATGACTTGCAAGTTCATGACCTTCATTAACAATTCGTTTTATCAAGTCAGGGCAACGTTTAGCAACCCACCCTAACGTAAAAAACGTCGACTTCACGTTATTCGCTGCGAACAGATCCAAAAGGCGGTGAGTGTTATCACCAACGCGAAGGCTAATGTCGTCCCAGTCGCTTTTATTTACCACACCTTCAAACGCAGACACTTGAAAATAATCTTCAACATCTACCGTCATAGCATTTAGGCGATTATCTAGCTTCATATTTATCGCCCTTTACCGAACAACACAACTTCTACGGTTCTTATTAGAATCAAGATATCTAAAAGTAAGCTTTGGTGTTTAACGTAATAGAGATCAAATTTCAGTTTTTCCATTGAGTCTTCTACGCTGGCACCGTAGGGATAATTTAGCTGTGCCCACCCCGCCAAACCGGGCTTAACGTTATGACGTTGATTGTAATAAGGCACTTCACGTACAAGCTGTTCAACAAATTGAGGGCGCTCTGGGCGAGGTCCGATGAAGGCCATTTCGCCTTTAAACACGTTTAGAAGCTGCGGTAGCTCGTCTATGCGGTATTTACGAATAAAGTGGCCGATACGTGTAACACGATCATCGTTTTTACTCGCCCACTTTGCGCCGTCTTTTTCGGCATCAGGGCGCATACTTCTAAATTTGATTATTTTAAATAACTTCCCGTTTAACCCAACGCGTTCTTGTTTATAGAAAACCGAAACACCAGTGCGCCTGCCGTCGTCTAGATAAATTACAGCAGCAGTGAACAACATGATTGGCCAAACGAAGAACAGCACAAAGAACGCAAAAACTGCATTAAGCGTATAATCTAGAGCGTCGCGCAGGTAGTTTTGGCTTTGGAAGCCGTTAGAATAAATTACCCAGCTTGGGTACATTAGGTTTACTACTATCTGGCCTGTTTCGCGCTCCATAAAGTCGAGTAACTCCGTAACCTCAATACCGCGCAAACGACAATCGAATAAAACTTCTACAGGTAAGGTTCCACGACGTTGATCACAAGCAATAACAATTTCTTCTATGTCGTTGTCTAATATGAACTGCTGGAAGCTTTCATCTATTTTGAGATGTATGATTTTCTCGCGTTTAATACCGTCTTCACGGTTATCCCCAGGAATAGGAATAAAACCAACTAACTCAAAACCAATTCGATCTACATCGCGGCGCATTCGTTTTTCAATTATAGACGCACGCTCTCCCGCACCTAAAACCAAAATGCGAACTTTCCCTAAGCCTAATAAACCCAAGCGGTTAGTAAAATAGCGAAACACCACGAGTGTTATAATTACTGAACTCACCGCAGCAGGTAAGAAGTACGAGTCCATTACCAACTCATCGAAAAACGCCCTGCTAAGCACTTCTACCAAGAAATAACTTAAGCCAACGCTTACGAAAATACGCCGTATTATTCCACGAAACGTTTCGCGCAGTTTAGCTTCGTAAAGCCCTACCGATAGTGAACAAAGTAGAATGCAAATGGTGAGCAAACCAACGTTAATAACGAGTTTCTCTACTGCAACAGTTGGCGACATACCTATCTGCGTGAGTATAAAATGAGAAATGTAGCCCATGTAGGCTATAAGTAACGCTTCTGTTATTACTAGTATATTCGAGCGTTTGTTCTGATTACGCTTGCTTACTGCCACCCCTGGCCCCCCAAAACTGCTGCGTTTTTCCCATCATAAAGAGTTTTATTACAATAGACTAGAATTGTTATTGGCATTATAGTGACATTTACCGTAGGGTAAACGCTAAAAGCATAAATTAACCATAATGAGTGTAGGATGATCTCTTATGTTCCGTTTTAGAACGCTACTTACTTGCATTGCACCAATAATTTTAATAAGCCTAAACGGTTGTAGTAATACCGGCGCGTTGCCGCAAGCTACTACCCGCGCCTCTTTAACAACTGATGTTAACGACTATCAGTACTTAATAGGTCCTGGTGATTCACTCACCATTTTCGTTTGGCGAAACCCAGAAGTATCTGGCAACTTTATTGTTCGCCCTGACGGAAAAGTAACAACGTCACTGGTTGAAGATATTGATGTTGCGGGCAGAACACCCACTATGCTTGCCCGAGAAATAGAAGAACAACTTTCTACCTATATTAACAATCCACGTGTGACTGTAAGTGTTAACAACTTTACAGGGCCACTTAGTGAGCAGGTTCGCGTTATTGGCGAAGCGACTAATCCCAGCGCAGTAAATTACACTGAGCATATGACGCTATTAGACTTGATGATAGCCGTGGGTGGTTTAACTGAGTTTGCTAATGGAAATGATGCTAAACTTGTCCGCGTTGTTAATGGTCAACAAACAACATACGACATCAACATTGACGACCTGATCCGCGATGGTGACATTTCTGAGAACGTCGATATGTTGCCAGGTGATATTGTTATTATCCCAGAAGCTTGGTTTTAGTTCTTAAGCAGTAAACGGAACAAAAAATAAAATGCAGGATTTACAGCAAACGCTGACCCAGATTCTCGATTATGTAAAGGGAGTCTGGATTAAGAAGCGTTACGTGATTATATTTTCGTGGCTAATTTGCCCGGTTGGCTTTATTTATGTAGCCACCCTTCCAGACGTATTCTCTTCGAAAGCGCAGGTTTTTGTAGATACGCGCTCTGTTCTTCAACCGCTTTTACGCGGACTGGCAATACAAACCAATCCCGACCAAGAAATTCAAATGATGGCAAAAACGTTGCTTAGCCGAAGCAATGTAGAAAAAATTGCCCGAGAAAGCGACCTTGATATTACCACCACAACTGAGGCCGAATTTGAAAGTTTAGTCACCGCGCTTTCAAAGAATATTAAGCTTCAGTCTACGGGCAGGGATAATATTTTTAATATTTCCTATGAAAACGAGTCGCCTACTGTTGCGCAGCGTGTTGTTCAAGAAACATTAGATTTGTTCGTTGAAGGTGCATTGGGTAATAACAGAAAAGATACTGACACCGCAGGCCGCTTTTTGGATGAGCAGATTTCAGAGTATGAATCTCGATTATCTGAAGCCGAGCAGCGACTGGCCGACTTTAAACGTCAATACAACGATATACTCCCCCTCGCAGGAACTTACTATTCTAGCCTTCAGTCATTAAACAACGAGCTTGAAGCAACGCGTTTACAAATAAAACAAACGCAACAACAAGCCGAAAGCTTGAAAAACCAGATTAATAGTGCCAAACGCAGTGATAGTTTTAGCGTAACTGATGCCGATGAACCGGTGCTAAGAACTCGCTACGATGAACGTATTAAATCGTTAGAAGAAGAACTAGATCGTTTAAAATTGCGCTTCACTGAACTGCACCCCGACGTAGTTGAAACTACTGCACTACTAGAAAGTTTAGAAAAGTCTCGCCAGCAGGAAATTGATGCGTTTATTAATCAAGCTGAAGGTGATGACAACCAACCGCTCACGGAATTGAATCGTGAAATTAAACTTGAAGCGAGTCGCCTTGAAAGTCAGATTGCTTCGCTGAGAGTAAAAGAAAATGACTTAGAAAACAAAGTTGCAGAGCTGGAAAGTAAGGTAGACCTAATTCCGCAGATTGAAGCAGAGTCAAGCGCACTTAACCGCGACTACGGTATTACCAAACGTAAATACGAAGAACTGCTGTCCAGAAAAGAGTCGGCAGATTTATCACGTCGCGCCGATGTTTCTGCAGAAGAATTGCAGTTTAGAATTATAGAGCCACCTTTGCTGCCAAAGCGCCCGTCTGGCCCTAACAGACTTATATTTTACACCGCTGTTTTGATAATAGGATTTGGTGCAGGTATTGCTGTGGCATTTTTAATTAGCCAGCTTAAACCTGTATTAGTTCGCCCTAAACAGCTGTTGAGTGTGTCTGACTACCCGATTTGGGGAACGGTAACGCACCTAAACATTGAACAAATTAATAAAACTAATCGCGTACGTTTAATTGTATTTTTACTCTCTAGCGGCGCAATTATTGCGATGTACGGCACATTGGTTGCCGCGGACCTTATGAATATCGATTTATTCGGAGGCTTGTTGTAATGAAGAATACAATTGAGAAGGCACTCCAAAAGCAAAAACAAGCCAAAGCAGCTAGTGAAGCAGCAAAGACCGAAAATACGGCTTCTGTAGAAAACACAAATAATTTAGCTGAAAAGAGCGGGCTAACTCAGCAAGTTCAGCAAACTCCAAATGAGCAAGCTAGCGCTTCAACGCAAACTCGTAATACGGAGTCTGAAGGCCAATTATCTGAATCTAGTTCACAATTGGCTCAAGAAACATCTGCGGCACAGACTACGAGAAATACTTTACCGCAATTCAATATTGACTTTGAACGCCTTGATAAAAATGGCCACATTTCTATTAATGGTGATAGAAAGCAGATTAATGAAGAGTATCGCGAGATTAAACGCAAACTGCTTGCCAACGCCTTTGGTTCGTTATCGAAAACGTTGAAGAATCCGAACATTATCATGGTATCTAGCAGCCGCCCTTCTGAAGGTAAAACCTTTACCGCAACTAACCTTGCAATGAGTATTGCCTCTGAACAAGATAAAACAGTGTTGTTAGTTGACGCTGACGTACTAAAACCAAATGTGTTAAACACTCTTGGTTTAGAACGAAGAAAAGGCTTGATGGAGTACCTTACAGGAGACGTTGAGGACATTTCTGACGTACTTTACCCCACGAATATCGAGAAGCTTAAAATTATTCCTGCGGGTAAATCGCATCACCTATCTACTGAAATGTTAGCCAGCCAGAAAATGCATGACACGGTTGATGAATTCGCTAACCGCTACCCAGACCGTATTGTAATTTTCGATACACCACCGCTTATCGGTATTAACGAAAGTGCGATTCTTGCTAACTTCGCAGGCCAAGCTGTTGTAGTAGTAGAAGAAGGCAGAGCAAAAATTAACGACATTAAAATGTCGGTGGAGCGCTTAAACCCTGATATGGCAATTGGTTTTGTAGTTAACAAATCAGTACATAATGACACCGACGGAAGCGGATATTATGGATATTATTACTCAGAACGAAGCAACTAAGCATTGCTTCGCAAAAGCGCCGCTTTTCGCCGCTCTTGCTGCAATATTAGTAAGCAGCACGGCAGCACATGCTAAGTTGGACATCACGGCAAATGCGTCGGCCGAAAGTGTTTTTCAGGATGTAGATTCTGAAGAAAACGGTACGTTTTCGTTTACAACGCTATCTGTGAACCCAAGTGTTAACGCAGCCTATCAGTCGCGAACATTCAATGGACTGTGGCAAGGTAAATTAACCCACCTTGAGCGTGATAACGACGACCTTAGTCGAGAAGATACCTATGGTGAGTATAGTTACTCTGCAAATTGGGCGCCTTTTGATGAAGCGTTAGTTTTTCAAGCATCTGGTGCACTAAGCTACCAGAATGCACAGGCCGGTAATTTTTTAGTCTCTGATTTTTTCACCAATGCCGACGCACTTGCTAAAACTCGCTCAAACCGATTTGGCGTTTCAACTACTCTTTCGCAAGGTGACTGGGTTCGTGGCACCGGCCAAGCATCTTACTCTGACGTTGCTTCAGAAAGAAACGCGTTAAACAACGGGTTTGCATTAGACAACGACACTTATCAAGTATCTGGCAACTTGTTTAATGGCGACAGAGCGGAATACCTCATTTGGAACGTATCAGGAAGCTTTCAAAACACAGACAGAGCTCAAATAGGGCAAGGTGATTTTATCTCCCGAAATGCATCTGGCTTTTTAGATATTCACTTTTTCAAGAACTGGGCGCTTAGGGTTACTGGAACTCATGAAGGTAACCAAATATCAGATAGAAACGATACTTCGAGTTTAGTGCGTAAGTTCAATTCTTATGGTGCAGGTTTAACTTACCGTCAAAGCCCCAACAGATATATCTCAATTACAGCGAACACCACTGACTCTGATACACAGAGTGACGATAGTGAAAGCTTTGTTGGTGTGGATTTGCAATGGGCGCTGAGCACTCGTACCAGTATAAGCGCGAACTACGGACGGCGCTTTTTTGGTGAAACCGCTGGTGCAAATATAAGTTATAACTCAAAGTACCTAAGAACGTCGTTTGGTTATACCGAAGATGTCACTAATACCAGCAGGCTTCTTGCAAACCCTGAGAACTTAGGCGTGTTTGTTTGTCCGGTAAACTCTTCTGCGATAGCAAGCTGTTTTCAGCCGAATAGCTTAAATTATGTTCCCAATGCTGATGAGCAATTCGTACAAATAACTTCGCAAAACCTTGAATTTAACGACGACATTATTGTGCGTAAAAGCAGTAACTTCCAGATTGGTTATGACTTTTCAAGAGTGACACTTGGAATGTCATGGCGATACTCAGAAGATGATGCTCTAGATCAAGACCGCCTTACACGTACCTACTCTGTTGGCTCGACGTTAGCCTACCGCATTGGTAGCTATACGAATTTGAATGCCAGCGTAAACTACGCAAACATTACTCAGCGCTCTGAATCCTTGAACAGTGGTGAAAGCGACAACTGGAATGCAATTTTGGGTGTAGACCGTACTTTCGGAAGGGCATTAACCGTTAATGCAGACTTAAACTACGTAGATAGAAGTGGTGACTTAATAAACGGTGGTGGTATAGGTAATGGCTTCTTCGGTGCTAACTTTACCGATAGACGTATAACCATTGGTATCACCTACACCTATCAATAACACACCATAGCACCAACAAAAAAGCGCCCTAATATAAATTAACGGCGCTTTTTTATTATCTACAGTTGAGAGTGCGAAGTGAGCCTGTACTACTCTTTCTTATCATCACTTTTAAGCCGTACGTAAGTCTTAAACTTCTTCTTCATAAGCTTATCGACGTACTGCGTCATTTTTACCTTTTGAGAAATCGCGTCATCTAATGCATCAACCAGCTCTGCAAGCATATCCAAGTAATACTTAGTGTCGCGGATAACGTTGCCCTCTGGCGTCATTACCGTTTTGCTTTCTGGGTTATCAGCAAAGCCCATATGCTCTGTTACTTCAGCGCCAGTTTTATCAGGCTCGAACATTTCCGCTTTTACTTCGTCGATAACTTCATTTACGGCATCTGCAGAGATGTTATCTAGCTCTTCAAGAAACCCGTACAGCATAATACGGTCCATCAAGGTGTTTATTTTACGAGGTACACCGCGGGTAAACAGATGAATTCGCTCGTACGCTTCTTCGCTAAACAGCTGCGAGCCGTTCCAACCTGCATTGCGTAAACGATATTCTATATATTCCTTGCACTCGTCGTGCGACAGCGGCGCTAAATGGCACGACGCCACAATACGCTGCCTAAACTGTTCCATGTTTGGTGCGCGCAAAATAGGCTGCAGCTCTTCCTGGCCTAACAGGAAGCTTTGAATGAGCGGCTTTCCGTTTAATTGAAAGTTACTTAGCATACGTAACTCTTCAATGGTTTCTAGCGGTAGGTTCTGTGCTTCATCTACCAAAAGTAGTGCTCGGCGCCCCGCTCTGTTTAAATCGAATAGAAATATTTCAAGGGCTTTTAGAATGTCTGCTTTCGAACGGCCTTCGGTAGGAATATCAAATTTCGCGGCCACCATTTTTACTAGTTCATCTGGCGATAGCTTTGGCGTAACAATTTGCGCTGCTGCAATATCGTCTTCAATTTCTTCTAGCAGGCTATTTGCAATGGTAGTTTTACCTGTACCTATGCCACCAGTGATAACAATAAAGCCTTCCGCTTGTGACAAACCATACTGAAGGTAAGACATGGCTCGTTTATGCCATTTACTGGCGAAGAAAAATGCGGGGTCTGGCGTTAACTGAAACGGTTTCGAGTTAAGTCCGTAATAACTTTCGTACATGAATATTACCGTTGAATGAATTCGATTTAATAGCGCGCTGCTATATTACCTAACATCGCTTAGTTATCGTAGTGCTAATTCGACACTTCTCAAATTTTAGCCACTGGCATTTTAACAACTTAGCATTTTAACGACTTGGTATCTTTTACGACTTGTCGATTTAATTGCTTGCCCTGCTATGACCGGTCAAGCTCTGGTATCATCCTTGAACTACAATTTATGATTCAAAAAACACGGTAATGAGCAGACCAGCCAACATCAGTAATACCCATCAACAAGACACAAACACGGCTTGGTATCTTTATCTTATTGAAAATAAGCTGGGGCAGCTTTACACGGGTATTACTAATAACCCTACGCGCCGCATCGCGCAGCATAGGGGCGAATTAAAAGGCGGTGCTAAAGCCTTAAAAGGTAAAACGCCGCTATGTTTTCGCGCTGTTTTTGAAGTGCAAGACAAGTCACACGCGGCAAAGCTAGAATATGAAGTGAAACAAATGAGCCGTCAGAAGAAAGACAGTATAATTGCACAGCGCAAGCTAAATGATTCACACTGTGTTATGGAGTCAAAAGGGTTTGAGTAGCCCTGTGTTTTACAAGAACTATTCATATTCACATAAACAGAAAAAAGAATAGCTAGTCACCCTACTATCAAGCCAGCTGCTAAACCAACTAGCCATCTAGCGGTTCAGCCAACTTTTCACCACAATTATCAACTCAATTAGCCACCTACTACCCACCCAAAACAGCATTGATAATCATGGCGTTCCCTATGCTCAAGGTAAATCCGACTGCCGCCACGCCCACGTTATGCTGTTGATCTACTTCCTGCCTAAAGTGCATGCCAAATAAGATTATTTTCTTGCTCACCAGTACTAGCAAGTGAAGCGCTATAGTTAAACATACGCTTACAAACAGCCACCCCGTTACGTTACTTACATAACCCGATGGTGAGTAAACCAATAAATTGTTTGCAGCCGATACAATCATAGCTGTACCTAACAAGTTACCAGAATGTTCGATAGCTAACGCTAACTGTCCTTTTTCGAGGGCGCCTTGGAACGAATCATTCTGGTTGTCTTTGGCATATCTATACTCAAAAATGCGCGTCATTATTAACAGCATAGTAAGAACCACTGAGAACCCTGTGACTATTGCAATAAGGGCATTCATGTCGCTTCCATCCACCCACAACATGATATTGCGAAGTACAATAGCGCTCGCTACCAAACTTGCCGCATCAACCAGTGCAACGCTTACGCTGCGCTCGGCAATCATTTCATGGGTATCTACTTCATTTAGTACCAATTTGTCGTGCGCAAACCGTCCAAGCTTTACCAATAAAATACCTACAGCACCAAAAACAATCATTCCTAAAGCAGCGTCTTGATACCCCTGCCCCACATGCCTTCCTACTACAGAGCTCAATACAATACACAGCGACAGCATGCCGCCAGCAATGCTAATACCAAAAGCAAAGTTATCTTTCACACCAAGCTCTTCGGTAACAGAGTGCTTTCGAAATGCACCAGTAAGCCACTTCATTATCATCAACAGTACCAGCGCAATGGCCACATCCATGGCAAGGTAAATTGCTAATTCTTGCGTAAGAGGTACTAGTTTTACTAAGGCTTCCACGTTATCGTTGCTCCAAAGACGAGCATTTGCTTTTAGTTTGAAGCGCAGTCGTCAATACTTTGATTAGTTAAAGAATAATATCCAATATGATGTGCCAGTATTATGCCAACAGAAAACGAAAATAGCATGACAAACCTTGAACACGCCCAAAATGCTTGGCATCAAGTATTGGCATCACCGCATTTAACCGACAGTGCTAAACAACAAATTGAAATACATAAAGACGAATTGCTTCTGGCATTCTCTCGCTCTCTATTTATAGCTAATACACTTGCTAATAACCCCAAAGCTATTTCACGCATTATCGGTACGCCGCCAAAAAACCAAGAGATCTCTTTCTATGAAGTTGCTTTGACAGAGCAGCTAAAGCACATTAGCTCGGAAGATGAATTATCACGGGTACTAAGGCGGTTCAGAAATCAAGAAATGGCGTGCATAGCGTTTAGTGACGTACTGAACAAACAAACTATCACCCAGTCGCTAAAGCAGGTATCGGCGTTAGCTGATGTATTGATTACAAAAGCATACCACTGGCTATACGATTTCTTAGCTACGCGCTACGGAAAGCCACACGATGAGCACGGTGATATGCACATGTACATTTTGGGCATGGGTAAACTGGGCGGTAAAGAGCTTAACTTCTCTTCAGATATAGACCTTATATTTTGCTACCCAGAGAAAGGTGAAACCAGTGGTGGACGGAAATCCATAGAGCACCAGCAATTCTTTATCAAGGTTGCGCAGAAACTTATTCAAGCACTGAATAAAATTACCAACGATGGTCAAGTGTACCGCGTTGATATGCGCCTTCGCCCGTTTGGTGATTCTGGTCCTCTGGTAATGCACTTTGCTGCACTTGAAGACTACTACCAAGATCAAGGACGTCACTGGGAACGCTTTGCTATGGTGAAAGCGCGCATAATAAATACAGATAATCCACACTGCAAAGATGAAAAGTCGGTCGCCTGGTTAAGCAGTATTCTCCATCCTTTTACTTACCGTCGATATTTAGATTTCACTACGCTAGATGCATTGCGAAATATGAAAAAGCTCATTGCCACAGAAATAAGACGGCGAAGATTAAGTAACAATATTAAATTAGGTGCGGGCGGCATTCGGGAAGTCGAATTCTTTGCCCAAAGTTTTCAGCTTATTCACGGCGGACGCGAGCCCATGCTTCAAAGTAAGTCATTACTTACTACTCTAGAAGCACTGAGCGAACTTGATATTGTAGAACAAGAAACCACGGATGCGCTTACCGAAGACTATCTATTTTTGCGAAAAATAGAGCACACGCTTCAGCAAAACAACGACGAACAAACACAAACACTTCCCAATGAAGCATGGCGTAAACACGCGCTAGCACAAGTGATGGGCTATGAGAGTTATGATGAGTTTAATGCCGTGTTAGTGGATGCTATGGCACGTATACACTCACACTTTAATGATTTGGTTGAAGAACAAAGTGAAACTCACTCACAAGAAGATACTTTGTTTACTGCTTGCCAAGATGCGTGGCAACTGTCGTTAAACCAAGAGGAGTTTGGTGACGCATTTAGCGACCATTTGTCAGTAGATGAAATAGAAGGTATTTACCCTCAAGTATTGTCATTCAAAGAAAAGCAGCGCAATTACCGCATAGGTCAAAAAGGTGAAGATACGCTAAATAAACTTCTGCCCGAAATTTTGTATGTATTAGTGCAGCAGCACCCTAACCATGCTGTTAATGTGCTGTCGCGCTTGTTAGGAGTAATTGAAGCCATTACAGGGCGTACTACTTATCTGGATTTGCTGTTAGAAAACCCCGATGTATTAAAGCAGCTAGTGCGTTTATGTGAGCGTAGCGACTGGATAGCACAAGAAATTAAGCGCTTCCCTTTGTTGCTGGACGAGCTGCTAACACCATTGTATTTGGGGCAACAAAACACAGATATTGTTACAAGTAAAAAGGAATACGAACAAGAGCTTCGTGAAAACATGCTTCGCATTGAGCAAGATGACGTTGAAATGCTTATGGATGCATGGAGACAGTTTAAACTTTGCCAACAGCTTCGTATTGCAGCAAGTGATATTAGTGATTCGCTTCCGATAAACAATGTAAGCGATAAATTAACGGTACTTGCTGAGGTAATTCTGGAAAATGTTGTGAACGCTGCCTGGATGCAAATTAGCGAGCGATTTGGTGTTCCCGAACACCTTGAAGGGCAAAACAAGGGGTTTGCCGTTATTGGCTATGGCAAACTTGGCGGCTATGAATTGGGCTATGGTTCAGATCTCGATTTAGTTTTTTTACACAATGCTCCAAGAACAAGTACTACGAACGGTAAAAAAGCAATAGAGGCCCAACAGTTTTATATAAAACTAGCGCAGCGCATTATGCATCTGCTCAACACTAAAACCTTGTTTGGACAGCTTTTTGAAACCGATCTACGGCTTCGCCCATCTGGAAACGCCGGCTTACTTTGCTGTCATATAGACGGTTTCGAAAAATATCAGCATGAAGAAGCGTGGACGTGGGAACATCAAGCGCTAGTGCGGGCACGTGGAATTTGTGGTGACGCCGAATTATTAACACAGTTCTGTGAAGTGAGGGAACGCGTATTATGCCAACCTCGTGACATAGACGCCCTTGCCAATGATGTACGCAGTATGCGCGTAAAAATGCGCGAGCACCTACTTTCAAACACTAACGATAAAGTAGATTTAAAACAATGTGTGGGCGGCATTACAGACATCGAGTTTATGGCGCAATTTTGGGTACTTGCCCATGCGAACCAACACAAAACACTTACGGTATACCCTGATAACCTTCGGATATTCGAAGCAGCAGCGCAAAGCCATTTACTCAGCGAGGAAACGGCGTCTACATTGCAGAATGCGTATTTAGCCCTTCGCGAGCAGTACCACCACCTCACGCTGGCCGATACCAAGTATGCAGATGAAAGCGATGAGCTCGACGCTATCCGTGAAACAGTGACAAAGCAATGGGCTACTTTATTTAAAGAAGAAGTGGGTTAATCCCTAACTACTTCGCATTCGTTATCAAGAAACTCTGAGCGCTGCGCTGTTACCACCAGTGAACGTTGGCCTGCACATAGGTAGGCCATCACTTCACCTTCAAAGCTACTGTTGATTGAGCTAGCAATACTAGCAAGTGACCCTGCGACGGTATTGTCTAACTGAAACTGGTGCTTTATGACGAAATCTTGCGGCAAGTTCCAAATTAGCTGCATGCCTTCGGCTTGCGCGTATTGCGATATAGCCTCGCGTAGGGTGTTACCTTCTTTAAAAGTTCTGTATTTGTGCTCGCCAGTCCAATTCTTTTCAACTGGTCTAGTTTGGCTAGACATCTGTGCAAGCTTGCCATCTAGGTCTGGGTCGACTCCCGCAATATCGAGCACGAAATCACTCGATTCTTCCTTTTCAGGATTGGTCGCAGACATACGAATATCGCGATAAAACTCACTTAAACCACGACTTACCGATTTTTTTTCGGGCTCTGAGTCAGGTACAGGATTGTCGTCATTTAGCGAAAGCACATAAATAAGCACCGCAGCTGCCACAATTAGCGCCACGGCCAAAGCGACTTGCCTTGCCCAAAACGATGAGCTTGAGTACGTTGTTTGTCCCATTTCCTTTGTATACCTACTTGCAACTTTTTACCAAAACCTATGCGTGAAGCGCTCTTACATTTAAGTGCCCTTATATTTGAGCACCCTTTTATTGTAGTGCACTGCTTGAGGTAAAACCTATTAAACTATTTATCGATATTTTTTGCTTGGCCAAGCGCTGTTCAACCGAGCTGTGTTTACGAATAAAGTGATGATGGGTTGTCAGCCGGTCTAGTTTTAAACCGCTTGTGCATCCAAAGGTAGCTTTCCGGCTGCTCTTTAATCGCTTTATCAATATGCTGGTTTAATAGCGTTAACGCTTCTGTGTCTTCCATCTCCCCTAAACCATCAAGGGCAGGAAAGACTTTTATCTTATAGCCACGTTTGGTGTACTGCGATGAAATTAACATGGGTTCGCAGTCACTGCGTCTTATAAACATCAATGTTGCTGTGGTGGTTGCCGTGTCTTTCACGCCGCCAAAAGGCACGAAAATACTCTGCTTGGGGCCGTAGTCTTGATCGGGTAAATACAAACACAGCTCTTTCTCATCAAGGGCCTGCAGCAACGCTTTTGCATTGCGCTTATCAATCATATATTTGTTAGAACGATTACGGCCATGATACTGAAGATAATCGACTAGCGGGTTGTTGTGCTTGCGATAAAAAGCAATGCTTGGATGGTAAAAACCAATGCCCCGACAAGCGAACTCTAAGTTCATGTTGTGCAACGCCATACCAAACACGCCTTTGCCTTTTGCAAACGCAGCTTCGATATGCTCTGTTCCTTCAATCTCAAAAGCGCGTTGAATACGCCAGTTTGGCCACCACCACCCCATTGCGGTTTCAAACAATGCCATACCCGTTCTGCGAATATTTTCTTTGTAAAGCGCTTCAACTTGCGCCTCACTTAATTCAGGGTTCCATAGCGTGATATTTCGTTTGGCAACTTTGGCTCTTTTGGGCACTATTTTAGCGATTAGTTTACCTGTGCCTGCACCAATAGCCCGGATGACTGGGAGTGGCAGCCAAGTAATAAGGTAAAGAATAATTACACCAAGCCATACGGGCCAAAACTTCGGCCCTAGAAAAGCTAGTTTGAATGTGGGAGCTTTTATTGCCGCTGCCAATGTAGCGTTCCTTTTAAATTAACACTTCAAATTAATATGGCGGCATTGTATCAGAAGGTACTTTGATCGGCTATTGAGACAGGTGCTTACGCGGGCGCACACCACCCGCAAAACTTATAGTGATTAGTATTCTTTTTCGATTTTCTTCAGCTTTTTCTCAAAGCCTTCAAGATGACTGTTCGACTCGTAATCGAAATGGTATTGATTGTGAAATCCGAAACGCAGCTTCACATGCACATCTTCAATAAACAAGGTGTAGCCATCGTGGTCAGTATATGCGGTGATCCCAAGCAGTTTATATTGCTCGTTTTCTTTTTCGCCGTGTTGACGAATTTTATCAAACACTCGAAGTAAAAATTTACTATCAAGTTCGTTTTTCATAGGGGCACCTTTTATAATCCATGTACTGTTTTTACTTTGCACAATACAATTTGGATTTGCGCCCCCACTGCGAATTAATTGAAATTGTATCTAAACCCAATATTTAGCATGTGGGTAGAGAAACTGTCTTCGCCAGACAAATGTACATATTCCACGCGAACCATAGACTTTAGCGAAACAAAGTAGTCGAACCCTAATCCAACTAAACCTGCAGCAATACCGTTATCGCTTGCACAGCGTTGCGCAACGCCAGAATCGTCACAGGCAAAATCGGTTGCAATATCTACTCTCGCCACACCCACTTTATAAAAAAGTTCGCCTGTTCCTCCCGACGCCTTGCCTAACATGACTAAGTAGAGCGCCTCACCTTCGGCGTTCACTGTATCGTCGGAATAATCGAAAAGGTTTAAATACCCAAGCTCTGCATACCACTGCTGATGAACTTGTTTACCAAATGCAGCTCCAAAGGCCAACTCACTATCACTTGCTTGCGCAAAATCAAAATCGTTATAGCCGGCCGTCACCACTCCATAGTTTTTAGGTGCAGCGTTAGCCTGTGAAAGCCCAACTACTAGCGCACCTAACATCCAAAACAACTGCTTCATTTAAACTTCAACCTTAAAAAAAGTACTCCAAAGACAACTGAATATGATCGTCTCTTCGAAGGAAAAAGAACGTGTCCTCTACATCGTCCGATGAAAAGAAATAGCCGTCTAATTTCCAACGCCAGTTCGAAGACAGGCGACTACTAGCTTCAATAAAAGCAGAGTAAGTTGCACTTTCGTCTAAGTCCTGCACATATCCAATCAACATTTCAGTGCCTGCAATATCATTAACGATAACGCGCAACCCCATCATAAGGTCGTTTTGCCCTACAGCAAAGAAGTTGTCATTGCGCTCATCGTATTGATATTCAAGTAAATACCCTAATCCATACTGCGAGTCAAATACGCCTTGCTGGGTATACTCAAAACCGGTTACTAACGCTGCAAAATCTTCACTTTGCCCTGTTCTATAAATACTCTCTAATTTTAAAAGCCACGCACCACTTACCTTTAGTAAATCGACACCGGCTTGATTAACTTGTGCGTAGAAAGGATTAATTGCAACGTTACCATTCGCATCTATGCCGGCAACAAGCTCTGGTTCCCTGGTTGTTCCAGTAAAGTAAGACAGCCCTACTTCCCAGTCATCAATAGAAGATTGCCAACGCACAGCTAAATCTATATTACGCTGCTCATTTGATGACTCATATATCGCATCACCAATAGCAATAGGTGGTCTTAAACGACCTTCAGAGCTTTGAAATGTTCTTTCACGAAAATACGGTAAAACAAAAACTGAAAACGTGCCCATGTCAGAATAATAAGACGCGTTCACCATTGGTTGCCCAAGTTTTGCTTCGCCATCCACCGACTCAACAGCATCGGTTTGGTTAATAATATCTACAAGGTGAATAGACTCTGTTTGGCCCCAAAAAACTTTGCCTATGCCAACTTTGGTTTCCCAACTATCGGCATAATGCGCCCATTGGAGTTCTCGAATATCGCCATGAGTACGTTCGTCATCGTGTTCATCTACTCGATAAAAAGGCTTAAACAGCAGAGAATCGTTACCGTCATTAAATTCGGTGTACACTTCTGGAGAGACAAAGAAAGACCCATAGGTACGTTCTTGTTCTGGGTATAGCGCGTCTTGAAGGTAGTAGCGCATTTCTACCCCCGAAGAGCCGGTTATTTCTACACCAACGCTGGAAAACGCGATTGTGCCAAGCGACACAAAGGATGCGACTTTTTTTATCATCTCACTCTCTTAAGGCTGTTCTTATCAAAATCGTCGTCGCTTAAATCTGTATCAAACGTCATTTCTTCTGTAACCAACGTTGTACTTTTGCGAGTTTGTACGTTTCTCATTAGGTTTTTCATTGGGCGCCAATACTTGTCTTTAAACAACTTGTAGTCGCTTAACAGAAGTATTTTCAACAAGGCGCCTTTTTGGTCGTAATACTCTACTTTTTGAACGCGATAGTGCGACTGGTCCACCCATACTTTCATAAATGAGTAACCTGAAAAATCGTACTCAGGCGTTTGCTTCAAAACAAAGCTCATTTCATCGTTAACCGTTTCTTCACCCACGTATTCGTAAGAAAACTTTTCGACTTCAAAAGACGTCATATCTTCAAACGCAAATTCACTCCCTACAAACGGTCCACTTTTGTTTTTAGACGCGATACGCTTCACGCGTTTCAATGCAGGTAGATAAATCCATTGCTCATCTGCCTCTAATGCGTGTGAAAAGCTTAAAAAGGCAGTGCCTTTAACATCTCTTGGTGAATCAAATACCGTTAGCGCTTTGTCACCATCACCCTGTACCTCAAGCGATTTAACGCGAAGAGCCCTTGTTGCTTTCTGGCCCTGCGCATTTTTTAGCTCCATCGTTACGGTGGCTTCTGTTGTCCCCCACCCCAAGTCTCTCGCTTTTCGTTCTTTTGCTACTTCAATGGCTTTTGGGTCGCCCATCACATCTGCGCTAGCCAAATTGCCTATCAATAATTGCCCTGCAAGTAACACGGCAGATAAAGTCATTACTTTCATTTTAAGACTCCTTTGGGATTGTCTTATTGCTGCCAACCCACGCTAACAGCGCCGGAAGGAATATAAAATCGATGATAAGTGCTGCCACAATGATGATAATAGTCAACATGCCCATATGTGCGTTAAGCACAAAACTCGATGATGCTAAAACAGCAAAACCAAGCGCCAACACAACGGTTGTTGTGGTCAAGGCCATACCTACCGTATCAAAAGCGTAAATAATGCTTTCCCTAGTCGACTTATTATTAGCTTGTGCGGCCTGGTACTTCGTTAAAAAGTGTACGGTGTCATCTACAATAATGCCCATTGTCATACTGATAACCACCGACAATGCCATATTGATCTCACCAGAAATCATGCCCCATACACCGAAACCTACGGCAGCCGGCAACAAGTTTGTCACCAAACTTATCGCACCAAGCTTTATCGACCTAAGTGCAAATAAAATAAGGAAAGAAATAAGAACAAGTGCAACTATGCTGCCCCATACCATGCTTTTCATGTTTCTTTCGCCAATATGGGCAAACATCAATGGAGGGCTAGCTGCCTCTATACGATACCCAGTATCACGCCCGTCAAAATAGGCTTTCGCCTCTCTCTCAAGCGCAGTAATGTCGTTACTGCCTAAGTTTTCGATAAGCGCAATAATACGTAATGCAGACTTATCAATATCCATTTGGTTACCCAAGTCTAGACCAAAAGGTAGCGACATTTCGTAAAGTAAAACATATTGAGAGGCAAGGTCGCCGTCTTGAGGAATTTTGGCGAACGCCTCGTCGTCAAAATTCATATTTTTGTTAAGCCGCTTCAGTGTGTCGGTGAACGTAAGTACATGATTCACCTCATCTCGCGCTCTTAACCACTCGGCGAACGAATCAATTTCGTTTAAAAAATTAGGGGCAGTTATTCCATAGGGCTCGTCGGTGTAAACAACAAAGTCTATTGTCGACATACCGCCAAGCTTTTGTTCGTTGATATCTACAGCTTGTCTAAAAGTACTGCGTTCATCAAAGTATTTAACCGCTACGTCGTTTAGCACATTAGTAGAGGCGAATGCACTTATTGCTGCAATAACGAAAACAGAGATTACTAGTAATTGTTTGTGCTTCATGTAAACGAATTGCGCCCACTGATTGAAGATGACGTATTGCGTGGCATTCTTCGTTGATAGCGGTTTTAACATAAGCAGCGATGGCAAAATGGTAAGGGAGAACACGCACGCCAGCATAACGCCCAACGCGGTCATGTTGCCCAGGTGCGATAACACAGGAACCGCAGAAAAATTAAGCATCAAAAAACCAATAGCAGTAGTAATACTGGTAATAAAAATAGGTTTTCGGTTCGCTTTTACGCTGTTTTCAATGGCCTGTTGATTGGTGTTGCCCTGCGAAAGGAAATACCTCACCCCCACAATAATATGGATACAGTCAGCAACCGCTAGCGTTGTAATCATGGTGGGCGCATTAACCGTTGCCGTGCTTAGGTACACACCTAACCAGCCTGTTACGCCAATGGTGATTGCCACGGAAACCATTACCACCACCATGGTAAATACTGCTGCCCATAGCGAACGCACTATGAAAGCAATAGCAACAAAAATTAACCCAAACATAGCAGGGATTAATGTTTGCGCGTCTTCTTGTGCCGCCACCGCGAAAGCATCATTCATTATTACCATACCGTTAAGGTATATTTTGTGCTGCGGATACGCTTGTTCCATCTCGCGTTTTATTTCTTTTGCTGCAGTGGCAATTTGAATGACTTCCTGAGTTTGGTCACCGTCTGGAAGCTGAATCGTTGTATCGATAACCGTAACATCTTCGCCGCGAGACAACAGTCTGCCGTACACTTCTGGCGTATTTATCAATGCTTGCTGAATGAACGGTATGTTATCCGAGGTGGCTGACTCTTCTGTTATCAGGTCTTCAACAACTAAATCGCCATCTTCATCATAGGTGTGTTGGTAATTCGAAATTGACTCAACGCGAGTCGATAGTGGAAGCTGCCACGCCTTTTCCGTTAACTCAACCACCAGCTGTAATGTTGAAGGCTTCATTACATTGGCGTCATCTGGCACCACCATGAAAGACACGTTTTCGCTTTTATTAAAGATGTTTTGCATCTCTTCAAATGCTAAGCGCTGAGGGTTATCCGGCTCGAAAAACACTTTATAGTCGCCCCTAAAATAGAGGTTTTGCGCGCCAATCATTGCAATGCAGGTAAGCAATAGCACTAAAACAAGAGATACAAGCGGAAACTTTATACTAAATGGCGGGGCACTAGGGCTGTGACTCATCACACTATCCTTTGTTAGTCATTACTGAAATTCTACATGCAAATCAGCAATTAACATAACTCACACAGAAATTTAATCATCATAAAACGCAATACAACCGTATGAATGGATGTGTTGGGATTCAAAATTACCGTGCTAAATCGCTGTTTTAACGAAACATTAACGGTTGTTAACGTAATTTTGAGCGAATTTTTTTGATCTTTTGTGAATATGTTGTAGTATTAATCATCACAACTGGTCAGATGAGCGGATGAGTTATTATGAGTTTAAGAACTAGCTTAAAGAAAGTATTACCCCCAATTTCAATCACAGAACAAGAAGCCCTAGATGCGGGTGACGTGTGGATTGAATCTTCGATTTATCAGGGTAAGCCTGACATGCAGGCGCTACGCGATATCCCTCAGGCGAAGCTGAGCGCAGAAGAACAAGCATTTATGGACGGTCCAGTAGCTGAGCTACTGAACATGGTTGACGATTTTGAATTAGGAAATGGTAAGCACATTCCTCAGGAAATTCTTGATTTCCTAGGTAAGAACCGTTTCTTCTCTATGATCATTCCAAAGAAATTTGGTGGTCTAGAGTTCAGCCCTTATGCGAACTCGACTATCGTTGCAACTATTGCAGCGAAAAGTGGCGCGATTGCGGTAACAGTAATGGTTCCTAACTCGTTAGGCCCGGGCGAGCTATTAATGCACTACGGTACTACCGACCAACAAGACTATTGGCTACCACGCCTTGCAGACGGTCGTGACATTCCATGTTTCGCACTTACTAGTCCGGAAGCGGGTTCAGACGCAGGCGCTATTCCAGATGCAGCGATCGTAACTAAAGGCGAATTCAACGGTGAAGAAGTTCTTGGCCTACGCGTAAGCTGGGACAAGCGTTACATTACACTTGCTCCAATCGCTACTGTACTTGGCCTTGCATTTAAAGTGTTCGATCCAGACCAACTACTTGGTGACAAGCTAGAACTGGGTATTACTTGTGCCCTTCTACCTAAGTCACACCCTGGTGTTGAGCTAGGTAATCGTCACGACCCAATGGGCGTGCGTTTCTACAACGGTACAACACGTGGTCAAGACGTATTTATCCCAATGGACTTCATCATTGGCGGTCAGAAGAACATCGGCCGTGGTTGGCAGATGCTTGTAAGCTGTCTAGGTGCAGGTCGTGGTATTTCACTACCAGCAATGGGCGTTGCTACAGCGCAATCAGCCTTTAAAGGTACAGTTGAGTACTCTTTCGTGCGTGAACAGTTTGGTCTTCCAATTGGTCGCTTCGAAGGTATTCAAGAAAACATTGCTGATATCGCTGGTAAAACGTTCCTACTAGAAGCAATGCGTGTTCTTACTACAGAAGGCCTAGGGCTTGGTGTTAAGCCGTCTGTAGTTACAGCAATTGCTAAATACCACATGACTGAGCTTGGTCGCGATGTAATGAACTCTGCTATGGATATCCAAGCGGGTAAAGCAATTCAGCGCGGTCCACAAAACACGTTGGCTGGCGGCTATGCGGCACTACCTATTGCGATTACCGTAGAAGGTGCAAACATTCTAACGCGTAACCTTATGATCTTCGGTCAAGGTGCAATGCGTTGTCACCCATACCTAAAAGATATGGTTGACCTAATCCACAGCAACGAAAGTTCTGCGGATAAAGAATTCAACAAAGTACTACGCAAAACTGTAGGTTTCAGCGTGAAGAATGCATTCCGTAGCTTCGGTAAAGCATACCTTCCATTCCTTCGTGGTAGCGAGTCTGCACTTCCAGAGGTACGTAAGTATGAGAAGCGTGTAAACAGCATCTCTGCAAAACTAGCACCTCTTGCTGACTTGTCACTAGCGGTACTTGGTGGCGACTTGAAGAAGGCTGAGCTTCTATCTGCACGTTTAGGTGACGTAATGAGCTACCTATATGGCGCGATGGCTGCAATTCGTTTCTACGAGCAGCGCATTGAAGACAGAAAACTTGCACTACCGTACTTCGAGTACGCAATGCAGTGGTCTTTACAACAAGCGGATCAGGCAATTGTTAACTTTATCAACAATTTCCCGAATACAGCTACGCGTGGCCTAATGCGTGTGCTGACCAACACTTACACTAATAGTGTTGCTGGCATCAGCGATGACCTAGTACGTGAGTTGTCTTTAGCATCAATGCAAGACAACAGCGTTAAGGCGCAGCTTACTCACCTTGTTAAAGTAAGCCCAGGCGACGGTAACGACATCAACGAGCAAGCGTTTAAAGCGAAGCACGCTGTTGCGCACCTGTTAGGCAAAGTGCAAAAAGCACTTCGCAAAGAGCCTGTAGTACCATTTATTTCTTTCGAGCACGCTCTTAACAAGCTGCAAGAAAAAGGTGTGGTTACTGCTGATGAAGCTGCACAGCTGCACGACTACAATGAGAAGCGCAAGCTTGCGGTACGTGTAGACGAGTACACGTTCGACTTAGAGCTTGTTCCTGCTTCACAAACGCTTAAAGCGGTTGACGGTGGTCAAAGCGCGGCATAATCGCGAAACACTATCCAAGAGCCCCAGCAAATGCTGGGGCTTTTTTTTGTAATGAAGTTTCTGCACTCGACACTTTAATTTCAGCTGGCTGTATACAAATTAATATCGACAAGTACAAAATATATACACTTTCTTATAAAACGTCTGCTATGCTTAAAAACCTGCTACACTTAAACCCTTAATAAACAAGCTTAAATATGCTTTATATCACTGAACAGAGACGATAAGAAAAAGGTTAGTTAAACACTTGAAACTCGATGAGCACGCAGTCTCTGCGGAAGATGTAAAACGTGACACAGTAGGAATGTTAGTAGGCAACAGTTTTGTGGGCCTCATTATGACATTGCTTGCATTCAGTGGCCTGGTGTTCTTCTTTGATAACCAGTTCGAACAAGTCAACACACTCAAACGTCAATTCTGGCTTGCAATGGTCGTGGTTTGCAGTTTGCGCTTTACCGATTCCCTTTATTGGAAGTATTCCCTGTCTCATACTACTTATAACCCTTCACCTGTCTTTATACGCTTTTCATTGGGCCTTTACGTAACAGGGACTATTTGGGCGCTTTATGCAATCACGCTTCACCCCACTATGGGAACGGTGGAACTAGCGGCTTCAATGGTTGTGCTAGCAGCAATGTCTGGCGGTGCCGGTACAGTTTTATCCCCCAGTATAGTTTTGGTGTCTTTTTACAGCACAGCCTTATTAGTGCCCATGTCTATTTGTGCGTTGATTGATGACAACAAGCAGTTTTTCATTCTCGGCGTATTAGGCTTTGTTTTCTGGGCTGGAATTTTCATCAGCGCATTTCGTTATAACCGTTTTTTTCTGCAGACAGTGCAAATCAAAGCTAACTATTCGATATTGAGAGAAAAAATGGAGCACGAGCGAATAGCTACAGAAAAAGTAAATAGGCTGCTTGTTGAAACCAACGAAAAGCTTGATGCTTCCAATGCTAACCTTGAGAATGAAGTTAAAAAACGCACTGCAGATATATTCAGATTATCCAATCGAGATGCGCTTACAAATCTATTAAACCGCAATGGTTTCTTAGAGCATTTAAATAGCCTGCTCGATGCTTCGAATGCTATTCACAACTCACTTGCCATTGTGTTCATAGATTTAGATGGATTTAAGCAAGTAAACGATAGTTTAGGCCATAAGGTAGGAGATATCGTTTTGGCTGAAATTGCGGCCAGACTTCAAAAATACAGCGAAAAAAACCACCTGGCGCGCTGGGGAGGCGATGAGTTTCTTGCGGTAATACCCTATGCAACTGTTGATACTGCTAAAGCGGTAGCACATGCTATGCGTAGCAGCGTTACCGTGCCTATTATTGCCAGCGACAATCAGATAACGCTAGATGCCACCATAGGCATTGCAATGTATCCAGAACACGGTGAAACAGCGGTTGACCTCATTCAGCAGGCCGACTTGACCATGTACGATCAAAAGCGAAAGCAGCGAGGTTCGGTGGGCGTGTTTAGCGGGGCCCTTCATGAAGAGATTAAACGCGAGCAACATCTATGTGAACGCTTGAGAAGTGCTATCAGTAACGGTGAGTTAACGGTTTATTATCAACCAATCATAGACGTAAAGTCAGATAAAGTAGCGTCGGTAGAAGCATTATTGCGATGGCAATGTGATGACGAGTCAGTTTCGCCTGTTATTTTTATACCCCTTGCCGAAAAAAGCGGTTTGATGCCTGAAATTGGCGCGTGGGTGTTAAACCGTGCATTAATTGACTTGTCGCATTGGCACTTTACGTCTCACCTTCGTTTATCTGTCAACGTTTCGATTGCACAATTAATCGATGACAACTTTTTAAAAATCCTCGATAGCGCACTTGAAGGATGCCAATTAGATGTTAGACGTTTATGTCTCGAGATTACTGAAAGTGTGTTTGCAAACAATGCAGAACTCGTCACCAATCGCCTCATCCAGCTCAAAGACCGTAATATCAAAGTGTCGATAGACGACTTTGGAACTGGTTACTCATCTCTTCATAGACTGCAGTCAGTGCCATTCGATTTTATAAAAATAGATCGTTCTTTTGTACAGAATACCTCGGAAGAGAGTGATACTATTATACGCGCTACGCTTTTGATGGCCCGTGAATTTGGCTGCAAAACTATTGCTGAGGGTATAGAGACAGAAGCCCAACGTGAGCATCTTGCAGCGCTTGGAACCGACTACCTGCAAGGTTTTTACTACGCCAAACCCATGAGTGCCAGTAACTTTATCACTTGGTATAACGAAAACTATTAATCACCATGGCTCAACTATATTTCTACTATTCCGCAATGAATGCGGGAAAATCGACGTCTTTACTTCAATCAGCTTATAACTATCGCGAACGCGGTATGCATTCGATTATTTACACCGCGGCACTTGATGACAGGTATGGCGTAGGCAAAGTGACATCGAGAATTGGATTACAGGCCGACGCAAAGCTTTATGCAAAAGGCGACGACTTGTTTGAATCGATTAGCAGCGATTGCAAAGACAAAAAGCTAGACTGCGTTTTTATTGACGAGGCACAATTTTTAACTAAAGAGCAGGTGCGTCAGTTAGTTGATGTTGTAGACGAGTTACGAATTCCGGTGCTTGCCTACGGATTGCGGACTGACTTCCTTGGTGAAACCTTTGAGGGCAGTCACTATTTGTTAGCTTGGGCCGATAAACTGTCTGAATTAAAAACAGTATGCCATTGTGGTCGTAAAGCGAGCTTTGTTGTTAGGCGAGATGAAAATAGCAATGCAGTGACTAATGGCGATCAAGTTCAAATCGGTGGTAATGATACCTATGAGTCATTGTGCCGAAAACACTTCAAAGAATTGGTTTGGGATAGATAAATATAAACATCCTGCGTGATGCACGGTCCGTCTTCTCTCTTCGTGCATCACACCACCTTCTTTCCCTTTAAAATCACCATTTTTTCATTTCTTTTACCTTACAACTCTTAACAACCTTCCCTCAAGGTGCATACTACTCTTTCACCCAAATTAAATTGATTAAGCAAGGCAGTCGACAACCAAAACAAACGCCTTACAGATTATACTAAAGGTAAACTTAAACAATTAAGAAAGTGCTTGCTAAATTGTAAAATCCACTCTATTGTTAACCCGATGTAAAAAAATAAACTTTGTTTAACACACATTCGGCAAGGTACACACAATGAAGCATACTGGAACATTTAAACCCGCTTTAATAGCGCTATCTATTACCACCGCTCTTCACGGTCAAATGGCATTAGCACAAGAGACACCAGACAACGAAGAACTTGAAGTTATTCAGGTCTCTGGTATTCGCGGCTCTTTAATGAGAGCTCAAGCCGTTAAGATGGACAATGACTCAATTGTAGAAGCGCTTTCTGCTGAAGACATTGGTAAACTACCCGATGCATCTATTGCAGAATCGTTAGCGCGCCTACCAGGTCTGTCGGGCGAACGCGTAGGTGGCCGTACATCAGGTATCTCTGTACGTGGTTTTAAAGAAGACTTTACTGGTACTTCATTAAACGGTCGTGAGCTTATCGGTATTGGTGACAACCGAGGCGTAGAATACGATTTGTATCCAGCAGAAATTATGACGGGTGCAACTATTTATAAAACAGCTGACGCATCACTTGTTGTACAAGGCTTGGGTGGTACGGTTGATTTACAAACTGTGCGTCCGTTGGCGGCACAAGAAACGCTCACATTTACCGGCGTTTACGAGATGGGTGGTAACGATTCAGATAACCCTGAATTCGACAACACTGGTAACCGATTCGCGCTTTCTTTCGTTGAAAAATTTGCCGACGATACAATCGGTCTTGCTGTGGCATTAGCATCAACAGAATCACCGCGTAACGAAAGAAAATATGGTGTATGGGGCTATGGCGAAAACGATGATGGTCAAATTTTGCCGTTCGGTCTTGATACACAAGCTATCAGCCGTGTTCTAGAACGCGATACCGTTTCTGCTATTTTCCAGTGGCGTCCTACTGACAATTTAGACATTGTCGTCGACGTGCTTGATATTGATTACTCAGATTCAGGCGTAATCCGTGGATTCATCGAACCCTTTGCAGCCGCTAACGTAACAGGTACCGGAGTTAACAACTCGGGAACGCAAATTAACGCTAACCCAGTGCTTCGTACTGACCCTGCACAAAAAGACGGTGAACTACAAACATTCGGTCTAAACATTAATTACGATGTGAACGACAACTGGTCTGTAATGGTGGATGTAGCAAACAGCGAGTCGAAAAAGCGTGACTTGCGCGGCGAATCATATGCAGGTCTGGCTCGTTCTGGTGCCCTAGGTGCTGATGAACTTGGTTCACGCGAGTTCCAAATGAGCGAGGATGGAATTTTCTTCACCGATAGCACTGGCTTAGACGCGTTTTCTGACCCTGCACTACTACAACTTGCTGGACCTCAAGTATGGGGTGGCGGTATGGCGAATATTGCCGATCAGTTTGCTACTAACGAACTACAGGCAAACGGCGAACCATACAGCTACTTCAACGCGCAGGACGGTTTCTTGAACTTTGCAGACTTCGAAGAAGAGCTAACTACAGCACGATTCGAAGTAAAAGGTTTTGTTGACTGGAGTATCTTTAACACCCTCACAGCAGGTGTAAACTACAGTGATCGATTCAAAGCTAAAGACAACAAAGGCTTCTTTGCTACCGCTTCGTCTTACCCTTTCTCTGAATCAATCCCGACTCAGTATTTATACAACGGTTTGGCTGACCTTACATGGGCAGGCCTCGGTCGCGTTGTGGCTTATGATGGTTTTGCTCCATACAACGACGGTGAATACACGCTAAACGATGCTGGCCTTCTTGAGCCTGATCGTCTAGGTGATACTTACACAATAGACGAAGAAGTTATTACGCTTTACGCTCAGCTTGACTTCGAAACTGAGGTTGGTGGCTTTCCAGTAAAAGGTAATGTTGGTGCTCAATACGTAGATACAGACCAAAGTTCTTCTGGTTTTATTGGTATCGTGGGTGACAACTTCGCTGTATGTGATGATGACGGTAACCAAGTTGTTGATGCCGATTGTATCATTACTGAGGGTGACTCTTACTCACACTTCTTACCAAGTTTAAACGTAAGCATGGAACTTGATGAGAATCGCTATTTGCGCGTTGCCGCGTCTAAGACTATTAGCCGCGCTCGAATTGACCAAATGAAGGCCTCTGGTTTTGTTAAGTTCGACCAAAACATTGAGCTAATTGCAACACCAAATACGCAAGAAGCAGTGCGTAATTTTGGTTCACCATGGTCTAAGTTCACAGGTAACCCTACTCTTCGTCCACTTGAAGCGAATAACTTTGATATCTCGTTCGAAAACTACTTTGAAGACGAAGGTTATGTGTCGGTGGCATTGTTCTATAAAGACCTTGTTAACTGGACCCGTGACGGCAACCAGCTAATCGACTTCACTAATGACCCAACGAATGGCGGTGCGAATTATTTCATCCCTGGGTTCCACGACCGTGTAATTGATGTTGACGGAAACTATGGCCCTGCAGATACACCTTACCAAGCAGGCGACTTAGTAACACCACCTGATTTTGGTTTCTACTCGTTCTTCGAAGATGGCCTTGAAGGTAGTATGAAGGGTATTGAGCTTACTGCGAACATCCCTCTTCGCATGGCATCTGATATGCTAGACGGTTTCGGTATTGCGGCGTCTGCCACAATTCTTGATGCCGAACTAGAAGACGGTACAAAAATACCGGGTCAGTCAGACAATACGTATAGCGTAACGGCTTACTACGAAATGAATGGTTTTGAAATTAGGGTTGCAGCAACAGACCGCTCAGAATTCTTGACTTATCAGCGTGGTGGCTCGAATAAAATCGACGCAGCGACACGTAGTGCAGTTACTCAGGTTGACGCGCAAATCAGTTATGACTTTGCGGGAAGCGGCATTGAATACCTAGAAGGTCTTCGTATTGCACTACAAGGTCAAAACTTAACTGACGAGAAGGAAGAGACAATTGATGGCAACGGCATTGTGACGCTTCGTCGCGAGTTTGGCCCGTCTTACATGCTTAACCTTAACTACTCATTCTACTAAAACCCAAAAACAAGGCTGCTCATCAGAGCAGCCTTACTTTTACAGCTTCTGTTTTGCCACAAGGCATTCAACGACCTACGTCCACATGTAAATTTTATAACAAGCAGAGTGCGACATGAATCAACCGCTTAGAATTGTAATTGCCGGTGGCGGTACTGCCGGATGGATGGCTGCAAACTTACTTGCACATCGTTTCGCTGCAATACCTATTAATATAACGTTAATTGAATCAAAAGATATTGGCACTATAGGTGTTGGAGAGGGTTCTACACCAACGCTTAAACGCTTTTTTCAAACTCTGGATATAGCTGAGCACCAGTGGATGCCAGCATGCCACGCAACCTATAAAGTGAACATTAAATTCAATGGGTGGAGTGGCGATGACAATGCATCGTATTCACATCCGTTTTTTAGTCAGCTAGACGTACACAGTGAGCGCTCATTCTATGTTAATGCGCTAACAAGACGGTTAGGCCTTGATGTTGAAACAACGCCTGACAGGTTCTTTATGGGAGGATATTTAGCCAAAAAGAACTTGGCGCCAATTCCATCGCATAACTTCCCTTTTGCTATTGAATACGGATATCACTTTGACTCGCACAAACTCAGCGAATTTTTAAAACAGCACGCTAAGCGACTAGGCGTAGAGCATATCGAAGGCAACATTGCTTCAGTAGGCACCTCAGCATCAGGCGCAATAAGCCACCTAACATGTAAAGACGGCCAAGTATTGAAAGGCGATTTTTTCATCGACTGCACTGGCTTTAGCAGCTTGCTTTTACAAAAAACGTTGAATGTACCGTTCATGTCTTTCAACAATAACCTTTTCAACGACTCAGCTGTTGTGCTTGCTACACCCGCTATCGATCACATGCCTGTTGAGACTGAATCTAGCACCATGTCGAATGGCTGGTGTTGGCAAATTCCGCTTCGTAATCGCACCGGTAATGGCTATGTATATAGTCAACAATATCAAGATAAAGACAAAGCAGAATACGAGCTGCGCAATAAGTTAAACTTATTAGATAGCGATGTTGAAGCGCGTCACCTAACTATGCGTGTTGGGCAATGCGAACAACACTGGGTGAAAAACTGCCTTGCTGTTGGTTTATCTCAGGGTTTTATTGAGCCCCTTGAAGCAACCGCTTTACACCTTGTACAAATTACCATTGAACAATTTGCTACGTATTACGCGAAAGGCAATTATACAGAGAAGTATCAGCAACACTTTAATAGCGATATAACCGAGCGCTTTGAGCGCATACGCGACTACATTGTGTGCCACTACAAGCTTAATGGCAGAACTGACAGTCAGTATTGGATGGATAACAGAGAAAACATGCAGCTATCAGAGTCATTATTAAGCCTGCTTGATGTGTGGTATCGAAAGGGTGATATTGTTCAAGAGATTAAGCGGCAAGACATCGGTAAACACTTTAGTGCAGCCTCTTGGCACTGCTTATTAGCTGGTTATCGTGTGTTTCCACAAATCGCCCAACATCAACCCGCTTCACTAGAAGAGCAAGGAGACTTGTTTGAAGAAAACAAGCTGAGCACCTTTTTTAATCGATGCTCATTAAACTTTGAGAAACAAAAAACATTGTTTACTTCTACGGTATAGCTGGCGCTATACCGTTTCACCTTTACGCATTTCAAACGGTAATATCGTTTTCCCACTTACCGCTTGAAGTAGTACCTGAGCAGCATTCTCTCCTTTCGCAGCACTCGACTGGCAAACAGTTGTTAAAGTAGGGCGAGTTCTCTGCGATTCTTCAATACCGTCAAATCCTGTAATACGAAGCTCTTCAGGTACTTTTATGCCCATGTCCAACGCAAGATGGAGCAGCTCTAAAGCAATAATGTCACTCATGCACAGCACGACATTAGGGCGAGGCGAGCTAGTCAGTAGTTCTTTTGCTGCTTGACGCGCAAAGCTACGCTCACTTTCAGGTAAGTGCCAAATACGCTCTCGACTCACATTCACATTTTTCGCTTTGGCGGCACGAAGGTAGCCGTCAAGACGACGATGCGAAATAGAGCTTTCAACACCAATTAAAGGGTTATCATAAATTCGACATGTCGAAGGTGAGTCGATAAGGCGCAGACCAAAAATAGCCAAGTTATCGCCTTCATTTAACGCGTGATCGGCCACCTCAAAGGCTGCTTCCTCATTATCAATATTAATTGAGGGCTTGTCATCAATATCAAAATCAACGGTAACTATAGGCTTTGGTGATACGGCAAGCTCGTCTACCAGCATTGCATTTCGCGGCGCACCGTAACATATAAACCCATCAACGAAATCAACAACATCTAAAATGCTTTTTGAATCGCCTGGGTATAACAGTAGATGCTTCCCTTCTTTTTGCAGCGCCCCAGACACGCCTTTAATAAATGTGCTGGCGACGGGGTCGCTTACCATATACGATATACTGTCAGCGAGTACCAGCGCCACAATGTTCGATTTACCTTTTCGTAAAATCTGTGCCGCTTTGTTAGGCCCGCTATAGCCAATTTTCTTACACTGCGACAATATTTCTTCGCGCTTTGAAGCAGATAGCTGATCAGGACGGTTGAAGGCGTTAGATATGGTGGCTGTTGAAACGCCCAATTGCAGAGCGACATCTTTAAGGGTTAATTTTGTTTTTTTCATTATTATGAGCTCTTTTCGTGAAGCAGGCTTTTTGTTCACTAAACAGTAGTTACCTAAAGCACGTAAATTCAGCGTTTGCTGGGTTTACGCGCTAGATATAACAAGCTCGATTATAATAACATTAACTTAAACGTTTAACTCATGCTTTTTAGTGTACATAAGTATAAGAATTAAAATTTAAGTATTTTATTTTTTTGGACAAGTTGGGTTAGTTATCGCGTGCCGAAGATTTTATCACCCGCATCGCCTAGCCCAGGCAAGATATAACCTTTATCGTTTAAACGCTCGTCAATTGCAGCCGTGAATATATCCACATCGGGATGCGCTGCCACAACGGCGTCAATTCCCTCTGGTGCAGCCACAAGAAAAAGCCCCATAATTTTAGTACAGCCTTTCTTTTTAAGAAGGTCGATGGTGGCAATTAACGTGCCCCCGGTGGCTAACATCGGGTCGACGATAAGGGCTGTACGCTCGTCTATGTTCTTAACCACCTTATCGAAATAGGCAACCGGTTGAAGTGTTTCTTCGTCACGATACAACCCTACTACGCTTATCTTTGCATTGGGAATCAAGTTCAACACACCGTCGAGCATACCTAAGCCAGCCCGAAGAATTGGCACTATGGTTATTTTCTTACCTTTAATTTGTTTAACTTCAACGTTTTCACCAGACCAGCTTTTTATAGTAGCGCGTTCAGTTGGGAGCGTACGCGTGGCCTCGTAAGTTAGCAAATTACCCACTTCAGAGGCCAACTCGCGAAAGTCTTTGCTGCTAATTTTCGCGTATCGCATCAAACCAATTTTGTGTGCAATTAACGGATGAGTAATTTCGTGAACGGCCATGATTAGCTCCTAAACAGTGGTTCAGGCACAGTGTCTGTGCAAAGTATTGGCAAAGAGTCAGCATAGTCTAGCGCACAAACGCCTTTCAAAAAACGCTAACCGCTACTGATTTGACAACTTATAGCTAAGCCCCGCGCTATGTTACCCAACCTGCAGAGTAGCCCCGTCTGGCATGGTTACTTCAATTTTCATGTTACCACCTACTGCACTTAAGTATGCGGCAGCACGCTGCAGAGATACATCTTGAATACGTTTCGACTCTAACTTACTGACGCCCGATGCCGTTACCGAAAGTGCCATTGCCACTACTTCCTGTTTAACTCTGTGTTGTTTTCTAATGTCGCCTAACGTTAATTCTTTCATTGTTCTTTTCCGAAGAATTCGGGCATAAAAAAGCCCAGATGGTGTAAACCTCCTGGGCTTTTGCAAAACGTTATTACCGTGATGCCCAGAAGCGACTATTTGCTCCTGAACACTCGTGGTCAGGCGCAATCAGTAATTAAATTTATTAAAGTACCAATAAGTTGAAACGTTTCGCATGATAATTCTCTTTTTTACAATGATGTGTTAAACAGTTCTTTCGCCAAATGTGAGGATGAAAAAGCACTTAGCGCTGAATTCTTATCCTTTACCATACCACCACAATTGGCAATAGCAATCACTTTCCAAAACGGAAAGTAGCATTTTTATAGTTTTTTAAATCTAATAGCTGCGCCGCCGGACGGTGCCAAGTCTAGTTTTAAAACATCTTTTGAGCTCACTGTTTTCTTCTTGATCTCAATGGCGTAAGGGTTGTTTTCCCAATGAGCGTCGTTCGCATCGACATAAACCTGTGCCTCGTACTCTTCATCACTATCAAGGAAGTCGAGAGACACGTTCAGCGTTCGAGCTTCTTCATCTGTTACTGCACCAAGGAACCAATCGTCACCGCTATAGTTCTTGTGTTTTCGCGCTTTTCTCGCTATCGCAATAAAATCGCCAACTTCGCCCTGAAGTGCTTTCGTTTCTGACCAATCTGTAGGCACGTCCTTGATAAACTGAAATGCATCGGGCTTAGCAAGGTAGTTTTCAGGAAGATCAGCAGCCATTTGTATTGGGCTATACAGCACAACGTACTGGGCGAGCTGTTTAGCCAACGTAGTTCTGGGCCGCATATAGTCGCCTTTACCCCACTCTATTCCACCGTCGTTAATGCGAACATAATCGAAATTGAAAATACCGGGAGTAAAATCCATTGGACCTGCCAACATACGCGTAAACGCTAACATTGGAATATGTTTTGGAGGATTAGGCGCAGCCCAGCCTGAATTATATTCTTGCCCTCTAGCACTTTCTCGTGAAATCCAGTTTGGGTAGGTTCTGCGTAAACCAGTGTCTTTAACCGACTCATGTGTGTTGATAGACAACTGATATTTTGCAGCGGTGGCTACGTTATGGATGAAGTGATTTACAACACGTTGGCTGTCGGTAAACTCATAGCGCATATTACCATTAGTATCTTTTACTTTAAGATTTTGCCCATGGGCAACATAGCCTGTTTTAATTTGCGATACACCTAGACTTTCATATAGCGCAAATCCATCTTCCATTTGCGCTTCATAATTAGTGATACCACCCGAGGTCTCGTGATGACCTATAAGCTTAACGCCTTTTTCTTTGCCATAATCAGTCACCTTTTTTAGGTCAAAGTCTGGGTAACTTTGCGTGAAAGAAAAAAGTTCCGAATTGGCAATCCAATCGCCGTCCCATCCTTCATTCCACCCCTCAACCAACACACCATCAAACCCATGCTCAGCAGCAAAATCCATATACGCCTTTGTGCGCTCTGTAGTGGCACCGTGCTTTTCTCCAGAACCCCAGGTAAATTTATCGATATGCATGCCCCACCAAATACCAATGTATTTACCAGGCTCTACCCAACTCACATCTCCCAGCTTATTCGGCTCGTTTAGGTTCAACGCAATGTAAGAGTTCACCAAGTCTACCGCTTCTTCACCGATGGTTATGGTTCGCCATGGCGTTTTGAATGGGCCAACCTTCCTTACTAAAGCACCGTCGTGACTTGGCGCAAGAGAAGCACTGAGTCGTCCGAGTTCTTGTTTATCTAAACTCATACCAGCAAAATCCACTAATGCGGCTTCGTGAATGGCAACGTGCAGCCCACCAGCATATTTTACAGTAAATGGCGTATGCGCTTTGTATACTTCTTGTAGCGGTGTTGTGCGATAAAGGTATTCGTAACGCTCTCTGCCGTGGGCGGGTATCCAGTATGCTGTCGCTTTGTGCGAGTCAACAAAATTGAACTCTGTAAGTTCCCTTGTAATTGTGCGCTCATTATTACCGTGGACGATATAGCGAAAGCCGATGCCATCATCGAATACGCGTGCCTGAACAGAAAACATGTTTTCTTTGTTGTGCAGATGTGAAAAAGCAACTATCAGCTCATTATGGTGATCTCTGATGTTGGTTTGTTCACCCCATGGTTGAGCCCACACAACATCGACAGAATTACGGCTTTTTTCAGTTAACGTAAAATCTCGATACATTGGTGCTGCGGTAGCAAATGTAAAGCCTAACTTGCTGTTCCCCAAAACCACTTTTTCATTGTACTCAACGCGATATTGAGCAATGTTTCCACTGTCGCTAAATACCAGTTTTAGTTTTTTATTTGGTGAAAGTACACTCACTTCAGCGGCTGAAACGGTTACAGAAAACCAAAAAATAACAAACACAAAAAAGCGCATAGTAAACCTTACAAATGTAAACAAAATGTAAGTATCAATAAATATCGTTTAATTGCAAGCACTTTCTAAATCGATTAAGAATGAGGTAATAAAAAACCGCAAAGGGAGTACAATATTGTACTCAACCTCTGCGGGAATGGGACAAAAGAAACAGGAATTGTTTCCTCAGGCATGTCCAGTGCCTAAGCCTTTACTACAAAGAAGCGACGCTTTGCCATCTTTCACCCATTCAGGTGGAGGGCGCGGCCCTGCCGCTTGCACTTTGAACCACATAGGGTGGTCCCAATTTGCAAACACACCGTCTTGACCAATACGCAAAAAGAGATTTGCGTCATCGCCAAGAATGGCGACCTCACCCTCGCCTGCATACTCAATTAAAATCTCGCTTCCTAACGGCGAACTTTGCAATTGAGCTTTATTGGCGTATCGGCAATCGTGTTTTTATCAATGACCGGAAGCCATTCACCTTTCACACCACTATTACCATGTGCCCATGCAGATGGCGCTGCAAGCGCCATCAAACAAAGAGCAAATAACGCAAAGACTTCTTTCGTAAACACATATACATTGTTGAGTGATGTACTCCACGACATTACTCTCGTACTTCACCTACATACACATGTTCGACATTTCACCGGTAACCTTAATGGTTTTTGATACAGACGGTACCAAGTTTCCTTCAGCGTCACGTGAGTTCACAAACAGAATGTAAGCCTAACGATCGTTAGATGTAATTGGATGCAACTTTTTTGTATTTTTTTATATTTTTAAAATCATAGATTTATCAATAATTCGAAAACTATCTACGATTTTTTTTCATTCGGCGACTCTGCTCTTGGCGCTTTTCTTCTCGTTTTTCTTTACGATCTTTTTTGTCAGGAGTTAATGAGCCAGTTTTAAATTTTGCTTTACGCTTTGCCTTTGCTTCTGCTTTTTTGGCAGCCGCTAACACCATTTCTTCTTTTTCTTTTTCCAGCATTTCAGGCGTTTCAAGCGTAATTCGCCCTAACTTACCCGACTGCAGTTCTTTTAATAAAATCTCGCAAATTTTATGTAAATTTATGCGACCACCGGCTTGAATGGCACCGCGCTGTTTAGCAGCTGCTTCTAAGAACTCAATTTCAGTATCAGGAAGGTGTTCAAGCTTATAACGCTCCTGCATCACCTCTGGGTAGGCCTTTATTAGGTAATCTGCAGCAAAAAAGCCTACATCATCGTATTCCATTGCCGTGTTTTTCACCGCGCCTGATGATGCTAAACGGTAAATGGAGTTAGGGTTTTCCAACTTGGGCCACAATACTCCGGGCGTATCGAACAAAATAATGCCGCTACCTAGATTTATACGCTGCTGGCTTTTTGTCACAGCGGGCTCATTACCGGTTTTGGCAATAGTACGCTCAGCCAAAATATTAATAAGTGTTGACTTACCCACATTAGGAATACCCGTAATCATGGCCTTAATAGCCTTGGGCTGTGCATCTTTCGTTGAGCAAATCGAGCGAATGAGCTGCATAATTTGCTTGCTGTTACCCGGGTTATCGCTAGATGTTGTTATGGTTTTTACGCCACGCTCTTTTTCTAAGCTCTCTTGCCATCTTGCCGTTATCTCAGGGTCAGCAAGGTCGTATTTATTCAGAATTTTAATGCAGGGCTTATCGCCACGAATTTTCGCAATTTCTGGGTTTTCACTTGAATAAGGAATACGCGCATCCAACACTTCAATAAGAATATCTACCTGACTAAGCGACTCTTTAATCTCTTTCAGGGCTTTGTGCATGTGCCCTGGAAACCATTGTAATGCCATGGTTGCTTCCTGTTATTGCGTAATTAATGGGTAGATTGAGTGAAAGTGAAAGCGTTAAAGGTTACTAGCGAGATAACTCATAAGCGCAAATATTCACTGCACTAGCTAGATTCAACGAATCTATTTTACCACTTCCGTTTATGGTAAATGCGTCTGCGTTTAGTGTGCTGATGGTATTTGATGGCACACCCCGAGCTTCGTTGCCAAATAAATAACATTCATAATCAGCAAATTGACTGTCACCAATTCGATTACCTTGCATGTCTAAATAAGCAAATTTGCTAAATCGGGAATTAAGCGTTTCAAGCGGTACATTTAATTCCATGTCTACATGAAAAATAGCGCCCATACTGGCGCGAACCACTTTGGAATTAAACGGGTCTACGCTGTTTGGACTTAGCAGAAGTGTGAAGTTACCAAACCACGCTAGTGTTCTTAAAATAGTACCTAAATTGCCCGGGTCTTGTACTTCATATAAGTACACGTATCTTGTGCTTTTTTTTGCCTCTTTCGCCAGTGTATTTCCTGCAAAAACTAAAGGTACTCTAGCAATAATTCCCTGCGGAGATGGCGTATCGCTAAGCTGCTGCATTTGCTGTTCAGTCACTATTTCTAGTTTATAGTGTTTATCAACAGCACTAAAATGCGAGGTAACCCAGTCACGATAATTTTCAGTGGCGTAAAGCGTAATACCGCTGGCATTTGGTGCTTCAGTAGATGCTTGTTTTAGCACGCTTAATAACTCTAAAACTAAGTGCTCGCCTTCCACCAAATAGAACCCAAACTGCGCTCTATATTTTTTTTGATGGAGTTTTTTCACATCACTTAGTTTCATTTATGCCAACCTTTCAAGAAATTCGCCGCAAGTTTAAGCCAACTGGCGTAAAACTCAAGCATACCCAGTAAATTGAGGGCGTTAAAACAAGACTATTTGGAGGCAAAAAAACAAACAGCTAAAACACGCGTCCGTGTTTTAGCTTAATGGCTACTGAGCGCAGAAAAACTAGCGCTTCCTATACTGACATGAAGATGAATTACGCATCTACCAACATACCCAGCTTATTCCAGCGGCGTCGGCTCTCGGAAAGAGGCATACATACGCTTGGCTCCTCACACACACTTGAGCATAGCTTGGCTTTCCCACCGGCTTCCTCAAGCTCGTTAATAAAAGCGGTGGCGTATGCTTCGCTTACACCTTGTAACAGGGTAAATACTTGTGCCGTTTCAATATCATTGGCAATTGCTGTCACTTGCTTTAAATCAACCGGTAATACTGTGCGCAAAACACGTAGTACCTTTACTGAGGTAATGTTGTCTCCATACACCTTCACATCAACCATAATTTACTCACCGATAGTAGTTACAACTTGTAAAGCAACGTTACTAGAATTGCCTTGAGAAAAAGAGTTTCCAGAAATATAGCCACCAGCGCCAGCTAAGCTAAGACCGTTTATCCTAACACCAGGCAACCTCATCTTAATGAAAGCGGTATTTCCGTAAACTGTCCCCAAGGCGGTTTTGTAACAAATATCACCGCCTTGTAATTTTGAATGACTACCTAAGTTTTTAACTGCGTCGCTAATCTTCGCAAACCACATAAATATCACCGTCGTAAATTCCTTGTACGGTGAGTTTCTGACTTGCTAGCGCGTGCAAATAATCTAAGTGTTTTTGCTCTACTTTTTGTCCGGGCACAATAAGTGGAATTCCCGGAGGGTATGGCGTAATTAAGCCTGCCGCAATTCGGCCAACACTGTTTTGCCAAGCAATGGGCTCGCGCTTACTAAAAAACGCTTTAGAAGGTAAGTCGTCCAGTTTAATCGCCGGTATATCAGCAGGAAGCGGGCTTTTGTTTTTCCGTTTGCTTAAATTCACCGCGCCGTCATCTAAACGCTTAAGGGCATTATATAAGCGCACAATTTTAGAGCGCATGCCGCCTAACGTTAGCAATACTAAAATTGTACTATGCGTAAATTTCTCTATCTCAAGTCCAACCTCATCCATTAAAAAGCGATGAATTTCCTGATTCGAATACTCCAAGGCCGACACATCAATAAGAATTTTAAGCGGGTCGTGCCCTATGTTGTCGCTTTCAAAATGCTCAAACATTTGCGTAAAGTCGTCTTTTGACAATATTTTAAGACGCTTAAACTTCGCCATTTGCGACTTTAGCTCAGCCACGTTACTTAGCAGCTCGTTCAGAATTTTGTAGCCTTCCATCTCAAGCTGTTGACGGCACACATCTAACGAAGCAATAAGCTGGTATTTAGGCGACGTGCTGGTGTGAATAGCAAAAACTTCTTTAAAAAAGTCTTTATCAAAGTCAGGGTCGTTAACATGTATAAAAGAGGCCTGAGAAAAAGCAGAAACCACCTTGTGCGCTGAATGCGTAATGTAGTCTGCGCCTGCCGCAATTGCCGAATAGTCACGTAAAGCGGGGTGAAACAGTGAGTACGCAAACCACGCTTCATCAATAAATACTTTAATGCCGTACTTGTGCGCTAAGGTTACCACTTGCTTTAAATCGGTAAGCAAACCATCGTACGTACACCCAGTTAAAACAACGAGCTTAGCGTCTTTGTTCTCTTCAATAAGTGTTTTAATTTGGCTTAATTTAGGCGGCGAAAATATACCGTACTGCGGATTAAACACGCTGTCTAAATACACTGGCATAGCGCGAGCTTGAATAATGCCGTAGTGCACCGACTTATGACAGTTGCGATCGGCAATGACTTTATCCCCTTCACGCAGTAAAGTTTGCAGAATTATTTTATTAGATGTTGAAGAGCCGTTAGTCACAAAATACGAGTGTCGTACTTCAAACGTATTGGCCACAGCAGACTGCGCTCTGCCAATGGCATAAGTGCCATCAGACAAACTGCCTAAAGAGTCTACGCTTACCGATAAATCACTAACAAACACGTTGCGGCCAAAGAAGCGATAAAAATCACTGATGTAAGGTGAATTTCTGAAGCTAGCTCCACCACTGTGGCCTGGCGTGTGCCACGAATCGTTAGCCTCTACCACATAATCTTTATATTCAGTCCAAAACGGCGTCTCGTTTCTATCGTCGAAATCGTTGATGATGTAACCAAGAATTGACTCGGGATCGCTAATAATATCGTTGCGATAGAAAAACGACTCTATTCCTTTTGCCTGATTAACAATGTCTAACCCTTTCACTGCATCGCCTAGTACATAAACGGGAAGCTCTGGACGAATGTTTTTGATTGCATCAATAACTCTAGCATTGTTTTCAACAGGAACACTTTCAGATGCGAGCTTACTACTTAACGCGTTGTCGGTTAACGTGATGTCGTTTAACGGGCTGCTATCTGCCGAAGCGCTAACCAGTTCGCTTTCTTTTGCGGCTACATCCCAGCTGAACACAACCGCTTGAATATCACCATCATCTCTAATGTACTGCAAAGCAGCAGATACCGAGCTTGCTTCAATTAAGCTTATCTCTACATCGCTGCGGTCAAAGTAGCTTATCGTATTGCCAATACTTGAGGTTATTTGTTCAAGCAAATCGGCGGCGTCTTCAATAACAAGTATTTTTAAATGAGGGCGCATTAGACATCCGTGAAATAAAAGCGCATAGCGCAACTAAATATGAATTTAGTGTAACGCCGAATTCATGCGTTGTCGTGTAAACTCTTACCAGTAATAAAGCAGTGTTATGAATAGTTAGAAAGTGTGTATTAAGTTAATGACCAAAGTTTCGAAAATTGACACAGAAACCGCGATAGCAACCTACTTACATTACAGCAAAATAGTTCTACCAAAACTTGCAGCGCAACATCCCTCAAGATGGCCTATTCAGCACGACCACTGCTTCCAACGCATAATTTTAGACAACGTATGTGGACGCGCGTGGTACGAGGCAATTCCAACGCCAGCTTATAAGAATATGACATTAGAACAAGCAAGGTCTGCAGCGAAGCTCAGCGTTGAAATAGCCACTCAGCAGGTTTGTATACACACATTAAATAACGCATCGCTAAAATGGCGAGACAAGCAGCAAGCATTTTCTTTCTAGTCTCGGGAGAATTTCATGACCAAACGAACGTCTTTAACCGACATAGTACACATCAATGACGCTAATGATTTGGAAACTGTTGTAAAAGACAAGCGACAGCAGTGGCGGGCAAACAATGCCAAAGCAAGACGCCGCCAGCGACGATACAAAAATAAATTAACCCAAGCGCTTACGCAGCAATACATACAAGAAATTGAGTAATCACGGCGCTGGTGTATCATTATCGCCATCGAACTACACTAATCATAATTCACGCAGGACTCTACATGGCTTTCGATTACAAAATAGAAAATGATATTGCTGTTATTACCTTCGACGACGGCAAAGTGAATGCTGTGGGCTTTACGCTTATTGAGCAAATTAATAACGCCCTTGATGATGCACAACAAAATGCGAAAGCTGTTGTACTACACGGCGGCGAAGGCAAGTTTTGTGGCGGTTTTGACTTAAGCGTAATGAAGTCGGGTGATGCCGATAAGCAACACGCGCTAGTGCAGGCGGGCGCTGAACTTATTGTTCGCCTATATGGCTATCCGCTTCCAGTCATTGCGGCTGCCGAGGGACATAGCATCGCAATGGGTGCCATTTTACTAATGGCGTCAGACTTACGCATAGGAAAAGATGCTGACACAAAGTACGGCCTAAACGAAACAGCTATTGGAATGGTGCTTCCACCCTTTGGTATGGAATTAGCAAAAGCGCGACTTGCCAATACAAGCCAAACAGAGGCATTGCTGTTTTCACGGATATTTGAAGGTAAAGAAGCAGTTAAAGCTGGCTTTATTGATGCAGCGGTTGCACAAGAAGCGGTATTACCTACTGCAATGTCTTATGCCGAGAAATTGAAAATGCTTCCTCGCGATGCATTTGCCACGTCGAAGCTTAAGCTTCGAGGCGATACTATCGAAAAGATGCAGGCATAAAAAAGTAAAAAGAGATGACAAAAAAAGCAGGTTGTTAGTTAAAGCCTGCTTTTCTCATTACCGAATAACGTACTTCGCCGAACATCAAGCGAATTAAGAGCGAACAGGCCCGCTTCTTTTTTCTATCTCTTGTTTAAGATCATTTCGCAAGCCTAGCTCAAAGCTAAGTTCAGCTAATACGAAAAGTGGCCCAATTGCCAACCCCATAATATCGTCAACAAACGCAGGCTTTTTGCCCTCAAAATGGTGACCGACAAATTGTAATGCCCAACCACCTACAAAAATACCTACCGATATTGCTAGCCAAACCGAAACGCTATTAGCTGCAATAGGCATGGCGAAGTACACCATAGCAGCAGTGACCGCCGCCATGACCACGCCAAGTTTTACATCTAGCTTTAAGTAAAACAGGTTACCGATTAACCATACCACTACAGCAGGGCTAATAATTGTGCTTCCCAACACTGGCAAGCTAACCGTGAAGACCGGTTTGCTTAATAAGCAAAAAACAGAAAAAACAATAAGAGGAATGCCTATGTAATGCGTATAAATGTTGCGTTGATCGCGATGATAATCGGCGTATTCGCTAAGATATTGCTGTACATTTTTCATTGGTCGTTTTCCACTTTGTAGCTTTTTTCTGCAGTTTATTGCTACCACGGACTTCAAACTGTCGCAAAGCCGACAATTACAACAAATTCACAACCGTAGTTTTGTCTAGGTTATTGGAACGACCATGCAATAAAGCGACTTATTTTATTACCCTGCCCCATTTCAACCATTTTAAACTTGGTGGCGTTGTAATAACGAATACTTGTTTCAAGGGGCTTTAAATGGGCGCTCTTTGACACTAAACATGTAAACCAGCCCACGTTATTTTTAAACAACGTACTTTCTTTTATCATTTTTTGAATAAACGCCAGCTCGCCACCTTCACACCACAACTCGTTGCTATTGCCAGCGAAATTAAGGTTCGCACTGTCTTTAGGTAAACGCGCAGGCTTACTTCCTCGCTTTTGTTTGTTCCTCGCCAGATTACTGGTTTTACTTTGCGTTCCCGCTAATGCTTCTTTGGCTGACTTGTGAAAAGGAGGGTTACACATAGTGAACGTAAAAAAGTCGTCAGGCTTGATAACACCACTAAAAATTGCCTGCGCATTACTTTGTTTACGCAACGAAAAATGTGAAGCTAAGTGGGCATTATTCTTGGCAATATCCCGTGCATTCTGCAAAGCACCATCATCAATATCGCTGCCAACAAAATGCCACCCGTAAATACTGTTACCAATAATGGGATAAATGGCATTTGCGCCAACGCCAATATCTAGACCCGTCACACCTTCTTGCTGTTTATTTTCATATGTAGCAGACGACAATAAATCAGCAATACCATGAATGTAGTCTGCACGGCCAGGCACTGGCGGGCACAAATAACCTTTTGGCAGTTGCCAATAGTCCACATTGTAATAGTGCTTCAACAGTGCTCTGTTTAACGCTACAACAGCCTGAGGGTTAGAAAAGTCGATACTTTTTTTACCGCTTTTGGCATTGATAACGAATGATTTCAAAGGTGGATAAGACCGACACAATAACGCAATGGGATAGCCGTCTTTATGAATATTTTTTGGGTGCATTCAGATTTATTGACCTTCTATCAAAGGTCTTTTTTACTGACCTTTGCGTTTTGGTTTTTAACCTACGATAACAATGTAGGGTATTGTAACTGTTAGGTCACACTAAAGACAGGCGCGCAATAGAATACAAGCTACGTCATACGAGCTTTGGCATACACACTCGTTCCTTCATTGTATACACTTCAACACCCACACATCACTGTACACAAAACACCCAACAGCACTTCCCATTCAGTAATAACAAATGGTACAAAAGAGAAAATAAAGGCAAAGGTATTAGGGCCAAATTATCGATGCAAACCTGTCGAAGCAAAGCTATCAAAGGTAATTGCGTCGATAACCAACCTTACAATACAAGCGTCTTAGGCGAGTCATTGCAATAAAAAAGGAACTACTATGCTACGCACACTGATTTTCGCACTTTCACTGCTAAGCATCACTGCTCACGCCAATACAATAATGAACATGAAAGCGCGCAGTGAATTAATCGACGCCATATTAGTGGAGCGATTCGAAACCGTACTGCCAGATATTATGAACCGCACAGGTATTGATATGTGGGTCATTATGTCGCGAGAATACAACGAAGACCCCGTATTAAAAACCATGCTGCCCTCGACATGGATTTCGGCTAGACGTCACACCATGCTTGTTATCTACAACCCAGGTGACGGCAAACCACTAGAGCGACTTGCCGTTGCTCGCTATGCTGTTGGCGAACTGTTCGAGAAAGCCTGGGACAAAGAGGCACAGCCCGACCAATGGCAAGCGTTGCGCGATATTATTGAACAACGCGACCCAAAGAAGATTGCTATCAACAAGTCTTATGCCTTTGCGCTGGCTGATGGCATGACCTCGTCGGAGCACAACGATTTTATGTCTATTTTAACCCCAAGACTAAAAAAACGTGTTGTTTCAGGTGAAAAGCTAGCTATTGGGTGGTTAGAAACCCGCAGTGCACTGGAGATGGAGCACTACCCTACCCTTACTCAAATTGGCCATGATTTAATTGCCAAAGCGTTTTCCAATGACGTTATTACCCCCAACAAAACCACTACCGATGACGTGGTATGGTGGCTTCGCGATCAAACCCGTGCACTAGGTTTAACCAATTGGTTTCATCCTACGGTATCTATTCAACGCGCTGACAATGAAGACTTCGATCAAATAAAAGCATTCAGTAAACGCCCTGGTGAAAATGTTATAAGACCGGGAGACCTTATTCATGTTGATTTTGGCATCACCTACTTGCGACTCAACACCGACCAACAACAACATGCTTACATTTTGAAGCCAGGTGAAACCGACGCACCTGAAGGGTTAAAAGCAGCATTAGCTGCTGGTAACAGACTGCAAGACATTCTGATGAGTAATTTTAAGCGAGGTCGTACCGGTAACACCATATTGAAAATGTCGCGAGAGCAAGCCATTGAAGAAGGTATTACACCTGCTATTTACACACATCCATTGGGTTTACATGGTCATGCAGCCGGCCCAACTATTGGTATGTGGGATGCCCAAGAAGGCGTTCCAACCAAAGGGGATTACCCAATGTACCCAGACACGGCGTATTCTATTGAGTTAAACGCAGCAAGTAACGTTCCCGAGTGGGGTAAAGAAATTAGAATAATGCTTGAAGAAGACGCGTTTTTTGATGGTAAAAACGTAACGTTTTTAGATGGCAGGCAAACAGCGTTTCACCTTATTCGCTCTGAATAGAATTTTATAACGTAGTAAGTGTCAGACCTTTTCCCTTCGCTTAGCTAAAAGCAGGGGAAAAGGCCATGAAACTGTTCTTCTCATCGCCGTTAGGCGTTAGTGTATTATTCCGCTTCTACGTTAGCGCGAACAACCACATTTTCCACACTGTATTGACGAACGAAGTCGTTAATATTTTTGTGGTTGCAGATGATATTTTCACCTTCAAGGCCGTACTTTGCTAGTGCAGCATCTTTACCAATTGTTAGTGCTTCAAGGCAAGCTTGAGACGCAACATCTTTGTTTCGTGCAACTAATGCAATTGTTTTTGCTGCATTAGTCTCTTTGTTGTTTTTGTACATGTAAGCGAAAGTACGAAGTGACTCACCGTTACAACGTAATGACGCGTTAAATTCTTCCACGTTATAGCCGCTGTTACGAATGAAGCGTAACGCAGGGCCAAAGCCTTCTTTTGCCGCAGTTAGGCAAGCTTGAGTTTCAACGTTGTTGTTTACAGCTTGCAAGCGTACGTCTTTAGCAAAAGACTGTGCAGCAGCAACAGATAAAGTAAAAGCAATAGCGAAAGTAGACAGTTTCATAATGTGTTCCTATTTTGTAACTAAATTAGATATCACTTAAGCGATGAGTACATTATGAACAAAACTTTCAATAAATAAAGCATTTTCTGTAATTTAATTACGAAATTAACGATAAAAACAAACAGATCACCACAAAAATGAAAGTTATTTACAAAATAATGGTAATTTTATACAAAAATTAACAAATAAGACGGATTTGTTACGACAATAATGAGGGATTTTGTGGAAAGGTGGTTAAGCTAGCCACCTTAAAAATTTGAAAAAAGTTAAGCAGTAAGATCGTGCAGCCAGTTGAGTGAGGGAAGCTTTTGTTCAGGTTGGTAGAACAGACGATTAAGGCGGCCTAACAAATTTACCGAACGGCTAGGATCGTGAGCTTTAACTCTGTGCTCGCTATGGCTTGATAAGAACTCCCATGGCTGAAGGTTCAATGCGTCTATTTCTTGCTGCTGTACACCAAGCGAAGCTAGCGTAGATAAAATGCGCTCTGTTTTACTTTCTGCAATGGGTAAAATATGGTTAGCATACATATCGTCAAGCGGCGCGCTTAAGCTTGCAAGCGTGTGATTTATTGCGTGCCATACCATGTCGTGCTCGAATTTCCAGTTCCTTGGCGCATAATACCCTTCTATTTCCCATTCAAACTCGGCATTACTTAGGGCAATTGAGCTTTCGGCTTCTGGCGAATACGACAAGTCGGGCTTTGCGCCTATATTGTATGCATCCACACTCATTGATATGCACATTATCAAATTGCCACATTCTTGTGTGTTCGTGTACAAGGCTTCAAATGCCGCACGCTTAACCCCCATCCAACCGTGAACCTTGGACGGCTGCTCAACAAAGTGTCGAACATCGGCAGGCAAGTCTTCGCCATATCTGTCGATAAGCAGCGGCAATGGGTTTTGATCGGGTGCCTCGTCAGGCATCCATACTTCATATTCCAATCGGTTATCAGCCTTTCCCCTACTCTTTATCCCATATGAGAGGTTGACCGGGCGACAGATGCTGCGATCTTCATCTACGCGGTGAAAATACTCAGAGCGCATACGTTTAATAAATGGCGCGTCTTTACCTGCCAATGCAGCTGTGGGGTATCGGTAGCCAATCTCACTTTTTGGCACCATGGTAAGAGTAGGAATAGCGGAAGAAAGTTTTGTCTTTAAACCTGAAAAAGTAGTAACTGATGGTACAACAATGCTTCGTTCAGGTTCAATGGTTAACCTAGCCCCCTCAGGCGTAACAAACATAGGGGTTTTGTGAAACTCATAGTCACCGCACCCTAGGGTTTTAACTGCTGCATCGCGATACCGAGAGAGTTCATCAAACAACGTGGCGTGATTTCGGATATGTTTAAATAGCGGGCGGCGTTGGGTCATTGTTTTTCAAGCTCTTTTCTACACTTCGGCTAGTAACGGAATACCCATTACGTACTGCTTTGTATTTATTCATTAAACAACATTACACGGTTTGATCAAAATACACTATCAGCGTAATGTTCTATGAAACACTTTTTTACTTGAGCATCAGCATGTCCGATTTGCCACGTTTTGAAACACACACAGTTGAAAACCAGCCGTTTCCTATGCCTAGTTATAACTTTTGGCAGGACGACGAACTGTTAAAGCAATATGTGTTACAGCATGTTGATGACCAAGCTCGTGTTCCAGAATCGCTTTTATCTGAGTTTGGTGCGATAGCTGGCGATTCACTTATGCACCATGGTGATATCGCAAACAAGAACAAGCCTGTTTTACATGCGTTTGATCGTTACGGAAGACGCATCGACTATGTAGAGTTTCATCCCAGCTATCATGTGCTTATGGACAGTGCCATGGCGCACAATGTGCACAATTATTCTTGGCTACATGCTTCACAGCGACATGCTTCGCAGCGACATGCCTCACAAACTGGGGCCCATGTTGTTCGTGCAGCATTAATGTATATGCACTACCAGGCAGAGTCTGGAACATCATGCCCCTTAACAATGACCCACGCAGCAGTTCCTGCACTTCGTTGTGGAACAAACATTCCATCTTATTGGTTAGACAAACTTGTACACGGCACATACGACAGCAGAGATATTCCAGCGAAAGAAAAGAATGGACTCACCATTGGAATGGGCATGACCGAGAAGTCTGGAGGTTCCGATGTTCGGCGAAATACGACTACCGCAACAAAACAGACCGATGGCAGCTACGTTATTGTTGGTCACAAATTTTTCTTCTCTGCGCCTATGTGTGACGGGCACTTAATATTGGCTCAAGCAGAAGGTGGCTTAAGCTGTTTTTTGTTACCTAGGCGGCTTGAAAACGGTGAGTTAAATAAAGTTCGTATTCAGCGGTTGAAAGACAAATTGGGCGATTGGAGTAACGCGTCGTCTGAAGTTGAATTTCAAGAAGCGACAGCATACCTGTTAGGTGAAGAAGGTCGCGGCGTGCGCGTAATTATCGACATGGTGTCGTTAACAAGGCTCGATTGTATGATTGGGTCTTCTGCGTTAATGCGACAAGCACTAGCGGAAGCGCTACACCACGTTAAACATCGCGATGCGTTTGGTAATGCACTTATCAACCAACCGCTAATGCAAAATGTACTTACCGACCTTACGCTAGAAAGTGCAGCTGCAACAGCCTTCACCATGCGTGTGGCCAAAGCAGTAGACAAAGCGTCAACGTGTGAACATGAAGCTGCGCTTGCACGCATAGCTACAGCAATTGGAAAATATTGGGTGTGTAAACGTACGGTGCCTTTTGTCAATGAAGCGCAAGAGTGTATGGGTGGCATTGGCTACGTTGAAGAAAACCCAATGCCGCGCTATTACAGGCAGGCTCCGCTTAACTCAATTTGGGAAGGCAGTGGTAACGTGCAGTGTTTAGACGTATTGCGAGCTTTAGCTAAAGAGCCAGATATACAGCAAGTATTATTTAAAGAGCTTATTCAGCATATTGACAAGAACTCGCATTACAAGCTTCACATCGAAAAGCTTAAAACAGAATTTGAAGACACCAGCAATTTGGAAATTCGTAGCCGATATATTACCGAGCAAACAGCACTGGCATTACAAGCCTCTGTGTTGCTTCAAAGCGACAATGTTGAACTTGCCACTCTGTTTTGCCGCACAAGGCTTGGTGGTGAACATGGGTATTGCTTTGGTAGCTTACCTGCAGATACGCCCTTTAACGACATTCTTTCTTTGGTGTAAGGTAAAGCAAGGTGTAATTGCAACAATGCAAAAGTGAACCGCAGGGTTAACGACATGATGTTATAAAGATGGAGTAAGCGTGCCGTACCAAAAGGCCTGCTGCTTTTTATACATGGGGTTAGTGATAATGTGAGGAATAACTTTGTTCATCCTTTCTACCGCATTTCTACCCCACTCATTGTTTGTACAGCCCACCGCTCCCGCCACTGTTTGTGTAGCTAGTTCTTCAGTTTCATAGTACACAAGCTCTTCACTGCCGCTTGTCGCTGAGTAGTATTTCAAAATTGAGGGATACTCCAACGTAAAATCAATACGCCCAAACTCTATCTGCTCAAGCACGCGGGTCGTTGCATTCTCACCACTTAACTCGGCAAGCAATGGCGTTTTTTGTACACTGTCTACATAAAGCTGCAGCACCTCTGGATATCGCCGAGCGATAGGCTTACCCATGCGCAGTAATTTGGCCTCTGATAGGCGCCGTAGCGAAATACGGCCTTGGCTGTCAACGTATGGCTCTAGCACCTCTGGTTTACCAATAATGCCCAGCGGCGCATGATAAACGGTGATATCTGAATACAACCACACATCGTTGTCGGCGCGTTTAATGAGGCAAGGAAAACACAAATTCCGCTTTTGCTCGGTCAGCATGTTAATTCGGTTTTGGGGCATAACCAATGTGTCGAAACGTGTATCTTTCATCTGCGTGCTAAATACATCAATAAGTACGTCACACATACCGCCGCCTTGAAACTCACCGTCCATGATATGAAATGGTGGAGCGTCATTAATGGCCCACGTTATCGTAAACGGTTGTGTAGTGTTTCCTCTCGCGTTGCCGTTAATACTGAGTAACAACAATACAACGAGAATTTGCATACTCAATGACTTCATTTATTCACTAAATTTCTAAAAGGTGTAATCTAAACCTAGCTAAAAATAGGTAACAAACAAGGTAATGGTGTGAAATATGCAGATGAATGTAGAAAATAGCTTGGTCTAATTTTGCAAATTTAATGCGCCAGATACACTAAATGAATAGTTTACAAAATGCCGAGGAGCCAATAAGCCTCATGTGTAAAAAGAACAACCCCGATACTATTTTGTCGAAAGCGAAGGCAGTGTGGCTTATGTTTATAAGCGCTCTGTTATTAACAGCCTGCGCATCAAACAAGCCTCAGATTAATGTTGATGAAACGCAGAATTTCACCCAGATAAATACGTTTTATGTGCAAGCGCCAGCCACGCAAATAAACGACACATTGAAAGCACACCTTGAAACAACAATCAGTGATGTGCTTCGCGCAAAAGGATTAACGAGTGAATCTGAAGAAAACGCCGATGTTATTGTGGGCTACTTACCCTCAACGTCATCAAAAGAAGACGGCACTACGCTTAGCCTTGGCTTAGGTACTGGCAGCTATGGTCGTTCTGGTGGAATTTCATTGGGCAGTATTTTTAATATTCCTGTGGGCGAGCAAGTGTCGCTTCATCAAACCCTACAGATAGATGTTGTTAGAAGTGGACAGTTTATTTATAGCGCCTCTGGTAGTGTTGAACTAGAGAAAAAAGATAGCATTAGCGTACAGCAGAAATTAGATGAACTAGTGAATACGTTATTAGCGCAATATCCAAGTAAATAACGCCAAATATGATGCTATCTTCACGTTAATTTCACGCATTTGACGTAAATTTAAAGCACTGAACAGGAAATAAAGCTATGCTTGGCAGCATGAAATTGCACAGAAGCACGAGATGAGCGCCCACCAACCGCTTTCAATTCATCAAAACCTTACTATCCGTTTATTGCGTGTTTTACGATACAACAAAGCAAGGACTGAGCGTGCTCTCACGCTTATGCCTGCCAAACACAAACCTCTGTTTCATGTTTTACCGTTTTTAGTACATGTTAATCATGAATCTTTACCTGGCTTTGTAGAAAGTACAGGCGAAGAAGACGTGCCCTTTGGGATCAACAACTACTCGTTTCGACCCGATGTTGAACAGGCACTTAACCATTGCTTTCCCGAGCAACAAGCATTGTTTGAAGACATAAAAACCATATGGCCGCGACAGCGCGCTGTAGATGCACTGGTACTGATGGGCAGTGTTGGCACTATTGCCCAAACTGACGACTCAGATTTCGACTATTGGGTTTGTGTTGATGGTAACCGCTTTTCAGAAGCCGCGTTAGCATTGCTTCAACAAAAACTGACCGCCATTGAAATGTGGGCCGAAGAACATCACGGTATCGAGATACACTTCTTTCTTTCGGAAATAGACAAAGTAAAACAAAACGATTTTGGCGTAGCTGAAGGTGAAAGTGCAGGCTCAGCACAGGCGCTTTTCCTTAAAGCAGAGTTTTACAACACCAACATCGTGGTAGCAGGTAAAGCCCCTTTTTGGTGGTTAACGCCTGAAAAAACAAACAACAGACAATACACTGCACTTCACAACAGTTTGGAAAAAGGTGGCTCACCAGACGTTGATTGGTTTATGGATTTGGGCAACTTGGAACGTCTTGATGCCAGTGAGTTGTTTGGTGCCGCCATTTGGCAATTGGGTAAAGCCATGGATTCGCCTTTTAAGTCGCTGTTGAAAATGGCCAAACTAGAGGTGTACCTTGCCAATATCGAACACGGGCAACCTTTGTGTAACGTGCTTAAAAAGCAAGTACATCGTGGCGCCGAGGCACCAGGGCATGTATCAGATATAGACCCCTACGCGTTGATGTTCGACGAGCTAATAGCGCATTACAAAACAAACGGACAACCAGAAGATGTATTAATTCTACAGCAGTGTTTGTACTTGAAATGTGCCTGCAAGTTAAGCGAACCACTGGATGAGGGTCAAGAAGCTAATTTCAAACGAAAGATACTTGCTAGTTATGCTAAGCGATGGGGCTGGAGCAGAAAAACACTGTATCACCTTGATAACCAGCAAGAGTGGAGTTTTAAGCAACGAGTGCAATTAAGCACACGTATCCATCGCTTTCTTATTAAGTGTTACCGCAGAATTTCAAAAGAGCTTAGTAATCAGCAGCAATCGCTAGATCAGAAAGATATGACCGTACTCGGCAGACGACTAAGTACGTTTTACGGAAAGAAGACCGACAAAATCGAGTTTTTGCGTAGCGCGTTCGACGTGAGCCTTTACTGTGAAAAAGTCACCGTTGCGCTTAAGCAACTTAAAAACGGTGGAGAAGTATGGTCGGTTTATGCTGGAGACTTACTTAGCAAGTCTGGAATAATTGACGAATCACAAAAAATGGCGCAAGCATCCAGTGCCATTGGGTTAATGATGTGGTGTGTATCAAGTAAAGTTATTGATGCTAAAAGTACTGTTTACTTAGATTACAATTATGGCGAGATAAGTGAGCTCGACCTTAACGACCTTGTAAGACATCTATGTAAGTATTTACCTGCGGTAAAAGTTTCAACGTTGCCTCGTAGCGACTTACTTGCACCCGAACGTATAAAAACGTGCTTGGCTATTGTTAACTTCCCTACGCTTAGGCAAAAAGCGGTGGTAGAAGATGTAGCAGTGCTTTACACCACGACTTGGGGTGAAACCTTCCTTAAGCACGGAGAAGAGGTACTGGACAACCTTTGGTACGAACTAAGAGAGGTAACGCCTCAGCCAGCCTGCCATGTGATGGTACCTAGAGGTAATCAACAAGCACGGATTATTGGTCAGTTTATGGAGTCGTCTGATATTTCGTTTAACGTCTTGTATTAACGCTTACCAACGCTCAGCGCCTCATTCCCGTTTGCCAACTCGCTCACGAATCTCTTTCGTTCATCTAGAGTAATGTGTATATGTCGTTGCGACAGCCTATTGTTTTGGCGCCTCAGTGCTAACGCTTTCATTACTCCCACTTCACTGCATCGCTACCAACCTAATACAAACTTATAAAACTAACGCTGAAAATTTGTTCAATTATTTTCTTGCTTTTAGAAATTACAAGTGTAATCTTAACTTAAAGACTACAAATGTAATCAAAAGATAAAAAGCCAACACTATGACCGATGCTTCAGAAAAACCTGATATTTCAAATGCCGAGTTTGACGTGCTAGATGCGCTTTGGGAAGGCAGCCCCGCCACTTCAAGTGAAGTAATAGCAAGGTTGAACTCACGAAAAAGCTGGCACGATAAAACGGTGAAAACCTTATTGGGGCGACTCGTAAAAAAAGGGGTATTAGGTTTTGAAAAGCAGCAGCGTCAGTATTTGTACTACCCTTTAATTGCACGTGAAGACTATACAAAGAAAGAAACCACTAACTTTGTAAGCCGTTTATTTAAAGGCAAAATTGCGCCGATGGTGGCGGGTTTTGCAAACAACAATTCACTGTCGAAACAGGATGTAGACGAGTTAAAAGCGCTTATTCAGAAATGGGAAGAAGACAATGATTGATTGGATTATTGCGCAGCAAGGTGTGTTGTGTGTAGCGCTGCTATTGTTGATTGGTGCAGAGCATTTTTACACGCGCAAAATGGGCGTGCTTTTTACCTATAAGCTTTGGTTCTTTGTTCCGGTGCTACTGGTTTTAAATAACCTTCCCTTCAATATGATGGCTATTCCATCGAATAATTTCACGCGCTTCGTTGTGGGTGTAAAACCAAATGTTGAACACATGGAACTAAACCTACTGTTTTCACTGTGGGCTATAGGCGTAAGCGCTATTTCAGCCTACGTATTGGTACATCACTTCTCAACGTGGCGTTCTATTAGTAAACAAAAAGCAGTACAAACCAATGCGTATTATTCCAGTAAAGCCATTACGCCTATGCTGTTTGGTTTTATCGCGCCTAAAGTGCTGCTGCCTTACACCTTTAAATCCACATTCTCACTGTCGCAGCAAGCGTTAGTGTTAGAGCATGAACAAGTACATAGAACCCACAAAGATCACTGGTGGAACACCTTAGCGCTTTGCATTGCTATTGCGTTTTGGTTTAACCCGTTGGTGTGGCTTGCACTACGTTCGTTTCGCGTGAATCAAGAATTAGCGTGCGACCATGTTGTACTACAAAACAAAACGCAAGCCGACAAACTTAATTATGCAAAGGCACTTGTGCAGTGTGCCGAGCATTGCTCAAGCACCATTAACCTTTACCCTACGTTTGGAGAAAAAAGCACCATGATAAAACGCTTAAATTTAATTCAAAAACCTAAAACGGGAAGCAAAATGCTGGGCGCAGCTGCATTAACTATTGCCGCCCTTCTTACTGCTAACACAACGCTAGCTAATGTTCCGCCTCCACCACTTAAAGGTGCCGACGCTAAAGTTAACGAAGCCATGCCAGTAAAGCGCGTTGAACCCGCCTACCCTACAAAGGCAATAAAAGAAAACTTAGAAGGCTACGTAGTCTTTAAGTTTGATATTACTGAAAGCGGCGCAACCGATAACATTGAAGTTGTGAAGTCATCGCCTGAGGGGGTGTTTGATAAAAGCGCAATGATTGCATTTAAACAATGGCAATATAAACCAGCCATCAAAGGCGGCGCACCGGTAAGGCAGAAAGGGCTATTAGTGCAGCTTGATTTTAAATTAGCGCCTGAACCGCTTAATGCAAAAATGAAGGTAAAAGCAAAAGAAAAGCTCAGTTCATCAAACATGTAGCATAACAGCTGTGAACCAATAGAATACTAAAAGGAGCACTTGCTCCTTTTAGTGTTTTGCCAAAACCCTTTAAAATCAAGAGAAGATTGAAAAATAAAGGCGCACAGCTACAATAGACACTACAAACAACGCTACAAACCACGCTACAAAATATGGCAAACACACAAAGTAAGCATCTAGTTTTCAGTGGGAAGACTTGGTATATCAAAATGAGAATACCTAGTGACCTAGTTGAGTACTACGGCAAGAAAACCATTAATAAATCTACTCGGACTGACTCTTTTAAAGAGGCTGAAAAGCAACTTCAAGCCCAGCTTTATGAGTTTGACTTAGCAAGGGCTAAGGTAACAGGTAACGGAAAAGAGCAATACGAGCAACATTTGGCTTACCTCATGAACATGATTGATGAGGCCAAGCGGGATGGTAACGAAGATGTTATCAATGCACCTGAGCTAGATGGTGATGAGTCAACACCTGAGCCTATAGCTAAAGCGATTGCGGATGCAAACAAATACCTCTCCGATGGCTCTCTGAAAAATGCACAGCACTACAATGACACGTACGCTATTAGCTTGAAAGAGGCGCTAGCGCTCGAAGAAAAGCGCATTAATCGCAGGAATAAAGATACAGGGCTTTACAAGAAAAGAGTTACAGCTGTAAAGATGTTTCTTGAGTACCTCGGCACAGAAGACATAAGGCTCGTTGATATATCGCGTAAAGACGCTAACGGCTTCGTCGATTCAATGGTTGACGCAGAAAAGTCTCATAAGACCGTAAGGAACTATATGGCTGGACTTAAAGCCTGTTGGGAAGCCGCTTCAAGGTTTGAGCATGTAGAGGCCCACCTGAACCCATTTGATGGAATAGCCGTTATAGAGACAGGTGCCAATAGCTACGAACCTTTTACCCGTGAACAGTTAGAGGCATTACTTGAGGAAACTACTAGCCCAGACCATGCGTTTCACCACGTACTTAGAATCGGTATAGTCACTGGTGCTAGGCTTGCTGAGATAGTGTCACTTAAAAAGTCTGACATCGTTGAGATTGATAACGTTATCTGTATGAACGTGCGTGAAGGTAAGACAATTAACAGTGAACGTATTGTTCCGCTTAGGGCTGGTGTCGGAGATGCTATTAAGAAACTCAGTGAAAGCTCAGGAAACTATCTTTTCCCTCACCTCGTCGGTAAAACTGTAAGTTCAGTAAGTAACCAGTTTGCTAGACTGAAACGGGCAGCAGGAGTTGATGGAAAAGGTTATGTATTCCATTCACTCAGACACAATATCGCCACTGCACTTGAGAGAGTTAACGTTCCACAATACCAGATGAATCGTATTTTAGGTCACAAGACTAGCGATATGAGTACTGGAACATATAGCAAAGGGCTTCCAGTGCAAGAAGTGGCGAAACAAATAGACACAGCACTGATGCAGCCAGAGTATCCGTCAGACCTACTAAGGCAAGGACGAACTGTGGCAGTATGTCGAGAAGATTCACGAGGCTGACTGCTTGAGGTTGATTGCAGATTCAATTGAATTATTACATCAGGTTGGTTGATACTGTGTGGCCGTGAAGAGCGTAGAGCGGAAGAAAACAGCTAACGGTTAAATTAAAGGTTACTTGGCCATAGCTGACCTTCTGCACTCATACTTGAAACCCATCAAATTAGCTGACACCACATAAATTCATTCCTTCCGGAATTACTGAGAATTATCAGTAACACGCATTGTCAAACTAAAGAAATGTTTATTTATGCCGCACCAACTATGCATTTTGGTATAAAACAGAACTGGGATTAATGAGACTTCTCAGTCTAAACAAATCTTTCCAGGGTAGTTATATGTTATGCCATTGTTTTTAAATGTTTTATTTGCTTTTAATGCCGCTTTTGATTCGCACGCTTAGTAACACTCAAATAAATCGCTGGAAATTGGCTCATAATAAGATGTAACATATTGATATCAATAAATTATGATGGGAGTTCAGGGATGAGCAATGCTGCGTGTTACTGTTAATTCTCTATTATAAGATGTTATGGACCAAATAGAATCTAAGGAGTAACTACATGTTAAAAAAGATAGCCCTATCAATTTTGTTTTTATCGTCATTTTCTGCAATGTCTGCAGACCAAGTCACTAGCTATGCGAAAAAATCAGGAGTTAATTCTTGTCTAACTACTGTATCGGACGTTGAAAAGTTTTTTGCTGAGGGAAATAACTACGGTTCTTGGTCTTTTGTAGCCAAAGAGGGAGCTGATGACCAATTAGTAAATGCGACACTAGAGCTTACCTTTAGTAATCGCTCGACAATGGTTGATTTTACAATTGCCCCAACAAAAGATGGTTCATGTTCTTACACATATACTAGGACATTTTATAGTGAAAAAAGCTGTATGGCGACTACAAGAGAAGATTATATGAAGAACGCTAACTATAAGACAGACATCAATAAAAATATAGCAGGTTTTGAAGATGGGGCTGCTAAAGTGCTACTAATGCCTGCTGGTTCTGGTTGTGTTGTTCAAAAGAAAGAAGTCGGTTTCAGACATAACAAGCAAGGTTCATAACAAGCGCATCAACTCGGATTAGTAACATTGTCGCACTCTTTGCTCTTCCGCTATGTGGGCAAAAAAACCGGCAATGCTCCTTGCCGACTATGAGGGCGTTACCACCGTCCGCTTTTGGCACAAAGTGATAATACTAAGAAAAGTTTCACTACGAAAATCTGAGAGGCCAAATCGATAATGATGAGGCCTCAACTCCCCCCCCATAGGGTGCCTCTACGCACCACATGAACACCGCTAATACAATCTTCAAGCCAGTCGCAACGTATGTCTTGACCAAACACGAAGACAACGCACAGGCTCTGCTGGTGGCTTTTCTGTGTGACTCCCTGACTTAAGCAAGAAAAAGTGAATGCACGAGTCACGGCACGAATACGCTTTTCCTTTCCGTCCACCAAAGTAAAAAATAATGAACAAAGCTATTGACCGTTCAAATTCCGTTCATTAATATGTTGTTCACATAACCCTTAGACTTTATTGAACAAGACGGAGTTAATCATGACAGGTCAACTTATCGGTTACGCACGAGTGTCTACCACAGGCCAGAAGCTAGACGTTCAACTACAAGCACTAGAAGCGAAAGGCTGCGCTAAGATTTACCAAGAGAAGCGCTCAGGTAAGACAGCAGTCCGCCCAGAGCTTGAGAAGATGCTTGATTACGTGCGTGAAGGTGAAGCTATTGTTGTGACCAAGTTAGACCGTTTAGGTCGTTCTGTGGCTGACCTAGCGAATATCTCGAAGTTACTTGACGATAAAGGCGTAGGTCTCATTGTGATTGACCAAGGCATCGACACGACAACACCACACGGTAAGCTAATGTTCCACATGATTGCTGCTGTAGCTGAGTTTGAGTTGTCTCTACGTTACGAAAGGCAGATGGAAGGTATTGCAGATGCACAGCGTAAAGGCGTTAAGTTTGGGCGTAAGAAGTCTGTAGACCGTGAGAGAGTCCACCAGCTACGAGAAGAAGGCTTGAGCATGGCTAAGATTGCTGAAGAATTAAGCTGTAGTAAGGGAGCGGTGCATAAGATAATCAATGAATTCATAAACAGGAGTAATTAACTCGCCTAATTTAATCACTAAAACTTATAGTTTCATGTGGCCTGTAGTTCCTCACAAAGACATCTTCAGCACTATCACAGCAGAGTCTCACGCTTAACTGAATGAGGCTCTGTAAGGCTCCCTAAGATCGAGTTGTCTCACCTAATACATTCGTACTAGTCACGCCTAGAAAAGCCCGTAGAGAGCCATTGTCGATCTGTAATGATGGCTTGTAGCAGTACTTGTCGCTTACTTGTTGGTTAGACCTAATGACTAAAAAATCCCTCTAGACTTATAAGCTTTGGCTAATATTCAATGAGGTCAGTAAATTCAAGGCTTAGACGACTCCCTGACTTAAGAATAACACTACATTCAAAAGACAGAAGCGAACCACTCCCTGACTTACGTACAGAGAGTAAACTGAGGAAGAACGAATAAACAAATACGAGCATATACGCTTGAGGCAGTCTCAACGACTGTAACCCTGCATACGACATTAACACCTAGCAGATTTGGGGGGGCTGCTACTGGTGGTCGCATGTGGGAAGGGGGGTCTATAAGATTATCTTTAAGACTTCTAATAGTCTTTCATCTACATATTAACTTATTAGTTATTTCTATATACAAAAAGTCTTATAGATTAACTATTAGACATCTTAAAGATTGTCTTAGTCGTCCTTACTCGTGTGTATTGATTCATGTGTATATGGTCTAACCAAGTTTGTTTACTCATTATCTCCTTTTCCTAGGGCTTGTGCTCACCTCCAACACTCGCTCTAGGCTCCCCTTTACGCTTTGAATACAACTACAAGAAGGTTTGCAGTAGGTACGCCCAAAGATACCTACAAGCACACTGTGAGCCTTCTTGTCGCTGTGTTCAGTTATTTTTATTAAAACTTCAACATTAGGAGAAACATTATGACCAACCAATACCATTTACTATCACTCGTTGTAGCTACTGGAGGCTCACTATGAATGCACTAGGTAAACCACATAAAGTTGTGTCTCAGCCTTGCATCAACGTGTACTTAACCAGCAAGAACTTCGAGACCGTGAAGAAGTACCAAGCACGACTTCAGGACACTAGAGGCGTAAAGGTAAGCGCTAGTAGTATCGTGAATGAATGTATCCACAATTATCTGACTAACAAGGAGTAACACAATGACAACTTCCACATGCAAAGTGTGGGGTTGTTCTCGTCCTATCGATAACGCTAAGTATGGCAAGCACTGTAAACAACACCGTGAAGCTAATCTGCATAACGGTCATCCAACCTTTAAGCCACCAGCACTATCTAAGCACCATGCTTCATACAACCAAGAGTTAACCAAGGCTTATCATGGTGGTAAGAAGTGGTACTCAGAGGCTGACCTTACGCACTTCGAGAATGCTTTTGGTCGTCTGTTAGATGAAGCTGAAAAGCTCAGAGCACTATCACCTTACAGAAGGCTTGGAGACCTTCCTGTACGCACTCAGTTGTTGTATCTGCTGAAGGCATCAGTAGAGGCCGTAGGTAGGCACGAGACAATGAAGCAGTGGTTGTGTATCTACCTTGCAGCCAACTTCAAGAAAGCCTTATTCCCTAACAGGAAGACCTTAGCAATCTTTGTGTGCCGTAAGAGCCTTATCAGGATGATTAACATGCCTAAACACATAACAAGCTCAGGCAAAACGAAACGCTATCGACTTAACGCAAATAGAGCCTCAAAGATGCTAGACATTCTTGAGCCTATCTTCGAGTTGTCGAATGCACCAATCAATAACGTAGCTCTCTGGTTTAGACATTACTCATACAAGTTAAACCTTTCCAACATCCAGAAGCGCGTTATGAGAGAGAAGCACGAGAGAAACCCTAACCACGCTATTTCACTCAACCAAATCAAATCACTTAAATCCATTGAACGAAAATACTTAGGAGGATAAATCCATGACTAAACAAACTGAGACCATTAGAGAACTTCAACACCGTCTAACAGAGCTGCAAGACCGCATTAACGCTACTGAGGCTATCTGCAAGGACTTACTGAGTCACTCGTATAACAGCGAAGCACAAGGTCGCATTAAGTTCGACGACTACCGCATCAAGTACACACAAGAGGCTATTGAACGTCGAGAAGCTGAAGCAAGAGCTAAACAACTTCGAGACAACTTCAACACGGCTAAGGCTGACTTCAAAGACATAGCTGAGGCTAACTACTGGACTCTTGTGTTCCTGAGCGAGAAGCAGCGACAAGAGAAACTAGACGACATCTGGAGCACTATCACGAGTGGCTTAGCGTTGCCTGAAGATGCTCAACGTCCTAAACACATTGTGCCTGAATTGACTGTAGACCAGCTTATCAGTCGTCGCTCTGAGTTACTTAATTCAATCACTAGAACTAACACGACTCAGTGCAAGGACACCATTGAGCATTGCAATAAGTCGATGATTGACTTCACGAAACGCATGGAACACGAAAGAGACAAGCAGATTGCTGAGTTAAATCGAAAAGATGGACTCTTAGAGACTGAACGACAACAACAAGTCAGTGAGACACAAGCTCACTTTAACCGTGAGATTAAGAAGCACTTGCTCGAAATGAAACGTCAAATCAGTTCAGCAGAGGTGAGCCTGAAACGTCTTGACGACCACAAAGCAGAACTAGCCAAGGTTGAGACAGCCCTAGCTAAACAGTTAACCCATTAATAGGAGGTATATACACATGAGTAAACAAACACCACGACTTATCTTCACTGACGGTGCAGCGCCTAACAACCAGAACGGATGTAAACACGGTGGCTTAGGCGTTGTCGTGTTGAATGAACAAGAGGAAGTCTTAGAGACCTACAAGGCACGAGTAGAGCCAGTAGAAGGTAAAGAGACAACAACGAATGTTCGCTGTGAAATGTTAGCAGTCATCAAGGCTCTCGAATTGGCAGAGCCTGAGGACATTATCCACACAGACAACGAAATGATTGCTAGAGGCTACAACGAGTGGCTTAAAGGGTGGAAACTGAAAGGCTGGAAGACTGCCAGTAAGAAGCCTGTAGCCAATCAAGACCTATGGCAACGTATCGACAAGCTGAAGCAAGAGAAGCCTATGGTTGTCGTTAAGTGGGTTCGAGGTCATAGCGGTGTCTACGGCAATGAGCTTGCGGATAGGTTGGCTACTGAGGTCGCCACTTATTAATTCGATAAAGTGCTAACTAAACTCAATATTCTAATGAAATTGAATGCGCCTACGGTTTTATTTGAATAAAAAATGTAGTATACAATTCGAGGAAAGAAATTAGAAAACAAAAGGATGTTGTAATGAAATTATTATGGAAGAGCAAACTATTTTTACTGGCTACTCTCGCAGGAGTCTGTTGTGCACAGGGCAGTGAAAATGAAACATCAAGTACACTTGTTTTTGAAAACGACCCTAGATGGCTCAGGCTGAGTGATTCACATACAAATCCTTTTTCAGTTATTGTAGATGACCAAGTGAAAGACGGGTGCTGGACGAATACGGACTCTGTTTCTAACGCAGTCAAACTTGAACTCACCCGTAGCGGATTTAACGTTAATCCGACCGCCGATGATTTGTTACCGCACCGAATAATACTGCATTCTATAGGCTATAAAACGGACTCTTCTTTGTGCCTGATGTATTACAAATTGCAGGTCAATATGATAGATTTGAAGAAGCAGAGGTTCGGTGGCGGCCATGAAGTCACTGCGGTTTTCTACACAGAGCTGTATTCAAGGTCTGGCGTATTATCTGGCGGGGATACGAATAGCCGGCTGAAAACGACTTTCGTAGATTTAATCCAGTCTTTTCTTGTTGATATTTCAAAGCGTCGAAAAGATACGTTAGCAGAGATAAAGAACAAAACTCCATCGGAGGGCAAGAACTTTTGGGACAATTATGTTTTGTAATAGATATGACCATACCTGCATAAAACTGTCCTAGGGTATCTGCAGTTTTGCCTTTGAATTAGAAGCAATTTTTAATTAAGCATAACTCACTTACCCTTCTTACCAAATTCCACTTTGCGGTTCAATAAGTTTAATTGTGACCGCAGAGCAACTTCTTTATAAGATACCAACATGATACTCGTTCGCTGCAGGTATTTAAACTTAACGGCGCACATTAAGTACGTGAATGGGTAGCTTATGCAGTGAACCAAGACCTGAAGACTAAGCAGTTGTACCAGCAAGCCGTAACAGGTGCGCTTAGTGGTGACTTCACGTTGTCTCAAGACTTGGTTCAGCAGTACAAGCAGTACTATCGGATGTTTTGATATTGCGCTTTTGGGGAGTTTGATTCAAAAACCACGCTACATTATACGCTACACACCACGCCACAAAAATCTTTAAGCCATTGATTTTAAACAGCACAAATAAATTAAGAAGGAGCACTTGCTCCTTTTAGTGTTTTTTCTAAGCGCCCTTCTTAGCGCATTGAATCAGCGCTTTGGCTTTTCAATTTTCCCCCACACCGAATTAGTAGGTGTCGATTTTTTACTCTGAGCTGGCTTTGTATTAACGCGAGTTTGGCCCGGCTTATTTTTAGCCGCATTAGACGCCTGTCGCGTTGACTCTGGGCGATACTTTTTCACCATGCCTTGTAAAAAGTTGCGAACAACCTGATCACCAGCAGGTTTATAGTTTCGATGATCGGGTTTTCTAAAAAATGCTGAAAGTTCGCCTTTACTCATTCTGAAGTCGGCAAGCTTTAACACTTCAATCATGTCGTCATCTTTAAAGCTCATGGCAATACGAATTTTGCGCAGCACTTCATTATTACTTAAACGCTCGCCAGCGGCTAAAACTTGAGGTGTACTTCCTTCTTGCTTGCCTCTGTTTTTTATTATTAATCCATCAAGAAAAAGCGCAATCAACTTGTCGCGACAAGGCAAATATCCCTCTTCGTCTTCTTTTTTCATAATGGAGTGTAAATAGCCAATTTCCATGTCGTAATCGACAAGTTTGAAAATACTAATGGCTGCGGTGTCGTTTATAGCAAGTGCGTAACGCAGGCGACGAAGAACGTCATTGTGGATCATGGTGAGCCTTAAAAGCGATAAAAAAGAGGGGTTAACATCAAGTATAGTTTATCGCAATTAAAGCTTCACTGATATGGTTTTGCAGAAGCCGTTATTGCTAACGGCCTAAAGCTTCGGCCTTAAAACGGTGCCTTTATGGCTCATTTGTTTATCGCAACGTCTCTCGGTCTATACAACGTGGCTATGTCTACAACAAGGTGGTTATGTCTACAACAAGGTGGTTATGTCTACAACAAGGTGGTTATGGCTGGGCGTTTATGCGCCAGTCGTATTCGATAAAACGAAGTTTATAGTCACTTGGAATGGGCGTATCTAGATACTGATTTATATATTCGGGTAAGTCTTTCGCTTTGCCCGACACAACAAAATCTTCAGTATAGAAATCAAGTATTTCCGATACATACACACGCTTTTTATCATGGTCAAAATATAGGTGCTTTTCCTTGGCGAAAAACTCGTTAGTAAGTTCGTCTAACGTAGCGTTTAAACTGTTAGCTTCAAAAGGTTCCATTGGCAGACGTGGACAGTCTTTCACCATACAGTTTAGTGCAAAGTGGGCACGAGGTTCGTTAAGCGGTCGTATTACGTCATTTTCGTAGTCGTACAAATTGGTAGTTTGCCCACCAATAGTAATGTCGCGAAATTTAAAGAAACTGGCGCGCGAGAAAAAATTGGTAAAGCCGTCAGGAATATCACGTTCAATCACGCCGTACATGGCCAACGCATTGTAGCTATTAATATGAAATGCCATTACTGCATCAGCATTAGGGAACAGCGAAGGCGTGTTTGCAGGGCTCACCTCACCAATAAAGGCCACTACATTTTCAAGCGGCTTAATGTCTTGTGCCACGTCCTTAAAGTTAGTTCTACCCTGCGCATCAACGTACGTTTTCAGTACATATGCCCAATCTTTCATTGCATCATCATAAGCTTGCTGCAACTTATCAATATTATTTGCTTGGGCATGTAAATTACTTACAAAAGTAAAAGAACATAGGAACATTAAAGCGACGAATAACTTTGCATGTATTGCTTGTGTAAAAAGCGGCTTGCTCATAACACTCTCTTTCTCATAACTCATTTTGTTAACAGTCTCCTATTTATTACTTCGCTATCGCAATTCATTAGTGGGTGCATTAGCCGATATCTCCGTGATTGGGATCATATTGTCTTGTTTGTAACGTTCGCCCAACGGCTCGTATTGCGCTACTCGACCACGCTAATTGGCAGCGTATAGGGAAAATAACGGTGAATGAATCTGTTACCTCGTTAACCTGCGATACTAAGCTGCACTTTGCCCACCCTGCAATTGCGATAGCTAACGCTAATAACTGACAATTTAGCGCTATTCATTTCTTTCAATGAACAACATAACGTATAGTTTGTTGAGCTAAAATCGTGTCATCCCTATGAAGTATTAATATGTCGATAAACCTGCGCAAGCATAGCCGAAGTTTACATTTGTGGATTTCTCTTTCCATATTCATTCCAGTGTTCATCGTTATTGGAAGTGGCTTGCTTTTGCAGGTGAAGAAAGAATTCGACTGGCTACAGCCGCCTACACAAAAAATAGGGCAAAGCGCGCCTACAATTGAATTTGAAGCCATAATCCAAGCATTACAAACCGTGCCAAAAGCTGGCCTAAAAAGCTGGGATGACATTGACCGCCTAGACGTTCGCCCTAGCAAAGGCATTATAAAAGTACGCGGCAAGAACCGCTGGGAAGTGCAGCTTAACGCACAAACGGCAGAGGTATTGCAGGTTGCCTATCGCCGCACCGACACCATTGAAGCTATTCACGATGGCAGCTGGTTTTTTGAAGGCGCTAAGTTGTGGCTTTTCTTGCCTGCAGCCGTGCTTCTTTTCGTTTTGTGGATAACCGGTATGGTTATGCTTATTACAACGTTAAAAAGTAAGTACCTTAAACGCCACTATCGAACGCAACGAGACCGCTTAGATAGCTAACTGGCCCTTAAAACATGTATTGACGAGCATGCGTGAACAAGCTTGGCGTTAGAGCAGTAGTGTTAACGCCCCTTGTATACTTTTTCCTTGTGCAAAAGCCGCGCGATCATCGGCTGTTGTGTAATAGTGCTGGTTGGTTGCATTGCGCACGCTTAAGGCGACCGACAAATTATTACTAAGCGAAAAGTTGGCGCCCACATCAAGCGTATATACATCAGGTAATGTGCGTTCGCCATCGCCAATATCTGTCTTGCTGGCACGGTAGCGTAGTGTGCTAAACAGCGTAGCATCGTCATATGTGTATTGCGCTGAAACCTCAGCATGACGAGGCGGAATATCGGCAATACGCGCGCCACTATCATCTTTACCACTTATAAATGCGCCTGCTGTGTTAAAGCGCCAAGATGTGTTCAATGGCTCCCACGATAATGTGTAAGCAATACCACGAATAACCGCACTATTAAGGTTACGGTACGTTAGCGTGTTTTCATCAATACTGCGTCGCTCAATATAGTTGCTGATACGTTGATGAAACACTTCTACCGCAGCACTTACCGCGTTAGCTTTCGCTTTCTTTTTAAAGTACAAACCGCCTTGAATGTTTGTGGCCTGTTCGGTGCGCAAACCGCTATTTCCTAAAACAGAACCACGAGGCGTTTCACCGCTAAAAAATCGCTCAACAAGAGATGGGTTTCTAAATGCAGTTGAAAGGTGAACATTAGAATAAAGATGACGATTTACCGCATGCTTAATGCCCACAAAACCGCTTAAATTGGTAGCGTAAGCGTTACTACTTTGCTCAATTCTCTGATCACCACTCTGCCCAAGACTCTGAATAGAGCTTTGGCTATCAGGTTGATTGTGGTTTTGATTACGTTGATGCTGCCAGTCTACCCTAGCCCCAAAAGCGTATGTGGTGTTATCTAAAGTGCGCGAGGTATCTAGCAAGCCTGCTATGTTGTATTCACTTGCGTTTAAAGTTTGTCGCTCAAACACCAAAGTCTCGTGGTTGTCTCGTTGCTTTTGCGGATCCGGTTGCAATTCAGATTGTGAATACACTTCATCAATAGCGAATTCAGTTTCATTAATGGCAACATTTTCACGTCCGCGCACTTGTATTTGCCAATCAACATTCCATTCATTTAAAAACGATGGTGTATAACTTCCTAACGTATTTCCGCGTATGCTGCCCCCGAAGTCAGAAGCGTCACTGTTGCTTTTGTTAATACGCTGGGCAGGGCGAAGCGTTTCAGTATCTAAATTTGAGGTATGCCACCATATATCAGCATCAATATCAGTATTAGTGGTATTAAATTCGAACTGAACTTTACCTATCCAGTGCTTATTCGTAGGGTACTCGGTAATTCTACGCTCTGGGAAATCACTGCTCGATTTACCTATGTCACTGTTATTGCTAAAAAGCGTCCATGCCGATGTAACAGGGTTTTTACTCGCTTTTTTATTAGCACCTGTGCTGTGTTTGAAGTTTACAGAGGATGTAGGGTTATAACGCAAGAACAACGTAGATTGGGTAAATTGATCGAACAGCGAGTTACCTTTGGCGTCGCTGCCATTGTTGGCAGTGCGATGAGATAGCATAAAATCTGTAGTATCTCCGCCACCTGCAAATTGATATGCCTGCATCGACTGGTTTGTATCATAGCCTATGCGAAGTGTGGGCTTAAGCCTATCAGCGAACATCAGGTTTATGGCACCGCCAATGGCACCAGAGCCTAAATAGGTTGAAGTGCCCCCTGTACTTACTTGCACGCTATCAATAAGCGATGGCGGAACAAAGCCAATACTACTGCCCGCTCGTCTGTCACTTATAACAGGTACGCCATCAATTAATGACTGAATTCGCCAGCGTGAAAAGCCGCGAATATTGATGTTTTGAATCTGTCCGCCTTGCCCATTTAGCGTCACTGAAGGAGATTGAACAAGAATATCGTTTACATGCAACGGCAATGCAATATTTGAGGCATCGTAGCGATATTGTGGCGCAATTGAAGCAAGGTTATCGTTAACAAGTGTTGGTGTGGCAACCACCGTAAAACGCTCAATATTATCAAGGTTCAGTGTGGCATAAGCGCCTGTACTGTGCGTTATCACGCACCATACAAATAGATAAACCAAGCGCTTCAAAATAGCACTTAGCTTTTTACTTATCTTCACAAAAACGAACTTACTCAAAATTAAAAACAGATAATAGGTATAAAAACAACGGCAGCGCTAAGGCTGCCGTTTGTGCTTTGTAATTACACTATTGCTTTAAAGCGTTAACCGCTTTGGAGCGTTAACTACTTCTTAGCGTTAACTACTTGGTAATTACTGTTAAGCCAGATGTCCAAGGGCCACCGTCTTTAACAATACGCTCTTGTAGTGCAGGTAACGATTTCTCTTGAAGTGTTTTAATGCGTTTAACCACATCATCTAAGCCATCGTTAGCATAGCCAAGCTGGTCTTTATGCTGCTGCGTTGGACCATAAGACGACCAAAGCGCTGAAGTCGCATAGCCTAAACGGCTCATAACGTTTGCAGGTTTAATGCCTTTACGGTTTCTTGCTTCAAGCCCGTATAGCACGTTATTAATGCTGTTTATTTCGCTATGCAAACTCGCATAGGTCGACTCAAGTTTTTGAACGTTAGATGGCGTACGGTCAATCGCAACCCGCAGCAGCTCCATTGTTGCTTTAACATCTTTCAGCACAGCAGACGACGACATAGCGCGTTTTTGTGCAGCGGTTAGCGATGCTCTGTACGCTTTAATGTCGCGAGCAGAAGCCCCTTCAAGTGCACCTTTGTAAATAGAGGTCAATTCAAAGCTTACAGGCTCGGCAAGCTGCGACACTTTACCATCTTCACGCTTAAACAAGGTTGCGCTATACTTACCTGGCAATGCCATTAGGCCATTGTTTTTCGCATTTTTGCTGGTAAGAGGAATTGAAGACGCATACTTCATATCCCACGTTACACGGTGTAGACCTTTTTTCACGCTACCCGCTACACGATTAACCACATCACCACTGCTATCTTTTATTTCAAGATATACAGCAGGTGCAGCCTCTTCAAGCTCAGCTTCAACCGCGTCCCAGCTTGGATACTTAGGATATTGCTTGTCTTCAATCAGCTTTTTCTCGGCTTCTTGACGTTTTTCCTTCGCTGTTAAAATGCTGTCTTTCAGGTAGTAAGTAAGCGTTGCACCGTGCTCTGGGTTTTCAGCAACGTAGCGGTCATCACCGTCTGAGTCAGTGTGATTGTCGTCTAAATTAAACCACTTAACGGGGCGGCTAGGGGCAAATAGCAAGGCATCTTGCTCTAGCGCTTCTTCGTTTAGCTCACGCAGTGGCGCATAGTCATCAAGAATGTAAATACCGCGACCGAATGTGCCTGCAACTAGGTCATTTTCTCTGCGCTGAATTTTCACATCGCGCGTTGAAATGGTAGGCATACCACCTTCAAGTTCAACCCACGCTTTACCACCGTCTACGGTAAAGAAAATACCAAACTCAGTACCAACAAACATAAGGTCTTTGTTTACATGGTCTTGCACAATACGCCACACCAAGTGCTTCTCTGGAAGCTTGTCTGCTAGTGAAGTCCAGGTAGCACCTAAGTCGGTAGACTTAATTAAATAAGGTTTGTAGTCGCCGTACTTGTGGTTATCTAGTGCTACGTAAACGGTATTTTCATCAAATAGGTCAGCACGAATATCGTTTACGTAAGACGTTGAAGGAATACCTTCAATAGTGCTTAGCTCAATTTTCTTCCACGACTTACCGCCGTTGCTTGTTACCTGAATAATACCGTCATCAGTACCCGCCCACAGTACGTCTTCGTTCACTGGGCTTTCAGCGAAGTTAGCAATGGTGTGGAACTCTGACATGGCGTATAAATCCCAGCCAGCTTCTACCGACCAAGTGCGCCCCATCATAGGCATGTGCATACGGTTTTCGTACTTAGTTAAATCGCCTGAAATAGCGGTCCAGCTGTCACCGCGATTATCTGAGCGCCATACGCGCTGCGACGCAAAGTAAATACGCGCAGGATCGTGTGCAGATACATTAATTGGCGCATCCCAATTGAAACGCTCTGCAGGGTCGCCCGGTAACGGTTGAGGCTTAATGTAAACGCCTTCTTTGGTAGTGCGGTCAACACGCACTAAGTTACCTTGCTGCCACTGTGAATACATAATATCTGGGTTGCCAGGCTCTACTGCAGGTTGATGTCCATCACCACCTAGCGTTAAGAACCAGTCTTTGTTCTTAATACCTTCTTTGCGATTCGTGCGTGAAGGGCCGCCTTGAGTAGAGTTATCCTGCGCACCAGCATACACGTTGTAGAACGGTGTAGCGTCATCGGGTGCCACTTTGTAGAACTGGGTTAGCGGCAGGTTTGCCATAAAGCGCCAGTTTGCCATACGGTCGTGCGACATATAAATGCCACCATCACTGCCCATCAATACAAAATCTGGATCGGTTGGGTGGAATGCCATTGCATGGTCGTCAACGTGCTTGCGCTTGGTGTTAATTGGCGTCCATGTTTTACCACCATCATCACTGACTTTGCTGTAGTTACTAGCAATATAAACACGGTCGAACTGGTGTTGGTCTGCAAAGATTTCTTGATAGTAGTGAGGGCCAGTTCCTCCGCCCACTTCATCAGACATTTTAGTCCAGCTTGCCCCTTGGTTTTCCGAACGATAAAAACCGCCTTTGCGGTTGTCGGTTTCAATAGTGGCGTAAAGTACGTCTGGGTTCATTGGTGAAATAGCCATACCAATTTTACCCATATTGCCTGTAGGCAGGCCTGTTTTTAGTTCGGTCCAGGTTTCGCCACCGTCGTTCGACGTGTGAATACCAGCACCTTCGTTAGTACCTACATAGGCAGCAATAGTACGCTGACGTGCCCATGTTGCTGCGTACAGTTTATCTGGGTTTCTAGGGTCGATAAGCAGTGATGTAACACCGGTCCACTCATCAGCTGGCGTTAACACCTGCTTCCAAGTTTCACCACCATCCACAGTTTTATACAAACCTCGCTCGCCGCCACCTGTCCACAGTGGGCCTTGAGCCGATACCCAGACAATGTCAGGATTTGTGGGGTGAATGATAATGTCAGAAACGTGCTCAGACTTTTCAAGCCCCATGTTTTTCCACGTTTTACCGCCATCTAGAGATTTGTAAACACCATCACCAAAACTGATGTGACGACCACCGTTATTTTCGCCTGTACCTACCCAAATAATATTTGAGTTACTTGGCGCAATAGTTACGTCGCCAATAGAATAAACGGCCTGCTGATCAAAAATAGGTTCCCATGTAGTACCTGCATTGGTGGTTTTCCAAACTCCACCTGAACCCACAGCGGTATACCATGTAGAAGGATTGTTTTGGTCAATGGCAATATCAGCAATTCGACCTGACATATAAGCCGGACCAATACTTCTTAATTCCATGGCTTTAAACGTTGCGCTACTAAAAATAGCCTCTTCTTCTTTTTTATCAGTTTCTTGTGCAAATGCTGGCACGCACGCAAGCGCAACCGACACAGCTACTGCCGCTTTAAGGAGCTTCTTCATTATTGTTGTCCAAGTGAGTTTGGTGTTTTTATATTTGTTACTTTATAGCAATACTGAAAATAGCGTAAATATTCAATTGTTCACACGACCAGTGAACGAAAATTGCGGTTTAATGTGAATGAAATGTGACAAATAATAAATATGAGAAATGCTTACAAGCAGGAGTTCAGAAAACAGAAAAAAGTATGTGGTCGAAGTGAATGACGACCACATGCACTGTTTAAAGGTAATTTAAAAAGTAACAATATCGTCGTTAATTAGATGTCCGACCGTGGGGCTTTGTTCTGAATCTACAAATGCTTTATCGATAGCTTTAAATCGGCCAGCGGTGACTTTGCGATAATTGGGGTGCGTGTAAATATATATTTGCTTCGAAACAAGTGCCTCTACCACACGTTCAGCTAGCATTGATGCAGGAATGCCAGACTCTACAGCCATTGTTGCGGCTTTCGCTCCCGCCTGCAGCTTTTCCTTATCAATACGCTTTTCGGCAGCCACGGCATACTTTTCTTGGCGATTACGGTAAGACTCATGAATACGTGTTTTCACAAACGCCGGGCACAGCACCGACGCATGAATATTATGTGGCTGTAGCTCTGCAAACCAGCTTTCTGTCATCGACACTACTGCCGCTTTAGAAGCACAGTATGCACCAGCATATGGCATTCCCATCATGCCAGCCATAGACGCGACATTAAGCACCCAACCACCTTCGCCATGAGCCTTAATTGCCGGCACACATGCTTGTGCGCCATAAAGTACACCCATAACGTTTACATCCATTACCCATTGCCACGTTTCATGCTCGGTATCTTCAATTTTACCGGGAGTTCCGCCTACACCAGCGTTGTTAACCACCATGTGAACCTTACCGAATTCAGCAGTAGCGTTGGATACCACATCTTCCCATTGTGCGTAGTTGGTAACATCTAGTGCACACGTTAGTACATTGTATCCCTTTGCACGCAGCGCATCACCTGATTCAGCAAGTGCGGCCGCATCAATATCGCCCATCACAATGTTCATTCCTTGCTGCGCTAGTGCTTCGGCTAGCGCCAAACCTATTCCACCTGCTGCACCTGAAATGATGGCTGTTTTACCTGAAAATTCGTTAGACATTTTGTATTCCCACCCAATTATTGTGATTTTTTATGTGCTAGATTAATTGCGTCTGGTTTATTGTGCCGAAGCAGCACAACGTAAGTATCCTAAGCTCGCAGTTGCTTGTTGATAGACTAAAACGCATAAGCCAAGCGACATACTTTATTTGGCTAATTGCCCTCACTTCATAAAACTAATGGTAAGTTTGGAGCACATGCAATTTGCCAATCAGTAATATGAACATTCATAGTTTTAGTGTAGAACACGTAGTAAATAGTTAACTCGCAGAAGATTTCATTAATGAAAAACATATTATTTTTCTTACTTTGTGTGGTTGCCACAAAGCTTCACGCCGATTCGGCGCCAGCAGCATCACAAAAATCAGTTTCAGCAAAAGGCCCTGCCCCCTTGGTTTCCATTCCCACTCACGATGCCTTTTTTAACGCTATTGCGGCGCACTGCGGGAAAGCCTTTGAAGGAAAAGTTTCAAAAGATAATTTAGCTGCACAAAACCAATCAGGCACTTTTGGTGGAGCAAAACTTGTCATGCATGTACGCGAGTGTACGGATTCACAGTTATTTATTCCGTTTCATGTAGGCGACGACGCCTCGCGTACGTGGATAATCACCAAAACAGGCGCAGGACTAATGCTAAAGCACGATCATCGACATGAAGATGGTAGTTATCACAAATCAACCATGTATGGCGGTCATACTATTGATGCGGGCTATGCTGAGCTTCAGTCGTTTCCCGCAGACGCTTATTCAAAGCAATTATTTATTTCCTCTGGCATAACCGCATCAATCGATAACGTATGGCAAATAATGATTTACCCAAACCGCTTTAGCTATCGCCTAATTCGCCCAGCTAGAGAGGTGCAGGTAGACTTTGATCTTTCAGCGCCTATTGCCGCACCTGATGCACCTTGGGGTTATTAAAATGAGCTTGCCCAACCCAGATAAAATTCAAGCATTTGAAACGCCTGAGGCATTAAATGCATGGTTGCAAAAAAACCATAAAAGTGAAGATGAGCTGTTTGTAAAAATTTATAAAAAAGCCTCTAAAGTACCAAGCGTTACGTGGAACGACGTAGTACTCGAAACACTGTGTTACGGCTGGATAGACGGGGTAAAAAAATCGCTTGATGACAAAGCATACTTGCAAAGAATCACACCAAGAAAAGCCAGAAGCGGATGGTCGAAAAGAAATACAGAACATGTTGCAAAGCTTATTTCACAAGGAAAAATGCAGCCCGCTGGGCTTGCTGAAGTAAACGCGGCGAAAGCTGACGGAAGATGGGAAAACGCTTATGCGCCTGCAAGTGAAATGAAAATTCCCGATGATTTTTTAAAAGCGGTACAACAAAACCCCAAAGTTAGCGGGTTTTACAACACGCTCAACAAAAGTAGCCTATATTCTATTGCTTATGGCTTAAGCACTGCGAAAAAAGCAGAAACTCGCGAGCGCAGGTTTAAAAAATTCTTTGAAATGCTTGAGCGCGAGGAAAAACCTGGCTTTGGATTTAAGCAGAAGTAATAGCGTGAACCCACAGCGTTGATTTAACTTTGTTAATCCGTTCAATCATTGCATTAGTAGTAAATACAAAATGTAAGGATTTGAAGACGATGACAAAACAGCACGGTGTGCGCGCCAATTTATTGCTTGATTTTCGCGCTAATGATTGGTGGGCAGTGCTAAAAAGGCTGTTCGCTAATATTCAAAAACATAATCTTTCGCTCATTTCAGCAGGCGTTGCTTTTTATTGT